>NZ_JBSGHN010000012.1:52904-302575 GCF_053604425.1 Microbispora sp. NPDC004025 | reverse complement strand
GCGTGAGGACGACGGCCACGAGCACCCCTGGCACGGCCAGGACGCGTGCGGATGTGCCCACTCCGGCATGGCGCGGCACCAGCCGGGCGGCAGGTTCGGCACCACATCGGCAACCGCACCGCAAACGCCACCGGGAGGACCGCGAGGAACCGAGACGCCGTCCGGCATGTCCAGGCCAGAGCCGGCGTCGCGGTCCGGTGCGCTGGGAGCAGAGCCGGGGGCGTCACCGGGGGCAGAGCCGGGAGCGTCGGCCGGAGGGCTGCCGGGGGCGGGGCCGGGCGCGGCGTGGGGGACGTTGCTGGGGACGGTGTTGGGTCCACTGCTGGGTCCACTGTTGGGGACGGCGCCGGGGTTGTTGCTGGCGACCGGGCAGGTGCTGCCCGTCTCCGGCGTGCACCGCCTGGCCCGCACCTCCACCCTCATGCGCCTGGTGATGGATGCCGAGGGGCAGGTGCTGGACATGGGCCGCAAGGTCCGCCTGGCCACCCCGGCCCAGCGGCGGGCCGTCTTCGCCCGCTACGCCACCTGCTGGATCGACGGCTGCCCCCTGCCCGCCACCAAGTGCCAGATCGACCACGCCGACAACTGGAGCACCGGCGGCCTGACCGACCTCAAGCTCCTCGGCCCCGCCTGCCAGTTCCACAACCGCGACCGCTACCAACACCCCGACCACTACACCCGCCGCAAGGCAGGCAAAGACCGCTGGGCCTTCACCTACCAGGGGCGCCGGTGAGAGACGGGTCATGAGCCCCGAACGAGCGGCCTGCTGCAAACCGTGAACCTTCTTGGCTTCTCGCCCGACTGTGCAAGGTGACGGGAGGACGAGATGACCGATGAGCTGCTGGTGATCCGCGCTCAGCTAGGCGAGCGTGGAGCGCTGGCCGAACTGCTGGATCGATGGCGGATGCCGGTGTGGACGTACGTGCGGCGCATGCTGGACGCCGACCGGGCCGACGACGTGAGTCAGGAAATCTGGCTGGCGGTGGTCCGCGGCCTGCCCCGGCTCAGGGAACCCGGTCGGTTCGCGCCGTGGCTGTTCACGATCGCCCGGCGCTCGGTCATCGACCGGCTGCGTGACGAGTACGCCCAGGCCGAGGAGGCCACGGGATTCGGCGACATCGCGGGCGAAGGGATCGCCGAGGATCCGGCTGAGGCCATGGTGAACCGTGCCGCGCTGGTGAACGTGCTGTCGGCTCTGCCGGTGCTGGAACGAGAGATCCTCGTCCTGTTCTACCTGGAGGACCTGCCGGTCGACGAATGCGCGCAGGTCTGCCGGATCCCGGCCGGAACGGTCAAGTCCCGGCTCAACCGCGCCCGTCGCCTGCTGCGTGAGCACCTGGAGGAGAAGGGACGTACGTCATGAACAACGAGCCGCGCCAGTCGGCGCAGGACATGATCGAGCGCCTGGCGCCCGTGCTGTCGCTCAGAACGCGGATCCGGGCGGTGACGGCGCTACTGGCCGGCGTGGCCGGCGCGGTCTTCGTGAGCACGTTGTGGTGGTCGGAGCCCGGCCCGCTGCCCGGGCGCACTCGCCTGGCGTTCGCGTCGCTCACGGTGTTCTGCCTGGCCTGGGCCGGGTACGGCGGGTGGTTGCTGACGCGCCGGGTTCCGCTGTTCGCCGCCGACCGGGTGATCGCCGCCTGGATCGGCCTGGCCGCCTCGCTGGCCACCACCGCGATCGTGACCGTCGTGGCCGTGCAACGAGGCACGGGGGCGTGGCTCGCCCTGGCGGTCGGAGGTCTGTTCGCGGCGGTGGCCGTGGTGCTGGTGGTGCGCGCCCACCTCCGGCGGGCGGCGCTGCTGCGCCGCAGGCACGAGCTGACCGGCAGCGCGAAATCTACAACGTAAAGGAGGTGGGTTGTGATCAAACCGGGGAGTAGAAGACGACGTCCCAGCCGTTCGGCCCACGTACCGTGCACCTGTGCTCGTGCGGGCCCCGCTCGATCTCGCCGACCGTGAGACCGAGTGCGGTGGCGCGCTCCCTGGCGCGCTCGACGTCGGGCACCTTCACCATGACGGACGGCGCGGTCGTCGTCCGGTCGGTGCCGGCCAGTGCCAGTCGCCCCGACGGCAGGTCGAACTGCGCCCAACGGTCGCCGTCCACGAATGTCGGGGTGGCCCCCAGCAGGGCCGACCACGTCTCGACCGCCGCGCCGAGGTCCGTGCACGGCACGACGGGTGCCAGGGAGAGTGCCTTGTCGTCCTGGTCCACGCTGTTTCCGCCTTTCGTCAGGATGCGGCTCCGAGCACGGTAGAACACGCTGTGGATCACCGCCAGGGGGCAGAGTCGACCTTCAGCTGAGCGTCCGGCACTGACATCTCCGGCCCGTTTGCCGGGAATGCCCATGAAATGGACGTCGAGGCGGGCACGTACGCGCTGGGACCGAGGTCGGGCAGGCTCCTGGTCCTCACCGGCCGCGCCGGGCTGGGCGCCAAGGCCGGGCACGACCTGACGATCGAGGTCACCCGGTGGCGTGGCGAGGCGGTGGTGACGCCGGACGACCCGGCGGGCTGCCGGGTGACGGTGGAGGCCGAGGTGGCCTCGATGCGGGTGCGCGAGGGGACGGGCGGGGTCAAGCCGCTCACCGACTCCGACCGGGTCGAGATCGAGAAGAACATGCGCGACAAGGTCCTCAAGGCGGACCAGCACCCTCTGGTCACGTTCCGGTCGACGCGGGTGGAGGGCGGTCCCGAGGCGTTCCGCGTCGAGGGCGACCTGACGATCGTGGGGGTCTCCCGGCCGGTCATGGTGGACGGCGCGTTCGCGGACGGGCGGGCGCGCGGCCGGGCGACCGTCGTGCAGTCCGAGTGGGGGATCCGCCCCTACTCCGCCTTCTTCGGCGCGCTCAAGTTGCGCGACGAGGTCGAAGTGATCTTCGACGTACGGCTGGGGGAGGGCCGGGCCTGACATGCGCGGCGCGTCGGGCACCATGGAAGCGTGACTGTGGTGCGCGACGCGGAGACCGCCGAGCGGTGGGGCATGCTGGCCGATCTCATGGCGGACGGCGAGGTGGTGGTCCTCAGCGGGGCCGGCCTGTCGACCGAGTCCGGGATTCCCGACTACCGGGGGGAGACCGGCCGCAGGCGCAGGGCCGAGCCGATGACCTACCACACGTTCGTCAGCAGCGCCGCCGCCCGCAGACGCTACTGGGCGCGCAGCCACCTGGGGTGGCGTCACATCGTGGACGCCTCGCCCAACGCCGGTCACCGCGCGGTCGCGGAGCTGCAGCGCCGCGGCCTGGTCGCCGGGATCATCACGCAGAACGTGGACGGCCTGCACCAGGCGGCGGGCGCGGACGGGGTCGTGGAGCTGCACGGCAGCCTGCACCGGGTGCGCTGCCTCGCCTGCGGACGGCGCACCCCGCGCCACACGCTCGACCGGCGGCTGCGCGCGGCCAATCCCGGCTGGCACGCCCGCAGAGAAGTGATCAACGCGATGATCAACCCCGACGGCGACGCGGTGCTGGGCGCCGACGAGGTCGAGACGTTCCGCACGGTCGACTGCGAGGGCTGCGGCGGCGTGCTCAAGCCCGACGTGGTGTTCTTCGGCGAGAACGTGCCGCCGTCACGGGTCGAGGAGTGTTACGCGCTCACCGAACGGGCCGGCCTGCTGCTCGTCCTGGGGTCGTCGCTGACCGTCATGTCCGGCTACCGGTTCGTGCGGCACGCCGCCGCCCGGTCGATCCCCGTAGCGATCATCAATCAGGGGCCGACCCGGGGCGACGGCGAGGCGCTGATGACCTTCGACGCCCCCCTCGGCCCGGCCCTCACCACGCTCGTGCGGGAGCTGGCCTAGACGTGCACGTGCGCCGGGTCGTCCGGGTGGTGGTGCGGGTGCTGCGCGGCGCCCACCCGGTGCTCGTGGCCCGGCAGCGGCACCCGGTAGAGGCAGGTGTCGCAGTTCATCCGGATGTCGCCGCGCAGCGCCTCGTCGTAGCGTTCCAGCACCAGGCCGGCCAGGGCGGGCGCGGGCCCGATGACGCCGGCGCAGCGCACCTCGACCTCGGGGTGCGCCGTGGCCCACTCACGCGCCTGGGCGGCGGTGCGGTCCGGCAGCACCCCGCTGAACAGGAAGTACGGCAGGACGACGATCCGGCGGGCGCCGAGCAGCCGGGCCCGCTCCAGCGCGGCCGCGACGCCGGGATCGGCGAGGCTGATGAACGCGGGCTCGACACCACCCAGGCCGCGTCCCTCCCACAGCAGCCGGGCGACCTTGACGTGCTCGGCGTTCGCGTCCGGGTCCGAGGAGCCGCGGCCGACGAGCACCACGGTCGTCTCCGCGCGCTCGGACGGGTCGAGCACGGCGTCCAGCCGCTCGTCCAGCAGGCCGAGCAGTGTGGGGTGCGGCCCGAGCGGCCTGCCGTACGCGTAGCCGAGACCGGGGTGGCGCAGCGCCTCCCGGCGGAGCGCGGCGGGCACATCTCCCTTGGCGTGCCCGGCCGCGACCAGCACGAGCGGCACCACGCCGAGTCGGGTGTGCCCGGCGCTGGTGAGCGCGGCGACCGCCTCGCGCAGAGGCGGGCGGGACAGCTCGATGAACCCGCCGGCGACCGGGACGGAGGCGCGGGCGGCCACCTCCTCGACCAGCAGGTGGAAGTCGCGGACACCGGCCGCGTCGCGCGTGCCGTGACCGACGAGGAGCAGCGCCGGCGAGCCGGTCATAGGGGATCCTCCCAATACAGAAGTGCGTTGACGGCGGCGGCGGCGACCGCCGAGCCGCCCTTCTCGCCGCGGTTGCTGACCGCGGGCAGTCCCGACGCGCGCAGGGCCGCCTTGCTCTCGGCCGCTCCGACGAAGCCGACCGGCAGTCCGACGACGAGCGCGGGGCGTACGCCGAGGCGCAGGATCTCCTCCAGCGCGGTGGGGGCGTTGCCGACGGCCCACACCGCCCCCGGGCCCACCTCGTCGTAGGCGAGGCGGACGGCGGCGGCGCTGCGGGTCAGGCCGTCCCCGGCGACGGCCCGGCGGACGTGGCAGACGGGGGTGACGGCGGTGACGCCCGCGGCGACCATCTCGACGTCGGTGACGACGGGGGCGCCGGCGCGTAGGGCGGCGGCGGCCCGCCGAAGGTCCTCCTCGGCCGAGACGACCAGGTCGCCGAGGTAGTCGAGGTCGGCGCTCGCGTGGATCACCCGCTCGGTCACGGCCCGGGTCAGCGGCGGCAGCCCGGAGGTGTCCACGCGCGAGCGCAGGATGTCGTACGACCGGGCTTCGATCGGGTGCACCCTTCTCAAGCCGGCACCTCCGCCACGGCGTCGACGGGGCACACTTCGGCGCACTCGCCGCAGCTCGTGCACCGGGAGCCGAGCACGATCAGCGCGCCGCCGGGGCCGGGCCGGATGGCGTGCTCGGGACAGGTGAGCAGGCAGGCGCCGCAACCGGCGCACGCGCCGGTGACTACGTAGGAGAGGGCTGCCACGCGTACCCCCTCGGTGTCACGAAGCGGCCCGCCACGGCCCGGCTGGACGTGGCGCCGACGATCACGAGGCTGCGCATCGTCACGGCGGACACGTCGAGCGCCCCGAGCGTGGTCAGCGCGACGCTCTCGCCGGAGCGGCTCGCGTCGGTCACCACGCCGGCCGGGGTGTCCGGGCCGCGCCGCTCGCCGAGGATCTCCAGCGCCCGGGGAAGCTGCCAGTCGCGGCCGCGCGAGCGGGGGTTGTAGAAGGCGACCACGAGGTCGGCGTCGGCCGCCGCGCGCACCCGCCGCTCGATCGCCTCCCATGACGTGTGCAGGTCCGACAGGCTGATCGCGCAGTGGTCGTGCCCGAGCGGCGCGCCGAGCAGCGCGCCGGCGGCGAGCATGGCCGTCACCCCCGGCACGCCGACGACGTCGAAGGTGTCGTCGGCGAACTCCAGCGCGGGCGCGGCCATCGCGTAGACGCCCGCGTCGCCGCTGCCGACCAGCGCGACCGCGTGCCCCTCGCGGGCCAGCCGTACGGCGGTGCGGGCACGTTCCTCCTCCGCGCCGAGGCCTGAGGCGATCACCCGGGTGCCGGGGCGCAGCAGGTCACGGATCTGGTCGACGTACTGGTCCAGGCCCACGAGGTGGCCGCAGCGGCGCACCTCGGCCACGGCGCGCGGGGTCATCAGGTCGCGGGCGCCGGGGCCGAGTCCGACGATCGCCAGCCTGCCGCGGGGGCGCAGCCGGGCGACGGCGGCGGTCGCCATCGCCGACCTGCGTTTGGGCACGACCAGGTCGCCGCCGTCGGCCAGCGCGGCGGCCTCGGCCACGCTGGGGGTGCCGACCGCCCGGCGGACGACCTCGCTGGGATGCGGCACCGCCACCCCGGCGAGCCGTTCGGCGGGGTGGGTGACGAGCGGCACGCCGAGCGCGCGGGCGGCCGCCACGATGCCGGCCTCGTCCGCCTTCACGTCGGCGGTGGCCAGGCGTACGACCGACCGGGGCGACAGCCCGGCCTCGGCCAGCGCGTCGCGGATCAGCGCGAGGACCTCCTCGGCGGCGACGCCCCGGCTCGCGCCGACGCCGACGACGAGGCTCGGCGGCCGGACGACGACGGCCGGTCGCGGCGGGTCCACGACCCGATCGGTCACCACGACGCACGGGGGGCGTGGCGTGGCCGACGGGGTGACGGGCAGCGGCGGCAGCGGCCAGGTGGCGTCGGCGGTGAGCGTCACCTCCTCGCCGCCGGGCAGATCACCGGGCAGGCTGTCGAGCATGGCCCGGGTCACGGCGGCGACGTCGCCCTCGACCGGCAGGCCGAGCGTGTCGAGCGCGCCGGCGCCGGTGGCGTCGGTCGCGGTGGTGACGACCGGCATGGCGCCCAGCACGGAGGCGACCTCGTGCGCGAGCCTGTTGGCGCCGCCGCCGTGGCCGCCGGTCAGGGCGACCGCGAAGCGGCCCGCCTCGTCGACGCACACCACTCCGGGGTCGTCGTGCTTGTCGCCCAGCAGCGGCGCGAGCAGCCGCACGGCCGCGCCGACCGCGAGGAAGCACACGACGCGGTCGCACTCGCGCCAGGCCCGCGCCAGGTCGGCCACGGGATACCACCGGGTGTCCGGCCAGGCCTGCTCCAGCAGGCCGGCGGCCGTCCGGCCCGCCTTCGTCGCGGTGACCAGTCCGGTAACCGTCATCGATGCCCCCATACGAGAAAGACCGGATTGGCCGCGGCGAGACGCGTGGCGCCGCCGGGCAGGTCCGCGAACCTGCTCGCCGCCAGCGACACGCCGCCCACGTCGTACGCCGCGGCGCGCAGCGCGTCACGTACGGCGGGCACCCGGTCCACGGCGGCGAGCGCGGCGACCACGGTCCGTGGGCCGAGACCCGCCACGTGGCCCACCACCTCGGCGCCGCCCCCGCCGACGAACACCGCGTCCGGGACGGGCAGCCCGGCCAGGCATCCGGGCGCCTCGCCGTGCACCACCCGCACCTCGACGCCGTACGCGGCGGCGTTGCGGCGCGTCCGGTCGCACTGGGCGGGGTCGCGGTCGGCGGCGACGACGGCGGCGCCGAACCTGGCCGCCTCGACGGCCACGGAGCCGCTGCCGCAGCCGAGGTCCCAGACCAGGTCGCCCACGCCGGGACCGAGGTGGGCGAGCGCCAGCGCCCGCACCTCCGCCTTGGTGATCATGCTGTCGCGGTGCTCGAAGCGCTCCTCGGGCAGCGCCCAGCGCTCCGGAGTCAGGCGTGGCGGCGCCGCCCAGCCGCGCGGAGACGGCCGATCCACCAGGCAGAGCACCACGTTGGGGTCGGCCCACTCCCGCCCCGCGGCCTCCTCGGGCGTGCACTCGGTCACCCGCCGTCCGGCGGCGCCGAGACGCTCCGCGACCAGGAGCCGGCGTGGCCAGCCGCGCAGCGCGGCGCCGATCTCGGCGGGGCCCGCGCCGGGCGCGGTGAGCACGGCGACCTTGGCCAGCGCCCGGCAGGCGTTGACGGCCCGGCGGGGGTCGCGCCCGTGCGCGCTCACCACGACGGCGTCGTCCCAGCTCAGCCCGGCCAGTCCGAAGGCCGCCGCGACCGAGGAGACGGCGGGTGCGACCTCGACGCCGAGGCCGTGCTCGCGCAGCAGGCGGACGAGGCCGAAGAACCCGGGGTCGCCCGAGGCGAGCACGACGGCCGGGCCGTCATGGGCCGCGAGGGCCCGCACTCCCGCCGCCACGTCCCCCAGCACGACGCGCTCGGCCCGGGCGGGCACGGGCAGCGCGTCCAGGTGGCGGGCGGCGCCCGCCACCAGCGTCGCCCCGGCCAGCCGCGCGGCGGCCCACGGGGCGAGGGGACGTCCGTCGACGCCGATCACCGTCACCACCGGTCGGCCTCCTCGCTGGAGGCGACGGGGGCGAGCCCGTCGGGATCGACCATGATCACGGCCGCGGTGAGCGCGCCGTCGCAGAACCGCTCCAGCACGTCCTTGACCCGCGCGCACAGCACGCGCCCGGCGGGTTCGAGCAGCCCGGCGGCCTCCCACAGCTCGTAGGCGTGGCGGGCGGTGTTCGCCTCGGCGACCCGCCCGGCCAGGGCCTCGTCGCCGCCCGCCTCCCGGGTCACCCCGGCCAGCAGGTCCTTGTCGATCTTGGAGCGGGTGTAGTGCGTCATGAGCACGCCCGCGGCGAGCTTGGTCAGCTTGCCGACCATGCCGACGAACAGCACGTCGGTCAGTCCCGAGTCGGCGGCCCGGCGCAGCGCGGCCCCGGTGAAGTCGCCGACCTCGACGAAGCACACGGCGGGCAGGCCGGGCCGCAGCCGCATCGCGGCCCGGTCGGTGCGCCCGCCCGTGGACAGCACCAGCATGCGCTCGCCCTGCGCCGCCATCACGTCGATCGCCTGCAGGACCGACGAGCGCCACGACTCGGTGGAGAACGGCCGCACGATCCCGGTGGTGCCGAGGATCGAGATGCCGCCGAGGATGCCGAGCCTGGCGTTGGTGGTCTTGCGGGCCATCCGCTCGCCCTCGGGCACGCTGATGACCACGCGGACGCCGCGCCGCCCGAGGTCCAGAACCTCGCCGACGGCCTGGGTGATCTGCGCCCGGGGGACCGGGTTGATGGCGGGGCCGCCGACCTCCAGGCCGAGGCCCGGCCGGGTGACCACGCCGACGCCGACGCCGCCGTCCAGTTCGATGCCGGCCTCGGGACGCCAGGACACGGTCGCGGTCAGGTGTGCGCCATGGGTCACGTCCGGGTCGTCGCCGGCGTCCTTCACGACCACGGCCGTGGCCCTGGCGTCGCCCACGGCGTAGGAGTCCACCGGCAGCGTCACCCGGCCGCCGCCGGGCAGCGGCGTGTCCACGGTGGGCGGGGTGTCGCCGTGCGCGAGCGCGATGCTGGCGGCCTTCGCGGCGGCGGCGCCGCAGGTGCCCGTCGTCCATCCGGTGCGCAGCGCCCGCTTGCGCACCCGCATCGTGCGCGGCAGGTCCGGCTCGCGCAGCTCGGGGATATCGCTCATCGCGAGCCTCGCAGCTCGCGCCGCGCCGCGGGCTCGGAGCGGCGGTGGCCGTGGAAGTGGCCCGGGTGGTAGAGGTGCGAGCGCGTCCCGTGGGCCTCCAGCGCGGGCCCGACCAGCACCAGTGTGTGCTTCCAGAGCCGGTGGGCGCGCACGGTCGCCGCCAGCTCGTCCAGGCGGCAGCGCAGCACCAGCTCGTCCTCCCAGGTGACCCGGTAGCCGACCACGCAGGGCGTCTGCGGCGGGTAGCCGCCCGCCAGCAGTTCCTGCTGCAGCTGCGCCGAGCGGGCCGCCGACAGGAACAGCGCCATCGTCGTGCCGTGCGCGGCGAACTCCCGCACGGTCTCGCCGTCGGGCATCGGCGTCTTGCCGCCCTCCAGGCGGGTGAGCACGACCGACTGCGCGACCTCCGGCACGGTCAGCTCCCGCCGTACGGCGGCGGCGACGGCGGTGAAGCTGGAGACCCCCGGCACGACCTCGGTCTCCAGCCCGAGCGCGGCGCAGCGGTCGAGCTGCTCCTGCACTGCTCCCCACAGGGCGGGGTCTCCGGAGTGCACACGGGCCACGAGCAGCCCGTCGCGGGCCGCCTCCTCGTACAGGGCGACGACCTCCTCCAGGGGCGCCGCGGCGGAGTCGACGATCCGGGCGCCGGCCCGGGCGTGGTCGAGCACGCCGGGATGGACCAGGCTGGAGGCCCAGACCACGATGTCGGCGGCCGCGATGGCCGCCGCGCCGCGCAGCGTGAGCAGGTCGGGCGCGCCCGGCCCCGCGCCGACGAAAACGACCTTGCCCCTCGAAGCAGGCCCGCTCACAACCGGCCTCCCCGGCCCGTACGCTCCCGGGTGACCAGCAGCGCGGACAGGTACGGTCCGGTCCCGGCCGGATCGAGCCCGGCGGCGGGCCGCACGTCCTCCTCCGGCAGCCCGAGCGACGCGCCGTACACCGCGCCGGCCAGGCGGCCGGACTCGCGGACGGCGGCCAGCACTTCCGGCAGCATGCGCCCTCCCTTGTAGGCGACGACGGTGTCGTGGGCGTCGAGTGCCCCGCGCAGAGCGTCCAGCCCCGCCGTCAAGGGCATCAGCGCCAGCGACTCGCGGCCCTCGACCAGGACGGTCCCGCTGCTCGCCGCGAGCGCCTGCATGGCGGTGACGCCGGGAACCGTGCGGACCTCCAGCTCCGGCACGAGCCCGCGCACGGTCTCGGCCAGGTAGGTGAAGGTGCTGTAGACGTTGGGGTCGCCGATCGTCGCGAAGGCGACGGTCCGCGCCCCGCGCCCGTACGCGGCGGCGACGGCCGCCCCCGCCGCGTCCCAGGCGGCGTCGCGGCGCGGCCCGTCGGTGAGGGCGAACTCCAGGCGCAGCACGTCGCGCCCGGTGTGGGCGCGGACGATCCGCTCGGCGCGGCCCTGCTCGCCGGTGTCGGCCACCGGCACCACCACGACGTCGGCCTCGCGCAGCACGCGCACGGCCTTCACCGTCACCAGGTCCGGGTCGCCCGGGCCGACGCCCACCCCCGTCAGCACGGGCCTCATGCGGCAGCCCCCTTCACGAGATCGCGGGCCAGGCGTGGCGTGCCCGCCCAGTGCGGGTGGAGGTAGGAGGCGTGCACGCCGCCCCGGACGAATCCCTCCCGCCTCGGCAGCACGTACGCCGGGGACTCCCCGGCAGGCGGAGAGCAGGCGGTGCGGTGGAACTCATGGGCGCGTACGACGGTGCCGTCGGGCCGTACCGCCTCCCGGTAGCCGAGCGTCAGCCGCTCGGTCATCCGCGCCTCCACCGGCAGCACCCCGCACATGGGCGCGCCGTCGAGAGAGGCGGCGAGGTAGAGCAGACCCGCGCATTCGGCCGTGATCGGCAGGCCGCGGGCGGCGAGACGGGCGACCTGTTCCCGCAGCGGCGCGTTGGCGGCCAGGTCGGCGGCGTGGACCTCGGGGAACCCGCCGCCGATCACCAGCGCCCGGGTGCCCGGCGGCAGCGCCTCGTCCCGCAGCGGGTCCACGTACGCCACCTCGGCCCCGGCGGCGCTCAGCAGCTCGGCCGTCTCGGCGTAGGAGAACGTGAACGCCGCGCCGGCGGCGACCGCGACCACGGGCCGCCCGGGAACCGGGATCCCCACCGCGTCGGCGGCCGACCACGCCGTGGTGGACAGCGGAGGCGCGGCCGACGCCAGGCGCAGGATCAGGCCGAGGTCGCAGTGCCGCTCCACCAGGGCCCCGAGGGCGGCCACGGCCCGCCGCGCCTGCGCGTCGCGCTCGGCGGCGGGCACCAGGCCGAGGTGCCGCGACGGCACGTGGACGGCCGCGTCGCGCGGCAGCACCCCGGCCACCGGGATGCCGAGCGGCCGCAGCGCCTCGCGGAGGATCTCCTCGTGGCGGGCCGAGCCCACCCGGTTGAGCACCACCCCGGCGATCCGTACGGACGTGTCGAAGGTGGCGAAGCCGTGCACGAGGGCCGCGACGGACGCCGACTGGGACGACGCGTCCACCACGAGCAGCACGGGCGCGCCCAGCAGCCGGGCGACGTGCGCGGTCGACGCCTGCCCGGAGGAGCCGCGCCCGTCGAACAGCCCCATCACGCCTTCGACGATCGCGACGTCCGCGCCGCGCGCGCCGTGCGCGAACAGGGGGGCGACCAGATCCTCGCCGGCGAGGAACGCGTCGAGGTTGCGGCCCGGACGGCCGGTGGCGAGCGCGTGGTAGCCGGGATCGATGTAGTCGGGGCCCACCTTGTGCGGCGAGACGGCCAGGCCGCGCGCGGTCAGCGCCGCCATCAGCCCGGTGGCCACGGTGGTCTTGCCCGTGCCCGAGGCGGGGGCGGCGACGACGAGCCGGAGGACGTTCACCATTCGATGCCCCTCTGGCCCTTCTGCCCCGCGTCCATCGGGTGCTTGACCTTGGTCATCTCCACCACGAGGTCGGCGGCCTCCACCAGACGGGGATCGGCGTCGCGGCCGGTGATCACCACGTGCTGGCGGCCGGGCCGGGCGCGCAGGGTCTCGACCACGTCGTCCACGTCGACCCAGCCCCACTTCAGGGGATAGGTGAACTCGTCGAGGACGTACAGGCCGTAGGTCTCGGCGGCGAGGTCGCGCTTGATCTGCGCCCAGCCCTCGCGGGCGTCGGCGGCGTGGTCGGCCTCGGTGCCGGGCCGCCGGATCCACGACCAGCCCTCGCCCATCTTGTGCCAGGTCACCGGCCCGCCCTCGCCGGTCTGCTCGTGCAGCCGGCCGAGGGCGCGCAGGGCGGCCTCCTCGCCGACCCGCCACTTGGCGCTCTTGACGAACTGGAACACCCCGACGGGCCAGCCCTGGTTCCAGGCGCGCAGCGCGAGGCCGAAGGCGGCCGTCGACTTCCCCTTCATCTCCCCGGTGTGCACGATGACCAGCGGGCGGTTGCGCCGCGCGCGCGTGGTCAGCCCGTCGTCCGGCACGCTCGCCGGCCTGCCCTGCGGCATCTACGCCACCTTCCTGACGTCACGCACCACCGCGGCCAGGTGATCGGCCGCCAGTTCTTCCAGCCGGATCGCGGTCCCGCCCAGCGCGGCGGCGAGCCGTCCGGCCAGGCCGAGCCGTACGGGGCCGTGCTCGCAGTCGACGACCACGCTCGCGACCCCGGCCAGCCGCCGGGCGGCGCCGGCCGGGTCGGGGCCGAAGGTGTGCCGCCCGTCGGTGACGACCACGAGCAGCGCGCGGCGGCGGGGGTCGCGCAGCCGCTCGGCGGCCAGCACCCGTTCCGCCCGGTGGAGCCCGGCGGCCAGCGGGGTGCGCCCGCCGGTGGCCAGCCGGGCCAGCCGGCCGGAGGCCAGCTCGACGCTGGAGGTCGGCGGCAGCGCGACCGTCGCGTCCTCGCCGCGGAAGGTCACCAGGCCGACCTTGTCGCGGCGCTGGTAGGCGTCCAGCAGCAGGGACAGCACGGCGCCCTTGACCGCGCGCATCCGCGCCCGGGCGGCCATCGAGCCGCTGGCGTCCACGCAGAACAGCACGAGGTTGGACTCGCGTCCCTCGCGTACGGCTTCGCGCAGGTCGTCGCGGCGCAGCACGAGACCGGAACCGGTACGGCCCCGCCCGCGCTGGTGGGGCGCGGCGGCGGCCAGCGTGGCCGGCAGGTCGAGCAGCCGCAGCCGCCCGGCCGGGACGCGGGCGCCGACGGTGCGGCCGGACTCTCCCGTGGTGCGCCCGCGCCGTCCGGCGGGCCCGCCCCGGCCGGCCGCCTCCGGTGCGAGGAGCCGGGTCCGATAGGGCGCTCCCGGCTGGACGGGCGGGGACCCCGCGGCGCCCCCGGACCCGCCACCCTCGCCGGCGTCACCGCCGGACGCGCTCCCGCCGCCCGGGCCGTCGTCGTCCGGCCCGTCGTCGGGGGTGTCGCCGGGGGTGTCGCCGGTCTCGCGGAGAGCCTGTTCCAGCCGTTCCTCGTCGAGGCCGTGGCCCCGGTCGTCACGGGGGTCGTCGAACGGGTCGCGGCGGCGGCGGTGGGGGAGCGCCAGGCGGGCGGCCGCCCGGACGTCGTCGGAGGTGACCTCGTCCCTGCCCTCCCACGCGGCCAGGGCGACGGCCGTACGCGCCATCACGAGGTCGGCGCGCATCCCCTCGACGTCGAAGGCCGCGCACACCGCCGTGATGCCGCGCAGCGCGGCGTCGGGGAGCGCCACGCCGGGCAGCCGGTCGCGCGCCGCCACGATGCGCAGGGCGAGGTCGCGCTCACCGTCGGCGTAGGCCGCGGCGAAACCGGACGGGCCGGCGTCGAAGGCGAGGCGGCGGCGCACCACCTCCGCCCGCTCGGCGGGGTCGCGTGAGGCGCGCACCTCGACGGCCAGGCCGAAGCGGTCGAGCAGCTGCGGGCGCAGCTCGCCCTCCTCGGGGTTCATCGTGCCGACCAGCAGGAAGCGGGCCGCGTGGCGGACCGACACGCCCTCGCGCTCCACGTGGGCCACGCCCATCGCCGCCGCGTCGAGCAGCAGGTCCACCAGGTGGTCGTGGAGCAGGTTGACCTCGTCCACGTACAGCACGCCCCGGTGGGCCGCGGCCAGCAGGCCCGGCTCGAACGCCTTGACGCCCTCGGTCAGCGCCCGTTCCAGGTCGAGCGACCCGGCGACGCGGTCCTCCGACGCGCCGACCGGCAGCTCGGCCAGCCGGGCCGGGCGCGTCCGCGGCGACAGGCCGCTTTCATGGGGACCATCGGGGCAGGACGGGTCGGGCGCGGCCGGGTCGCAGGAGAACCGGCAGCCCGCCACCACCGCCACCTCGGGCAGCAGCGCCGCGAGCGACCGCACCACGGTCGACTTCGCCGTGCCCTTCTCGCCCCGCACGAGCACGCCGCCGATCGCGGGCGACACGGCGTTGAGCAGCAGCGCCAGCTTGAGGTCGTCGTGCCCGACGACCGCGGAAAAGGGGTATCCCGTCACTTGCCCGCCTCCAGGTCGCCTTCCATCTCCAGGTACGTCGCCCGCAGGCCGTCGAGGGTCTCCGGCGACGGCTCGGCCCACAGGCCCCGGTCGGCCGCCTCCAGCAGCCGTTCGGCGATGCCGCGCAGCGCCCAGGGGTTGGACGCCCGCATGAACTCGCGCACCTGCGGGTCGAAGACGTAGGAGGCGGCGAGCGACTCGTACATCCAGTCGTCCACCACCCCGGCCGTGGCGTCGAACCCGAACAGGTAGTCCACGGTGGCCGCCATCTCGAACGCGCCCTTGTAGCCGTGCCGCCGCATCGCCGCGATCCAGCGCGGGTTCACCACCCGCGATCGGAACACCCGCCGCGTCTCCTCGCCCAGCGTCCGGGTGCGCACCGCGTCGGGGACGTGCGAGTCGCCCACGTACGCCGCGGGGGACGTGCCGGTCAGGTGGCGGACCATGGCCACCATCCCGCCGTGGTACTGGAAGTAGTCGTCGGAGTCGGCGATGTCGTGCTCGCGGTTGTCCTGGTTCTTGGCCGCCACGTCGATGCGCCGGAACGCCGCCTCCATGTCCGTGCGGGCCTCCCGGCCGTCCAGCCCTCGGCCGTAGGCGTAGCCGCCCCACACCGCGTACACCTCGGCGAGGTCGGCGTCGTCGCGCCAGTTGCGGGCGTCGATGAGCGGCAGCAGGCCCGCGCCGTACGCGCCGGGTTTGGAGCCGAAGACGCGGCTGGTGGCGCGGCGCTCGTCGCCGTGCCGGGCGAGGTCGGCGTGGACGTGCGCGCGCAGCGGGTTGACCTCGGCGGGCTCGTCCAGCGCGGCGACCACGCGGACGGCCTCGTCGAGCAGCGTCACGACGTGCGGGAACGCGTCGCGGAAGAAGCCGCTGATGCGCACCACCACGTCCACCCGGGGGCGGCCCAGCTCCTCGGCGGTCATCACCGCGAAGCCGGTCACCCGGCGGGAGGCGTCGTCCCACTCCGGCCGCACCCCGAGCAGCGCCATGATTTCGGCGATGTCGTCGCCCTGGGTGCGCATCGCGCTGGTGCCCCAGACCGTCAGCCCGACCGTGCGCGGCCACTCGCCGGTGTCGGCACGGTAGCGCTCGACCAGCGAGGCCGCGAGCGCCGCGCCGGTCTCCCAGGCCAGCCGCGACGGGATCGCCTTGGGGTCGACCGAGTAGAAGTTGCGGCCGGTCGGCAGCACGTTGACCAGCCCGCGCGTGGGCGACCCGGACGGCCCGGCGGGCACGTAGCCGCCGTCCAGCGCGTGCAGCACGTGCGCCACCTCGTCGGTGGTCCGATCGAGCCGCGGCACGACCTCCGCCGCGGCGAAGCGCAGCACCCGGGCGACCTCCGGCACGTCCGTGACCGCTCCGGCCGCCGCCGGGTTCCAGTCGTGGTCCTCCATGGCCTGGACCAGCCGCCGCGCCTCGCCCTCGAACGCGTCCACCTCCGCCGTCCCGGCGTCCTGAGGCAGGCCGAGAGCCTCGCGCAGGCCGGGCAGCGCCCCGGCGGCGCCGGCCCAGACCTGGCGGGCGCGCAGCACGGCGAGCACGAGGTTGACGCGGGCCTCCCCGGTGTGGACCTGGCCGAGCACGTGGAGGCCGTCGCGGATCTGGGCGTCCTTGATCTCGCACAGGTAGCCGTCCACGTGCAGCAGGAAGTCGTCGAACTCCGCGTCCTGCGGCCGCTCGTCCACGTGCAGGTCGTGGTGGAGCTGGGCGGCCTGGATGAGCGTCCAGATCCGCGCCCGCACGGCCGGCAGCTTGGCCGGGTCGAGGGCGGCGACGGTCGCGTGCTCGTCCAGCAGCTGCTCCAGCCGGGCCAGGTCGCCGTACGAGTCGGCCCTGGCCATCGGCGGGATCAGGTGGTCGACGACGGTCGCGTGCGCGCGGCGCTTGGCCTGGGTGCCCTCGCCGGGGTCGTTGACGATGAACGGGTAGACCAGCGGCAGCGCGCCGAGCGTGGCGTCGGGCGCGCACGACGCCGACAGCCCGAGCCCCTTGCCCGGCAGCCACTCCAGCGTGCCGTGCTTGCCGAGGTGGACGACGGCGTGCGCGCCGAACTCGCGGGCCAGCCACCAGTACGCCGCGAGGTAGTGGTGGCTCGGCGGCAGGTCGGGGTCGTGGTAGATGGCGACCGGGTTCTCGCCGAACCCCCGGGGCGGCTGGATGGCGAGCATGACGTTGCCGAACCGCAGCGCGGCCAGCACGATGTCGGTCCCGTCCACGTAGAGGGACCCGGGCGGCGGCCCCCAGTGGGCGGTCACCGCCTCGCCCAGCTCGGCGGGCAGCTCCGCGAACCACTCCCGGTAGGCCTCCAGCGGCACCCGGGCCGGGGCGGCCTCGATCTGCTCCTCGGTGAGCCACTCCACGTCGTGGCCCCCGGCCGCGATCAGGGCGTGGATCAGCGCGTCGCCGTCGTCCGGCGCGTCGCCCACGTCGTATCCGGCCGCGCGCAGCGCCCGCAGCAGCACGACGGCGGAGGCGGGGGTGTCGAGCCCCACGGCGTTGCCGACCCGGGAATGCCGGGTGGGATAGGACGACAGCACGATCGCCAGGCGCTTGCCGCCGTTGGGCACGTGACGCAGCCAGGCGTGCGCGACCGCGAGGGCGGCCACGCGGGCGCACCGCTCGGCATCGGCGACGTAGACCGGCACGCCGTCGGGCCCGTCCTCCTTGAACGAGAACGGCACCGCGATCAGCCTGCCGTCGAACTCGGGCACCGCCACCTGCATCGCGGCGTCCAGCGGGGACAGGCCCGCGTCGGAGTCCGCCCACACGGACCGGGGCGTGGTCAGGCACAGCGCCTGCAGCACCGGCACGTCGAGCGCGGCGAGCGCCCCGGCGTCCCAGGCGTCCTCGTCGCCGCCCGCGCTTGCGGCGGCGGCGACCGCGCCGCCCGCGGCGAGCACGGTCACGACCAGCGCGTCGACCGGCCGCAGCAGTTCGAGCAGGTCCTCGCCCGCCCCGCGCAGCGACCCGCAGAAGACCGGCAGCACGTCGGCGCCCGCCGCCTCGACCGCGTCGCACAGCGCGTCGACGAACGCCGTGTTGCCCGACAGCTCGTGCGCCCGGTAGTAGATCACGCCGACCAGCGGGCGGCCCTCCCGGCGGGCGCGGCCGGGCCGCACGCCGTATTCGGGGGTGGGCCGGGGCGGCGCGAAGCCCTCGCCGGTCAGCAGGAGCGTGTCGGACAGGAAGCGCCGCAGCTCCGCCAGGTTGTCCGGGCCGCCCTCGGCCAGATAGGCGAGGGCCTGGGCCGCGACCCCCGACGGCACGGTGGACATCGCCATCAGCGCGGCGTCCGGGGCCTGCTCGCCGCCGAGCACGACCGTGGGCAGCCCGGCGGCCAGCACGGCGTCGAGCCCCTCGGGCCAGGAGCGCCTGCCCCCGAGCAGCCGGACGACGACGGCGTCCACACCGTCCAGCAGCGCCGGCACGTCCTCGGGGGCCGTACGCGCCGGGTTGGCGACCCGCCAGCCCGCCCCGCCGCGGGTGGCGGCGAGCAGCTCGGTGTCGGCGGTGGACAGCAGCAGCATCGTCGGCGGCATCGTCATGGGCGGTCCTCCCGCAACGTGATCTCGGCGGTGGGCAGGCCGGTGGGCACACCGCGCTCGATGAGCCGCCACACGGCCTCGGTGTCCAGGTGCTCCTCGACGAGGTCGCCCAGCGCGTCGAGACGGGCCTCCCGGTGCGCGGCGAACGCGCCGGTCCCCGGCAGCCAGGCCCGGCCCGCGACGGCGGCGACCTCGGCGAGGAAGGCCCGGCGGAAGCCGTCCCGCTCGAACAGGCCGTGCCAGGTCGTGCCCCACACCGCCCCCGCCCGGCAGCCGTCGAGGAACGGCTCGCCGCCCTCCGCCGTGACCCGGCCGTGGTGGATGCGGTAGCCCGCCACCTCGTGGCCCCGCCACTCGCCCTCCGCGAGCGTGAGCACCTTGTCCGGCGCGTACGCCGTGCGGGCGGGCAGCAGGCCGAGACCGGGCACGCGGCCCGCCCGGCTCTCCACGTCGTCGTCGATGACCGTGCCGAGCATCTGGAATCCGCCGCAGATCCCGAGCACCGGGCCGCCCTCGGCGGCGCGGCGGCGCAGCGCCTCGTCCAGGCCGCGCTCGCGCAGCCAGGCGAGGTCGCCGATGGTGGCGCGGGTGCCGGGCAGCACGACGAGGTCGGCGTCGGCGAGCTCGGCGGGGGTGGTGACCAGGCGCACGCTCACCCCCGGTTCGGCGGCCAGCGCGTCGGCGTCGGTGACGTTCGACATGCGCGGCAGCCGTACGAGGGCCACGCGCAGGACCTCACGCCCGACCGGCGGGGTGAGCAGGCCGGGACGGCTGTCGAGGTCGAGGGAGTCCTCCACGTCGAGCCAGAGCCCGGACCGCCACGGCAGCACGCCGAGGCACGGACGGCCCGTCGCCTCCGCCAGCCAGTCGAGCCCCGGCCGCAGCAGCGCGAGGTCGCCCCGGAACTTGTTGACCACGAAGCCGGCGATGTGCCGCTGGTCGTGCCGGTCGAGCACGGCGAGGGTGCCGGCGAAGTGCGCGAGTACACCGCCCCTGTCGATGTCGCCGACGACCAGCGCGGGCAGGCCGGCGGCGCGGGCCAGGCCCATGTTGGCGATGTCGCGGTCGCGCAGGTTGACCTCGGCCGGGCTGCCCGCGCCCTCGCAGATCACCACGTCGTAGCGGCGGCGCAGGCCGTCCAGCGCGTCGAGGGCGACGTCGAGCAGGCGCATCTTGTGGTCGCGGTAGGACAGGGCGTCCACGTCGGCGTGCGCCCGGCCGAGCACGACGACGTGGGAGTGCCGCTCCCCGGCCGGTTTGATGAGCACGGGGTTCATCGCGGCCTCGGGCTCGGCGCGGGCCGCCGCGGCCTGCATCGCCTGGGCCCGCCCGATCTCGCCGCCGTCGGCGGTGACCATCGAGTTGAGCGCCATGTTCTGCGCCTTGAACGGCGCGACCCGTACGCCGCGCCGGGCCAGCCACCGGCACAGGCCGGCCACCAGGACGCTCTTTCCGGCATCGGAGGTCGTGCCCGCCACGAGCAGGCCGCCACCGGCGGGCACGTCAGGTGACGGAGCGCGATACCGGCAGCGAGGCGCGTCTGCGCAGGCCTGTCCGGGCCATGGCATGTCCCCCCTGGGGGTGTCCGCGCCCCCGGTAGAAGGTCCGACGGCCGGAGTATCCTGGCTCCCGGATCGGCGCTCCCCTCAGCCTTCCCGCCCGTGGTGGGCAGTGGCGTGGGTGAGGGTCGCTCCCCGGTGACAGTGGCGGGACCGCGCCGGATTCACACCGGCTTCCTCCGCGTCCGTCGCTTGCGGTGGTCAACATACACCTTTGTGCCGGATGTCCCGCAAGCGTGGTCTGTCTGATCTAGCGGGAACGCTAGGTGCGCCGCACGGCGAACATAACGGTGGCGCTTCCCGATCATGCTTGTCATGATGCCGTGATGAGCGTGGTCGGAATGGTCCGGCGCGTGCTGGCCGAGCCCCTGCTGCTGGCCGCCGCGTTCGGCTCCATCCTGCTCGCCACCACGGCGATCTCGGCTCTGCTGCTGCACGCGGGGTCGGCGACCCAGGCGGGTGTGCGGCGGGCCCTGGAGACGGCGCCGCTCGCCGCCACCGCCACCGTCGTCACCTCCTCGGTCACGGCCGGGGACTTCGCCGGAATCGACCGGGCCGTCCGCGCGGGGATCGCCCACGCCCACCAAGAGGTGCCCGTACAGGTCACCGTACGCGTCGAGTCCGCCTCCTACGCGATCGAGGGACAGGATCGCGGCGGTCAGCCCGTTCTGACCCGGTTCACCGCGTACGAGGGACTGGACGGCCAGGCGGACCTGGTGAGCGGGCGCTGGCCCACGGAAGAGACGGCGGCGGCGCTCTCGGAGCAGGCCGCCCGGGCGATGGGAGTGTCGGCCGGCGACGAGTTCACCGTCGTCGGACGCCTGGACGGAGAGCCGGTCCGCGTGCACGTCACCGGCGTCTTCCGGCTCCGCGACCCCGACGACCCGCGCTGGAAGGGGGAGACCCTGCTGCGTTAC
Source organism: Microbispora sp. NPDC004025 (assembly GCF_053604425.1). Taxonomy (NCBI): domain Bacteria; kingdom Bacillati; phylum Actinomycetota; class Actinomycetes; order Streptosporangiales; family Streptosporangiaceae; genus Microbispora; species Microbispora sp. NPDC004025. Next base: position 281,752 of record NZ_JBSGHN010000012.1, on the reverse strand, counting down.
GGCACGCAGACCGGCGACTTCACCTCCCGCGGACCCCTGGTCGTGCCGGAGGGCACCTTCCTCGGCCGTTTCGGGACCGGAGTCTCGGCCCGCTGGCTCGCCGAACCCGACCTGCGCCGGCTCTCCCCCGACCGGCTGCGGCCGTTCGCGGCGTCGGTCGCCGGGACCTCCGCCGCCGTGCGGTCCGGCTGCCCCCGGTGCGCGGTCACCGAGACGCTGTCCGGCATGCTGCTGCGGCTCGACCGCGGCGCCCTGGTCGCCCGCTCGACCATGCTGGTGCCGGTGCTCCAACTGCTGGTGCTGAGCGCGTACGCGCTGGCGCTGACCGCGCGGCTGCTCGCCGAGCACCGCCGGATGGAGACGGCCCTGCTGCGATCGAGGGGCGGCGGGTCGCCGCGGCTCGCCGCCATGGCGGCGGGGGAGGCGCTGCTGATCGCGCTGCCCTGCGCGCCCGCTGCGCCGTTCCTCGCGCCCGTCCTCCTGCGGCTGGTGAGCGCGTTCCCCTGGATCGAGGCCACCGGCGTGGCGCCGCCCCGCGCGCCCGACGGGGCCACCTTCGCGGTCGCGGCGGCGGTCGCGCTCGCCTGCGCCGCCATGCTGGCCGCCCCGCCCCTGCTCGCCGCCCGCCGCACGTACGTCGAGGAGCAGGCGGCGCGCGGACGCGCCGACCGGCCGGGCCTGGTCCAGCGGGCCGGGGCCGACGTGGCGCTGCTCGTCCTGGCGGCGCTCGCCGTCTGGCGCCTGCGCGGCCAGGACGCGCCGGAGACCACGCGCCTCGGCGGCGAGCTCGGGCTCGACCCGCTGGTCGGGGCGGGACCGGCGCTCGCCCTGCTCTGCGGCGGGATGGCCGCCCTGCGGCTGGTGCCCGCCGTCGCCAGGGTCGCCGAGCGGGCGACGCGGCGGCGCCCCGGGTTCGGGCCGGCGACGGCCGCCCGGCAGGTGAGCCGGCGCCCGGCCCGCTATTCGGGTCCGGCGCTGCTGCTGACGATGGCGACGGCGATCGGCGTGCTGTCCCTGACCACCGCCGCGACCTGGCGCGGCGCCCAGGAGGACCGGGCCAGGCATCTCGCCGGCGCCGCCCTGCGCGTCCCGGCCCTCCCCGGGGACGACGCGCGGACCTTCACCACGCTGCCGGGGGTCGCGGCGGCCATGCCCGCGCACCGCGCCACGGTCGTCGCGGACGGCGCGGACGCCACCCTCATCGCCGCGGACGCGGCGCACCTGGGCCGTGTCCTGCAGCTGCGCCCCGACCTGTCGGAGCTGTCGCCGGCCACACTGGCCTCCCGGATCGCCGGGTCCGCCGGACAACCGCTTCCGGTCGTGGTGACCCCCGGGCTGGCGGACACCACGAGGATCACGGCCGGCACGGCGGCGATCCCGATTCGGGTCGTGGGCGTCGTCACCGCGATGCCCGGCACGCCGGAGGGCGCCCCGGCGCTGCTCGCCGGCCTGGCGGCGCTGCGGGCGGCAGGCGCGAAGGGAACGGAGTGGCCGGTGACGGAGTGGTGGCTGGCCGCCGACGGGCGCGACACCACGCGGGCCGCCACCGCGCTGGCAACCTCCGGGCGAGGCCGGGGGGACGTCGTCGACGTGGCCGCGCTCACCGCCGGCTACAGGGACGACCCCACGGCGGCCGGCCTGCAGGGCGCGCTGCTGCTCGGCTTCGCGGCCGCGCTGGCGTTCGCCGTGCTGGGATTCCTGGTCAACGCCGCGGTCGCGGCGCGCGAGCGCAGGGGCGAGTTCGCCGTCCTCGGCGCACTCGGCGTGAGCTTCCGGCAGACGCTCGGCCTGCTCGCCGCCGAGCAGTCGTTCGTGATCGGGCTGTCACTGGCCGGCGGAGTGGCGCTCGCCGTGGCCGTGTCCGCCGCGGTGGTGCCGCCGATGGTGACCGCGGGTCACGCGACCGCGGGCGGGCTGCCGGTGCTGCTGCACGTGCCGTGGTCTCAGGTGGCGGCGCTCGCCGCCGCGGTCCTCGCGGTGCTCCTCGTGATCGTGGCGGGACTCGCGCGGTCGCTGCACCGGCGTGAGCCGGCCGCCGTGCTGCGTGCGGGGGAGGCGTCGTGATCCGCCTTCTGGGTGTGCACAGGGGGGTGGCGGCGCTGCTGGCCGCGCTGGTGTTCGGCGCCGCCCTGGTCGTCTCGGCCCTGCCCCGGATGGTCGAGTCCTCCCTCGACGCGGCGGCCTCGTCGGCCGTCGGTTCCGCCCCGCCCGCCACGGCGTCGCTGGCGGTCCAGTTCACCCGGCGCTTCGATCTGACCCCGATGCGGACGACGGCCGAGGCGGCCAGGGCGGACACCGCCTGGCGCGAGCTGCTCCCCCCGGCGCTGCGGGAGGTCGCCGACCCCGTCCCGTTCTTCGATTTCGCCGGCCCGCCGATGCTCATCAACGACCGGCAGCATCGCTACCTGACGCTGAAATGGGTGTCCGGGGCGGACCGGCGGGTGCGATACGTCGAGGGCGGCCCCCCGGGCCCCGGCTCGGGCACTCGTCTCGAGGTGGCCGTCCCCGCGGTCGCCGCCGCGGAGATGTCGATCAGGACGGGCGACACGCTCCGCCTCGGCGCGTTGACCGCGAAGGTCACCGGCCTGTTCGAGCCTGTGCGTCCCGCCGACCGGTTCTGGGCCCTCGAGCCGGAACTCACCTACGTCATCCACCACCGCGTGCCGCTCGCCACCGAGGACGACCTGATCGTCACCGCGCTCACCGACGGCGACAGCCTCGCGGGCGCGGAACTGCCGATGGTCTTCCGATGGCTCGTCACCCCGGAGGCGGACCGCGTCACCGCGGGCGACGCGGCGGACGTGCTCGCCGCCACGGAGGAGTTCGGCCGCCGCCTGAGCAGGCAGGACCGCGAACTCGCCCTGTCGACCGGGTTCGACCGGATCCTGCGGGAGTACCTGGACCGGCTGGCCGTCACACGCGCGCTGATCACGGTGTTCCTGGCCGGGCTGGCCGTCGTGTGCCTGGGCGCCACGGCTCTGGCCGTGCTGCTGTTCGCCGGCCGGGTGCACGGCGATCTGCTGCTGATGCGCGCCCGCGGTGCGTCCCTGGCCCAGGTCGTGCTCGCCTGCGGGGGAGCGGTCGCGCTCGCGGCGGTGCCGGCGGCCGCGGCGGGCCAGGTGGCCGCGGGCTTCGTGCCGGGCGCCCCGGCGGTGGTCGCGCGGCTGGGCCCGGCCGCGCTGGCGGCGGGGACCGTCGCGATCGCCTGCGCCGCCGTCGCGCTGCGCCAGTCTCCACAAGGTCAGTCCACCGGCCGACGGCCCGGAAAGGCTCTCCGCCGGATCGCGACGGAGATCCTGGTGCTCGTGGTCGCCGTGGCGAGCCTCTATCTCCTGCGCACCCGCGGCCTCGCCACCGGTGACACGTTCCTCGCGCTGGCGCCCGTGCTGCTGACGCTGGCCGCCGCGCTGGCGGTGCTGCGCGCCGGCCCGGCCGTGATCCACCTGGCCTTCCGGGCCGCCGCCCGGCGCGCCGCCGCCGTGCCGTTCCTCGGGCTCGCCGCCGCCCGGGCCGTACCGGGCGCCGCGCTGCCGGTGCTCACGCTGCTGCCGGCCGTCGCGCTGGCGGCGTACGGCATGGTCGCCGCCGGGGGGCTGGAGGAGGCCCAGCGGCAGACGGCGTGGGAGCGGATCGGCGCCGAGATCAGGGTGGAGCGCGCGCAGGGCATCCCTCCGGAGACGCTGGAGCAGATCCTCCACGCGCCGGGCGTCAGGGCAGTCGTCCCGGCCGCGGTCGGGACGACGATCGCCGAGGTGGGCTTCGGCGGGCGGCCGGCGACGGTCGTCGCGGTCGATCTCGGCGCCTACCGCCGGCTGGTCGCGGGCAGCCCGCTCCACCTGCCTCCGCCGGGGACCGGCGTGCTCGTCTCGCCCGACCTGTCCGCCATGCGGAGCTTCGAGATCGGCTGGCCCGCGCGGATGACGGTGACCCCGGCGGGGACGGTCGGCGCGATGCCGGGGGTGGGGGCGGGCGACGGCGCCCTCATCGTCCTCCCCACGGCTCCCGGGCACGTCAACACGCTGCTGATCGCGGGAGACGCCGGCGCGGTCAGGCCGCTGCTGCCGTCCGGCGCGCACATGACCACCGTGGCGGGCGCGCTCGCCGAGATCACCGGGACGCCGCTGACGGCGGCGCTGACCGCCGCGCTGCGGGTCGCCGCCGCGGCGCTGGCCGCGTACGCGCTGGCGGCCGTCGCGATCGCCCTGACCGGAGGCGCGGCCCGGCGGGCGGAGGACCTCGGCCTGCTGCGCGCCCTCGGCCTCAGCCGCAGGCAGGCCGGCCTGATCACCGTCCTGGAGGCGGCCCCGCTGCTCGTCCTGACCGCCGTCGCCGGGCTGGCGGCCGGTCTCGCCATGCCCGCGCTGCTCGGGCCCGGAATCGACCTGTCGGCGTACGCGGGCGGGCGCCACGGCGCCCTCGCGGCCGCCGCGTCGCTGCCCGTCCTGCCCTGCGTCGTGGCCGGTGCTCTCGCCGCCGGGGTCGCCGCCGTCGCCCTCACGGGCGCCTACCTGGGAGGAAGCCGTGGACACGCTGGCTGACCTGGAGGCCCGGGCCACGCGGGGCGGTCCCGCGTTCGGCGCGGACGCCCACATCCTGTGCGACAATCTCGTACGGATCTACAAGACCGAGGGGTCCGCCGCGGTCGAGGTGGTCGCCCTGCAGGGCCTCGACCTGCTCATCGGCCGGGGTGAGCTGGTGGCGATCGTCGGGGCCTCGGGATCGGGCAAGTCGACGCTGCTCAACATCCTGTCGGGGCTCGACGTGCCGACGGCCGGGCTGGCCCGGGTCGCCGGGATCGACCTGTTGTCCATGACCGCGCGCGACCGCCTCCGCTACCGGCGCTCTGTCGTGGGCTTCGTCTGGCAGCAGACCGCCCGAAACCTGCTGCCGTACCTCACCGCCCGGGAGAACGTCATGCTCCCCATGCGGCTGGCCGGCGGCACGTCCCGGGCGGCCAGGTCGGCCCGTACGGACGAGCTGCTGGAGCTGACGGGAATGACGGACCGCGCCGACCGGCGGCCCGGGGCGATGTCCGGCGGCGAGCAGCAGCGGGTGGCCGTCGCCGTCGCCCTCGCCAACGCGCCCGAGGTGGTGCTCGCCGACGAGCCCACCGGTGAGCTGGACAGCGAGAGCGCCGAGACGGTCTTCGGCGTGCTCCGCCACGCCAACCGGGAGCTCGGCGTCACGACCGTCGTCGTGACGCACGACCCGATGGTGTCGGAGCAGGTCGACCGGACCATCGGCATCCGGGACGGCCGCACCTCCAGCGAGACGTTCCGCCGCACCTCCTCCGACGGAAGGGTGGTCGCCGAGGAGTACGCGGTGCTCGACCGGGCGGGGCGCCTGCAGCTGCCGAGGGAGTTCATCAACGCCCTGTCGATGGAGCACCGGGTGCGCCTGGAGCTCGAACGCGACCACATCGGGGTCTGGCCCTCGGGCAGCGGCGACGACACAGAGGAAGAGACGAATGAGTGAGCCGCTGGTCGTCGTAGAGGGCCTGCGCAAGACCTACCCCAAGGGCGTGCGCGCGCTGCGAGGGGTCTCCTTCGAGGCTCATCCCGGCGAGCTGGTCGCGATCCGCGGTCGTTCCGGCGCGGGCAAGACGACGCTGCTCAACCTGGTCGGCGGCCTCGACCGGCCCGACGAGGGGCGGGTGCGGGTGGCGGGGCAGCCGGTGCCCGAGCTGCCCGAGGAGGGCCTGCTGCGGCTGCGCCGCGACGTCGTCGGGTTCGTCTTCCAGTCGTTCCGGCTGATCCCGGTGCTGTCGGCCGCCGAGAACGTGGGCGTGCCGCTGCGGCTGGCGCGGGTTCCCGCCAAGGACAGGGAGGAGCGGGTGAAGGTGCTGCTGTCCCTGGTCGGGCTGTCCGATCACGCCGAGCAGCGGCCGTACGAGCTGTCCGGCGGCCAGCAGCAGCGCGTGGCCATCGCCAGGGCCCTGGCCAACCGGCCCCGCCTGCTCCTCGCCGACGAGCCGACCGGTCAGCTCGATTCCCAGACCGCCCGCCAGATCATGGAGCTGCTGCGGGTGCTCGTCCGGGGCGAGGGCGTCACGGCGCTGGTGGCCACGCATGACGCGGGCCTCGTCGGCCTGGCCGACCGCGTGCTGGAGCTCAGGGACGGCGAGTTCCTGAGCTGACGTCAGGTCCAGGGGAGGGCGGCGCGGCGGGCCCAGTAGGTCTCGGCGTCCTCCGCCAGCCCGGCGAGCGCCCGCTCGGCCTCGTCGTCCCAGGTGGCGGCGAGCGCCGTCAGGTTCTCGGCGAGCTGAGCGGTCGTGGCCGCGCCGCTCAGCACGACCCCCGCCCACGGGCGGGCGAGCACGGCGGCGAGAGCCAGCGCGTCGGGGGTGACGCTCCGTTCGCGTGCCGCGCGCGTCAGCGCCGGCGACGCGCCGCGGGCGGTCAGCCTGCCGTTGGCCACGCCCTCCTTGACGATCACGCCCAGGCCGGCGGCGTGCGCCCGGGCCAGGGCCTCGCCCGCGGAGCGCTCCAGCAGGTTCCACGTCGACTGGACGGTGTCGAAGAGCCCGGTCGCGACCGCCTTCTCGATGGTCGCGGCCTGGCGGGGACCGGTGGTGGACAGGCCGACCGCGACGCCCGCCGCGCGCAGTGCCCGCAGCTCCCCGAGGACCTCCTCGTCGTCGAGCACACCGCTCTCGACGGTGGCCGAATGGATCTGGTAGAGCGACAGATGACCGCCGAGCAGCTCGCGGGTCTCGCCGAGCTGGCGGCGCAGCCGCTCGGCCGACAGGTCCTTCTCCTCGTGGCGGCCGGCGTCCATCCGCCAGTCGCCGACGTACTCGTAGCCCCACTTCGAGCCGACCGCGATCTCTTCGGGCCGGATGCCCCGATCGGCGAGCCAGCCCGCGAGGAACTCCTCCGCCAGGCCGTAGGAGCGGGCCGCGTCGACGTAGCGCACGCCCGCCGCCCACGCGGCGTCCAGCACCTCCCACGTGCGCGCCCGCATCGCCGCCACGTCGCGGTCGCCGCCGAGGTCGGCGTCGCGGCCGAGCGTGATGTACGCGGGACGGCCGAGGGCGGCGAGCCCGAGACCCATCGGGGTGACCTGAATGCCGGCGCGGCCCAACGGCCGCAGGACCATCTCCTGCATGTTCTCCTGCACGGGACACAACGTTAGAGCCGCGACGGCGCGGCCACCGAAGGGTCGTCTCGTGCCGCGAGATCGCGGTGGTCGCGTGGTGACATGCCGTAGGCGGCGCGGAAGGCGCGGCTGAAGGTCGCGGCGTCGGTGAAGCCCCAGCGGGCGGCGACGGACTGGATGGGGAGGGAGCGCCGCCGGGGGTCGGCGAGGTCGCGGTGGCACTGTTCCAGCCGGCATCGGCGGATCCAGGCCGCCACCGTGAGGCCCTGCTCCGCGAAGAGCGTGTACAGGTGCCGGACGGAGATCTGGTGTGCCGCGGCGATGGTCTCCGGGGTCAGGCCGGGATCGCCGAGCCGTCGCCGGATGAAGTCGTGGATCAGCGACAGCAGGGCCTGGCGTCGTGCTTCGGGTGTCAGCGCGTCATCGGCATCGAACTGGCCGGCGTAGGCGGCCGCGATCAGGTCGAGGGTGACGGCGGCCACCGCCCGCGCGTCGGGGGTTGTGAGGTCCCCGGCGTTGTCCGCCAGGTGCCTTAGGTGTCCGGCCAGGACGCCGGTGATGCCGGGCCGTATGGGAAACGGCGCGGCGGCGAGCCGCCCGACCACGCCGGCCCGCAGGCCGAGCGCGGCCCGGGGGAACTGGACGATCAGTGACTTGGCCGGATCGCCGTCGGCTCCCCGCCACATCCGCAACGGCCGGGAGGAATCGAGGAGGAGCATTTGCCCCGCGTGGAAAACGGCATCCCGCCCCGCCTGCGTCATGCGGCCACCCCCCTCGAGAATGATGTGCAACTGGAAAACCTCCGGATCGGACTGCCGGATGAGCTTCGCGGGCCGGCTCGCCTGGAGCATTTGGTGCCTCATCATCGACAGCTGCAATACGCCGAGGTCGAACGCCTGCGCCGACCCCGCGAAACGGGTGGGGTGATCGGTGGTCAACCGCACCCGCACAAGCCGCGACATGGTGTCGATCCAATAGGACAAACGATCCTGGACGGCCAAATCTCTGGTGCTCCACTCGAAAGTCCTCATGCGTATCCTCGGCGGTTCATCGTCAGGGGAATGCTGGTTCCGAAGCAGCAGGATGATGGCTTGACGACAAGGTGCAGTCAAGATCGGGGACGGGGCCCGCCGGGATCGGGGCACGTGTCGTGAGGTGACGGCCGGGGTATGCCGACAAGTCCAGCCGGCCTGTGGGTCCACTCGAGCCCGAGGTGGTGGGAGCGTGACGGAACCGATGGCAGCGGGAGTGCGGACCGCGGAGGACGTGCTCGCCCGGACGCGCGACCTGGTGGAACCCGCCCTGCGCCATGCGGTCGGCACCCTGCCTCCGTCGATGCGCAGGGTGGCGGGATACCACTTCGGATGGTGGGACGCGCGGGAGCGGCCGGTGCGGGCGAGCGGGGGCAAGGTCCTGCGGCCCGCGTTCACGCTGCTGGCCGCGGAGGGCGCCGGGGGAGACGCGGACGCGGCGTTGCCGGCCGCCGTCGCGGTCGAGCTGGTGCACAACTTCTCCCTGGTCCATGACGACGTGATGGACGGCGACACACTCCGCCGCCACCGCCCGACGGTCTGGAACGTCTTCGGCCGCGGCGAGGCGATCCTGGCGGGCGACTCCCTGCTGGCACTGGCCTTCACCGTGCTCGCGGGGGGAGGCAGGCCCGCCGAGAGCACGCGGGCGCTGGCCCGCTGCGTCCAGTCGTTGCTGGACGGCCAGAGCGCCGACCTCGGCTTCGAGCGGCGCGCGGACGTGGGCCTGGGGGAGTGCGTGCGCATGGCGGAGGGCAAGACGGGCGCGCTGTTCGGCTGCGCGTGCGCCCTGGGCGGGCTGCACGGGGGCGCCACCGTCGAGCAGGTGGCCGCCCTGCGCGTGTTCGGCGAACGCGTGGGCCTGGCGTTCCAGCTCGTCGACGATTTGCTGGGCATTTGGGGCGACCCGGCCGTCACCGGCAAACCGGTTCATTCTGATCTGCGCAACCGGAAGAAGTCCCTGCCGATCGTCGCCGCGCTGACGTCGGGGACACGGGCGGGCGGCGCTCTCGCCGTGCTGTACCGCCGGCCGCTCGCGCAGACCGACCTTCCGCGGGCGGCGCGGCTGGTGGAGGAGGCGGGCGCGCGGGCGTGGAGCCTCGCCAGGGTCGACGACCTGCTGTCGGAGGCGCTGGAGGCGCTGCGGTCGGCGGAGCTGGCCCCCGGGGCGGCGGCGGGTCTCGAGGCTCTCGCCCGCCTGGCCGCCGGCCGCGACCGCTAGGCCCTTCCTTCCTCAGCCGAGGGTGAGCACCACCTTGACGTCGTCCTCCCGGCGGTCGAAGGCCTCGGCGAAGCGGTGCAGCGGCACCCGCCGGGTGATCAGCCGGGCGAGCCAGCCGGGGTCGGCCTCGGCGAGGGCGCCGGCTCCCGCCACATAGTGGCCGAGATTGGCGTCGATGGTGCCGATGACGACCGCGTTCTCCAGGACGATCTCGCGGTTGAGCGCCCCGGCGTCCACCGTGATGCGTCGGCCGCCCGGGGTGACCCCGGTCAGGCAGACGATTCCGTACGGCCCGGTCGCGGCGATGGCGCCGACGACGATCTCGGCCGCGCCGGTGGCCTCGATGACCACGTCCGGCCGGATGGAGGCCACCACATCCTCCACGTCCCCCGTGTGGTAGGCCGCGCCGAGGTCGGCGACGAGGCCGGGCTTGGGCCCGGAGGTGACGCGGTCGAGGACGTGCACGGCGAGGCCGCGCTGGACGCCGAGCAGCGCGGCGAGCAGGCCGAACGGCCCGGCGCCGGTGACCAGCGCCGTCCGCGGCTCGAACCACGCGCGTGCCCCCACCTTGTCCACCTGCTCCCACGCCTTGGCGACCACCGAGGCCGGTTGCAGGAGCACCCCGTCCATGTCGAGCCCGGGGGCGATCCGTACGGCGTAAGCCTTGTCCACGCACCACAGGTCGCTGGCGTAGCCGTCGCGTTCCTTCATGCCCCGCTCGACGTATCGGCCGTTGCGGCACATGTCGAACTGGCCGCGCGCGCAGGCCCCGCACGGCACCGGGTCCGGCCTTCGCACCAGACCCACGACGAGGTCTTCCGGCGTGAAGCCGGAGCCGGGCGGGGCCTGCCGTACGCGGCCGAGCGACTCGTGCCCCATGACCAGCCGCTCCCGGCCGGGCGGGGGCCAGCCGTAGTCGCCGGCCGCGATCTCCCTGTCCGTTCCGCAGATCCCGACGGCCAGGCCCTCCACGAGGAGGTCGGCCGGCCCCGGCTCGGGATCGGGGACCTCGGTGAGCGCCATCGAACGGGCGCGGTGCGGGACGACGGTGAGGGCACGCATGCGGGACTCCTCTCCCGGTGTCAGTCGCGGCCGCCTGTGCCGGGGTCGTCCGACGCCGCCGCGGTGAGCTCGCGCAACGTGCGCGCGAGCGTACGGCGGCTGTCCGGCGGCAGACGGCGCAGCGCGGCCGCGATGTGCCCGCGGCGCGCCGCGCGGATGCGTTCGAGCGAGTGTCTGCCGCTGTCCGTGACGTCGATGCTGACCTCGCGGCGGCTGTGCGGGGACAGCAGGCGCGTCAGCAGTCCGGCGGTGTGCAGACGGGCCACGAGGCGGCCGGTGGCCGAGACCGACATGCCCAGCAGGCCGGCGAGCCCGCTCAGGTTCAGCGGGCCGTGCCGGTCGACCGCGAGCAGCACCCGCAACTGGGTGACCGACAGGCCGGCGCCGCGCGTCACCGCGGTGAGGGTCATCTCCACCAGGGCGAGGGAGGCCTCCTCGACAGACCAGGCGTCCTCCTCGAGCGCGGGGTCGGCCTCCTCCACGATCTCGGCGCTCATCGCGACCCCAGGACCCGCGCCGGGCCGGGCCTGCGCGCGACGCGACACTCGGGAAGATCGCCCAGCGGGGTGCCGCGCACCCCGGCCGCGAGCAGCTCCGCCAGGTGGACCGCCCGGCGTCCCACCCCCGCCTGCTCGATCTGCGTACGGCAGCTGAACCCGTCGGCGAGGACGAGCGTCCCGGCGCCGGCGGCGCGGATCGCCGGCAGGATCTCGTGCTCGGCGCAGGTCATCGACACCTCCAGGTGGCCGGCGGTGAAGCCGAAGTTCCCGGCGAGGCCGCAGCAGCCGCCCACCGTCTTCGCCCGCACCCCGGCGCGGGCCAGCAGGGCCAGGTCGGCGCCGAAGCCGAGCACGGAGTGGTGATGGCAGTGCGGCTGCGCAACGGCGTCCCGGTCGATCCGGGGCGGGTCCCAGCCGTCGGCCTCGCCGAGCAGTTCGGCGAGGGTCCTGGTCTGCTCGCGCAGCCGGGCGAAGTCCCGGTCGTGGGCGAACAACTCGGGCGCGTCGGCGCGGAACACCGCCGTGCAGCTCGGCTCCAGCCCGACGATCGGGATGCCGAGGCGCAGCGCCGGGGCGAGGGTCCGCACGGTGCGCCGCAGCACCCGCCGCGCCACGCCCAGCTGGCCGGTCGAGATCCAGGTCAGCCCGCAGCACAGCGTGCCCGGCGGGATCAGCACGCGGTAGCCCGCCGACTCCAGCACCTCCACGGCGGCGCGGCCGACGTGGGGATGGAAGTTGTCGGTGAAGGTGTCCGGCCACAGCACCACGGGCCCGCGCTCGCCCCCCGCCCGGGGCCCGCGCGCCCGGTACCAGTCGCGGAAACGGGCCGGCGCGAAGTCCGGCACCGGCCGGGCCGGTTCGAGCCCCGCCAGGCGCTTGGCCGGCCCGGACAGCAGGGGCGCGTGCGCCAGCGCGTTGACCACGCCCGGAGCGAGCGCGGCCACACGGGCCCAGACCGGCAGCCACCCCATCGCGTAGTGGTCGGCCGGCCGGATCCGCCGGGCGTAGTGCTGGGCGAGGAACTCGGCCTTGTACGTCGCCATGTCGACCTGCATGGGACAGTCGTGCCTGCACCCCTTGCAGGCCAGGCACAGGTCGAGGGCGTCGCGCACGGCGGCCGAACGCCAGCCGTCCCGCACCGCGGAGTCGGCGTGGCCGTTCAGCATCTCGAACAGCAGCCGGGAGCGTCCGCGGGTGGAGTGCTCCTCCTCGCCGGTGGCCCGGTAGGACGGGCACATCACCCCGCCGGTGTGCTCGCGGCATTTGCCGACCCCCACGCACCGCATGACGGCCCGCTGGAAGCTGCCCTCGTCGTCCGGGTAGCCGAAGTGGACGGGCGGGTCGGCGGGTGTCCACTCGGGGCCGAGCCGCAGGTTCTCGTCCAGCTTGTACGGCGCGACGATCTTGCCCGGGTTCATCCGGTCGCCGGGGTCGAAGACGGCCTTGACCCGCTCGAACGCGGTCATGACGTCGGGCCCGAACATCCTCGGCAGCAGCTCGCCCCTGGCCTGCCCGTCGCCGTGCTCGCCCGACAGCGAGCCGCCGTAGGAGATGACGAGGTCGGCGGCCCGTTCGAGGAAGGCCCGGAAGGCCGCCACCCCGTCGGCGGTCACCAGGTCGAACGGGATGCGGGTGTGCACGCAGCCCTGCCCGAAGTGCCCGTACAGGGAGGCGTCGCCGTAGCCGAACTCCTCGAACAGGCGGCGCAGGTCGCGCAGGTAGTCCCCGAGCCGGTCGGGCGGGACGGCGGAGTCCTCGAAGCCCTCCCACGTCTCGTGCATCCCGGGGACGCGCGCGGTGGCGCCGAGCCCGGACTCGCGGACCTCCCACAGCTTCTTCTCGGTCTTCGCGTCGTCGAAGAAGGCGACGTGCGGGGCGTGCTCGCTGTTCTTCAGGTCCTCCAGCAGGTCGCGGGCCTTCCCGTCCGCCTCCTCCTGGGAGCCGCCGCCGAAGGAGACCATGAGCCAGCCGCCGCCCTCGGGCAGCCGCGTGAGGACGTCGGGATGCATGTGCTTGCGCCGCTCGAAGTCCACGAGCTTGTCGTCCACCCCCTCCAGCTGGAGCGGGCCGTACCGCGCGATGCGCGGCACGGCGTCGGCGGCCACGCCGATGTCCTGGTAGCCGAGCAGGACAAGGCACTCCGCCTCGGGCGCGGGCACCAGGAACAGCTCGGCCCGCAGCACGGTGACCAGCGTGCCCTCGGACCCGACCAGCGCCCTGGCCAGGTCGAACCCGGCCTCGGGCAGGAGCTGGTCGAGGTTGTAGCCCGACACCCGGCGGGGGATGTCGGGGAAGCGCCGGCGGATCTCGCCGGCGTGCTCGTCCACGATGGCCCGCAGCTCACGGTAGATCCGCCCCCGCGGCCCGTCCTCGGCGGCGATGCGGCCGAACTCCTCGTCGGAGGTCGGCCCGACCCACATGCGCTGCCCGTCGTAGGTGAGGATCTCCAGCCGCGCGACGTTGTCGGCGGTCTTGCCGTACGCCTGGGCGGTCGAGCCGCAGGAGTTGTTGCCGATCATGCCGCCGAGCGTGCACTGGGAGTGCGTGGACGGGCGCGGCCCGAACATCAGGCCGATGCCGGCCAGCAGCCGGTTCAGCACGTCGAGCACGATGCCGGGCTCGACCACGCAGGTGCGTGCCGCGGCGTCCACCGACACCAGCCGGTGGCAGTACTTGGACCAGTCGATCACCACGGCGGCGTTGCAGGTCTGACCCGCCAGGCTCGTCCCGCCGCCCCGCGAGGTGACGGGCGCGCCGTGCTCCCGGCAGACCGCGATCGCCTCGGCCGCCGCGTCCACCGTGCGCGGCACCACCACGCCCAGCGGCACCTGCCGGTAGTTCGAGCCGTCGGTGGAGTAGGCGCCCCGGCTGCCGGGGTCGAACCTGACCTCGCCGTCCACCCGGGCGGCGAGGTCCCGCTCCAGGTCGCGCAGCCGCACGTACGGCTGTCGCGGCCGGGCCGTCAAAGGCGGGGGAACGAGCACCTGGCCGGTCATGGCGTCACCGCCCCAGTTGAGAGATCTTGTCCTTGAACAGCGTGGTCGCGATGGCCGCCTTGTGCGGCTGCCCCTTGAGGAACGCCTCGGCGAACTTGACCGCCTGGTCGCGGGCGACCTTGCCCGGCATCGGCGGCTCGTTCGGGTCGACGTCGACGTCCACGAGCGCGGGTCCCGGATGCGCGAGGGCCTGCCGTACGGCCTCGTCCACCTCGGCCGGGTCGGTGACCTTGCGGCCGTACCCGCCGCAGGAGCGGGCCCAGGCGGAGAAGTCGGAGGTGGGCGCGCCGAACCTGACTCCGTGCTCGGGGAACCCCAGCACCATCTGCTCCCACAGGATCTGGCCGAGCGAGCCGTTGTTGTTCACCACCACCGTGATCGGCAGGCCGAGCCGGGCGGCGGTGAGGAACTCGGCCATGAGCATCGCGAACCCGCCGTCGCCGATGAACGCGATCACCTGCCGGCCGGGGTGGGCGAGCTGCGCCGCGATCGCGTACGGCAGGCCGGGCGCCATGCTGGCGAGGTTGCCCGACAGGTAGAACTCCCGGTCGCCGCGGATCGTCCAGTGCCGGGCCGCCCAGGTGGCGATCGTGCCGGAGTCGCAGGTGAGGATGGCGTCGTCGGCGGCGGCCCGGTCCACGCAGCCGATCAGGTACTGCGGGGCGATCGGGCTGCGCCCGGGGTTCTCCAGGGCGGTCATGTTCTCCCGCCACCCGGCCATGGCCTTCTGGTATTTCTCCAGGTGCGCCCGGTCCTCGTTGCGGTTCAGCAGCGGCAGCAGCGCGGCGAGCCCCTCCTTGGCGTCCCCGATCATCGGCACCTCGGTCGGCATGCGCACGCCCGCGCGGGCGGGGTCGGCGTCGATCTGCACGACCCGGACCTTGCCGGGCTCGGGCAGGTGCTTGGTGTAGGGGAAGTTGGTGCCGACCATCAGCAGGGTGTCGCAGTCCTCGACCAGCTCCTCGCCGGGCCTGGTGCCGAGCAGGCCGATCCCGCCCACGGCGTACGGCGAGTCGTCGGGGATGACCGCCTTGCCGGGCAGCGTCTTGATCACGGGGGCGCCCAGCGTCTCGGCGACGGCCAGCACCTCCGCTCGGGCGTGCAGGGCGCCGGCTCCGGCGAGGATCGCGGGCCGCCGGGCCGCGTTCAGCACCTCGGCGGCGGCCGTCAGGTCGCCGGCGCGCGGCAGGCCGGGCGGGGACAGGTAGACGGGGGCGGTCGCGGGCGGGCGCGCGGGGGCGACGTGCTGGTAGGGGTCGGCGTCGGCGGGGGCCACCTGCACGTCGTTGGGCAGGCACAGGTGGGCGACCCCGCGCCGGGCGTAGGCCGTGCGGATCGCGATGTCCACCACCCCGGGCAGCTGCGCGGGGTTGTCCACCACCAGGTTGTACTCGGTCACGTCCTCGAACACCCGGTCGAGGTGGACCTCCTGCTGGTAGCCGGTGCCCAGCACGCTCGTCTCCTGCATGCCGGTGATGGCCAGCACGGGCTGGTGGTCGAGCTTGGCGTCGTACAGGCCGTTGAGCAGGTGGATGCCGCCGGGGCCCGAGGTGGCCAGGCACACGCCGATGCGGCCGGTGGCCTTCGCGTGCGCGGCGGCCATGAACGCGGCCGCCTCCTCGTGGTGCACCAGTACGAACCGGACGCGGTCGGATTGGCGGCGCAGCCCCTCCATGATGCCGTTGATGCCGTCACCGGGAAGCCCGAAGACGGTGTCGACACCCCAGTCGGCGAGTCGTCTGATGAGTACTTCGGAGGCGATTTCCGTCATATAGGCCGCGCTGCCCGGGGAATGGGAAGCCGAACACTCACCACATGGAAAATCTTTCCCTTGGGCCAGCGTCGGAGGGTCATGCCCGGGTAGGGGACGGCCGTGATCAGGGACCTCCGCGTGTCGGCGTACCGCGTGCCGACCGACCGCCCGGAGGCCGACGGCACGCTGAGCTGGGACGCGACCACGATCGTGGTGGTCCGCGCCGACGCGGGCGAGGCGGCCGGGCTCGGCTGGACCTACGCGCCGGCCGCCGCCGCGACGGTCGTCACGGACCTGCTCGCGCCGGTGGTGCGGGGCGGCGACCCGATGGACGTGCCGTGCCTGTGGGCCGCGATGGTCCGCCGCGTGCGCAACGCGGGCCGCACGGGCGTCGCCGGCTACGCGATCTCCGCGGTCGACGTCGCGCTCTGGGACCTCAAGGCCCGGCTGCTGGACGTGCCGCTCGCCCGCCTGTTCGGCCTGGCCAGGGAGCGCGTGCCCGTGTACGGCTCGGGCGGGTTCACTACCTACGACGACGACGTCACGACGGCACAGCTCGCGCGCTGGGCGCACGAGCAGGGCATCCCTCGCATGAAGATCAAGATCGGGGAGTCCGCCGGCGCGGCGCCCGCCCGCGATCTGCACCGCGTCGCGCTCGCCCGCCGCGTCGTCGGGGAGTCCGCGGAGCTGTACGTGGACGCCAACGGCGGTTACAGCGCGAAACAGGCCGTGCGGATGGAGCGCCGGATGCGCGACCACGACGTGCGGTGGTTCGAGGAGCCGGTGTCCTCCGACGACCTGGCCGGGCTGCGCCTGGTGCGCGAGCGGGCCGACGCCGACGTCGCGGCCGGCGAGTACGGCGGCGACCTCGTCTACTTCACCCGCATGTGCGCGGCGGGCGCGGTCGACTGCCTGCAGATCGACGCCACCCGCTGCGGCGGCTACACGGGCTGGTCGGGCGCGGCCGCGATCGCCGCCGGGCACGGGCTGGAGGTGTCGGCGCACTGCGCGCCCAACCTGCACGCGCCGGTCGCCGCGGCGACGCCGAACCTGCGCCACATGGAGTGGTTCCACGACCACGTGCGCATCGAGGGCGACCTGTTCGAGGGCGCGGCCGATCCCACGGGCGGCGCGGTGCGCCCGGCGGACGCGCCCGGCCACGGCCTGAGGCTGCGCGACGACGTGGCCGAGCCGTACCGGGTCGGGTAGTTCAGTCCCCGCGACCTGCCACCACAGCGCCGCCGCGATAGCGATCGCGAGACCGAATCCCAGACCGGCCACGAGAGGGCACGAATCGCCTGGACGAGCAATGCGGTGGCGATGAAAACGACGAAAAGGGCCGCGACCCATTCGTACAGGTTGGTGGCGTCCAAGCTCGGAGCAGGCGCGCACGTGACTTCCGGCGCGTCATCGGGTGACGTTCTCCTCGGCGTCACCCCGACCGCGTGTATCTCCGGCGCAGAGCAGCCGCGGAAGCGCGACCGTGTTATGCGATCCCTTTTATAGGTGTCTTCGGCGGCGTGGCGCGTCCGGCTTTCCTGGCGGACTTGCCTGCTGTCATGGGACATGGGAGGAGCCGCCGGTGAGGGCGCGGGTGACGGGGTGGGACGGGTGGTGGAGCACCCGATCGGCCGGACCGTGCTCGACGAGGCGCCCTTCGTGGACGACCGCGACCCGGTCGGCGATGCGCGCGGCCACGGGAAGGTCGTGGCTGATGACGATCAGGGTCAGGCCGAGCCCGGTGAGCAGGTCGAGGACCTCCGACTGGGTGACGGGATCCAGGCCGGAGGTGATCTCGTCGCAGATCAGCACGTCGGGCTGGGCGAGCAGGGCGCGGGCCAGGGCGGCGCGCTGGAGCTCGCCCCCGGACAACGCGCCGGGGCGTCGTCGCGCGGTCTCGTGGTCCAGCCCGAGTGAGGCCAGGGTCGCGTGGGCTTCCGCACGGGCGGCGGGGGCGGCCAGGCCGCGCAGCCGCACCGCGGTCCTGGCGACTTGGTCGACCACGGGACGCCAGGGAACGAACGAGGCCCGGGTGTCCTGAAAGACGTACTGCACGCGGGCGAAGTCGGCGCGGCCGCGCCGGCGGGGGGACCTCGGGAGTGGACGGCCGGCCAGCCGTACGCTCCCGGACGTCCAGGGGCGCAGACCGGCGACGCAGCGGGCGAGCGTGGTCTTCCCGCTGCCCGAGCGGCCGGCGACGACCAGTCGCTCGCCGAGGGCGACGTCGAGGGTCACATCGCGCAGGACCTCCGTGCTCAGACCCGCGATTTCCAGGAGCCGGAGCGGTTCCATGCGGGTCCGCGCCGTGCGGGGCCGCGCGGTGACCAGTGCCCTGACGTACGCGTCGCGCGGGGCGTCCAGCACCGCGGAGCCGGACTCCACGACCCGCCCGTGCCTGAGCACGACGACCTGGTCGGCCAGCTCCCGCACCAGGTCGAGATCGTGGCTGAGCAGGACGACGGCGACGCCGAGACCGGACAGCTCGGCGGCGACCTCGGCCCGGGTGACGGCGTCCTGGCCGGTGGTGGGTTCGTCGGCGACGATCACGGACGGGCCGGTCAGCAGCGCCTGTGCCAGGACGAGCCGCTGCTGCTGCCCTCCTGACAGCTGGTGAGGGAAACGGCGCAGGAAGTCGCGGTCGCCGGGGAGCCGCGCCCTGCGCAGCGCGTCGCCGACGCTGCCGCTGTGCCGCGCCGCGATCTGCCGGAGCACGGTCCCGATGCGCAGCACCGGGTTGAGCACCACGGAGGGGTGCTGGGGGATGTAGGCGACGGTCCCGGGCGGCGGAGGCCGGCCCGGGGCGACCTTGTGTCCGGCGACGGTGATACGGCCGGCGACACGGGCACCCGCGGGATGCTCCCCGAGCAGCGCGAGTGCGGTGGTCGTCTTGCCGCTGCCGGACGCGCCGACCAGGGCCAGTGTCTTCCCCGCGGGCAGGGTGAAGCCGACCCCGTTCACCAGGGTCCGGTCCCGGACGGAGACCACCAGCCCGTCCACTTCGATCATGATGCCGCCTTCTTCGGTGCACGATCCACTGTGAGGTTCAGCCCGACGGCGAGCATGACGATCAGTAGCGCGGGGGTGAGGACCGCCCACGGGTTCAGGAAGAGCCCGCCCCGGTTCCGGTCGACCATCACCGCCCAGTCGGCGGCGTCCGGCGGCGCCCCCACGCCGAGGAAGCTCGCGGCGGCGACGAGGTACAGCGACCCGGTCAGCCGGGTGCCCGCGTCGGTGGCGAGCACCCGGGCCATGGAGGGCACGACGAATCCGGCGGTGATCCGCCACCGGCTCTCGCCCTGCAACCGCAACGCCTCCACGGCAGGCCTGGCACTGATCTCCAGTGCGCAGGCGCGTACCAGGCGGGCGACGTCGGGCAGGTGGACCAGCATGACGATCCAGGCGAGCGCTCCGTCGGGCGCCAGCGCCGCCACCACCAGGAGCAGCAGCAGGGAGGGCACCGCCAGGAGCACATCGAGCGGCCGCATGAGGATCTCGTCGGCCATTCGGGGGGCTCTTGCCGCGGTCAGGCCCCACACCATGCCCAGCAGGTAGGCCCCGGCGGTGGCGAACCCGGCCGTCAGCACCAGGGATCGCCCGCCCAGGAGTACCTGGTGCCACACGTCGCGTCCGGCGAAGTCGGTGCCGAGCAGCCCCAGGTCCGTGAAGGAGGCGCCGTGGACCGTCGCGTCCGGAGCCGACCACGGGCCCGCGAGGGCGACGGCCAGGGGCACGGCAAGCAGGAGAAACCTCATGCGCGGGGCGCCAGCCGGAAGGCCGCGACGTCGGCGAGCAGGTTCACCGATACGGTCGTGGCGGCGAACAGGAGCGCGAGTCCCTGGAGCACGGGAAGGTCGCGCCGGCCGACCGCGTCGGCCAGGACGGTGCCCAGCCCCGGGACCACGAAGACGGCCTCCACGACGATGACGCCGCCGAGCAGCCAGTCGACGGTGCGGGCCAGGTGCTGTACGGCGGGGATGAGCGCGTTGGGCAGCGCGTGCGCGAGCCGGTTGAGTCCGAGGCGCCGTGCGTGCCCCACGTACGGCGTGGCCAGCGCCTCGAGCATCGCGGAGCGGACCAGCCGCCCGGTGGAGCAGACGGGCCGCACCAGCAGCACCGTCACCGGCAGCACCAGGGCGGCGGGGGTGAGCCCGCCGAGCCCGGTCGGCGGCAGCCACGCCAGCGCGACGCCGAAGACCGCCACCAGCACGATGGCGAGCGCGAACTCCGGGACCGCGTAGAGCGCCGTGCTCGCCGCGGTCAGCGCCCGATCCAACCGGCTCCCCTCGCGAAGCGCGGCGGCCACCCCGAGCAGGATCGACAGCGGGACCAGGAGCAGCAGGGTGATCCCGGCCAGCACCGCGGTGGGGCCGAGCGCGTCCAGCATGATCTCGCTCACCGGTCGGCCGGAGACGAGCGAGGCGCCGAAGTCGCCCCGAACGGCGGCGGCCGCCCACGCGGCGAGGCGTTCGGTGAGGGGGTGGTCCAGGCCGAGCCCGGTGCGGATCTGCTCGATCCGCGCCGGATCCGGCTGGTCGCCCGCCAGCACCACCGCGGTGTCGCCGGGCAGCGCCTCCGCCATGAGGAACACCAGGCAGGCGACCCCGGCGACCTGCAGGACGCCCACGGCCAGCCGCCGCCCCACATAGCGGGTCAGGTTCACGCCAGGCTCACCTTGTCGAACCGGGCCCAGTCCAGGGTGTTGGCGGGCGCCGCCCGGACTCCGCCGACCTTCGGCGAGGTCGCCACGATCCAGTCGGCGAAGCCCCATACCAGCAGGCCGCCCTCGGCGTGGAGCGTTTGCTGCATCTTCAGGTAGGCGGCCTCCCGATCGGCGGGGTTCCGCGCCGAGACGGCCGTCTCGTAGAGCGCGTCGAACTCCGGCCGCCTCCATCTGGTGGCGTTGGTCGTCGAGGTCGACAGCAGCCGTTGCGCGATGTGGGTCTCGATCGGCATGGCCCCGGAGCGGAAGCTGACGATGGACCCCTTGGTGAGGATGTCCGACCAGTAGGTGTCCTTGCTCGCGTTGACGATCTCGGCCTTCAGCCCGGCGGCGCGCAGCTGGCCGGCGAAGACCGTGGCCGCCTCGACGAACCCGGCCGCGGCGGCGGAAGTGGTCAGCTCGACGGTGAGCCCTTCCGCGCCGGCCTTCCTGATCAGCGCCGTGGCCCTGTCGAGATCGGGGGTGCGCTGGGGGATGCCGCCGGCGTAGTGCAGGTAGCCCTTGCCGAACAGATCGTTGCCGAGCTGTCCGGCACCCGGCAGGACGGTGTCGATCAACTGCTGCCGGTCGGTGAGCAGGAACAGCGCCTCCCGCAGGTTCCGGTCGTCGAACGGGGGGCGGTCCACCTTCATGGCGAACGCCTGCATCGCGCTGTTGGGGGCGCGGACAACCGTGACACGTCCCTCGTACTGGCGCGCGGAGGACGGGCTGAGGTCGTGCGCGTACTCGACCTGCCCCCCCAGCAGCGCGTTGATCCGCGCGGACTCCTCATTGGCGATGAGGAACTCCAGCTCCTCGATGGACGGCGCGCCGTCCCAGTAGTCCGGGTTGCGCTTGAGCAGCACGGAGCTGCCCGGCTTCCAGGACACGAAGGAGAACGGGCCCGAGCCCACCGGCCTGGCGAAGTCCGTGGCGCCCTCGGGCACGATGTAGGCGCCGAAGGCGGCCAGGACGTTGGGAAACTCGGCGAACGGCCGCTTGAGCCGGAACTCGATCGCCCGTTCCCCGGCCGCCCGGCTGTTCGGCAGGTCGATGAGCGCCAGGCTGGACTTGGCGCGGAAGGTCTCGCGAGGATCGGTGATCCGGGCATAGCTGGCCAGGACGTCCTGGGCGCGCACCGGCCGCCCGTCGTGGAAGCGCGCCTGCCGCAGGGTGATCCGCCAGACGGTGAAGTCCGCGTTCGGCTCCCACGTCTCGGCCAGGCGCGGCTGCGGGGAGACGTCCGGGCCGAGATCGGCGAGTTTGTCGTAGAGGGCCTTGGCGCGTGCGGCCTCGTTGAACAGGTTGGCGAGGTGCGGATCCAGCACTTCGGTGGCGCCGCCGCCGGCGAACACGGCGCGCAGTCTTCCGCCGGAGCCGCCGGCGTCCCCGGAGGAGGTGGTGGTCGTGCCGGTGCCGCATCCGGCGATAAGAGCGGCTCCGGCGGTCAGGCCGAGGAAGCCGCGTCGGCTGAGATGGTCACGCATGGTGGGGGTCCTTCGCGAGTCGGGCGACGACATGGAGCCGGTCGGCGGACAGAGGCGGGCCGTCGTGCGGCTCCGCCCGGGGCCCTGGCTGGTCGAACAGGTCGAGAACCTCGAACCCGGCGACGGCCAGGAAGTAGGTGAGCTCCTGCGGGAAGAGCAGCCGCCACGCCGAGTGCTGCTCCAGCGGGCCGCCGCCGGGCCAGCTCCACGTGCGGCGCCGCCGCAACAGCTGGGCGCCGTGGTCGATCCACAGCTCGGTGCGGGAGGTGTAGGTGACGCCTCCGTGGGTCACCGTGCGGGTGAACGGAACCGGAACCGGGTGGGTGAGGAAGTGGGCGGCGCCGCGCATCTCGGCGATCAGCAGCCCGCCGGGACGCAGGTGCTCGCGGCAGCGACGCAAAAACGCGGCAAGGTCGGCGTTGGTGTGGCAGTACAGCATGGCGCTGTCCAGGCACGTCACCAGGTCGAAGCGGCGGCCGAGCGCGAAGTCGCGCATGTCGGCGTGGATGAAGGTCACCCGCGAATGGCGGTCGCGCGCGTAGGCCAGCATCGCCTCGGACACGTCGATGCCGGTTACGTCGTAGCCGAGGACGGCCAGGCGGCCGGCGTCGCGGCCCGTCCCGCAGCCGACGTCGAGGAGGCTCCGCCCGCCGTCGAAGCGCCGCACCTGGTCGTCCACGAAACGAGCCGCCCTGCGGTCCGGGTCGGGAAACTGCGCCTCGTACAAGGCGGGATTGTCGGTCAGGAAGTTCACGTGGGCACCGCCGTCCGCCGTTCCTGGACGAGCACGGCCGCCGCGCACACCAGTCCGATCACCGCGCACACGGCGGCCCCGGCCCCGCCCGCCCAGCCGATCAGCGCGGTGCTCGCGGCGGCGACCGCTCCGGACACGAGATAGAACACGCCGAAGTAGGTGCCGGACAGAGACTCGCCGCCGAATTGGCCGATCCGCTCGTACACGAAGGGCTGCGCCATCATCACGCCGACGGCCAGCGCCAGCACCGCCACCAGGACCGGGACGATCCCGGGCAGCAGCGCGAGGGCGAGGAACCCGCTTCCCATCACGGCCAGGCCCAGCGCCATCGCCCGGTCCCGGCTCGTCGCCTCCCGCAGCCACCTGGTGATCCGCACCTGGAAGAGCAGGCTCACCACCGTGGAGACCAGGAACAGCAGCGCCACCGAGCCCGCCGTGCCGGTCGCCCGCTCCGCGGCCAGGGGAAGCACCAGGTAGAGCTGGTTCTCCAAGGCGAACATGCCGCTGAGGGTGAAGGCGAAGGCGAGGAAGCGCCGGTCGGTCAGGCAGCGCCGCCAGTCGCCCAGCACGGAGGAACCGCTGCGCGGCACCTCCCTCGCGGGCAGCGCGAGCACCTGCGCGACGGTCAGCACCGCGAAGACCGCCGCGGCGGCGAGCGCGGCGGCCCGGAAGTCCACCAGCAGCAGCGCGCCGCCCAGCACCGGCCCGCACAGCGCCCCCGCCTGGGCGAACACGTTGAACAGCGCGAACGCCCTGACCTTGTCGGACGCCGCCACGGCGACATACGCCCGGACGGCCGGGTTGAACAGTGCGCCGGCCAGCCCGCTGAGCACGGCGGCCGACAACAGCAACGGCACCGCGTCGCCGAACGCGAACAGGGTGAACCCGGCGGTGCGCAACGCGCAACCCAAGATGATCACCGGCCGCGCGCCGAGGCGGTCGGCGGCTGAGCCGCCGATGAGGAACAGTCCCTGCTGACTGAGATTGCGCGCCCCGAGGATGACGCCGGTCACCGCGGCGGACAGGCCCAGGTCTCCGGTGAG
The DNA here is from genome assembly GCF_053604425.1 of Microbispora sp. NPDC004025. Lineage (NCBI taxonomy): Bacteria > Bacillati > Actinomycetota > Actinomycetes > Streptosporangiales > Streptosporangiaceae > Microbispora > Microbispora sp. NPDC004025. The sequence goes on along the minus strand of NZ_JBSGHN010000012.1, from coordinate 258,110 downwards.
ATGACCGGCCAGATAGGGAACCAGCAGGTAGAAGCCGATGTTGACGCCGAATTGGTTGACAAGTAACAGCCGCACGGGCCAGGAGAGCTCTCTCACGCCGGGCGCACCCCCAGTCCGGGCTCACCGCTCAGCCGCAGCACGCCGTCGTGCCCGCCGATGCCGGTCCACGGGTCCTCGGCGAGCAGCAGGTGCCCGTCCAGATCGGCCCAGCGGGCCGAGTGCGCCAGGTGTACGGCGGGCGCGATGCCCAGGCTGCTGGCCACCTGGCAGCCCAGCATGACCTGCAAACCGTGGTCGCGGGCGAACTCGACGATCCGCCGCGCGGCCGTCAGGCCACCGCATTCGGCGAGCTTGACGTTGACGCCGTGCACGGCGCCCGGCAGGTTCCGCACGTCTTCCAACGTCCGCGCGTCCTCGTCGGCGATCACGGGGATCGCCGAACGCGCCGCCACCCAGGCCAGGGCGTCCGGGGCTCCGGGGGCGACCGGCTGCTCGACGGCCTCGATCCCCAGTGGCGCGACCCGATCGAGGATCCGCACCGCCTCGTCCGCCGTCCACGCCCCGTTGGGGTCCAGGAGCAGCCGGGCCCCCGGCGCGGCACGGCGGATCTCGCGGACACGCGCGACGTCGTCCCCGCCGCCCAGCTTGATTTTGATCAGCCGGAAGCCGCGGCCGAGAACCGGAGCGGGGTCCTGGCCGATGCCCACGGTGAAGGCGGTCGCGGTGTCGGACCACGCATGACCGAAGAGCGCGTGAACCGGCAGGCCGTGCCGCTTCCCGACCAGGTCGTGCAGGGCCGCGTCCACCGCGGCGAGCACACCGGGGGCTTCGGCCACAGGGCCGGCCACGGCCGCCAGCGCCGCCTCGGGGCCGGGCAGCTCTTCCAGCGCCGGGCGCAGCCGCCGGAGCAGGCCCGTGATCCGCTCGACGTCGAGCCGGTGGTAGACGCTGGTCACCGCCTCCCCGTGGCCGCGCAGCCCTTCATGGGCCACGGTGAGCTGGACGGCGTCCCGGCCGGCCATCACCGAGCGGGAGATCCGCAGCGGTTCGCGCAGTGCCAGCGGCGTCACGGTCCAGGTGAGTCTCACGCCGGGACCTCCGCGAGCAAAGGGTCGGCCACCGTACGGCAGCGGGCCCAGCCGGACACCTCGACGGCGCCGGGGTGCGCGATCTCCACGGGCCCGTCCTCGGGCCGCCCCAGCAGCCCGCGGGCCCGGCAGTACTCGTCGTCGAAGATGGACCCCAGGTAACGGTCCGGCCCGTCCGGGAAGATCGCGACCACCACGGCCCCGGCCTCCCGGCGCGCCGTCCACGCGGCGACCCGGGCGACCGCGCCGGTGCTCCACCCTCCGGTGACGAACGACCCTCGTGCCAGCCTGCGGCAGGCGTCGACGGCCTCGACCGGGCCCAGCCAGTGCACCTCGTCGAACAGGTCGTAGGCCACGTTGCGCGGGTGGATGCTGCTGCCCAGCCCGCGCATCAGCCTGGGACGCGCCGGCTGGCCGAAGACGGCCGAGCCCACCGTGTCCACCCCGATCAGACGCAGGCCCGGCCAGTAACGACGCAGGCCGCGGAACACCCCGGCGCTGTGACCGCCGGTGCCCACGCTGCACACCAGCACGTCGGCCTGGCCCAGCCGCTCGGCCAGCTCCCGAGCCAGCGAGGCGTACCCGGCAGGGTTGTCGGGGTTGTTGTACTGGTCGGGCCAGTACGCGCCCGGAAGCCGCTCCAGCAGATCGCGCAGACGGTCCAGCCGGGCCTGCTGCCAACCGCCTCGCGGGTGCGGGCGGTCCACGACTTCCAAACGCGCGCCGTACGCGCGCAACAGGGTGCGCATCACCGGTTCGAGCTCGGCGTCGACCACCAGGATCACCGGATGCCCGAGGCACTGTCCGGCGAAGGCCAGCCCGATCCCGAGCGTCCCGCTGGTGGACTCCACGACGGGGGCGCCGGGTCGCAGTTCACCGCGGGCGCGGGCGGCGGTGAGCATGGAGACGGCGGTGCGGGCCTTCATCCCGCCGACACCGAAGCCTTCCAGTTTCGCCCAGAACCCGCCGTGCGGGTGGGGGAGCGGGACGGTGATCCGAGCCAGAGGCGTCCGTCCGACCAGGGACAGCAGCTCGTTCATGCCCGCTCCCGGTAGCGGAACAGGACGGTGTCGCCGCCGTCGAGCCAGAAGAAGGGGTACGGCTCCGCCGACACCGCCGTCACCCCCGCGCCCAAGAAGTGCGGCAGGATCGCGCTGCCCGTCTGGGCGAACATCACCAGCGGCTTGCGATGCGCGCGGGCGTGCTCCAGCAGGGTCTCGAAGCTCCCGTTGCCGAGGGTCATCCCCGAGGCGAGCACGGCGTCGCAGCCGTCGAGTGCACGGGCGGCATCGGCGGTCACCGGCTCACCCCACTCGGTGGAACCGCCCTTCAGGTCGCACGGGACGTAGCGGACGCCCCGTTCCCGCAAGCGATGCAGCATCGAGTTGACCACGCCCACCACGAGGACCCGATCCGTCCCGGCGGGCAGTAGGTCCACCACGGCCGCCGCCCGGGCCAGGGACTTCTCCAGCGACGTCCCCGCCGCCACGGTGACCCGCTCCCCCCAGTGGGGGCGGGCCGACATCAGGTAGGCGTCGAGCGTGGCCACCCGGACCGCCGGCACCGGGTGGACCAGCAGGTCGGCGACGGCGACGCCGGCGCACTCCTCGACGAGCTCGTCCGCCACGTCGCCGGGCTCGACCGCGCAGGAGCCGACGGCCCGGCCGACCCGCAGGCTGACCACATGGTTGCGATAGCCACGCCTGCGGGAATCGTGCCGTACGCCCTGCCGGGTGGTGAAGACGGTGCTGACCCGCTCCCGCACGGGATCGGGACCCAGTTCGCCGGCGAGTGCCCGTTTGATGATCGATGTCAGGTTCATCGCTCGTACTCGACCTTCAGAGCCGAGACCAGCTCCTGCGCCCGCGCTCCGGCGCCGCCGCCGAGGGTGTCGGTCACCATGACGTGACCGAGGTAGTGGTTGTTGCTCGTGGGCTCACCCGCCCGGTGCCCGGCCGGCTTGACGGACCAGTCGACGACGTCCGCGGCGGCGGCGAGCACGTCGGTGCCGTGGACGGCGGCGATCCGGCCGGCGTGTCCGGGCAGCAGGAAGGCGATGGCCGCGCTGCGCACCCCCGTGTCGGCGAAAGTCAGGTCGGGTTGCTGGCCGGCGGCCAGGCGGGCGTGCACCATCGGCAAATCGACGCCCGTGACCCGGCGGACCAGCTCGGTGATCTGGTTGCCGGCGGGGCGCGGGTTCACCTCGATAAGCGCCGGACCGTCCGGGGTGAGCCGCAGCTCCGTATGGGCCACGCCCAGGTCCAGACCCAGCGCCCGCACCGCCGCCACCGCGGTCTCCTCCGCCTGCCGGGCCAGGTCGGCGTCCAGAGCGGCGGGGAACATGTGGCCGCTCTCGACGAACCACGGCTCTCCGGCCAGGCTCTTGCCGGTCACGCCCACCACGTGGACGTCGCCGCCCGCGCTGACCGTCTCGACGCTGACCTCCGGCCCGCCGAGCAGTTCCTCCAGCAGCACGACCGGCACCCGGCGCTGACCTCGCGCGTTCACGGGGAACTCCTCAAGGGCGAGGAAGGCCGTGCGCAGCTCGGCCTGGTCGCGCACCTTCCGCACGTACATCCCGGCACACAGATCGACCGGCTTCACCACCAATGGGTAACCGAGACCCGTCGCGGCCTCCGCGGCCTGTTCCCAGGAGGAGGCCAGGGCGTACCGCGGGCCCGGCACCCCCGCGTCCCTGAGGGCGGCGCGGGCGAGGTCCTTGCGGCAGGCCCGCCGTACGGCCTCCGGTAAGGGACTGGGCAGGCCCAGGCGTGCCGCGACCTGCGCCACGGCCGGCAGGTAGTAGTCGCATGAGGACAGGACCCCGTCGAAGCCGAGCACGTCGTGTAATCGCTCCACGTGGGACAGGAGTGCGGGGAGGTCGTTGGTCTCCGTGGTCAGCACGTTGTCGGCGGCCAGTAGCGGGTGCGATCGGGCGCTGGGCGCGGCACGCAGGTAGTGGTGCAGGTCACGGGTGAGGAACGTGAACCTGTGCCCCGCGTCGCGGATGGCGCGGGGCAGCAGTGTGCTCATCGCCCCGACCCAGCTCTCGATCACCAACAGATGTGCCATGCCGTCTCCTCTTGGCGGAAGTTTTGATAATGATTATCGTTTTCTCTGTTACGGCGCAACCAGGGAGTGGGGAAGATCACGCGACGTCGCGGAGTGCGGCAGCCCGGCCGGCCAGGCGATGCGTTCATGGGCCGAACCGGGAAGGACGGGTCGCTCAGGGCGGGGCGGCGGCCGTGCGCACGCGGCATGCCCGCCGCGGAGACCTCCGTCTGCCTGCCCTGCCCGGCCTCGCGAGCGGGATCTTGGCAAGGGCCTGAAGGGCGTGGTGCGCAGTGCTTGGGGATTCGCGACTGCTGTCCCCTGGGGCGCAGGTGTCATGGTCGCGGACGTAGGCGGTCAGGCGTTGCAGGCGTAGATGCCGCCCAGGCGCACGTCCTGTCCGGTTAATCGGAGTCGTTCGACGGCTTAGGTGTATCGGTCGGTGATCTGTCCCTGCTCCGCGGCCGGCTGGGCTGGGGTCATACGCACCCCCGTGCACTACCGTTGGCGACATTGGCCCCGGTGTTGCCTCTGCTACGGGACGCAGCCGGGGCACAGCGTTGTTGCGAGCACGCCCGTACAGGCGCGGCCGCGGCCGATCCCACGGGCGGTGCGGACGCGCCCGGCCACGGCCTGACGCTGCGCGCCGAGGTGGCCGAGCCGTACCGGATCGGGTAGTTCAGTTTCCGGGTTTGCGCCAGACGATGCTGTAGCGGAGCAGCAGGTGACGGCGATACCGGGAGCCGGGCAGGATCTCGGCGGCCAGCGCCCGCATCTGCGGGTACGTCACCGGCGGCGGCCACACCGTGGGGGACGGATGCTCCCAGTGACCCTTCCTGACGCGGTGGAAGGTGTGGGCGACGACGCCGGCCAGGTCGAGCGGCAGGTCGCGGGGCATGGCGCTGCGGGCCAGGCCGATCACGGCCAGCAGGCCGCCGGGGCGCAGCAGGTCGCGCATGCGGGCCAGCCCGGTGGCGGCGTCCATGTGGTGCAGGGTGGCGACGGACGCGACGACGTCGAACGAGGCGGGCTCGAAGGGGTGGGTGAGGAAGTCGCCGAGGGCGTAGCCGACGTCGTCGCCGTACGCGCGGGCCTGCTCGACGCTGGGCGCGTGCAGGTCGATGCCGGTGACGTGCGGCACGGTCGTGCGGAGTGCACGGGCGAGCGTGCCCTCCCCGCAGCCGACGTCGAGGGCGCTCCGGGCGCCGCCGGGGACCGCGCGCAGGATGAGCGGGTGGTAGTGGATGTTGTGGTTCCACCGCGTGCCGCCGTCCGCCGTCATGTGATCATTGTGTCGGATCGTCGAGCAGCCCGGCGTCGTGGACGAGCAGGGCGATCTGGACGCGGTTGTTGAGGCCGAGCTTGGCGAGGATGCTCGACACGTGCGTCTTCACGGTGGGGACGCTCAAATGGAGCCGGGCGCCGATCTCGGCGTTCGGGCTGCCTTGGCCGACCGCCACCGCGACCTCCCGCTCCCGATCGTTGAGCAGCGCCAGGCGCTCCGCGGCCCGGGCCCGCCGCCGGTCCTGACCGTCCTCGGCCACCCGGGCGATGAGCCGCCGGGTGACCGCCGGCGACAGGACCGGATGCCCGGCGGCCACCCGGCGGATGGCGTCGACGATCTCACCGGGCGGGGTGTCCTTGAGCAGGAACCCGGCGGCGCCCGCGCGCAGGGCGCGCAGCACGTGCTCGTCGGCGTCGAAGGTGGTCAGCACGATCACTTCGGGCGCGCCCTCGCGGGCGCGCAGCGCCTCGGTGGCGGCCAGGCCGTCCATGACCGGCATCCGGATGTCCATCAGCACCACGTCGGGGCGGTGCCGGGCGGCCAACGGCAGGACCTCGGCACCGTCCCCGGCCTGGGCGAGGACACGGATGTCGGGGGCGCCGCCGAGCATCATCACCAGGCCGGCCCGGACCAGGGGGTCGTCGTCGGCGATGAGCACGCCGATCGGCGCGGCTGCCGGCATGATCATGTGGGCCACGGTAGCCAGGCCCGCACGCGCCAGCCACCCGGGCCCCCGCCGCCTGGGTTCACGGGCCCGTGCTCCAGCCGTCCCCCTGCCAGCGTGACCCGCTCGGCGAGGCCGGCGAGGCCGTGGCCCCCACCGGCGGCGTCCGGCGCGACGGCGGCGGCGGGGGCGACGGCGGCGGGGGCGTCGTTGACCACCTCGACCGTCAGGCCCTCGCCGGGCGCGCCCGTCAGCCGCAGGCGGACGGGCGCCCCCGGCGCGTGCTTGCGGGCGTTGGTCAGGGCCTCCTGCGCGACGCGGTAGGCGGTGCGGCCCGTCCGGTCCGGGACGGTCTCGCGCGCGCCGAGGTCGTCGCACAGCTCGACCCGCATGCCCGCCTGACCCGACTCCGCGACGAGTCGTTGCAGATCGGCGAGAGCGGGCAGTCCTGGCCCCGTGGGCGCGGACGGCTCGCCGGTTGGGGCGCGCAGCACGCCGATCACCTCGCGCAGGTCCTGCAATGCCTGGTGCGCGCTCTCCCTGATCACCCGCGCCGCGCGGGCGACGTCGGCGGGGTCGGCGCCGGGGTTGAACTCCAGCGCTCCCGCGTGCACGCTCAGCAGCGACAGCCGGTGGCCGAGCACGTCGTGGATCTCGCGGGCGATGGCCTCGCGGACCTGGTGCTGCGCCTGCTCGGCCCGCAGCCTCGCCTCGGTCTCCATCCGGGCAACGCGGTCGCGCTGGGCCAGCACGAGACGGCGCCGGTGGTGGACGAACAGCCCCCAGCCGACCGCCGCGCCCTGGAGGGCCAGGCCCAGCGTCAGCAGCGCGAGTGGCGGCATGTCCGGATCGGGGCGCAGACAGGCGAAGACGACCGCGGCGAGGACGCTGAGCCCGAACACCATTCCGGAGGTCCGCGGGCGGCGGTGGACCGCGACGGAGAAGAGCGCGGCCAGCATCGGGCCCGCGATCACCTCGAAGACGGCCGACAGCGCGACGAGCGTCACCGCGAGCCCGACCGGCCATCTGCGGCGCAGCCACAACGCCGCGCAGCCGAGCATGCTCACGAACTGGTCGAGGGTGAACAGCCACGCCGGCGGCAGGGGCGCGGCGTGCAGGCGCTCCACCGACGTGTAGAAGCCGAAGGCGACGGCGAGCACGAACATCGCCGTGTCCACGAGCCAGTCGCGCCGGGTTCGCCGGTGCTGTGGGGCGGCGGAGGGATCCATAACCCCCGCAGCGTACGACCCGGCGGAGGGCGTCCTCACGGCCGTGCGGCGAAGACCATACCGAAGTCGGGCGCCGTCCGACTTCGGCCGGCGGGCACGCCGTACGCACGCGACCTTCGGCGGACGGGAGGATGCCGACGCCCGATCCCCGGCGGGTCCGCCGGTCCCTAGCGTCGGCGTCATGCGCAACGTCATCCGACTCGCCGGGGCGTTCCTGGTCGCCGCGGGCATCAGCGGGACCATCGACCACCTGGCCGTGCAGCCGTTCTGGGGCGCGATACTCAACGTCTTCAACCGCCAGGTCATCCCGCGCCTGGACTTCCTGACCGGCTACGAGATCTACGCCAACCTGCTCGTCGCGGTCGTCGGCGCCGTCGTGCTCGCCGCCGCCTGGAGGCGCGATGACGAAGCCTGATCCGCGGCGTCTCGCCACGGCCGCCGGGCTGCTGGTGCTGGCGCCGATGTGCGCCGAGTACGTCACCGGCTACGACGACAGCACGGGCGACCCGCTCGCGCTCGCCACCGGACTGCTGATCTTCGGCCCGCTGTACGGCGCGCCCGCCCTGCTGATCCGTGAGACGGCCCGCCGCCTGGGCCTGGGCTGGCCGGCGATCCTCGCCCTCGCGGCGGCCTTCGGCGTGCTGCAGGCCGGCGTCGTCGACCAGTCCCTGTTCAGCGAGGGCTATCGGGACATCCCGTACTGGGAGGAGATGGTCCGCCCGACGTACGTCGCGCCGCTGGGACTGGCGGCCCACACCACGCTGTCCTTCGTCGCGGGCCACGCGATCTGGAGCTTCGGCGTGCCGATCGCGCTGACGGAGGGGCTGAGCCCCCGCCTGTCGCGTACGCCCTGGCTGCGAACGCCCGGCCTGGTGGCGGCCGCGGTGCTGTACCTCGCGGCGGCGGCGCTGGTCCTGCGCGACCACCTGCGGACCGAGCAGTATCACGCCTCTGCCGCCCAGATCGGGGGATCACTGGCCGCCGTCGCGCTGCTGGTCCTCTTCGCGCTGACCCGACGATCACGGCGCCGTGCCGAGCGGAACGACGCTGCCCCCCGGCCGATCGTCGTGGCGGCGGGCGGCCTGGTGGCGGGCCTCGTCTTCAACTTCCTGCCGTCGACCTGGGCCGGGGTCGCGGCCGGGCTCGCGGTGACCGCTCTGTGCGGAGCGGTCGTCGCCCGTCTGGCCCGGTCGCCCGGGTGGACCGTCCGACACACCGCCGCGCTCGCCGCCGGAACCCTGACCGCGCGTGCGGCCGTCGGGTTCTTCGCGGTCCCGCTCGGGGAGGTCACTCCGGTGGCGAAGTACGCGCACAACGTCGCGTTCCTCGCGGGCGCGGTGCTGCTCGGCGTGCTGGCGTCGCGGCGCCGCAGTGCCGCGTGATTCGACGTGACCCGGCGCGGTCATCCCTCCCCGCGGACGACCTCGCCGGGGTCCTTGTCGTCGCGCAGGCCCCGCCAGGAGGGATGGCGCAGCCGCCCCTCGCCGGTCCATTCGGCGAACTGCACCTCGCCGACCAGGACCGGGTCCACCCACCGGCCGCCCCTGGCCTCCTCACGGGTGATCCCCTCGAACGGGGGCGTGTCCCGCCGCAGCGGGGCCAGGCGCTCGCCGAGCCGCCGCAGGGCCTCGTCGGTGAACCCGGTGCCGACGCTCCCGGCGTACCACAGGCGCCCGCCGTCGTCGTTCACGCCGACGAGCAGCGAGCCGACGGTGTTCACGCGGCGACCCTCTCCGGCCCGCCAGCCGCCGACGACGACCTCCTGCGTACGGACGTTCTTGACTTTCACCCAGTCGGGGGAGCGGCGGCCGGGACGGTAGGGGGAGGCGAGCCGCTTGGCCACCACGCCCTCCAGCCCCATCCGCCGGGAGTCGGCCAGCGCGTGCTCGCCCCCGTCGGTGTAGTGGGGCGGGACGGCCCAGTGGCGGCCGGCGTGGACGAGGCCGTCGAGGCGGCGCCGCCGCTCGGCGTAGGGCATGGTGATCACGGTGGCGGCGCCGACGTGCAGCACGTCGAACAGCAGGTACGTCACGGGCGTGGTGACCACGAGCTGCCTGATCCTGAGCGGGTTGCGCTGGTGCATGCGCGGCTGCAGCGCCCCGAACGACGGCCTGCCCTGCTCGTCGAAGGCAACGATCTCCCCGTCGAGCACCGCCGCCTGGCCGCCCGTGGCATCGGCGAGACCGGCGAGCTCGGGGTAGGCGGCGGTGATGTCCCTGCCGTTGCGGGAGATCAGCCGCAGCGCGCCGTCCTCGACGTATCCGAGGGCGCGGACCCCGTCCCACTTCATCTCGTGCGCGTAGTCGCCCTCGGGCTCGGGCAGCCGCCCGAGCTGGGCCATCATCGGCGCGTACGCCGGAAGGCCGGCCATGCCCTGCTGGTACCCCGGCCTGTCCGGCAGTACCCCCTGACCTGCGATGACGCGTCGCCATCCTCCGAACGGGGGATACCGGGCGACGTGTCGGGTGATGCCGCGCGAACGGCGCCGCCGGGAATCTCGAGGCATGGAAGCCATCGAGGTGACAGACCTCCGCAAGACCTACGGGGGCACCCACGCCGTGGACGGGGCGACGTTCGCGGTCCGGGCCGGTGAGACGTTCGGGATCGTCGGCCACAACGGCGCCGGCAAGACGACGACCGTGGAGTGCCTGATCGGGCTCAGGCGAGCCGACGCGGGCACGGTCCGCGTGCTCGGCGAGGATCCGGCGCGCCGGCGGCGGGCCCTGGCCCAGCGCCTGGGCGTGCAGCTGCAGGACAGCTCGCTGCCCGAGCGGATGAAGGTGGCCGAGGCGCTGCGCATGTTCGGCTCCCTCTACCGCGACGCGGCCGACTGGCGGCGGGTGATGGATCGCTGGAGCCTGCGGCCGCTGGCGCGGAAGGCGTTCGGCGACCTGTCGGGTGGCCAGAAGCAGCGGCTGATGCTCGCGCTCGCCATGGTCGGCGACCCCGAGGTGGTCGTGCTCGACGAGCTGACCACGGGCCTGGACCCGATCGCGCGCCGGGAGACCTGGCGGCTGATCGACGACCTGAGGACGGCGGGCACCACCGTCGTGCTGGTCAGCCACTACTTCGACGAGATCGAGGCGCTCTGCGACAGGGTCGCCGTCTTCGCCCGCGGCCGCGTGCAGGCGGCGGGCACCCCGGCCGAGCTCATGACCCGGACCGGTACCGCCTCGCTGGAAGAGGCCTACCTCGCCCTGGAAGGAGTGGACCGATGAAGGCGTTCACGGCTCTGACGGCCGCCGAGCTCAGGCTGCTGTCGCGCGACCCCGCCTCGCTGTTCTTCATGGTGGCCTTCCCCCTCATGCTGCTGGTGCTCAAACGCGGCGACAGCGGCGCGGTCCCGGGCTACCTCGCGATGATCGCCGCCATCGGCGGCATGGGCGCGCTGCCTGGCCTGCTGGCCTCCTACCGCGAGCGCAAGGTGCTCAAGCGGCTGGCCACCACGCCGATCTCGCCCGTGCTGCTGCTCGGCGCCCAGCTGGTGGCACAGGTCGCCGCGGCCCTGGCGGGCTCCGTGCTGCTGGTGGCCGTGTCGATCACGGTGTTCGGCGCGCAGGCCCCCGCCGACGTCCTCATGCTGGCCGCCGCCTTCCTGCTCTGCTCGGTGATGGTGTGCACGCTGGGTTTCGTGATCGCCGCCGTCGTGCGCAACACCAGGGGCGCGAGCCTGATCGGCATGCTGGTCATGTTCCCCATGATCTTCCTGTCCGGCGCGGCCGTGCCCAGGAAGGCCCTGCCCGGCTCGCTGCGTCAGATCGGCGACTTCCTGCCCCTGACCCCGGCCGTGGAGGCCCTGGGGGACGCCTGGTCCGGCACCGCCGCGATCTTCCCCCTGCTGATCCTGGCGGGGATAATCGTGGCGGCCACGGCCGCCGGCGCCGCGCTGTTCCGATGGGAGTGAGGACGTGAACGTCTGGGAGGCGCGCTGGCTGCGCGCCTTCCACCTGTTGTACTACGCCTGCCTGGCACTCGGACTGGTCCTCTCGTCCGGGGAGGGCGCCGGCCCCGGCTTGCCGACGCTGGGAATCGTGGCGCTCATGGCCGGCTGGCACGGCTTCTTCGTGGCGCGGCGGCCGAGTCTGCTCGGGCGGCCGAATCCGATGGCGTTCCACCTGGCGGTCCTCTGCGCGCTCTACATCGTGCTGGTGATGCGGGACCGGTCCTTCGACGTGGTCGTCTTCGGGCTCATGCCCCAGCCGTACCTGATGCTGGCGAGCCCCTGGTCGTACGTGGGGGCGGTGGCGACGGTCCTCAGCACGTTCGCCGCCAGAGGTCATCTGGACGAGCCCGGCGCCCTGTGGCGGCTCGTCGGCAGTTCCGGCCTCGTCGTGGCGATCGGGCTGTTCGTCGACTACGTGTCCCGGCAGAGCGCGCAGAACCGGACGGTCGGGGTGCTGGAGGAACGGGCGAGGCTGGCCAGGGAGATCCACGACACCCTCGCCCAGGGGCTGAGCGGCATCGTCACCCAGCTCGAGGCGGCCGAGCAGGCGATGCCCGACCCGGACGCCGTGCGGAAGAGGATCGCGCTGGCCAAGGAGCTGGCGCGCGACAACCTGCGGGAGGCGCGGCGCTCGGTCGACGCGCTGCGGCCGGGCCCTCTCGCCGGCGCGGGTCCCGAGGCGGCGCTCGCGGAGGTGGCCGCGCGGTGGTCGCGGACGTCGGGGGTGGCGGCGGCCGTGTCGGTGGAGGGGACGCCCCGGCCGCTGCCCGGCGAGGTGCAGACGACGCTGCTGCGGGCGGCGCAGGAAGGGTTGTCGAACGCGGCCAGGCACGCCCGGGCGGGCAGGGTCGCGATCACGCTGACCTACATGGACGACGAGGTGACGCTGGACGTGTTCGACGACGGGGTGGGTTTCGACCCGGACGCGCCCGGTGCGGGGTACGGGCTGGCGGCCATGCGGGAGCGGGCCGGCGGCGTCGGGGGCACGCTGACCGTGGAGTCCGCACCGGGGGAGGGGACGGCGCTGTGCCTGCGGATCCCCTCAAATTGATGATCGTCGACGACCATCCGGTGGTCCGCGACGGACTGCGCGGGATGTTCGACCACGTGGCGGACATCGAGGTGGTGGCGGAGGCGTCCGACGGGTTCGAGGCGCTGGCCATGGCCAGGCGGGCGCGGCCGCACGTGGTCCTGATGGACCTTCGCATGCCCGGCCTGGACGGCGTCGGGGCGATCGAGCGGCTCCGCGCGGACCATCCGGAGATCAAGGTGGTCGTGCTGACCACCTACGACACGGACGCCGACGTGGCCCGGGCCATGGCCGCCGGGGTGGCGGGCTATCTGCTGAAGGACGCCCCGCGTGAGGAACTGCACCGGGCGGTGCGCACGGCCGCCGCGGGCGGAGCCGTCCTGGCCCCGTCGGTCGCGTCGGCGCTGATGGGCAGGCCCGCGGCGCAGGCGCCGAGCCCGCGCGAGCTGGAGGTGCTGCGCCTGGTGGCGCGGGGCTCGGCGAACAAGGAGATCGCCAGGGCCCTGCTGATCAGCGAGACGACGGTGAAGACGCATCTCAAGCACGTCTTCGCCAAACTCGGCGTCGACAGCAGGGCAGCGGCCGTCGTCGTCGCCATGGAGCGCGGGCTGATCTGAAACCCGAGCCGGGACCGGAGTGTCAGCCGTCGCGCGCCCACGGCCGCAGCTTCTCCGGGTTGCGGACCGCCCAGATCCGGGCGACGCGGCCGTCGGCGACATCGAACGAGGCCACGGCGATGACGACGCCGGCGCTCCGGGCCACCAGGCCCGGCACGCCGTTGACCGGCCGCTCCAGGAGTTCGAGCCCCGGAGCCTTGCCGGCGATGGCGACCATGTACTGGGCGATGCGCGCGGCGCCTTCGATCGGGCGCAGCGCGGTGCCGGCGATCCCGCCGCCGTCCGCGGTCATCACGGCGGCCGGGTCGAGGAGTTCGACGAGGGCCGCGATGTCCTTCGTCTCCCACGCCTGTTTGACATGCCGCACCACGCCGGCCTGCCCGGCCGCCGTCACCGGTGCGCGCGCGGCCGTCACCCGCCGCCGGGCGGAGGCCGCCAGTTGCTTGCAGGCAGCGGGGGTCCGGCCGAGGACGCCGGCGATCTCGGCGAAGGGATAGCGGAAGACGTCGTGCAGGACGAACGCCACCCGCTCGGCGGGCGTCATCGACTCCAGGACGACGAGGAAGGCCATGGTCACCGACTCGTCCATGACCACCTGGTCGGCGGGGTCGGCGCCGTGGCCGCGGTCCCGCCCGGCGCGGCCGTGCAGCGACTCATGTAGCGACTCATGGAGCGACTCGTGTGGCGGCCCGGGCAGCGGCTCGGGGAGCCACGCGCCGACATAGCGTTCACGCCGGGCCCGTGCCGAGCCGAGCAGGTCCAGGCAGACGCGCGCGGTCACCGTCGTCAGCCAGGCGCCGGGGGACACGATCTCCTCCTGCCGGCTTCGCGGCAGCGCGTACCAGCGCGCGTAGGCCTCCTGAACGGCGTCCTCGGCCTCGGCCAGCGAACCGAGCAACCGGTAGGCGACGTTGATCAGTTGGCGCCGCTCGCCGGCCACCTCGTCGATGCTCGTCCCAGCCATCCCCATGATCCCGGCGGCTCCTTCGCCTTACCTTTCGCAGGCCCACGTCGTCGGGCTGGTGAGACCATATCGATCTACTGCCCTCGGGGCGGAACAGGGGACCCTGACATGGCCATCCAGACGGCGACGGCACAGCGCGCCTTCTCGTTCCTGCGGATCGCGATCACCCTGCAGACCCTGACCATCTTCCTCCAAGCGGTCTCCGCCGGACTGCTGCTGACCTCGTCCTACGGAGAGACGCTGCACAGCATCGGAGCCCGCGTGATGTACGGGGCGTCGATGCTGTACCTGCTCGCGGCGGTGCTGGCGTGGAAGCCGGGCGGCGGCTCGCCCCGGCCGATCTGGCACGCGGCCGGCTTCCTCGTGCTCGCCTCGGTCCAGGTCGTGCTCGGCATCGCGCACGTGCCGTCGGTCCATCTCCCCCTGGGCGTCCTGATGTTCGGGCTGAGCGTGCTGGCGCTTGCGTGGCCCCGTCGTCCGCACGCCTAGGGGAGGATCTCCAGGCGGATGTCGAGGCCCTCGTACAGGTAGGGGGTCGCCGTGATGATCCGCCAGCCGCGGCGGGTGGCGTGGACGGCGGCGTGGGCGGCCACCAGGACGTCGGGCAGGTGCGCGTCGGCGACGGCCGGCCGGTGGCGCCGCAGGCTCGCCATGATCGCCTGCGCGTACGGGCCGCCTTCGACGGCGTCGTCGGGGGAGAGCGCGCCGGTGACCACCATCGACATGCGCAGGAAACGTTCGAGCCGGGGCTGGACGGGGCCCAGCGACAGCACCTGGACGGCGAGCGCGGGGACGAGGAGGGTGACGCCGTGGGCCGAGGACTGGCGCACGACGGCCCTGCCGTACATGCTCTTGCCCTCGATCAGGTGGACGACGGCGTCGAGGTCCAGCACGTGGCCGGACAGGACGCCGGCCGGTGGGACGGGGTCGGTCACGCGGCGTCCGCCTTGGCGCCGCCCGTCATCAGGCGCGCCGCGCGGGCGCTCTCGTCATCGGTGATCCCGTCCTGCCAGCCCGGCCCCCATAAATCGGCCATGATGGCCAGGTCGCCCTGGATGCGCCGTCGCTCCCGCAGCGCCGCGGCGATGTAGGCCGAGGCGTTGCCGGACGCCTGCGCCTCGTCGGCCAGTTCGTCCGGCAAGGAGATCGTAATCTTCTTGGTCATACTTGGGAGGCTACCCAGTCATACTGTCGGCGGTCCACCGGTTCGGGGAAAAGCCCGGGCGAGGCGGCGGGCACGCGGCAGGCGAACCGGACGGCTCTCGTCGGCGCCGTCTCCTGGTCGCCGCGGGCCGCGCTCACCCGCACCTCGTAGGTCCCCTCGCCGGGCAGCCGCAGGTCGCAGCCGCAGGCCGCGATCGGCAGCGGCGAGCGCTCGAATTCCGTTCCGGCGTCCACGTCGCGCAGGTCCAGCCAGTAGCCGCTCGCGCCGAAGACCCGCGACCAGGAGACCCGGGCCGTGGAGCCGCTGACCGCCACGGCGAGCTCGCCGGGCGGGCGGATCGGGAGCGGATCGGCGGCGGCGGGAACCGGCGCGGTGAAGTTCAGCCGCCCGCCGTGGAAGGCCCGGGAGTACGCGTCCGCGAACGCCTTGGCGATCTTGAACTCGCCGGCGCTGTTGGGGTGCAGCCCGTCGTAGGTGTCGGCGTACGGGTCGTAGACGGCCGCGAGGCCGACGGGGACGACGGGGGAGTCCGGCGTGGACAAGGCGGCCAGGACGCCCGGCAGGCGCGCGTTGTACGTCTCGACGATCCCCGGCAGGTGCGGCAGGTGGGGCAGCGGAGTGCGCCGGACGACGTCGGCCACGAGGAACCGCAGGTCCGGACGGGCCTCGCGGGCCCGGCGCACGAACTCCCCGACGTGGGCCAGCAGCCGCTCGGGGCCGCTCACGCCCCAGGCCAGGTCGTTGAATCCCAGCGCGACCATGAGGTGGTCGGGCCGGTGGGCGGCGACGGCGTCCGCGACGCCGCCCCTGGCCTCGTCCATCAGGCCGCCCCAGCGGGCGTAATGCCGGTCACCGGGGAAGGCGATCCCCGGGCGGTAGCTCCCCGCGCGCACCTCGGCGGCGCCCTCCTCGGGCGCCAGGTCGGGCAGGGCGCAGGTGCCCGTCCACGGCCCGGCGAACCGCATGGGCGCGCCGCACGCGGCGAAGTGGCGGGCCAGCCGGTACCGCCAGGTGTAGTCGCCCTCCAGGCCGTGGCTGAGCGAGTCACCCACGATCATGATCGTCGGACGCGGAATGGCACGCCTCCCGAGTGGATCGCCGGTCAACGACCGGCCGTCGCGGCGACGCGGGCGCCGAGCAGGTCCCGCACCGGCCGGTTGTACGCGGCGTACAGGATGCCGAGCGCGGCCAGCAGCAGCAGCGCGGTGAACACCCACTCCATCGAACCACCGGGGCCGTAGACCCGGTTCTGCCGCCCCACGTCCACCGCCGGGGTCTGCTGCCCCTCGCGCAGCATCTCGCGGTCGGCGCCGTACAGCGCGATGCCGGTCCGGCGGACCGCGCCGTCGGACGAGCGGAAGTCGCCCGTCCAGGTGCAGGACTCGTGCCCGGGGTGCCGGACGCACTCCACCCGCCGGGCGGTGAAGGACCCGGGGACGCCGTCCGCCCGGGCGGCCCGTACGACGGGACCGATGCTCGGCACGGCCAGGAAGAGCAGGAAGACCGCGAGGAACGTGAGGACGGCGGTGAAGAACGGGGAGCGGCGGCCCGCCCCGGGTCCGGCCGTCACGCCGTCACCTCGCGAGCGCCGGGGCGCAGGAGCAGGTCATCAGCGCGCGCTCGGCGGTGCTGGGACGACGGTGGAGGATCATCGCGACGACCATCGGGATCGTCACGAGGGTGTTGTAGAACAGGTGCAGCTCCATGCGCGGCACCAGCAACTGGATGATGCTGGTCGGCGCCGGGCGGCCCAGCAGGTTGGCTCCGGCCAGCGCCTGCACGAGCAGCAGGAAGTGCTCGAAGTGGTGCCAGACCTGGATGCCGAGGGACACGTTCCACCAGACGCGGGCCCGGCCGGTGAAGCCGTGCCTGAGCATGATCAGCCCCACCAGCATCAGCAGCGCGTAGCCGTAGTGCATCCACTCGGACGTGACCAGCCACGGGAAGGGCAGGCCGAGCACGCCGCGGGCCTCGGGGAGTTTCCAGCCGAGCACGTAGACCTGGATGGCCTGGGCGATGTGCTCGGCCCAGTGGGCCACGACGATGAAGGCGAAGACACCGAGCGCGGCACGGTGGTGCCGGGCGTTGAGCTCCCCTCCCCGGCGGGAGGGGTGGAATGCGGAAACCGCTTCGGTCGCCATGCGCAAACCTCGATCCGGAGAAAGGGGCTGCGGGCCCGGCACGGGATCACGGGCCCGTACGCCAATTGTTCGATCACGCACGCGCGGCGCCTTCTTCCACCGTGCCCACTTGCGGGTACACCCAGGGGCGAGGGGGTGGGGGCGCATGCGGCTGGCGGAGGCACGGGTGCTCGTCACGGGCGCGTCGTCGGGCATCGGCGCCGCCACGGCGCTGGAGCTGTCGGCGCGCGGCGCGCGGCTGGTGTTGTCCGGGCGCGACGAGGAGGCGCTCGCCGGCGTCGCCGCCCGGACCGGCGGCGAGCCGCTGCCCGCCGACCTGTCCGACGGCACCGTCGACCGGGGCGCGGACCTCGCCGTACGCGCCGGGCGGGTGGACGTGCTGGTGGCGTGCGCGGGCGAGGGCTGGAGCGGGCCGCTCGCGCGGATGTCCGGCGGCACGGCCGAACGCGTGGTCGCGGTCAACCTGACGGCTCACCTGCAGCTCACCCGGCTGCTGCTGCCCGGGATGATCGAGCGCGGCCGGGGCCACCTCGTCTACGTCGCCTCGATCGCCGGCGTGGTGGGCGTGCGGGAGGAGGCGGTGTACGCCGCGACCAAGGCGGGCCTGCTGGCCTTCGCCGAGAGCCTGCGCTACGAACTGCCGGAGGTCGGCGTGACCGCCGTGGTGCCCGGGGTGGTCGACACGCCGTTCTTCGCCCGGCGCGGCCGGCCGTACACCCGCCGCAGGCCGGCGCCCGTCCCGCCGGAGCGGGTGGCCCGGGCCATCGCGGTCGCCGTCGAGCGCGGGCGCGCCGAGGTGTACGTGCCGGCCTGGCTGCGCCTGCCCGCCCGCCTGCACGGGGCCGCGCCCGGCGCCTTCCGCGTCCTCGCCCGCCGCTTCGGCCGCCCCTGAGGCCGCGGAACCGTCAGGTGCCGCGCAGCGCGCGCAGGGACTCGCGCAGCGAGCCGAGGGTGGCGAAGACCGCCGTCGGCTCGTAGCCGCAGTGCGCCATGCAGTTGGCGCAGCGGGCGTCCCGCCCCCGGCCGTAGGAGTCCCAGTCGGTCTCCTCGACCAGCTCCCGGTAGGTCTTCGCGTACCCGTCGGCCATCAGGTAGCAGGGCCGCTGCCAGCCGAACACCGAGTAGGAGGGGATCGCCCAGGCCGTGCAGGGGAAGTCGGTCTTCCCCTCCAGGAAGTCGAGGAACAGCGGCGAGTGGTTGAACCGCCACCGCCTGCGGTTGCCGCCCGCGAACGCGGCGCGGAACAGCTCCCGCGTCTGCCGCACGCCCAGGAAGCAGTCCTGGTCGGGCGCCTTCTCGTAGGCGTACCCCGGCGAGATCATCATCTGGTCGACGCGCAGCTCGTCGTTGAGGAAGTCGAGCACCTCGACGACCGTGCGCGGGCTGTCCCCGGCGAAGAACGTGGTGTTGGTGGTGACGCGGAAGCCGCGCCGCCGGCACTCGAGCACCGCCGCGACCGCCTCGTCGAACACACCCTCCTTGCACACCGACGCGTCGTGCCGCTCGCGCAGGCCGTCGATGTGGACCGCCCAGGCGAAGTACGGCGAGGGCGTGAACCGGTCGATCCTGCGCGGGATCAGCAGCGCGTTGGTGCACAGGAAGACGTACTTCCTGCGCGCCACCAGCGCCTCGACCATCTCCCCGATCTGCGGGTGCATGAGCGGCTCCCCGCCCGCGATCGACACCATCGGGGCGCCGCACTCCTCGACCGCGGCCACCGCCTGCTCGACGGGCATGCGCTGTTTCAGCACGCCGGCCGGGTGCTGGATCTTCCCGCAGCCCGCGCACTTCAGGTTGCACGCGAACAACGGCTCGAGTTCGAGCAGCAGCGGGAACCTCTCCCGCCGGCGCAGCCGCTGGCGCAGGATGTACGCGCCCACGCGCAGGCTCTGGCGTAAGGGCATCGGCATCAGGGCCGCACCTCCTTCGGCAATGTGAACTCGACGTTCTCCTCGGTCACCCGCCGCTCCTCCACCTCCAGCGGGCCGAGTCCGCCGAGGGCCGCCACGACGCCGTCCACCAGCGAGCCGGGCGTCGACGCCCCGGCGGTCAGTCCGACCGTCCGCACTCCGCGCAGCCAGTCGAGCGCGACGTCGCCCGGACCGTCGACCAGGCGGACGAGCGGCGCCCCGCCACATGGAGAGGCGTCACCGGAGCGCGCGGCGACCTCGGTGAGGCGCAGGGCGTTGGAGGAGTTCGCCGACCCGACGACCAGGACCAGATCGGCCTCCGCGGCGACGGCGCGCACCGCGCGCTGCCGGTTGGTCGTCGCGTAGCAGATGTCCTCGCCGCGCGGGCCCTCGGCGTCCGGGAAGCGCCGCCGGACCGCCGCCGCGACCCGCCCGGCCTCGTCGGCCGCGAGCGTGGTCTGGGTGAGGTAGGCGACCCCCCGCCCCGTCCGCGGGCCCTCGGCCAGCCCCTCGACGCCGGCCTCGTCCTCGACCAGCACGCCCGCGCCGGGCACCTCCCCGAGCACGCCCTCGACCTCCTCATGCCCGGCGTGGCCGATCAGCACGACGAGGTCGCCCCGCGCGGCGAACCTGCGGGCCTCCGCGTGGACCTTCGCGACCAGCGGGCAGGTCGCGTCGACGACGCGCAGCCCGCGCCGCGCCGCCTCCTCCCGCACGGCGGGCGCGACCCCGTGCGCGGAGAAGACGGTCACCGCGCCGTCCGGCACCTCGGCCAGGTCGTCGACGAACACCGCGCCGAGCCGCTCCAGGCCGCGTACGACGTGGATGTTGTGCACGATCTGCTTGCGCACGTACACGGGCGCGCCGAACCGGTCCAGCGCGCGCTCCACGATCTCGATGGCCCGCTCGACCCCGGCGCAGAACGAGCGGGGCGAGGCCAGCAGGACCCGGCGCGGGCCCACGGCCGCCGCCCACCGCGCCAGCACCGGGCCGATCCGGGCGAGCGCGCGGCGCGCGGCGACCGCGCCGCCCACGGTGGCGGGGTTCAGCAGGGGGGCGCCGGGGGTGTCCACGATGACCCGCACGGCCGCGAACGGCCGCCCGCCCGCGGCTTCCGCGAGGGGGGCGCTCTCCATGTCGACGGCGCAGGCGCCCTCGCGGGCCAGGGCGAGCCGGGCGCGGCCCGACACTATCCCCGGCGCGGTGACGAGCGGGCCGGTGCGGGCGGGCAGCCCCGCCCGGACGAGCTCTCCGGCGAGCAGCGGGGCCGACGGGCACGGCCAGACCCGGCCGCCGGAGCGGACCTCGGTGGCGACGAGCACGTCCCCGGGACGCAGGCCGTCGTGGAGGGCCCCGCCGAAGCCGGTGACGGCGAGAGCGTCGGCGGGCGGGAGCAGGGCCGCCGCGCGCGCCGCCCGGTCCGGCCCCATCCCGATGCGGAAGATCCGGACACGGGGATGGTCACGCGCGGGACGCAGGCCGCGGGCGACGGCCCGGGCCTCCATTCCCAGCGCCGTGCACACGATCAGGCCGGTCATGGCGTCACCTCCCGGGCACGCAGGTAGCGGCCGAGCGCGCTGAGGGGGAAGACGAGGCGGTAGAGGTGGTAGTTGATGAAGAAATCGCCGGGGAAGCCCGTCCCGGTGTAGTGCGGTTCGTCCCACGTGCCGTCGGGGCGCTGGCTGCCGGCCAGCCAGGCCGCCCCCCTGTCCACGGACCGGCCGCGCTCCCCGGCGGCGAGCAGGGCGATGAGGGCCCACGCCGTCTGCGACGCGGTCGGCTCGCCCCGCCCGATCCACGCGGGGTCGCGGTAGGAGCGCATGTCCTCGCCCCAGCCGCCGCAGGGGTGCTGGTGCGCCTCCAGCCAGGCCACGGCCCGCCGTACGCAGGGGGCGCCGGACGGCACCCCGGCCGCCGCGAGGGCGGGCAGCACCGCGCCGGTGCCGTACACGTGGTTGGCCCCCCATCGGCCGAACCACGAGCCGTCGGGCTCCTGCGCCCGCAGCAGCCACCGCACGGCCCGCCGTACGACGGGGGAGCGGGCCAGGCCCTCGGCCGCCAGCGCCTCGACCACGTGCGCGGTCACGTCGGCCGTCGGCGGGTCGATGACCGCGCCGAAGTCGCAGAACGGCAGCCGCAGGCACAGCGTGCGGGTGTTGTCGGCGTCGAAGGCGGCGAACCCGCCGTCGCGGCAGGCCATCCCGGCCATCCAGCGCAGCCCCCGCTCCACCGCCGGGCGGGCGTCGGGCCGGCCCCACCGGCGCAGCGCGAGGACCACCTCCGCCGTGTCGTCGACGTCGGGGTAGCCGTCGTTGTCGAACTCGAACGCCCAGCCGCCCGGCGCTAGCCCGGGCCGCCGCACCGCCCAGTCGCCCGGCCCGCGCACCTCCTCGCGCAGCAGCCATCCGCCCGCTCTGTCCAGCGCGGGATGGTCGCGGGGCAGGCCGGCGTCCAGGAGGGCGGTCATCGCGAGCGCGGTGTCCCAGACGGGCGACTGGCACGCCTCGAGCCGGCGTGTGCCGTTCTCCCTGATGGTGAATCTGTCCAGCCCGGCCAGGCCGGCCCGCATGACGGGATGGTCCAGGCCGTACCCGCTCAGGCTCAGGGCGATCAGCGAGTAGACCCAGGGAGGCTGGATGCCGCCCCAGGAGCCGTCGGCCTCCTGGCGGGCCACGACCCACTCGGAGGCCCGCCGCAGCGCGGCGCGGCGCAGCGCGGCCACCGGCCGCCGTTCGTAGCGGTGCAGGGCGCGGTCGAGCGCCGCGAACGCCGCGTCCCAGCCGGTGCGCGCGGCCCGTTCATATCGCGGGCGCGGCGGCTGCCCGGCCCGCAGCTCCGGCAGGGCGAACGGCAGCGGGCGGACCGGCCGGTGCGCGGTCACGATCGTGAGGGGCACGATGGTCTGGCGCGCCCAGCAGGCCCAGTCGTAGACGTTCAGCGGGCACCACGGCGGCAGGAACATGATCTCCGGGGGGATGACCGGCAGGTCCTCCCACCGCCACCGGCCGAACAGGGCGAGCCAGATCCGGGTGAAGACCCGGGCCGACCCGACGCCGCCGGCCCCGCGCGCGCAGGCCGCCGCCGCGAGCATGTGCGGGGCCGAGGGCGGGTCGCCCGCCAGGCGCAGCGCGGTGTACGCCTCGACCGTGGTGGACAGGTCGGCGGGACCGTCGTGGAAGTTGGCCCAGCTGCCGTCCGCCCGCTGCTGCGACCTGATCCACCGGGCGGCCTCGGCCGTCTCCCGCGCGGTCCGCACGCCGAGGAACTCGCGCAGCAGGAGGTCCTCGGCGTCCATGGTCACGTTGGTCCGCAGCTCGCCCTTCCACCACCCCTCGGGCGCCTGGAGGCCGAGCAGGTGGTCGCGCGCCGCCCTCAGGGCGGTCTCCGCGCGGGCGGCGCCGGTGGCGACCCCGGTGGTGACGCCGGTCACGGCGCCTGCTCCCGTTCGAGATGCCGCCGCACGAGGCGGGCAGCCTGGAGTCCGCTGCGCACGGCTCCCTCCATCGTGTCGGGCCAGCCCGTGTCGGTCCACGCGCCGGCGAGGAACAGCCCCGGCCACCGGGTGGCCGCGCCGGGGCGCAGCCCTCCGCTCCCCGGGACCTGCCGGAAGGTCGCCCGCCGCTCTCTGGTGATGAACAGGTCCACGACCCGCGCCTGCCGCGCGGCCGGCAGCAGCCGCTCCAGTTCGGGCGGGAACACCTCCCGCATCACGGCCGTGGGCACGTCGATCCAGTGCCGCGCCGCCGACACCGAGACCGTCAGGTACTGGCCCCGGGCGAGCCCGCCCGCCTCGGTCCTGTCGAAGATCCACTGCACCGGTGAGCCGACGACGGCGGCGAACGGCAGCCGGGTGACCGGCCGGTCGTAGACCACGTGCACGTTGACGATCGGGCTCGCGCCGAGGCCGGCCCAGGCGTCCCGGTCCGGCGCCGCGTCCGGGGGGACGAGCCGCGCGGCCTGGCCGTGCGGCGCGGCGACGACGACGGCCGACGCCTCGACCCGCCGGCCGCCCACGAGGACCGAGGGCCCCGGCAGCACCGCCTCGACCTTCGCCCGCAGCCGCACCTCGCCGCCCAGCCGGGCGATGGCCGCGAGCGCGGCGCCGCCGTGCAGGTCGCCGAGCGGCACGGACGGCACGCCGATGTCGGCGGCGTCGGCGCGGCCCAGCAGGGCCGTCCTGAAGACCATCGCCGCCGACCCCAGCGCCGCCTCGTCGGACGGGATGTTCAGCGCTGCCACCGCGAACAGGTCCCACAGCGCCCGTCGTACGGCCTCCCGCTGGCCGTTGGCGGCCAGCCAGCCGCCGAGCGCGGCCCGGTCGAGGGCGGGCTCGGCCGGGTCGAGCCCGCGCAGCGCGAACGCGCCGCGCACCGCGCGCAGCCGGTCGGCGGGGGACAGCAGGCGGTAGCCCGCGAGCGCCGGGAGCAGGTGGAACGGCCCGGGCAGCGCGGCCCGGCGCAGCCGCGCCCGTCCGCCTCGCGGGGTCAGCACGGGCACGTCGAAGCGCTCCTGCAGGCGCACCCGCCCCGTCCCGCCGAGCCGGTCGAGCAGACCGAGGTACGCCGTGCAGCAGCGCAGGAAGACGTGCTGCCCGTTGTCGGCCGTCAGGCCGCCCCTGACGAAGGAGTGGGTGGCCCCGCCGAGCCGGGGCCGCGCCTCGTACAGGGTCACCGGCCGGCCGGCCTCCGCGAGGGCGAGGGCCGCGGTGATGCCGGCGAGGCCGCCGCCCACCACCGCCACGGGCGTGCCGTTCCTCGGGCCGTTCATCGCGCCCTTCATCGGGCCGCTCCCGCGATCGCCCGGGCCGCGACCATCGCCTTCGCCCAGGGCGTGAGCGACAGACGCCCGGCCAGCGCCCGGGCCGGGTCGGCGGCGATGTGGGCGAGCAGCCGCCGGTAGATCCCGGCCATCGCCGCGGTGCACGCCGCGCTGCGCCGGTCGAGCAGCGGGATCAGGCGCGTCCCCTCGGCGTACCAGGCGAGCGCCCGCCCGGCCTCGTACCGGACGAGCCGCGCCAGCCGTTCGGGCGGGTCGGTGAACGCCCCCGACGCGTCCAGGCCGAGCGTGCAGCCGAACCTGCGCAGGTCGTCGGCCGGCAGGTACACCCGCCCGGCGCACCGGTCCTCCCGCAGGTCCCTGAGCACGTTGGTGAGCTGCAGCGCCACCCCCAGGGAGTCCGCGAGCCGCGCCGCGCGCCGCAGCGACCCCGCGTCGCGGCCCGGGCCGCCGGGCAGGCCGAAGACGCCGAGCGTCAGCCGCCCGATGGACCCGGCGACCTCCCGGCAGTAGCCGACGAGGTCGTCGTGGGACTGGTAGTGCGCGCCCGCGACGTCGGCGGCGCATCCGTCGATCAGCTCCTCGAACGCCTCCAGCGGGACGGGGAAGCGCGCGGCGGTGTCGCGCAGGGCCACCAGCACGGGGTCGGAGAGGTCCGGCCGCGCCGCCCGCAGCCCCGCCCGCGCCGCCTCCAGCGCCGACAGCCGCTCGTCCACCGGCCCGGCCGCGTCGCCGATGTCGTCGATCCGCCGGGCGAAGGCGTAGAGCGCGCTGAGCGCGCGGCGCTCGGGCGGGGCGAGCAGGCGGATTCCGTAGGCGAAGTTGCGTGCCCGGGTGCGCACGACGCGCTCGCAGTACCGGTAGGCCAGCGGCAGCGGCACGGGCGCCGGCGCGCGCGCCGATCCCGCGCCGACGGGGTGCAGCGCGGGGCCGGGCGGGTGATCGGGAACGGGATCAGGAATCGCGCCGGGAACCGTCACCGTTCACCTCCTTCAGCACGCGTGCCCACTCGCCGAGCACCGCGCGGCGGCGCGCGCGGACCGCCCGGCCGAGGACGTCGTGCCGCCCGCGCTCCAGCGCCGCGAGCGCGGCCAGGCCGCCCGCGACGTACCCGGCCACCGCGGTACGCGCGAACCCGCTCAGCGTCTCCAGCAGCGGCATGCCCTCGTCCAGCAGCGTGGCGGCGCGGCGGGCCTGCAGGGCCACGGCCCGGCGCAGCCGCGGGGACGTGCGCGGGGCGGCCAGGTCGGCCTCGCGGCAGCCGAACCTGCGCAGGTCCTCGGCGGGGAGGTAGACCCGGCCGCGGGCGTGGTCCTCGCCCACGTCCTGGCAGTGCTCGATCACCTGGAGGGCCGAGCAGATGCGGTCCGACAGCCGCGCCCGCTCCGGCGTGGCCGCGTCGAAGACGTGCAGGACGATCCGGCCGACCGGGTTGGCGGACAGCTCGCAGTAGGCCAGCAGCTGCGCGAAGGTGTCGTAGCGCCGCGTCACCTGGTCGCGCCGGTTGGCCTCCACGAGGTGGAGGAAATGCGCCCGCGGCACTCCCCGCCCGGCGACCAGCGGCGTCAGCGCCCGTACGGCGGGCAGCCGCGGGCTCCCCCCGGCGTAGAGGCGGCCCAGGTCGGCCTCCACCGCGGCGAGCAGGGCGGGCCGCTCGGCGGGGTCCGCCTCGTCGCCGACGTCGTCCACGTAACGGGCGAAGCAGTACACCGCCATCAGGTCGCGGCGGTACGCGCGCGGCAGCAGGCGGGAGGCCACCGGGAAGTTCTCCCGGCGCGCGGCGTCGCGTACGTCCGCTGCGGACATGCCTGAAGAATCTCCACCGCAATTCACCACAAAACCCGACAAAGCGGGCGGGTGTTTTTACGTGCGCAACGCCGCGGGAAAAGCGCCGTGCGCCACCGCGCCTGAAACGGAATGAGCGGTAAAAACGTGGCCGGGAAAGAGGGCTGAAGCGAGCGGCCTCTTTCTCCGCTTCTTACGCTTCCGGCCGCGCTTCCCGCCGCGGGTAAAAGCTCGCCGGGACCGGGAACCGGTGGGCCCCCGCGCCGCCGGGTACACCCACGCCGTGGGCGCCCAGCGGCCCGACCCGCAGTCCGGCGGCCCGGCAACGGCCGACCACGCCGGCGAGCGCGCCCAGCGCCGAGCGCCAGGAACCCGGGGCGGAGGTGTGGTCGCAGTCGTGCAGCAGCAGCGTCGCCCCGCCGCGCAGGCCGGGCTCCAGGGTGCGCAGCACCGAGCCGGGCGTGGCCCGTGCCGTCCAGTCCGCGCCCCAGGCCGTCCACAGCACCGGCCGCAGGCCGTGCCACCGGGCCGCGAGCAGCGCCTCGGTGCTCAGCACCCCGTACGGCGGGCGGTACCACGAGGGCCGGACGCCGGTGACGGCGGCGACGAGGCGCGCGGCCCTGCCGATCTCCGCGGCGACCCTGCCCGGCCGGGTGACCAGGGCGTTGCCGTGCCGCCAGCCGTGCACGGCCACCTCGTGACCGGCCCGCGCGATGCTCCGTCCGACCTCGGGGTGGCGTTCGAGCAGCTCGCCGAGAAGGAAGAAGGTCGCCCGGCAGCCGAGCCGGTCCAGCTCGTCGAGGAACAGCGGGGTCGACCGCGGGTCCGGCCCGTCGTCGAAGGTCAGCGCCACGTGCCCGGGATCGCCCTCGCCCGCCAGGGACGGCAGCAAGCGGCGGACCGGAGGCAGCCAGGCCGCCCCCGGTCCCGCGTGGAGCAGGGCCAGTCCGGCGGCGGCGGCGAGCGCGTGAGGTCGCATCGCCTTCCAGTGTCCGCCACGCCGCCCCCCACCCGGGAAGGAGGGCCATGAGGGACAGGGCATTGATCGTCAGCGCCTCGATGGGCGCGGGCCACGACGCCGTCGCCGCCGAACTGGCGCGCCGCCTGACCGCCGCCGGGGTGCGCGCGGAGGTCGTGGACGTGCTCGCCCTGCTGCCGCTGCGGCTCGGCGCGCTGCTGCGGTGGTGGTACCGCGTGGTGATGCTGCGGGCGCCGTGGCTGTACGCGCTGGTCTACCGCGTCTTCTTCGTCTCACGCCGGGCCCCGTCCACCTCGCCGCTGACGGTGGTGGCCGCCGCCGGGCTGGCCCGGGTGGTGCGCCGCGTCCGCCCCTCGCTGGTCGTGCCGGTCTTCCACGTGGCCGCGCAGGCCGCGGGGCATCTGCGGGCGCGGGGGCGGCTCGCGGCGCCGAGCGTGGTCGTGCTGACCGACTTCGCCGTGCACCGCCTCTGGCTCCACCCCGGCAACGACCGCTACCTGTGCCCGGACGCGGCCACGGCCCTCGCCGTGACGGCCGCCCTCGGCCGTCCGGCCTTCCGCTGCGCCCCGATCGTCCGCCCTGGGTTCGCGGCGTCCCGGGGGCAGGCCGGCCCGGCGGACGTCCGGGCCCGGCTGGGCCTGCGGGACGGCGGGCCGATCGTGCTCGTCTGCGCGGGATCCTGGGGGGTCGGCCGGGTCACCGAGACCGCCGGGATCCTGGCCCGGTCGGGGAGGTACGCGCCCGTCGTGCTGTGCGGGCGCAACGAGCGGCTGCGCCGCCGTCTCGGGCGGCTGCTCGGCCGCGCCGGAGCGGGCGCCGCCCTCGGCTGGCGCGACGACCTGGCCGACCTGCTCGCCTCGGCGTACGCGCTGGTCGACAACGCGGGCGGGCTGACCTGCCGGGAGGCGTTCGCCGCGGGGGTGCCGGTCGTGACGTACCGGCCTATCGCGGGCCACGGCGGGGACGGCGTGCGCGCGATGGCACACGCGGGGGTGAGCCTCCACGTGCGCCGCCGTGCGGACCTGCTGCGGACGCTCGACCGGCTCCAGCCCGGCCTGCCCGGGCGGGCCGCGCTCACCGCGCGGGCGGCCGCCCTGTTCACCGCGGCGCCGGCCGAGTCCCTTCTTCTCCCCGGCCTCGCCGCCGCGTCCCGAGCATGTGAGCCTGCTTCCTGAGCGGCGCGTACCGCGACAGCAGCACGCTGCCGTACAGGATGAGGGCCATGCCCGTCAGTTCGGGCACCACCCACGGGCCCGTGCGGATGTCCTCGCCGAACATCGCCACGCCGTACGCCGTGCTCGCCACGGGGTCGGTCACGGTCAACGCGGGCTGCACGGCGACCAGCGGACCGCTGTGCAGGGCGTTCTGCAGCAGGAACAGGCTGCACAGCCCGGCGGCCACCATGGCCCAGAGCGACCAGGAGCCGGCGAGCGTCCGCGCGCCGGCCGGCAGCTCGTCCACCGTGCGCTTCATGAGGACGGCGGTGTAGGCGAACCCCAGCCCGGCGGCCATCCCGAGCAGCACCGCGCGGGCCGCCCCGCCGAGGGCGATCGCGGCGGCCACGCAGCAGGCGAGGAGCCCGATGGTCACGCCCGCCGAGACCACCCAGGTCAGCAGGCCGGGAAGGCGGTCGCCGGGGGTGGGCGAGGCCGCCGCGAGGAACCCGGCCAGGCCGGCCGTCAGCGAGCCGACGGCCAGCCAGGTCTTGGGATCGACGCGGACCCGGAACATCCAGCCGGCCACCAGCATCGTGATCGGCAGTTCCGCGACGAGCAGGGGCTGGACGAGTGCGAGCCCCCCGCTCGTCAGGGCGGCCGCCTGCAGCAGGAAACCGGCGATGAGCGCGGCGATGCCGCCCAGCCAGGCGGGCCGCCGCACGAGGTCCCAGATCAGGCCGGGCCGGAACGCCTCGGCGGCGGGGGCGGCACGCGCGGCCCGGCGCTGCAGCACGGACGCGACGGCGTTGGCCGCCGCGGCGAGCACCGCCAGGACAACAGCGATCATGAGCCCAGCGCCCCGTCTCAGGCTTCTCGTCGTCGCGGGCCCTCTGGTCGAGGCCCTGTCACTACCCTCCCCGGCGATGGCCGCCGCATGTCGCCGTGAGCACTCCGAACCCTTTTTATTCGGTCAATACCAAAGAAAGGCTCGAATATTAATAAAAATCGAGAATTCCGGGATTTTTAGGGGTATGGCCGTTTGCACAAACGCACGCAGCAGGAAAGGCGGAACCAGACATGGTTGGACCCACCGGCCTCGAGCGTCATCCTGACGTCAGCGAACTGCGACAGACGTACGATCGGGCGGGCTCGACGGCCCCCGCCCAGGTGTTGGAGGGGTTGGCCTTCCTGGCCGGTCTTTACCTGGCCCTCTCGCCGTGGATCGTCGGATTCTTCGGACTTCGCGGCCTGACCGTCAGCAATCTCGTCACCGGCCTCGTGATCTCCGCCCTCGCTCTCGGGCTCGCGGCCGCCTACGGCCGCACGTACGGACTGGGGTGGCTGCTCCCGCTGCTCGGCGTGTGGGCGATCGTCTCGCCGTTCGTGGTGCGCGCGGGTCGTGAGGCCACGGCGACGACCATCTGGAACAACGTGGCGATCGGCATCGTGACCCTTGCGCTGGGAGCCGCGGCCCTGGCGATGGCACAGGCGTTCCGCCGGCATGAGCGGGGCGAGCGGAGCGCGCGCAGACTGGGCGACTGGTGACGGAACCGGCGCCCGGCCCGCGGCAGGCGGGCCGGGCGCCGTGTTCTCGGCGTTCTCAACCCACAGGGCCGGTCGCCACCTGGGCGGCCTCACGGTAGACCGCGCCGGTCTCGCCGTCGAAGTACGCCGAGGTGATCTGGTCGTATCGGCCGTTTCCGTCATAGTCGACGAAATAGCTGACCAGGCCGCTGACATAGCCGAGTCGCTCGCGGTTGCCGTACGACGCCAGCATCGGCGCGCCGTCGGCCCCCGGCGTGAAGCTGCTCTTGATTCCGACGTGGTTGTCCGCGCTGTTGGCCGCCGGGTTCGTCGAGACGTACCGGTGGTCGACGCGCCCGTAGCTCCACTTCATCGTGACCCCCGAATAAGGGGAGTCGCCGTCGGGATGAGGGCTCGCGGGGTAGCCGAAGGCATAGACCATGTAGTCGGGCCGTCTGTTGTAGATCAGGCCCTGACCGCCGACATTGTCGCCGAGACGGCCGTTGTCCTGGGCGGCCGCCGTGTAGGGCACACCGTCCTGGATCCACTTCGCACCGGTGTGGGCGTCGTACTCCGCCTGCGTGACCGGCGTGATCGAAGACAGCCGCACGCCGTTGTGGACGTTGGCGAAGGCGTAGTCGAAGTCGTAGTCCTCGGACGCGTCGAAGTCGCGGTGCGTCCAGACCCGCTCGCCCACGTAGATCCCGTAGGGGCTCTTGCCCTGGTAATAGCCGGGGACGAAGACCCACTTGTCCATGACCTCGCCGGTGACGGCGGGGTCGTACACGCAGTGGGCGGCGGTGGCGACCACGTTGCGGTGCGCCGACTCGATCGAGGTGGCCGAGCACCAGCGTTCCCGGCCCTGGCCGTCGACGAAGAAGACCTTGCCGACCGTCTTGGGCAGCACGACGCCCTGCGGATCCTCGGCGGGCGGCTCATAACCGAGCTCGTGCCCGGGGGCGACCGATCCCTGTTCCCCCGTGGGCCCGACAGGCGGCTGCATGGCGAACGGCGGCCGGAGGTTCTCGGGCTGGAAGGGCGTGGCCCTGCGCAGGGCGGCGCCGCCGCCGGCGCTCCAGTAACCGGCGACCGCGAGGGCCTCGGCGGAGGTGCCGGCCAGGGTGTCGGAGGCCCAGGGGGAGGTGTCCCCGGCCGCCGTGCCGGGGACCAGCGGGGTGAGGGCGAGTGCGACGCCGACGGCGGAGAGTGACAGGCGTTTGTTCAAGATGCTCCTCGGTCTCGTGACAAGGAGCGGCGGTCCTCGGGGGTTCCCCCGGGCCGCGCGCTCCGGCGACCGGTGGACCGTATGAACGATCATGTGCGGCTGTCGTCCGCCCCGGGGCGGACACCGCGTCCGCCGTCCAGGTGATCATTCAGTCAGTATGGACGGCCGCCCGAGGGCCGTCGGAGCCCTGCCCGGATCGTCCGGAACCGCGCAGGCGCGCCAGTGAGAAGGCCGCACCGCATGCCGCGACCCTACCGAATGGTGACGCTGAGACGGGCCGAGGCGTCTCTGAGGTAGTCGACGAACGCGCGCAGGGCGGGGTTGGGGTTGGTCGGGCGGAGGGCGGCGCCGACCCGCCGGTAGAGCTTCTGCCCCTCCACCTGGCAGACCTGGATTCCCGCCGCGCCCTGCACGCCGAGGCTCGGCACGAGGGCCACGCCGAGCCCGGCCCGGACCAGGCCGAGCGTCACCTCGTAGTGGTCGCTGCGGCAGCGGATGGTGGGCGTGAACCCCTCCAGGGCGCTGGCCCGCTCCAGCACCGACACCGGGGTCTCGGTGCCGAACGTGGTGATCCACGGCTCGTCGGCCAGGTCGGTCAGCCGAACGCGGGGCCGGTTTCCCACCGGGTGGCCGACCGGCATCACGAGAAGCTGCGGCTCGTCGAACAGGTGGACGACCTCCACGCCCTTCGGCGCCTTCCAGGGGTCCAGCGCGTGCTCGAACACGACCAGCACGTCCAGCTCGCCGCGTTCCACGTCGGTCAGCAGTTCGTGCGGCTGCCCGAGCACCAGGTCGAGCACGACCCCCGGATGGCGCGCCGTGAAGGACGACAGCGCCATCGGCAGCAGCCGGTAACCGGCCGAGGCGAAGAACCCGATCCGCAACTGCCCGGCGTCCGCCCGCGCCTGCGCGAGCAGGTCCTTCTCGGCGGACTCGATGAGGTCGAGCACCTCCTGGGCCCGCCCGGCCAGGCGGTGGCCCGCCGCGGTCAGCCGCAGGCTGTGCGCGGCCCGCTCCACCAGCCCGACCCCCGCCTCCTCCTCCAGCCGGGCGAGCTGGTGGGAGACGGCCGAAGGCGACAGCCGCAGGGACTTGGCGGCTCCGGCGATGCTCCCGGTCCTGAAGACCTCCAGGAGCACCTTGAGGCGGTGGCTGCTGAGCATTTCCCCAGTATCGGGCCTGGTCAGATGTGATGACGGCCCGGGTCAGTCGGAGGGCCGGGGCCCCGCGGCGCGGCGAAGCCGGTTGGCGATCGCGAGTCCCAGCCCCTGCTCCTGCGGCAAGGAGGCGACGATGAGGTCGCACCCCCGCTGGTCGAGCTCCCGCAGGAACCCGTACAGCCCGCGGGCGTAGGCGGCCGCCGAATCGGGGACGGCCACCACGGCGTGCGCCTTCACCGGGGCGCCGGCCAAGGCGGGGGGAAGGAAGACGCCCACCCGATGCCCCAGCTCCTGCGCGAGCTCCGCTTCGGCGACGACCTTCTCGGGTTCGACGAGGACGACCCGCGCACGCGGCGCGTAGTGTGACGGATGCTGGCCCGGCACCCGCACACGGCTCGTCGAGTGGACCGCGAGCGGGAGCCCCAGCACCGCTTCGAGGTCCTCGCGCGTCACCCCGCCCGGGCGGAGGACACTCAGGGTGTCGCCCGTGGCGTCGACGATGGTCGACTCGACGCCGACCTCGCAGGGGCCGCCGTCCAGCACGAAGTCGACGGCGTCGCCGAGCTCCGCACGGACGTGGTCCGCCGTCGTGGGGCTGACCGACCCGAAGCGGTTGGCGGACGGGGCCGCGACCCCGCCCCCGAAGGCCGACAGCAGCGCGAGCGCGACGGGGTGGCCGGGCACGCGCACGGCCACCGTCTCCAAGCCGCCCGTCGCCTCGAGGGACACCCTGCGGCCACGCCGCAGGACCAAAGTGAGCGGCCCCGGCCAGAAGTGTTCGGCCAGCAGGCGCGCCGTCGCGGGCACGTCCTCGGCCCAGTCGCCCAGATGCTCCGCGGCCGCGAGGTGGACGATCAGCGGGTGAGTGGGCGGGCGCCCCTTGACCTGGAAGACCCGCGCGACGGCGGCGGCGTTCTCGGCGTCGGCGCCCAGACCGTAGACGGTTTCGGTGGGGAAGGCCACCAGGCCTCCGGCGCGCAGCACACTGGCCGCCTTCTCGATGTCACTGGTTCCTGCCGTCACCCTCGCAATCCTCTCACTGTTCCCCCTCGGCACGTTCCGCGGGCTCGCCGGCGCTCCGGGACGAGACCACGCCATGGCGCGGCTACGGCCGGTGCACCCGGCCGTCCGCGAAGGGCAGGACGCTTTGCGCGATGGCGAGGCCCGCCTGCCGGATCGCCCGCACCAGGGCGTGCTCGCGGCCCACCGGCCCGTGCGCGAGCACGGCGTAGCCCTCCCACCGCCTCCCGGCCATGACGCCCACGTCGGCCCGGGTGCCGGCGTCGGTGCCGGTCTTGTTCGCCACCCAGACCCCGGCGGCGTACGGCAGGGCCACCGGCGGGTCGCGGTCCTCGGGCTCGTGCGGGAGCAGCGCGGGCACCAGCGCGCGGTCGGTGTTGTGCGCCATCCAGCCGACCAGCAGCCGCCGCCACGGCTCGCGGCCGTGCGCCAGGGACCGCATGAGCCCGGCCAGCTCGCGCGCCGTCCCGGTGGCGAAGGCCGGCGGGTGCACCGGGAGCCTGGGCTCGCGGATCCTGTCGTGGATCCGGGTCCGCGCCAGTCCGAGCGCGGCGGCGGCCGCGTCCACGCGGCCGAGGCCGAGCCGCCGCAGCAGCGCGTTCGTCGCGGTGTTGTCGCTCACGGAGGCGGTGAGCAGCGCGAGGTCGCCGGCCGTCCAGACGCGGGCCGAAAGGCCGGTCAGCAACCCCGACCCGCCCGCGTAGTCCTCATCGAGCAGCGGCACCGGCTCGTCCGGGTCCACGACGCCCGCCGCCACGTCCTGGGCGAGCGCCGCCAGCAGCAGCACCTTGCCCGTGCTGGCCAGCGGCAGCACCACGTCCTCGTTCACCCCGAGCAGGCCGGGAACGCAGACCGCCAGCGTGCCCGGACAGGCGGCCGCCGCCTCCGCCAGCCGCGCCGCCCCCGGCACGCCGACGGCGTCCTTTCCGCTCACCACGTCATCCCCTTCACAACGCCAGCACCGAACCCGGACGCGCGCCGGTCTCCGCGCCGTAGCGCACCACCACCTGACCACCCGCGACGACCACGTCGATCCCGGCGGGCGGCAGCAGCGGCTCGGTGAACGTCGCCAGGTCGGCCACCGCCGCGGGGTCGAAGACCACCAGGTCGGCGTGCGCGCCGTCGCGGATCACACCGCGCCCGGTCAGCCCGAAACGGGCCGCGGCCATCCCGGTCATCTTGTGCACCGCCTCCTCCAGCCCGAGCAGCCCCAGCTCCCGGACGTACCGCCCGAGCACCCGGGGGAACGTCCCGGCCCAGCGCGGGTGCGGACGCCCGCCCGGCTTCGGCACGCCGTCGGAACCGATCATCGTGTACGGCGCGGCCAGCACCCGCCGCACGTCCTCCTCGACCATGGAGTGGCTGATGATCGTCACCTCGCCCGCCTCGGCCACCAGCAGGTCGGCGGCCACGTCGAGGGGGTCGGCACCGGCCGAGGCCGCGAGGTCGGCGATGGTCCTGCCCTCGGTCCGCGGATGGCGGGGGGCGCAGGCGACCGAGATGCGGTCCCAGCCGCCGTTGCCGACCGTGTTCTCCCAGCCGGGCACGCCCTCCGCGATGGCCCGGCGCATCCTGTCCCGCTCGGCGGGGTCGCCGAGCCGCGCCGTGAGCGCCCCCAGCCCGCCGTCGTTGGCCCAGGGCGGCAGCATGGCGGCCAGCGCCGTGCTGCCCGCCGTGTAGGGGTAGACGTCACAGGTGACGTCCATCCCCTCGGCCCGCAGCGCGGCGATGCGCGGCAGGGTGCGCTCGGTGCGTCCCCAGGCGTACCGGCCCGCGGTCTTGTGGTGCGAGACGTGCAGCGCCGCGCCGCTGCGCCGGGAGATCTCGATCGCCTCCTCCAGCGCCTCCTCCACGCGCGACATCTCGTCGCGCAGGTGGGTGACGTACGGCTTGCCGTGCCGGGCGGCCACCGCGGCCAGCGCCACGACCTCGTCGGTCCCGGCGTACGAGCCGGGGGTGTAGATGAGGCCGGTGGACAGCCCGGCCGCGCCCTGCGACAGCGAGGCGTCGAGCAGCGCGCACATCGTGCGCAGCTCGGCGGGCCGGGCGGGCCGGTCGACCGGGCCGAGCACGCCCGCCCTGAGTGTGCCGTGGCCGACCAGCGAGGTCAGGTGGTTGGCCCGGGGCACCCGCGCGTGCGCGGCGGCGAAACCCGCGAAATCGGCGTACACGCCGACGTCGCCGCCGAAGGTGATCCGCGCCTCGGCGCGCATGGCCGGCAGCCGCTCCGGCAGGGCAGGGAAGAGGCCGGACCCGCAGTTGCCGCAGATCTCGGTGGTGACGCCCTGCAGCACCGACGCCCGCACCAGTGCCCTGCCGGAGCCGCCGCCGGAGCCGTCGCCGGATCGGCCGAGCAGCGTGACGCCGTCGGAGTGCGTGTGCACGTCGACGAAGCCGGGGGAGACCACGCGCCCGCGCGCGTCGATCACCTCGGCCGCGCCGCCCGTGCGGGGGGCCTCGCCCGGGGCCAGCACGGTCAGCCGCCCGGCGGCCACGCCGACGTCGGCGGGGCGTCCGGGGCGGCCCGTGCCGTCCACCAGCAGGCCGCCCCGGATGAGCAGGTCGAAGCCGGTCACCGGACCTGCCCGAGGAAGGTGCGCAGCCGCTCGTGGCGGGGCGCGGAGAGCACCTCGCGCGGATCGCCGCGCTCGACGATGACGCCGTCGTCCATGAACACGAGCTGGTCGCCGACCTCGCGGGCGAAGTTCATCTCGTGGGTGACGACCATCATGGTCATGCCGGTCGCCGCCAGGTCCCGCATGACGGCCAGCACCTCCTGCACCAGCTCGGGGTCGAGCGCGCTGGTCGGCTCGTCGAACAGCATCAGGCTGGGCCGCATGGCGAGGCTGCGGGCGATGGCCACCCGCTGCTGCTGACCGCCGGACAGCTGGGCCGGGTAGTGGTGGGCGCGGTCGGCCAGGCCGACCCGTTCGAGCAGCTCCTCCGCCTGCCGTCTGGCCTGGGCGGCGCGCGTGCCCAGCACGGTGACCGGCCCCTCCATGACGTTCTCGATGGCGGTGCGGTGCGGGAACAGGTGGAAGCGCTGGAACACCATGCCGATGCCGCGCCGCTGCCGGGACAGCTCGGCCGGGCGCAGCGCGTGCAGCCGGCCGCCGCGCTCGGCGTAGCCCATCAGCTCGCCGTTCACCCAGATCCGGCCCGAGTCGATCGTCTCCAGGCGGTTGACGCAGCGCAGCAGGGTCGACTTGCCCGACCCCGACGGGCCGACGATGCACACCACCTCGCCGGCGGGGACGTCGAGGTCGATGCCCTTGAGCACCTCCAGCGCGCCGAACCGCTTGCGGACCGCGCGGACGCGCACCATCGGCTGGTCGAGACCGCTGTGCTCACTGATTCGCCCGCTCCGCTCGCTCATGAGGGCTCCTTCTGCAGGGGCCGCAGGTTGCGGCGGACCCGGGAGGACAGCCGCACGTGGCCGCGTTCGAACCGCTTTTCCACGAAGTGCTGGCCGACGCTCGCGATCGTGGTGAGCACGACGTACCAGATCGAGGCGACCACGAGCATCGCGATGACCTCGAAGTTGCCGAGGTAGATGCGCTGCGCCACGGTCAGCAGCTCGGCCCCCGCGATCACCGAGACCATCGAGGTGGTCTTCAGCATCGAGATGAACTGGTTGCCGGTCGGCGGGATGATCACCCGCATGGCCTGCGGCAGCACCACGCGGCGCAGCACCTGCCCGTGCGACATGCCGAGCGACTCGGCCGCCTCCCGCTGGCCGGGGTCGACCGAGCGGATGCCCGCGCGGACGATCTCCGCCATGTACGCGCCCTCGTTGATGGCCAGGCCGAGCAGCGCCGCGGTGAACGGCGTGATGACCTCGTTGGCCTGCCATTCGATCAGCTTGGGCCCGCCGAACGGGACGCCGATCGCGAAGGCGGGGAAGACCAGCCCGATGTTGAACCAGAAGATGAGCTGCACCAGCAGCGGCGTGCCGCGGAAGAACCACGTGTATAGCGCGGACGTGCCGCGCAGCACGGGGTTGTCCGACAGCTGCATGACGGCGGCGAGCACCCCGAGCACCAGGCCGATGGCCATGGACAGCACGGTGAGCTGGATCGTGACCCACAGACCGCCGAGGATCCTGCCGTCGGTCAGGTAGGCGACGATGACGTCCCAGTGCAGGTTCTCGTTGACGATGACCGTGTAGGCCAGCCAGACCAGGAAGAGGAGGGCGGCGGCCGCCCCGAGCCACCGGCCGGGCCGCACGGGACGCACGGCCTCGATCGGCAGCTCGGCGGCGGCCTCCTGCTCGCGGGTCACTTCCACGGCTGGGTGTTGACCAGCACGCCGTCGACGGCGTTGGCCGTCACGCCGTACTCGTCGAGCACGGCCTTGTAGCCGCCGTCGGCCTGGAGCTCCTCCATCGCCTTGGCGACCGCGTCGCGCAGCGCCGTCTTGCGCTTGTCGATGGCGATGCCCCACGGCCCGGCGTCGTACTGCTCGGGCAGCACGTCGTACTTGCCGGTGTCCTTGGCGTACATGACGGCGACGGGGTAGTCCACGATCGTGGCGACCGCGCGCCCGGAGTCGATCGACAGCAGGCCGGTGGGCGCGTCCTCGCTCTGCATGATCTTCATCTTCGTGGCGCACTTCTCGTTCTGCTTCTCGCCGATGGCGAGGTTGGAGCTGCCCTTGGCCAGCACCACCGTGCGGCCGCACAGGTCCTCGAGGTTCTTGATGGCGTCAGGGTTGCCCTTCTTCACCATGATGGCGCCGCCGGCGTTGAAGTAGTCGACGAAGTCGACCGCCGCGCGCCGCTCCTCGGTGTCGCTCATCGAGGACATCACGATGTCCCAGCGTCCGCCCTGCAGGCCGGGGATGAGCCCGTCGAAGGCCGCGTTGGTGATCGAGAACTTCAGCCCGAGCTTGGCCGCGATGGCCGCGCCGAGATCGGGGTCGACACCGGTGAGCTCCTGGGTGCCCTCCTTGTACATCTCCATCGGGGGGTAGCCCTCCGACGTGGCGACCCGCAGCGTGCCCGTCTTGCGCACGTCCTCGGGGACCAGGTCCTTGGCCGTCTTGCCCGTCGTCGCCGCCGCGTTCTCGCCCGCGGCGGTCCCGGACGACGAACGCCCGCAGCCACCGGCGAGCGCCGACACCATCAGCGCGCCAACTATGGCCGCATAAAGGCGCTTTGTCATGGAACCTCCTGGTTTGCGAACGATTGAGCTTATGCTGGCGACGGGAGGTAACGGCTGTAACACTCGTGAAGGCTTGCGGCCCTGAGCATCGAAGATTTCGATGCTCATGAGCGGGCGCCGCCGGAGAGCCGGTTGCAAGTGGGCCACAAGTCGTGATCGTTAGCGTGCGGGCATGAGGAAACGATCTTCTGCTCTGGCCGCCGTGTCCGCCCTCGCCGTGCTGGCCGCCCCCGCCGCCGCCTCGGCCGCGGCGCAGGCCCCGGCCGGGAGTTCGCCGGGTGCCACGACCCTCTCCTTCCGCGGCATGCGCCTGACGATCCCGTCCGCGTGGAAGGTCCGCCATTACGGGGACACGGTCCGGGTGATCACCGGCGCGTGCGCCGACCCCGAGTACTACTACGCCGACTGCAAGGGCTTCTGGCTGGTCGGCCCCAAGACGCTGCGCTACTGGGGCTACACCGGGAAGACCCAGTACATCCCGACGCTCTCCGAGCCGCTGTGCCCCTTCGCGGGCCTCACTCCGGTGGTGTTCGGGAACAAGCCGAGTTCGAGGGGGCTGCGGAAGGCCGGGCGGGGACACACGGCCAGGTACGTCACCTGGCCCGACTACTGCGAACCGCAGGGCAGCTCGGGGCGGAAGGTGACGTTCACACAGCGGGAGTGGTATCTGCCGGCCCAGAGGATCCTGGTGGCGGACCTGTGGGGCCACAAGGGGCTGCCCGGCATCCTCAGGAACGCCACCTGGAGCTGATCGAGCGGCCGTCCGCTCAGCCTCCGGTTCCGTGCGCGGGGCGGGAGGCGGACGCCGCGGGCCGTACGACCGCGACCCGGGCACGCTGGACACCGTGCTTGCCCGCCGGGCGGGCCATGGCGGTCCAGCACACCGCGCCCGCGGCGAGAGCCGCCACCAGCGTGAGCCACCCGAGGGCCCGCCCCGCGCGCAGGCCGTACCCGCAGGCGAGCCAGTACAGCGACAGCAGCACCCTGGCCCGGCCGCGCGCACTGCCCAGCCGCCGCATCTCCATCGCGCCGAACGCGAAGTCGGCCGCCACCCGCGCGTCGTCGACGCCCGGCCGCAGCCGCTCGTACACGGCCGCCAGGCGCGCCGGGTCGGGCGCGAGGCCGGGCGCGGGGCCGGGCGCCGGGTCCGCGGCGGGGACGGCGGTGTGCCCATCCGCCTCCGGCGGCCAGCCCCGCCACAGGTGCTCGTCGGCGATGACCCGGCGGCGGCTCCACCACCGTACGGGCGGCCAGCCCAGCCGCAGCCCGAGCCCGCCCGGCGGCGCGGCGAACAGGCACTCCCGCAGGCGCAGGCCCTCGGGGCGGCGCAGCCCGCCGAGGCCGCACCCGCGCAGATCGGCGCCGGTCAGCGTGAGCGCGTCCGCGTCGAGGCCGTCGAGCGAGGTCACGCGCAGCCGGCCCGCGCGACGGGTGACGGCGGACGGCCCGGCCAGCGTCGCGTCCCGCAGGTCGACCTCGGCGTCGGACAACCGCGCGGTGAGCCGGCCGAGAACGGCCGAGCGCAGCACCACCCGGCACCCGCCGGTGTCCGTGCCGGTGCCGGTGTCCATGCCGGTGTCCATGCCGGTGTCGAGGTGCAGCGGCGCGCGGGCCCGTACGCCCGCCAGCGACAGCCGCCGCACGATCCGCATCGGGCCGAGGTAGGCCGCCCCCTCGAAGCGGGCGCCCTGGAAGTCGGCGCCCGCCTCGCAGTCCGAGCCGCGGAAGGAGACGGCCCGGTGGAACCGGGCCCCGCGGAAGGCGGCCTCCCCGTGGAAGACGGCCGCGTCGAACGCGGCGAACCCGTGGAACCGCGCGCCCCGGAACGACGCCGTCCCCGCCCTTTCCGGAGGCGCCCCACCGAACCGTGCCGCGCCGAACCGTGCTCCACCGAACAGGGCGTCGCCCCGCACCATGACCCGGTCGAACGCCGAGTGGCCGCACACCCGCGAGTCGTGCAGGGACAACTCGCGCAGGAACCTGGCCTCGCGGAAGGAGACGTTGCGCAGGAACCGGGCTCCGTAGAACGAGGCGAGACGTTCGAACGCGGCGTGCTCGAAGGTCGCGTCGCCGGCGAAGACGACCTCGGCGAAGCGGGCCGGGCCGGTGAAGACCGCGCGGTCGAATCTGGCCCGGCCGAGACGGCGCTCCACGCCGTCGAGGACCCGCGTGAGCAGATCCTCCGGCAGGACGGTGCCACGCAGGTCGAGGGACTGACCCGGCACCAGGCCCCGCAGGACCTCGGCCGACTCGGCCGGCGTGAGGTGCGCCAGGCACCTGCCGTACGGTTCGCAGACGACGCCGAGGCACTCGGGCACGGCGTCGCACGTTCTCCAGACCACGTCGAGCGGAGCGATCCGCGACCGGGGTGTCATGGCAACGTCATACCCGATGTCCCATCTCGGGACGTTAAAGCGTGATGGATAGGTAACACTGTGTATCGATCGCGATCGTCCCGGGGCTCGTCGGCGGCCGTTTGCCCTGGCGGGCCGGGGGTACCCGACGTGCATGTCTGAGCAGCCGAACTCCACACCGCCACCGCAGACGCAGCAGTACCCCGGCCGGACGGGCGAGATGACGCCCGAGCCCAGGGACGAGATGCGCGACTACACCGGACGCGACCTGCTGGCCGGCAAGCGTGCGCTCGTCACCGGCGGCGACTCCGGCATCGGGCGGGCCGTGGCCGTGGCGTTCGCCAAGGAGGGGGCGGACGTCGCGATCGCGTACCTGACCGAGCACGAGGACGCCGAGCACACCAGGAAGCTGGTGGAGCAGGAAGGGCGCCGCTGTGTGATCATTCCGGGCGACCTCGCCGATCCCCGCCACTGCGAGGAGGTCGTCGAGCGCACGGTCCGCGAGCTCGGCGGGATCGACGTGCTGGTGAACAACGTGGCCACGCAGACCCCCGTGCAGTCGCTGGAAGAGCTGCCGGACGACCAGTGGGAGCGGACCTTCGCGGTCAACATCCACAGTTACTTCCGCGTCACCAAGGCGGCGCTGCGGCACATGCCCGAGGGCGGCTCGATCGTGAACACCTCGTCGATCAACGGGCTGCGCGGCAACAAGCAGCTGATCGACTACTCCGCGACCAAGGGCGCGATCAACGCGTTCACCTACTCGATGGCCCAGGTGCTGGTCGAACGGGGGATCAGGATCAACGCCGTGGCCCCCGGGCCGGTCTGGACGCCGCTCATCCCGGCCACGTTCCCGGAGGAGAAGGTGGGCAAGTTCGGTCAGCAGGTGCCGATGGGCCG
Source organism: Microbispora sp. NPDC004025 (assembly GCF_053604425.1). Lineage (NCBI taxonomy): Bacteria > Bacillati > Actinomycetota > Actinomycetes > Streptosporangiales > Streptosporangiaceae > Microbispora > Microbispora sp. NPDC004025. The sequence continues at coordinate 216,981 of NZ_JBSGHN010000012.1, read as the reverse complement.
GCCGGCCGACCCGGACGAGATCGCCCCCTCGTACGTGTTCTTCGCCGCCAACCGGCTGTCGTCGTACTACACGGGAGAGGTCCTCGCCCCGATCGGCGGGGAGACGCTGCCCGGGTGACGGCGCCCGCGCATGCCGAAGGGCCGCCCGGGGTCTTCCCCGGGCGGCCCTTCGGCTCCGCTCACCCGTTGTCGTTCAGGCGGCGGCTCTGGTCCTGCAGCTCGTCGATCAGCTTGGAGGCCTCGGCCTTGCTGAGTCCCTCCGGCACGTCCCGCCCGGCCTCCCTGGCCAGCGTGCGCAGGTAGGACTCCTGCGGCGCGGTCATCGGCTCGTCCCCCGTCGCCCACTCCTCGGGGTCCTTCTCCACAGGTCCTCGGTCCATGACTCCTCCATTGTCGAACTGCCGTTCGCTCTACCCGTCGTCGTGGCCCGTAACCCGGCTCACCGCGCCGCGGGATGGCGCAGGTAGCGGGCCCGGGTGAGCTCGGAATCGCCGGGCTCCGACCGCCGCCGCAGCAGCCGCGTGGCCAGCACGGCGCCCGTGGCGCAGCCCGCGGCCAGCGCCGCCGCCGCGGCGAACGCCGAGCCGGTCCGGGTGGACGGAGGCTCCGGCCGTACGGCCCGGGCCCGCCAGGCGCGCAGCCACATCGCCTCGGCCGCCGCGTCGAGGAGATAGGCGGGCCGGATGCGGCCTATGGGCACGTAGACGAGGTCGACGGCGAGCAGCGCCGCCGCCGTGGCCATGCCGAGACGGCGCGCGTGGTCGGCGCCGCCGGGTGCGGACGCGGCGCGGACCTGCGTCCAGCCGATCCCGACGAGCAGCCCGGCGACGGTGCGTTCCAGCCACCGGTCGGTCTTCGCGCCGAACACCTTCTCGAAGCTCGGCAGGTGCAGGAGCGGCCACAGCCCGCCCGCGATGTTGAAAAGCCCGTGGGCGCGGGCCAGAGCCGCCGCGCCCCTGTCGTCCTGGGTCGTCATAGGCCGACGATGCCCGGCCGCAAAACGGACAAACCGCGCTCGGTTCGGCCTGCGGGCCGCGGGTAGGCGGACATCGAGCAGCAGCGGAGGGGGATGCCATGCCAGGAAATTTCAAGATTCGGCCACTCGGGGGAGCGTCGGGCTGCCTCATGATGGTCGTCATCTCGATCGTCGCGTCGATCCTGCTCACGATCCTGCTGAATGTCCTGATCCGCTGACACGTTCCGCACCCGACGGTGCGACGGGCCGTAATCGCATTACCCGAAAAGCGCATTCCGGTTGGCACAATTTAAGTATCGGGCGGAGAAACGCGAAGTCGCCCACACAATGCGATTTCGTGCGATGACAGATGAAACAATTCGCCTATATGATCGCCGACCGTGGCTGAAAGCGATCTTTCGAGCCCGTCCCTTGTCGATGATCTGTACTTTGTCCTGCACGACGATGTGACGGGTCATCCGTTGCTTCATCCCCGGCTCACGGGCCTGACGCTGGCCGGCGCGGTCCTCGCCGAGCTGATGCTCGCCGAGCGCGTGGCGTTCGACTTCGCCTCGGATCCCGAACGCCTCCACGCGACGGTCCGGGAGGCCACCGGGGACCCCCTCACCCGCACGGTGCTCGGTCACGTCATCGCCGAACCGCACCATCCGGTCGGCACGTGGCTGCGCTTCTTCGCCCGGACCATTCACGCCGACGTCACCGCCCGGATGATCGCCGCGAATCTGCTGAAGCCTCCGGTCAGGCACCTGCTGAAGCAGCAGCCCGCGGCCCCGGCGGACATCAACACGGCCGCGTGGCCGCTCGCCCGGCTGAATCTCGCCGTGCGGCGGCGCAACCCGCCGGCGGTCCGGGACTGCGTCCTGCTGGGGCTCCTGGCCGCGGCCGGCTGCGCACAGCGGGTCCTGTCCGAGCACGATCCCCGGTTCGTGTCCGCCGCGACCGCCACGCTCCCCGTAGCCCTGCAGCGACTCATCGCCCAGACCAAGGTCGCCGTCGGCGAGGCTGTCATCAGCCGCCGGTGACCTCCGACCCCCCTCACACGGAGTTCCAGGTGTCCCTCACAGAGCATCGGCCCAGCGTCGTCAACGCCGCACTGGCCGAGGACCGGCTCGGCGTGCCGTCCATCGTGTTCTTCGTCATCTCCGCGGCGGCGCCGCTGATGGTCGTCGCGGGTTCGGTCCCGACGGCGTACACGGTGACGGGCGTCATCGGCGTCCCGTTCGCGTTCCTGCTGCTGGGCGCCGTCTTCGCGCTCTTCGCCGTCGGATACGTGACCATGGCCAGGCACGTGGTGAACGCGGGCGCCTTCTACGCATACGCCGCCCAGGGGCTCGGCCGGACCCAGGGGGTCGCGACCGCGTGGGTGGCGCTGCTGGCCTACAACGCGCTGCAACTCGGCCTCTACGGAATCATCGGGTCGGCCGCCGAGCCGCTGCTCGTCGACTGGTTCGGCGGCTCGCCCCCGTGGTGGGTGATCGCGCTCGTGGCCTGGGCGCTGACCGGCCTGCTCGGGCTGCTGCGGGTGGACGTCAACGGCAAGATCCTGTCCGTCCTGCTGATCAGTGAGATCGCCATCGTGCTGCTGTTCGACCTCGGCGACGTGACGCACGCGGGCCCGGGCGGTATCAGCTTCGAGGGTTTCAGCCCCGGCGCCCTGTTCGTGCCCGGCGTGGGCGCGGCGCTCGCCACCGTCGTCGCGGGGTTCGCCGGCATCGAGTCGTCGGTGGTCTTCGCCGAGGAGTCCAAGGACCGCCACCGGACCGTGCCGATCGCCACCTACCTGGGCATCGCGATCATCGCGCTGCTGTACTCGTTCTCCGCCTGGGCGCAGACGGTGCCGACCGGGCCGGACGGGATCGTGCAGGCCGCCTCCAAGCAGGGGACCGGCCTCATCTTCAACCAGGCCGCCCTCCACATGGGCACCGCCGTCTCGACGATCGGCTCGGTGCTGTTCGTGACCAGCAGCATCGCCTGCATGATCGCCTTCCACAACACCACGGCCCGCTACATCTTCGCCCTGGGCCGGGAGAACGTCCTTCCCTCGATCTTCGGCCGCACTTCGGCCCGCACCGCCGCTCCGATCGCCGGCTCGCTGCTGCAGACGGTGCTCGGACTGATCGTGATCACCGTGTACGCGATCTCCGGCCTCGACCCGGTCACCAAGATGTTCTTCATTTTCGGCACCTTCGGCGGTCTCGGGCTGCTGACCCTGCTCACCGTCACCTCGATCTCGGTGATCGTGTTCTTCTCGCGTGACTCGCGGGGGGAGACGACCTGGCGCACCCGCATCGCCCCGGCTCTGGCGATCGTGGCGCTCTGCGTGATCATCGGCCTCACCCTGGTCAACTTCGACACGGTCCTCGGAGTCGAGCCCGACTCGATCCTCCGCTGGATCCTGCCCGGCATCTTCGTCGTCGCGATCATCCTCGGCCTCGTCTGGGGCCGGGTGCTGCGGTCGATCCGGCCCGAGGTGTACGCCAACATCGGCCTGGGCGCGCAGGCCGTCGGCGGGAGCGTGAAATGACGGTCGAGATCACCCGGATGACGGACGCGGACGCCGCCGGCGGGCTCATCGCCGACACGTTCCACATCGACGAGATCACCAGGTGGCTCATCCCGCGGGCGGAGGACCGCCTGCCCATGCAGCGGCGGTTCTTCACGATGTGGGCCGGGCACGCGCTGGAGCATGGCGACGTGTACGGCATCCACGAATCGGGTGACCTGGCCGGTGTGGCGGTCTGGTTCACCGCCCCGTTCCCCGAGATCCCCGGCGAGCAGGAGGCCATCGCGTCCTTCGCGGGCGACAACGCCGAACGCTACCGCGTCTTCGGACAGTTGATGGACAAGCTCCACCCCCATGAGCCGCACCACTACCTGGCGTTCATCGCCCTGGAGCGCGGCAGGACCGGCCGCGGCCTCGGCAGCCTGCTGCTGGAGGAGCACCACCGCAGGCTCGACGCCGAAGGGATCCCGGCCTACCTGGAGGCCAGCAGCGAGGCGAGCCGGCGGCTCTACCTCCGCCACGGCTACACCGACATGCCGGAACCGCTCCGGATTCCCGGCGGCCCGGTCATGTATCCCATGTGGCGCGAGCCCCGCTCGTCCGGCGCCGCCGGATAGCACCTGCCGGTGGGGACGGGCCGGCCGCTCAGCCGCCGCCCGTCTCCTCGGCGCGGGTGGACACGTACGCCCCCCGCCCCTCGATCGTGTACACGAGGCCCTCGCCGCTGAGCACCTCCACGGCGCGGCGCACGTCCTCGGGGGCGAATCCCCGCTCGCGCACGAGGTGCTCCTCCGGCGGCAGGGGACGGTCGGGTTCGATGCGGCCCCGCACTATCTCCTCGCGGAGCATCGCCGCGAGCCGCCGGTACGCCGGGACCGGCTCCTCGGGATCGTTGGTGTCGGACACGCCCCCACCCCTGCCCGGGCGCGGCGGGTCCAACCCCCTCGGCCGCGTCCTGAGGGGTGCCTTGTCAGTACACCTTCCGCCAGTGCCTTCCTGCCTGGCTGACCAGCGCTTTCGATGGGTAGTAGGCCAGTTCGCCGATCGGCCGTGCCGGTCGGCCTGACGACACAGACGGCGAAGGAGTGAGGATCTATGCGTGGTGTGGTGATGCACGCCCCCGGGGACGTCCGGGTCGAGGAGCGCGAGGACCCGCGGATCGTGGCGCCGACCGATGCGATCATCCGTGTGGCGGCCGCGTGTGTGTGCGGATCGGACCTGTGGCCCTACCGCGGTGTCGACAAGGTCCACGACCAGCCGATGGGTCATGAGTACGTCGGAGTGGTCGAGCAGACCGGCCCGGAGGTGCGGAACGTCAAGGCCGGCGACTTCGTCGTCGGGTCGTTCTTCGCCTCCGACAACACCTGCGAGATCTGCCGGGCCGGTTACCAGTCCCGCTGCGTCCGCGCCGAGCCGATAGGCGCGATCGGCACCCAGGCCGAGCTGGCCCGGATCCCGCTGGCCGACGGCACCCTGGTCGCCACCCCCGGCACGCCCCACCCCGACCTGATCCCCTCCCTGCTGGCCGCCTCCGACGTGCTGGGCACCGGCTGGTTCGCCGCCGTCGCCGCCGAGGCAGGGCCCGGCAAGACGGTGGCGGTCGTCGGCGACGGCGCCGTCGGCCTCCTGGGCGTCCTGGCGGCCCGCCGGCTGGGCGCCGAACGGATCGTCGCCTTCAGCAGGCACGCCGACCGGCGGAGACTCGCCACCGAGTTCGGCGCCACCGACGTCATCGCCGAACGCGGCGACGACGGCGTCGCCGCGCTCAAGGACCTCACCGGCGGCCTCGGGGCGCACTCGACCATCGAGGCGGTCGGCAGCCAGGAGTCGATGATGCAGGCCATCCGCGCCACCCGCCCCGGCGGCCACGTCGGCTACGTCGGCGTCGCCCACGACGTCCGGATCCCGGGCGAGGAGCTGTTCTTCTCCGGCGTCCACCTGCACGGCGGTCCCGCCCCCGTCCGCCGCTTCCTGCCCGAGCTCATCCGGCTCATCTGGGACCGCACGATCGACCCCGGCAAGGTCTTCGACCTCGAGCTGCCCCTCGACCGGGCCGCCGAGGGCTACCGGGCCATGGACGAACGCCGCGCCGTCAAGACGCTGCTCCGGCCCTGACCGGTCACCGCCCCCGCGGCCGTCATCGGGCGGGCTCGGCGTCCCGATCGGCCGCGGCCTCCGGCCGGGGCGAGCGCAGCGCGGGTGCGGCGAGGGCCACGAACAACGCGAGCACGGCGGGCACCAGCAACGCGTAGGGGAGGGTGACCGCCTCGGCCAGGCCGCCGATGAGAACGGGCCCGGTGAGGAAGCCGGTGTAGCCGAGGCTCGCCACGGCGGCGAGCGCACGGCCCGACTGGGCGGGATCGCGGTGCCCGGCGGCCGAGAACACCTGGGGGACGATGCACGACAGGCCCGCGCCGAACAGCCCGAACCCCACCACGCCGGCGACGGGGTGACCGACGAGGATCCCGGCCGCGAGGCCCACCCCGGCCAGCCCTCCGCAGCAGCGGACCAGCGTGACCGGCCCGAGCCGGGCGGCGAGACGGTCCCCGGCGAAGCGGCCTGCCGTCATCATGATCGAGAACGCGGCATAGGCGGCCGCGGCGAAGCCGGGGGAGGAGCCCAGGTTGTCGCGCAGGTAGACCGAACCCCAGTCGGCCGAGGCGCCTTCTCCGACAAGGCAGCAGAAGGCGAGGACGCCGAGGAACAGCACGGCGCTGTCGACCCGGCGCCGCCGTGCCCCGCCTGTCGCGGGGGACGCGACCTGCGCCGCTTCTCGCGCCGGGTCGTCGCGGGCGGCCCAGCGCGCGCTCAGCAGGGCGATGAGCAGGATCACCGCGCCCATCGCCGCGAAGGTCACTCCCGGGCTCACCCCGGCGTGGGCGAACAGACCGCCTGCCGACGCCCCCGCGAACCCGCCGACGCTGAACACCGCGTGGAAGGACGACATGATCGGTCTGCCGTAGGCCCGCTCGACCACGACGGCGTTGGCGTTCATGGCCACGTCGAGGGTGCCGTGCACCGCGCCGAACGCGAACAGGGACAGCGCGAGTGCCGGCAGGTTCGGCATGTAGGCGGGGATCACCAGGACGAGGCCCTGGACGAGGGCCATCGGCAGCATGGTCCGGTAGCTGCCGTGACGGTCCACCAGCCGGCCGACGACCTGCATGCCGGTGATGGCGCCGGCCGCGATGCCGAGCAGTCCCAGGCTGAGCGCGCCGTCGCTGAGCCGCAGGTCCGCCTTGATGGCGGGGATCCTGCTGGTCCACGTGCCGATGGCCATGCCGGACAGCAGGAACAGTCCGTAGACGGCCACGCGGGCGCGTAGGAGCGCCGAGTGGGTGGGGGCGGACAGGGCAGCGACCATGTCGTGCTCCTCGGGGGCACCGGAGGTTCGGAGTGGAAGGTTCTTCTGTGCAGTCGGCGCGGGCTGAGCCCGGCAGGAAGGGCCGAGGCCGCCGCCGTGCGGACGGCGTGTGCGGACGGCGGGGGTGTGCTGTGCGAACGCTCACGCGGGGTGTTCGCGGCGCGGTGCCACGGGCCGGCAGGGCCTGGCGTTCGCGCCGACGGGGGAGTGGAGTGGGCTCTGGTGTCGCGTCCGCCCCCTGCCGGTACGGCGCGGACGCGAGCCTGGCCCGCGAGCGCGCGGGGGGAGGAGACGACGCTCAGGTGACCGCGCTGGAATCGGTGGTCGACACGGGGGGTGAGATGGGAGCCGAGGCGGGGACGATCCTCACGGTGACGCCGGCGGCGGTGAGCGCGTCGTGCTGGTCCCGGGGGATGCCCTCGTCGGTGACCACCATGTCGAGCCGGTCGAGCCCGCAGACCGCCCCGAAGGCCGTACGGGTGAACTTGCCCGAGTCGCAGGCGACGACGACGCGGCGCGCCGAGGCGATCGCGGCCTGTTTGATCGCCACCTCGGGCAGGTCGTGCGCGGTCAGGCCGTGCTCGGCCGACAGGCCGCAGCAGCCGATCACCGCGGTGTCGAACCGGAGGGCCCTGATCGAGGTCTCGGTGAGCGGACCGACGAAGTTCAACTCCCCGTGCCGCACCTCCCCACCGGGCAGGACGAGGCGGACGCGGGGGGCGCCCGTCAGTTCCTGGGCCGCCTGCAGCGCCAGCGGCAGGACGGTCAGGCGGCGCTCCCGCACGGCCCGGGCGACTTCGAGCGCGGTGGTGCCGCCGTCCAGCAGCACGGCCTCGCCGTCGGCCAGCAGAGCGGCGACCTCCGCGCCGATGCGCCGCTTGGCGTCGATCGCCTCCCGTTCACGCACGCCGAAGGGCGGTTCCTCACCGCGCAGCAGCAGGCTCAGCGCACCACCGCGGACACGCCGGACCACCCCCTGCTGGGCGAGCTCGTCCAGGTCGCGCCGGATGGTCATCTCCGACACGCCGTACGCCAGCGCCAGTTCCGCCACGGAGACGCTGTCGGACGTGCGCAGCGCGTTCATGATGGCCCGGATCCGATCGGCACTTTCCATGTGTGCATTTGAACACAGCGAATGTGCGAAAGCAAATAAAATCTACTTTGTAAAGGTGGCAGACTGGTCACATGCGCGCGAGCCGGTTGCTATCCCTGCTGCTCCTGCTGCAAACCCGCGGCAGGATGACCGCCACGGAGATCGCCGAAGAGCTCGAGGTGTCGGTGCGCACCGTCTACCGCGACGTCGAGGCCCTGTCGGCCGCCGGCGTGCCCGTCTACGCCGATCGCGGGCCGCTCGGCGGATACCGGCTGCTCGACGGTTACCGCACGCGCCTCAACGGGCTCACCGTGGAGGAGGCGTCGTCCCTGTTCCTGGCGGGCCTGCCGGGCCCGGCCGCCGAGCTGGGGCTCGCCGACTTCGCCGCGGCGGCGGAGCTGAAGCTGCTGGCCGCGCTGCCGCCCGAGCCGCGATCCCACGCGGCCAGGATGCGGGAGAGGTTCCACCTCGACGTGCCGGGCTGGTACCGGGGGGCCGACGAGGCGCCGTTCCTCACGGAGGTCGCGGAGGCCGTGTGGGAGGAGCGGGCGTTGCGGCTGCGCTATCGCCGGTGGGGGCCGACCGAGGTGGAACGGCTGGTGCATCCCTACGGCCTGGTGCTCAAGGGCGGTTCCTGGTACCTCGCCGCCGCCTGCGACGGCACGGTGCGCACCTACCGCGTGGGCCGGATCATCGAGGCCGAGGTGCTGCCCGAGCGTTTCGAACGGCCGCCGGACTTCGACCTCGCCGAGTTCTGGCGCGGCTTCGCCGCGGAGTTCGCCGTGCGCATGTACACGGCTGAGGCGGTGGTACGGCTCGCGCCGGGAGCCGAGGACCTGCTGCAGTACACCCTCGGCCGCGACGTCGTCGACAAGGCGCTGGCGGACGGGCAGCCGGAGCCCGGCGGCTGGACCCGGCTGACACTGCCGATCGAGTCCCTCACGCACGCCCGGTGGCAGTTGCTGCGGATGGGCGTCCTCGTCGAGGTGCTGGAACCGGCCGAGCTGCGCGCGCTGATGGCCGAGGCCGTCAGCGACCTGTCCCGCGTGTACGGCGCGGCACCCGGCGGCTGAGTCCTCAGGGGGGAAGGTTCGTTTCGGGGGAGCCGGGCGGGCCACGGGGGGCGGGGCGACGCGATGGCGCGGACCACGGCCCTGTCACCCGGGATGCGATTTCGGCGGGGGTGTCGTATCGCGGGTGCGGCCGATCGTCGGTGAGGTGAGAGCTTCGGCTGGGGCCCCTTTTGCGTGGCCGATGGCCGGTGCGGGTGACAGGAAGGAGCGAGGAGGGCCACGTGAAGTACGTGCTGATGTTCGTCGAGACCGAGGAGTTCGCCCAGCGGTTGGAGGCGATGGGCGAGCCGGAGCAGCGGGCCTCCTACGAGGCGGTCGGCCGGTGGTTCGCCGAGAACGCCGACAAGATCACTCATCATACGCATCTGGCGCCGGTGCACACCGCGACCACGGTCCGGCTGGGCCAAGCCGAGCCGGTGGTCACCGATGGGCCGTTCATGGAGGGCAAAGAGGTCGTGAGCGGGTTCGCGGAGGTCGAGGTGGCGGACCTGGACGAGGCATTGCAGCTGGCCCGCTCGTGGCCGGCCTGCCCCGTCGTGGAGATCCGTCCCGTGTCATGACCGCCGCGACAGGTGAGCCCGCCCACCGAGCCTCGGCTGCGCAGGACGGTCAGGAGGTGCTGGCCCGCGTGGTGCGCGAGCACGCGGGCCGGCTGGCCGCGTCCCTGGTGCCGCTGCTGGGCGATTTCTCCGCCGCCGAGGACCTGGTGCAGGACGCGGTCGAGATCGCGCTGCGCCACTGGCCGGTCGAAGGCGTGCCGGAACGTCCCGACGCGTGGCTGTTCACCGTGGCCCGGCGGCGTGGCCTGGACGTGCTGCGCCGCGAGTCGAACTACCGGGCCAAGCTCGCCCGGCTGACCTGGCCGGACCCCGCCCCGCGCGACGACCGGCTGCGGCTGATCTTCACCTGCTGCCACCCCGCCCTGTCACGCGCCGCGCGGATAGCGCTCACCCTCCGGGTGGTGTGCGGGTTGTCGGCGGCGCAGATCGCGGCTGCGTTCGTCGTGCCCGAAGCCACGGTGGCGCAGCGGATAACCCGGGCCAAACGCAAGATCGGCGAGGCCGGGATCCCGTACCGCGTCCCGCCGCAGGAGGAGCTGCCGCAGCGGTTGAGCGAGGTCTTGGCGGTCGTCTACCTGCTGTTCAACGAGGGCTACCTGTCCAGTACGGCCGAGCGGGCCCAGGCGCGCGACCTGGTCGACGAGGCCGAGTGGCTGGCCGCGCTGCTGGCGAACCTGCTGCCGAAGGAGCCCGAGGCGGCCGGACTGCTGGCGCTGATCCGGCTGCACCGGGCCCGCGGCGCGGCCCGTTTCGACGAGCGCGGCCACCTGGTTCTGCTGGCCGACCAGGAGCGCGGCCGGTGGGATCGGCAGGCGATCGCCGAAGCCACGGCGCTTCTCACGCGGACCGCCCGTGCCCATCGCCGGCCGGGGCCGTACCAGCTGCAGGCGGCGATCGTGGCGTGCCATGCCGAGGCCGAGACCTTCGCCGACACCGACTGGGCGCAGATCCTGGTGCTCTACGACATGCTGCTACACCTGGCGCCCTCGCCCGTCACGCGGCTGCACCGGGCGGTCGCGGTGCGCTACGCGCTGGGCGCTCGGGTGGCCCTGACCGAGTTGGAAGGACTCGGCGACACGCTGGAGCGCTATCCGCTCTTCCACGCCACCCAGGCCGAACTGTTGCGCGATCTGGGCCTCCGGGAGGAGGCCCGCCGGGCCGATGAGCGGGCGCTGGAGTTGACCATCAACCCGGCCCAGCAAGCGCTGCTGGAGCGACGCCTGGGCTGGGACTGACGCCCACGAGGGCCACGCTGAGGTGCGGGGCCCGCGCCAGGCCATGACGGTGAGCTTGGGCGCACGCGCCGGGAGCGGGAGTCATTCCTGCCGTGCGTGCCAGGGTTTGCTCGGGTGGGTGGGGCGTACGTGAGCGGCGATCTCGACCGCGTACACCGGCCGCGCGCCGGGGACGGGCCCGAGGTAGGTGTGCCCGGTGGTGTGGCACCAGGCGGGCAGGTCCAGGGGCGCGGCCGGGTCGGTGGCGATGATGTGCACGACGGCACCGGGTCGCAGAGCGTCGATGGCGGCGCACAGGCGCAGCAGGAGGGTGACGCACAGCAGCCCGGTGCCGTCGACGATCAGGTCGGCTTCGGCGGGCGCCTGGTGGTGGTTCACCTACTCATCCTCCTCGACGGCCTCCTCAGCTGCTGAGGCCGTCGGCCACGGTGGAGGCCGGGACGTTGAGAATCGCGTCGAACGCTTCGAGGACGGGAGTGTGCAGGTATGCGCTCTGTATCCGGATGCGGTCGGGACCCGGGGCGTCACCGGGGATGTCCCGGCGTGCCCGGCGCAGGTCGGCGAGGCTGAGACCGAGGCCGGCGTCGGCGAACGCGGCCTCGGCGCTGCCCTGCTCGGGCGGCTCCAGCTTGGTGTTCTCGACGGCGAAACCGAAGCGGGCGTTCTCGTCCGGGCGCATGTCGGCGGTGTGCCCGCCGATGCTGGTCAGGGCGAGGGCGACGTAGTCATCGCCCAGGGAGTGGTGCAGATGCTGTCCCATGGGCAGCCCGGTGAGGTGACCGTGGAAAGAGACCGGCGTCTTCTGGATGTGGGCGTTGTGGGCCGCCAGCACGATGCGGGTCGCGGGGGCGGAGCGCTCCAGGTGCCACCGGACGGAACCGGCCATGTAGACGTCCCGGGCCGAGGTGTCGGCGGTCAGGCCGGTGCCGGCGTACAGGCCGGCCATGGCGCGGAAGCCGTAGTCGGCGTGGCAGGCGGCCTCCAGGCAGCGCAGGGCGATGTCATAACGGTGCCGGTCCCCGCGGGAGACGTACAGCGCTTCGACGGCGCGGAACCGGATGAGCAGGCGCATCAGAGCCGCGGTGAGGGCGTCCTGTTCGGCGGTGGGCAGGCGGGTCCACGCGGGCGCGGCGGAGGCGGCGGAGGGGCCGGCGAACGACCCGGCGATCCGCGTCGCCGCTTCGACCACCGGTAGCGTCTCGGGGTCGATTTCACGCAGGTAGTCGGCGACCGGGGCCAGGGCGGGCAGCAGGGACCCACCCGCCGCGGGGATGTCGATCCCGGCGAAACGCACCGGTGACGAGGCCGTGCGGTTGTGCCGGCGAATCCAGCGCAGGGGATCGTCGAGTCCCACGGGGATCGCCGCGTCCAGGTGGGCCGCCAGGTCGTCGTCCGTCCCTTCGCCCTGGGTCCAGGCGTCGAGGGGGAAGCCTTCGCTGAAGCCGTACTCGAAGGCCAGGACGGTGAAACCGCAGCGTTCGACGAGGAACCGCAGGATGCGCTGCCGCATGAGGGCGAACTCGGTGATGAAGTGGGAGTTCTCGCCGATCGCGACGACGCGCGCGTCGCCGATGACGCCGCGCAGCGGCTCCAGGTCGTCGAGTGGCGCCTCGGCGTCGAGGTGGGTTAGCGGGGCGGCCTGGGAGCGCAGCCAGTCGGCGAACGTGTCGTGGTGAGGTGAAGCGGGCATGCCGGTAGCTCGATTCTCGGTGCTGAGATGTGGTCGGGTCGCCGACGAGGGAGCGGTCACCGCACGTCGAGCGGCCGCCGGAGGATCGGGGACAGGAGGGTGACGCCGTCCGGCCTCGCCGCGCATGGCGTCATCGCGTAGGAGCGGCCTTCTCGAGGTCGTCGACTCCGCCGGACATGATCGTACGGAGGTGCTCGGTGATGTGCCGGAGCGGCCAGTCCCACCAGGCCAGGGCGAGGAGGCGGTCGACGTCCGCGTCGCTGTAGCGGCGGCGGATGAGCCTGGCGGGGTTGCCGCCGACGACGCCGTAGTCGGGGACGTCGTCGACGACCACGGAACCGGAGGCGACGATCGCTCCGTGGCCGATGCGGACGCCGGGCATCACCATGGCCCGGTAACCGAGCCACACGTCGTTGCCCACCACGGTGTCACCCCGCCCGGGCAGGCCGGTGACGAGGTCGAAGTGCTCGGCCCAGGAACCGCCCATGATCGGGAAGGGGAAGGTCGACGGGCCGTCCATGCGATGGTTGGCGCCGTTCATGATGAACCGCACCCCCTCGCCCAGCGCGCAGAACTTCCCGATGATCAGCTTCTCCGGCCCGTAGTGGTACAGCACGTTGCGGGTCTCGAACGCCGTCGGATCGTCAAGGTCGTCGTAGTAGGAGAACTCGCCCACCTCGATCAGCGGGGAGGTGATCAGCGGCTTCAGCAGCACCACCCGCGGCTGCTCGGGCATCGGATGCAGCGCGGTCGGGTCGGGGGGAGTGGGCGGCGTCACGGATCACTTCCTTCGGTACGGGTTCCTCGCCCTGATCGCGTCGTTCCGCTCGGGCGAGCGGGTGCGGCAGGGCGATAGCTAACGCGACAGATGATGCATTAAGATGCTGCCACACCAGCGATCGACCGAGCAAACCGGGACTGATCACGATGACTCCCGCACCATCACCACCCGAGGAGACCAACTCGGCGCCACCGCCCCGCCGCCGGCCCGGGGGCCGCACCGCTCGTACCCGTGCGCAAGTGCTCGACGCGGTCCTCGCGGAGCTCGGCGAACACGGTTACGACGGGCTCACCATGGAGGCCGTCGCCGCCCGGGCCGGCGTGCACCGCGCGACGGTGTACCGGCGCTGGGAAGACGTCGGCGGCCTGCTCGCCGACGTCCTGGACGCGGCGGGCGACGACGCCTGGCAGCCCCCGGACACCGGCTCCCTGACAGGGGACCTCGCGGCGCTGAACCATGAGATCCAGGACGCATTGACCGCACAGCCGCCGATCATGGCAGCCCTGATCGCCGCCTCGTTCCGCTCCGAGAAGGCCGCACACGCCCAGCGACGGCTCTGGGAGGACCGCTACGCCCGCTGCGAGATCGTCGTCAGCCGGGCCGTCCGGCGCGGAGAACTCCCGCCGCACACCGACGCGCGGCGGCTGCTCATCGCCTCCACCGCGCCGCTGTACCACCAGCTGGTGCTTCTCCGTACACCACCCGATCCGCACCTGCCCGACGACGCGGCGAGAACCGCCGCGCTCGCCGCGTCGGCCGGCGCCTTCGCCGAGTCCCCGCCGGCGAGCGGCACCTGAGCGGGTCCGCGCCGGTCCGGGGTCCTGAAGAGCGCGCGCGAGGCGGTCACCGCACAAAAAAAAGGGACCCGACCGGTCCCCTCCACTCTCAACGTATAGCGCACAGGGGGTCTTGCGGCAAGACCCGGGTCGTACCGCAGAATCGTCGGCCTGAGGCCGGAGCCTGCGAAAACGGGGGAGCGCGAGATGCGCGTGTTGTCGTCGACCCACGGGTCACGAGGGGACGTCGAACCGCCGGCGGCGTTCGCCGCGCGGTTGCGAGAACGCGGTGCGGAGGCGCGGGTGTGCGCGCCGCCGGGCGAGGACATCGCGCGGCGGCCGGTCGCCGCGATCCGCGCCGACGGGGCGGCGATGGCCGCGACGCCGCCGCTCGTCCTGGACGGCCGGGAAAGGCCCCTGGTACGCGCGTGAACCGGCGACCGCGTGAAGCACGCGATGCCGCCGTCCAGGACCCGGACCACGAGACCCCCGGCCCCGGCGACCGACCGGCGGCCGACGAGAGGCAGCCGGACGGAGCCGCTCGTCACGCCGGTCCCGCCACACTGCCGCGCGTGATGGTCGCGAAGCGACCTCAGATCGGAGCTGATGACGTGAACCCTTTGACCACCAGTGCCTTCGACCTTCCCGAACGCCTGTCCCACAAGGCGGACCCGGCGCTGATCGCCGCCGACGAGCGGCACCTCGCCGCCGTCGCGGAGACCCTCGAGCAGTCGATCGCCGAGCTGTCCGCCCGCCTCGACGCCGAACGCAGGGCGCCCGGCGGCCTGGGCCGGCAGGCGCTGGACCGGGACCTGGAGATCCACCGGCTGACCGCCCGCCTGCGCCTGCTGCGCCGCTTCGGCCTGGACCTGTGCCTGGGACGCATGGTCGGCGCGGACGGCTCCGAGCCCGTGTACGTCGGACGGCTCGGCCTCACGGACCGCGAGGGTCGCCGCCTGCTGCTCGACTGGCGCTCCCCGGCGGCCGAGCCGTTCTTCGGAGCCACCCACGCCAACCCGATGGGTCTGGCCAGCCGCCGCAGGTATCGCTGGGCCCGCGGCCGGGTCAGTGACTACTGGGACGAGGTGTTCACCCCGGACGGGCTGGAGGGGCACGCGGCGCTGGACGACCAGTCCGCCTTCATCGCCAGCCTGGGCGGCAGCAGGTCGGGACGGATGCGGGACGTGCTCGGCACCATCCAGGCCGACCAGGACGCCGTCATCCGCGCGGGGTCCCGGGGCGCTCTCGTCGTCGACGGCGGTCCGGGCACGGGGAAGACCGTGGTCGCCCTGCACCGCTCCGCCTACCTCCTCTACTCCGATCCTCGTCTCGGTCACCGCAGGGGCGGGGTGCTGTTCGTGGGTCCGCACCAGCCCTACCTGGCCTACGTCGCCGACGTCCTGCCCAGCCTCGGCGAGGAAGGCGTGCAGACCTGCACCCTGCGGGACCTCGTCGCCGAGGGCGCCACGGCGAAAATCGAGACCGACCCGGACGTGGCCCGCCTGAAGTCGTCCGCGGATCTGGTCAAGGCGATCGAGCCGGCCGTCAGGTTCTACGAGAACCCGCCCACCGAGGGGATGACGGTCACGACCCCCTGGTCCGACGTCTGGCTGAGCCCGGAGGACTGGGCCGAGGCGTTCGACGCGCCGGAACCCGGCACCCCGCACAACGAGGCGCGTGACCGGATCTGGGAGGAGCTCGTCACGATCCTGGTGGACAGGCACGACGAGGAAGCGCCGGCCGAGCTGGTCCGCAGGTCGCTGCTGCGCAACAGGGAGCTGCTCACGACCGTCAACCGCGCGTGGCCGCTGATCGAAGCGGCCGACCTGGTCGCAGACCTGTGGTCGGTGCCGGCCTACCTGCGGCTGTGCGCGCCCTGGCTCGGGCCCGAGGAGGTCCGGAAGCTGCAGCGTACGGACGCCCAGGCGTGGACCGTGTCCGACCTGCCGCTCCTGGACGCGGCACGGCAGCGGCTCGGCGATCCGGAGGCGTTCCGGCGCAAGCGCCGCCATGACGCCGCCGTCGCCGCCCAGCGTGAGCAGATGGCGCGGGTCGCCGAGGATCTGATCGAGGCCGACGACTCCGAGATGCTCGTGATGTCGATGCTGCGCGGACAGGACCTGCAGGACGCCCTGGTCGACGAGACCGCGCTGTCCGCACCCGATCCGGACCGGCTGGCCGGCCCGTTCGCGCACGTCGTCGTGGACGAGGCCCAGGAACTCACCGACGCGGAGTGGCAGATGCTGCTGCTGCGCTGCCCGTCCCGGAGCTTCACGATCGTCGGGGACCGCGCCCAGGCCAGGCACGGGTTCACCGAGTCGTGGCGCGAACGGCTCGAACGGATCGGGCTCGACCGGATCACCCTGGCCACCCTGAGCATCAACTACCGGACGCCGAAGGAGGTCATGGCGGAGGCCGAGCCGGTCATCCGGGCCGTGCTCCCGGACGCCAACGTGCCGGCCTCCATCCGCGCCAGCGGCGTCCCCGTCGTCCACGGATCGGCCTCGGACCTGGGTTCGATCATCGACGCCTGGCTCGCCGAGCACGCCGACGGAGTCGCCTGCGTCATCGGCGACCCGGCCTTCCGGGAGAGGCCCCGCGTCCGTTCGCTCACCCCGGAACTGGCGAAGGGGCTCGAGTTCGACCTGGTCGTCCTCGTCGACCCGGAGAGGTTCGGCGAGGGCGTCGAAGGCGCGGTCGACCGCTACGTCGCGATGACGCGCGCGACCCAGCGGCTCGTCGTCCTCACCAGCGCCTGACGCCGGAGTCGGCGCCGGGCGGCAAACGAGTTGCGGCGCCGCAGCCGGCGCCGGGACGATGGCCGGATGATCTGGCTCGCATTCGCCGGCTCCTGCTTCCTGCTCGCGATGATCCCCGGTGTGAGCACCGCGGTGATCCTGCGGCAGACGATCAGAGCCGGGCGGTCCTCCGGGGTGGCCGCGCTGCTCGGCAACGAGACCGGCATCTTCCTGTGGTCCATGGCCGCCGTGTTCGGGCTGTCCGCGCTCGTCGTGGCCTCCGAGGTCGCGTACGGCGCGATGAAGGCGGTGGGCGCGGCGCTGCTGGTCCTGATGGGCGTGCAGTCGCTGTGGAAGGCCAGGCGCGCGCCGGTGGCACTCGACGCGCCCGCGGCGTACGACGGAAACGAGACGCGGGCGGCCGCCGGGTGGCGCCGCTCGTACGGGCTGGGGCTCGCCACCTGCGGCGCCAACCCCAAGGCCGCCGTGTTCGCGATGTCGTTCCTGCCGCAGTTCGTGCCGCAGGGCGCACATGTGCCGCTGACGCTGACGCTGCTCGCGGTGGTCTGGGTGGTCGTGGACGTGATCTGGTACGTCGGGGTGATCTGGCTGGTCGGCCGGGCCGGCGCCGTGCTGGGCAGGCCCGCGGTGCGCCGCCGGCTCGAACAGGTGTCCGGGGTGGTGCTGGTGGCGCTCGGCCTCCGGGTGGCGGTGGAGGCCCGATGACGATCTGGCATGAGGAACGGGGCTCCGGCGACCCCGTCGTCCTGCTGCACTCCAGCGTCGCCGACTCGGGCATGTGGGATCCCCAGTGGCAGCCGCTGGGGGACAGGTTCCACGTGATCCGGCCGGACTTCCGGGGCCACGGGCGCACGCCGTACGCCGCGGAGGGGCCGTACTCGGACGCGGGTGACGTCGCGGACCTGCTCGCGGCGCTCGGGCTGCGCCGGGTCGCGCTCGTCGGATCGTCGTACGGCGGCCGGGTGGCGCTGGAGCTCGCGACGGGGCATCCCGATCTGGTCGCGCGGCTGGTGCTCCTGAACGCGGGCTGCGGCCTGCCGCAGACCCCCGACCTCGAGGCGTTCGGGTCGGAGGAGGACCGGCTGATCGAGGCGGGCGACGTCGGGGGAGCGGTGGACCTCAACGTCCGCACGTGGCTCGGTCCGGAGGCGGACGAGCCGGTCAGGACGCGGCTGGCGGCCATGCAGCGTCACGCGTTCGAGGTGCAGCTGGCCGCCGATCCCGAGCCCGAGCGGGGGAGGGATCCGATCGACCTGCCGGCGATCACCGCGCCGGCGCTGGTGGTGATCGGCGGTCACGACCTGCCCTACTTCCAGGTGAGCGGACGGCACATCGCGGAGGCGATGCCGGACGCGACGCTGCTCGACCTCGAGTGGGCCGGTCACCTGCCGAGTCTGGAACGCCCGGCGGAGATCACGAGCCTGCTGTGTGACTTCCTTTCCTGATCTACATTGTAAAGGCGTCCGGTTCGGCCGAAAACCAAGATCAACTCCCAAAAACACCCACCCCGAAGGGACCGGGGGGCGTTCGGTCAGTGGTCGACGGTGCTCATCCCGGCCGGGTTGTACCGGTCGCCGGCGACCTGAGCGGCGAGGGAGTCGAGCGCGTCCAGGTGGCCGGCCTCGAACTCGATCTCCAGGGCCGCGGCGTTCTCCTCGAGCCGCGCGACCCGCTTGGTGCCGGGGATCGGAACGACGTCGTCTCCGCCCCGGGTCAGCACCCAGGCGAGCGCCACCTGCGCCGGGGTCGTGCCGAGCGCGGCCGCGATCTCGCCGGCCTTGGCCACCAGGAGCTGGTTGGCGGCGAAGTTGCCGCCCTGCCAGCGGGGGTTGTGGTGCCGGAAGTCGTCGGCGGACAGTTCCCCGGTGCTCGTGAACGCCCCGGTCAGCAGGCCGCGGCCGAGAGGGCTGTAGGCGACCAGGCCGATGCCGAGCTCCCGGAGTGTGGGCAGCAGCTCGTTTTCGATGTCGCGGGTGAACAGGGAGTACTCGTACTGCCCGGCGGTGATCGGGTGGACGGCGTGCGCCCGGCGCACGGTGGCGGGCGCGGCCTCGGAGATGCCGAGATGGCGCACCTTGCCCGCCTCGACCAGCTCCTTCATCGCTCCCCAGGTCTCCTCGACGGGAACGCCGGGGTCGACGCGGTGCTGGTAGTACAGGTCGATGTGGTCGACGCCCAGGCGTTCGAGCGAGGCGTCGCAGGAGCGGCGCACGTAGTCGGGCCGGCCGTTGACGCCCACGCGGGTGCCGTCGGGCAGCCGCTCGATGCCGAACTTGGTGGCCAGCACGACCTGGTCGCGCCGGTCGGCGACGGCCTTGCCGACGAGTCTCTCGTTGGTGAACGGCCCGTACGCGTCGGAGGTGTCGAGGAGGGTGATGCCCAGGTCGAGCGCGCGGTGGAGGGTCCGGATCGACTCCGATTCGTCGCCCGGGCCGTAGAAGTCGCTCATACCCATGCAGCCCAGACCGAGCGCCGAGGTGCGAAGGCCCTGGCCGAGCGTGTGCTGCTTCATTGTTCTCCCGTGACTGTTCGGCGGTGGAGCAGGAGCCCGGCGCGTTCGCAGTGGCGCGGCGTATGGGCGGTGAGGCCCGTACGCCGCGCCACCCGCGCGATGGTCATCCCCTCGTCCATGGGGACCAGTCTGGGAGTTGGAGCGCGCTCCAGGTCAAGCCGAAGATCGTTGTCGGGCCGAGGATCACTGGGCGGTGCAGAGGGCGCCGTTGAGGGTGAAGGCGGCCGGCAGCACGTTGGGGCCGGTGTAGGCGCCGACGAAGCCGATGGAGGTGCTCGCGCCGGGGGCGAGCTTGCCGTTGTCCGGGGTGCTGGTGACGGTCACGGAGGTCCCGTTCTGCGTCCAGTTGCCGCTCCATCCGCTGCTGACGGTCTGCCATGCGGTGGGCCAGGTGAAGTGGAGCGTCCAGCCGTCGACGGCGGCGGTGCCGGTGTTGGTGATGTCGACGCTGCCGATGTACCCGTTGCCCCAGTCGTTGGTGTCCCTCAGGCGTACCGAGCAGGAGCTCTTGGCGGGTGTGCCGGTGGTGAAGGTGAGCGGCGGGGAGGCCCAGGAGACGCGGCCTGCGGTGTCGCGGGCGATCACGTTGACGGTGTAGCGGGTGCCGGGCACGAGGTTGCGGACCGTGAAGGAGGTGCCGGGGGTCTCGCCGAGCTGTTCGGTGACGGCGCCCTTCTGGCGGTGGATCTCGTACTTGGCGACGGGGCTCGCGCCGGGCGCGGCTACGGGCCAGGAGATGGTGGCGGTCTTGTCGGTGACGTCGCTCGCGGTGGGCTGTCCGGGGGCGGCGGGGGCGCCGGTGGTGGCGGTGGCGGGGTGGAGCACCAGCGTGGTCAGCGAGTACGGCGGGAGGGTCTGGGTGGTCGCGGTGCCGCCGTGGCCGGTGCTGACGGACGTCGCGCCGTTGGTGAGGCTGGAGACCGCGGGCGCCTCGTCGGCGGGGGCGAAACCGGCGTAGTCGATCTTCGCCTGGCGCTCGTTGTCGGGGTCGCGGTTGATCAGCAGGACGGCGAGGTCGCCGTTGGGACGGCGGACGGCGTGGGCGGCGACCAGCGGCTCGTCGGTGGCCGCGCGGACGAACTGGTCGCCGGGCCGCGCGAACGCGCTGACCATGGAGATCGCGTGGTAGGGCGCGAAGGGCGTGTTGAAGGGGGGTTCGCAGACGTCACCCGTGCAGCCGGCACTGGAGAGCATGCCGAAGTCGCCGTAGTCGGTGTGGCCTGCGACGGTGCTGATGGTGCCGATCCCGTTGTGGACGTTCCACCAGTCGATGGTGAAGACGCCCTGCTCCATGAGGCCGGCGTAGGCGTCGGCGGCGAACAGCGCGCCGGGCTGGGTGTTGTACGCGATCCCGCTGTTGATCTCGGTCACGGCGATGCCGATGTCACCGGCGCGGGCGCCCGCGTGCTTGGCGATCTGCCGCTTGACCAGGTGGATCATGTCGGGGATGTGGGCGGTCTTGGTGAGGACGTCGGCCACGTCGTTGTGCGGGGGATACCAGTGCAGGATGACGAAGTCGATCTTCGAGGCGGCGATCGACAGGACGGTGTCGTTCCAGGTGCCCTGGTCGCCCGCGGCGACGATGCCGTCGGGCCAGTTGGCGGGGGTGGTGAGCACAGCGCCGATCTTGATGGTCGGATCGACGGCCTTCATCGCGTCGGAGTACGCCACGACGTTCCTGGCGTACTCCGATGGGCTCTTGTCGGCGTGGTCGTCGGCCTCCCAGTCGGCGCCGTAGTGGCCGTTGCCGTAGTTCTCGTTGCCGATCTCCCAGTATTTGACGCCGTACTTCTTGGTGACGTTGGCGTACTCGACCCAGTCGGCGGCCTCCTGGGCGCTGCCGGTGCCGTAGTTGGCGATGATGATCGGCTGCGCGCCGGTGCGCTTGGCTCCGTTCATGAAGGTGTCGAAGTCGGTGCCGGGGGCGACGTAGCCGCCGGGGGCGGTGTGGGTCTTCCAGTGGTAGATGTCGGCGTACGACCCGCCCGGGTAGCGGAGCATCTTCACCCCGGCGGCCTTGAGGAGGTCGGCCGTCTCGTTCGTGCCGAGGTTGCTGTCCCAGATCGCGTGGTTGGCGCCCACGGCCGTGTCGGACGCGGCGGCCAGGCCCGCACGGGTGTTCACGGTGACGTTGACGGGGGAGGCGTCGGCGGGGGTGTCGGCGGAGGCGGCGGGTACGCCGGTGAGGAGCTGGGCGGCCACCGCTGCGCCCGTGAGGAGTGCGATGGCCGGCCTGGCGATGCGCAGGGTGCTCATTACGTCCCTTTTCTGGAGGATCTTGCCGTGTGATCGTGATCAGGACGCCTTAAACGGTCAAGCGGGCACCCTCGGGTACGGCCGTGAGCTGCGCGGGAGTTAGGCGGGGCGTGCAACTTTCACAGGGCGGATCGTGGGGGTCTGCGGAATGTCGGTGGGGGTCGGCAGGATCGCGGTATGGCTTCCTGGCGAGAGATAGAGAAGGAGATCCCCGAGCTGGCCGCCCGTGTGCTGGCGAGCATGGGGAAGGGCAGGCACAAGACGATGGCGACGCTGCGGGCGGACGGCTCGCCGCGCATCAGCGGGACCGAGGTGGATTTCCGGGACGGCGAGGTGTGGCTGGGGTCCATGCCGGGCGCGATGAAGGCCCTCGACCTGCGGCGCGACCCCCGGGTGGCGATCCACAGCCCGTCCGACGATCCGGACGAGGCGAACCCGGGTGCCTGGAGCGGCGACGCCAAGCTGGCCGGCCGCGCCGTCGAGATCACCGATCCGGTCGCGCGTGAGGCGTTCGGCGTGCCGCCCGGGGAGGAGTCTCACCTGTTCCGCGTCGACGTGACCGAGGTGGTCTTCACGCGCGTCGACGAGGCGGGGGAGCACCTGGTGATCGAGATGTGGCACGAGGGCTCCGGCCACCGATTGGTCCGGCGCCGCTGACCGCCGCCGGCCACCGCTGACGGGGCGGCCGGGCGGCGGGGTGTCACTTCCGCATGCGGACCGGCATGTTCTGGCCGAGCAGGCAGCTGTCCGGCTGTGAGTCGCAGAAGGCCGACTGCACCTCGAAGCCGCCCTCGTCGGTGATGGCCTGCTGAGCCTGTCCCTTGACGAAGGCGGGGGCGTTGACGCCGTTCAGGCTCTGGTTGTAGTGGCCCTGGCCGGACCGGCCCTGCCTGCCGCCCGCGTGCCCTCCTGTGACCACCTGGCCGCCGCCCCCGCCCGGGCGGGGGCCGTGGAGGGCCGTGGGCCCGTGGGGCGGACGGTGCGGGGCGACGCGGGCGATCGCGGGCTGCGCGGCCGCGATCCCCACCGTCGTGATCACGAGCGCGGCCATGGTCAGCCGCCGGGTCGCGGTGGCCGTCGCGACGACCTCGGTGTGGCGCGGGTCGCGCGCGCGGGAGCGGGACATCTCGGTGTGTGCCTTCCTGTTCCTGGCCCGGCGTCGCTGTCGCACCTGCGGTGCCGCCGGGACGTGGGGCACATACCCGTCCGGGTGGCGGCCGCGGCTGAGCTGGCCGAGATCGGCACAGGTCATTGCCGGTCCTTTGGCCTGTTCACCGGCCGCTCCCCGGCGGGAGCACGCCTAGTGGACGCTGAAGCCTCCGTCGACGCAGATGGCCTGGCCGGTGACGTACGCCGAGGAGTCGGAGGCGAGGAAGACGGCCAGGCCGCGGAAGTCGTCGGGGAGGCCGTTGCGTCCGGTCATGGAGCGGGCGGCCATCTGCTCGACCCGTCCGGGGACGGCCTGGGCGGGTTCGGTCAGCGGGGTCAGGACGAAGCCGGGGATGATCGTGTTGCTGGTGACGCCGTCGGCCGACCACGCCTCGGCCTGGGATCGGGTCAGCCCGCACACGGCGGCCTTGGCGACGCCGTACACGCCGCTGTCGCCGAAGGCGCTGATGGACTGCTGGGAGCCGATGTTGATGATCCGCCCCCGGCCCCGGGCGGCCATGCGGGGGCCGAAGTGCTGCCCCAGCAGGAACGGCGCGGTGAGGTTGACGGCGATGGTCTGGTCGTAGTCGCCGGCGCTCAGCTCGGCCATGGGCCTGCGGATGTTGTTGGCGGCGTCGTTGACGAGGATGTCGATCGCCCCGAAGAACCCGTCCGCCTCCTCGCACACGCGGGCGATGCCGGCGCGGTCGCCGAGGTCGGCGCTGATCGCCGCCGCGCGCACGCCGTGGCCTTCGAGCCTGCGGACGGCCTCGGCGAGTTCCCCGGGTCGCCGGGCGACCAGGACGACGGCGGCGCCGGCCCGCCCGAGCGCCTCGGCGATGGCGTATCCGATGCCGGAGCTGCCTCCGGTGACCAGGGCGACCCGGCCGGTGAGCGAGAAGAGTTCCTCGATGTAGGTCGGCATACCGCCGCAAGGTAGCAGCGGGACCGGCCGGGGCCGGGGGACGGGGTCAGGCGGTGCCGGCGTCGTCGGCGTCGTCGGCGTGCATCTCGCGCATCGCGTCCTCGATCTTGCGCATCACCGTCTCCATGGTGCGCAGGGTCTCGGTGTCGAGGTGCCGCAGGAGGCGGATGTAGCCGCCGGTCCCGGCCTCGATGATCTCGGTGGTGAGCCGCCGCCCGGCCTCGGTGAGCTCGACGCGGCGTACGCGGCGGTCGTGGGGGTCCTCGTGACGGGCGGCCAGGCCCTGGGCGACGACCCGGTCGACGATGCCGGTGACGGTGGCCAGGCCGACGCCGAGGTGGCGGGCCAGCTCCTGCCCGGAGGTGGACCCGGCGAACGACAGGAACATGACGACCTTGAGCTGCTGCATCGTGAGGGTGGAGGCCAGCAGCGGCATCGAGCGATCGCGGGCGAAGAACCGTCCCATGCTGCGCTGCAGCTCCGCCAGGCGGCCGATGAGGCAGCCGCGCTCGGCGTCCTCCTCGGGGTCCTGGGATGGAGCCTGTGAAGGGGCGGGTGCGGGGGTCGGGGCCGCCGGAGGGGTGGCGGGGTCGTGCTGCGGGCGGGGGTCGGCCGCCGCGCCGGTTCCGGTGCGCCGCTCGGCTGGGCTGTCGTTCACTGTCACCTCTCGAGGGGAAAGGTTACCAGCCGTTAATGCGACAGCTGAATGTTCGGATAGTGCGAAGTGTTAGTGTTGGCCGAACACTCTTCCCCCGATGTCAGGAGCTCGGATGACCTCCTTGGCCAGGCTGAGCCTTGCCAACCGCACTCTCGTGATCATGATCGCGGTGGTGCTCGCGGGTTTCGGCTTGTTCGCGATCCCCTCGCTGAAGCAACAGCTCTTCCCGTCGCTGGAGTTCCCGGCGGCGTTCACGGTCGCGACGTATCCCGGTGCCGCTCCCGAGATCGTGGAGGAGCAGGTCACCAAGCCGATCGAGAGCGCGTTCCAGGGTATCGCCGGTGTCACCGACATCACCTCCACCTCCCGTGAGGGGATGTCGCAGGTGCAGGTGGCCTACGAGTTCGGCACCGAAATCGACCAGATGGTCGGGAAGATGCAGCAGGCCGTGAGCCGGATCAAGGCGCAGCTGCCGGCCGACGTCGATCCGCAGGTGGTGGCGGGCAGCACCGACGACATCCCGGTCATGGCGATCGCGGTGGGCGACGGCGGCGACGAGCACGCCATGGTCGACAAGATAGAGAAGATCATGGTGCCGGAGCTGCAGTCGATCGAGGGCGTGCGCGACGTGACCGTCAGCGGCGCCCGTGAGCAGCGGGTCGTCATCACCCCCGACCAGGGCAGGCTCGCCCTGCTGGGCCTGTCGGCCGCGGCCATCCCCGACCTCCTGCGGGCCAACGGGGTGTCCATCCCGGCCGGCACGCTGACCGAGGACGGCAAGTCGCTGACCGTGCAGATCGGCGACCCGGTGCGTACGGTGAAGGACCTCGAGAACCTCTACCTGACTCCCGCCGCCGCGCCGGCGGCGGGTCAGGGCGGCGCGGCCGGGCAGCGCGGCGGCGCGAGCGCGGGCCAGAGCACGGGACAGGGCGCGGGTGCGGCCGCCGGGCAGGGCGCGGCGCAGCGCCCGACAGCGCAGGCGGCACAGGGGGCGCAGGCGCGGGCCGCGGCGGCCCGGCCGAAGCCGGTCAAGCTCGGCTCCGTGGCCGACATTGAGGTCGAGGACGCCGCCGCGACCACGCTCACCCGCACCAACGGCACCCCGACCCTGGGCGTGTCGGTCACGATGGTGCCCGACGGCAACGCCGTGCAGATCTCCCACGACGTCAACGACGCCCTGCCGGACCTGACGCGCGCCCTCGGCGACACCGCCGAGCTGACCGTGGTGTTCGACCAGGCGCCGTACGTCGAGCGGTCCATCGAGGACCTCACCACCGAGGGTCTGCTGGGCCTGGCGTTCGCCGTGCTCGTCATCCTGGTGTTCCTGCTGTCGGTCCGCTCGACCCTGGTCACGGCGGTGTCGATCCCGATGTCGGTGGTGATCGCGCTGATCGCGCTGTGGATCGGCGACTACTCGCTGAACCTGCTGACGCTGGGGGCGCTGACGATCGCCGTGGGCCGGGTGGTCGACGACTCGATCGTGGTGCTGGAGAACATCAAGCGCCATCTCGCCTACGGCGAGGAGAAGCGGCGGGCGATCCTCACGGCCGTGCGCGAGGTGTCCGGCGCGGTGACCGCCTCCACACTCACCACGGTGGCGGTGTTCCTGCCGATCGCCTTCGTCGGCGGAATGGTGGGGCAGTTGTTCAGCCCGTTCGCGATCACGGTGACCGTGGCGCTGCTGGCGTCGCTGCTGGTCTCGCTGACCGTCATCCCGGTGCTGGCGTACTGGTTCCTGAAGGCGCCCGCGCTCACGCCGCAGGAGGCGCAGGCCGTACGCGAGGACGCCGAGCGCAGGGAGCTGCGCAGCCCGCTGCAGCGGATCTATCTGCCGGTGCTGCGTTTCGCGACCCGGCGGCGCCTGGTCACGGTGCTGATCGGGGTGGTGGTGTTCGCCGCCACGATGGTGCTGGCGCCCAATCTGAAGACGAACTTCCTCGACAACTCGGGCAACGACACGACGCAGATCAGTCAGCGGATGCCGGCCGGGACCGACCTGGCGACCACCGACGCGGCGGCCAAGAAGATCGAGGAGGTGCTGGCGGCCGACGGAGGCGTAAAGTCCCACCAGGTGACGGTCGGCGGCGGGAACCGCTTCCTCGGCGGGCTCGGCGGCGCCGCCGACCGGGCGTCGTTCTCGGTGACGCTGAAGGAGGGCGTGGACACCTCCGCCCTGGAGGAACGGCTCCGCGAGCGACTGAAGGGCCTGACGGGAATCGGCGACGTCACGGTCGGCGGCAGCGGCGGCGGGTTCAACTCCGACCAGGTGCAGGTCATCGTGCAGGGCTCGGACCAGGCCGCGCTGAAGTCGGCGGCCGGCGCGGTACGCGACGCGATGGCCGGGGTGGACGGACTGCGGGACGTCGCCTCCAACCTGGAGGACAGCGTTCCCCGGGTCGAGGTGCACGTGGACCGGGAGAAGGCCGCCGCCCGGGGCCTGACCGAGGCCGGGATCGGGCAGCTGGTCGCGCAGGCGTTCCGCGGCGCGCCGGTCGGCTCGGTCGACGTCGGCGGCCGCTCCAGCGACGTGATCCTGCGCGCCGGCGGTGACACGCCTGAGGACGTCGCGGCGATCAGGAAGCTCTCGATTCCCACCGCGACGGGCCTGGTGAAGCTCGGTGACGTCGCCGACGTGGTGAAGGCCGACGGGCCGACCCAGATCACCCGTCAGGACGGCGACCGCACCGCGACGGTGTCGGGCACCGCCGACGCGTCCGATCTGGGGGCGATCACCGCGAAGGTCACCGACACGCTGAAGACGCTGACGCTGCCGGCGGGGGTGACGTACGAGATCGGTGGCGCGAGCTCCGACCAGCAGGAGGCGTTCGCCGATCTGGGGCTGGCCATGCTGCTCGCGGTGGCGATCGTCTTCATGATCATGGTGGCGACGTTCCGCAGCCTGGTGCAGCCGCTGATCCTGTTGGTGTCGATCCCGTTCGCGGCGACCGGTGCGATCGGGCTGCTGCTGGCCACCGACACGGCGCTCGGCGTGCCCGCGCTGATCGGCATGCTGATGCTGATCGGCATCGTCGTCACCAACGCGATCGTGCTGATCGACCTGATCAACCAGTACCGCGAGCAGGGGCTGGGCGTGGTGGAGGCGGTCGTGGAGGGCGGCCGGCGGCGGCTTCGCCCCATCCTGATGACCGCGATCGCGACGATCTGCGCGCTCACCCCGATGGCGCTGGGTGTGACCGGTTCGGGTGGGTTCATCTCCCAGCCGCTGGCCATCGTCGTGATCGGCGGCCTGATCTCCTCGACGCTGCTCACGCTGGTGCTGGTGCCGACGCTCTACACCATGGTGGAGCGGCTGAAGGAGCGCATGCGCCGTACGCCGAAGCCGCCCGCGCCGGGCGAGGGCGACCTGACCGTGTACGGCAAGGAGGCCCTCGAACCGGCCCAGTGATCCAACCCAGTGATCCGGCCGCCGCTTCCGGCGGTCGGATCGGGTCCGCCTCCTGCTGCCGGTGCCGGCGACCGGCACCGGCAGTGGAGGAGCGCATGGCCGGCGTGCGGCTTCGCGGCATCCGGCCCGGCTTCCGGCTCCGCGTGGAAGATAATCGGCCGAGGTCGCCTGTTGCCGCTGTCGTCACGTGGGTCGGTGTCGTCGCCGCGTCGGTCCAGGTGATCACGGCGGTTGTGCGCGTCCCTGGAGGGCGGACGGTGAGGGAGTCCGGTTCGCGTGGGCGCGACACCACGTCTGATCCCGGCGCGCGAGCGCCGTCCGGCGGGCCCATCGGCGGGCCGGCACGGCAAAACCCTGCCCGAGGGCGCGTGTTCAGCGTGCTGGCGTGGGCTTTGGGCGCGCTGGGACTGTCGCTGTCCTTCAGCGGCTACGCGTTGTACCAGGTCCTTGGGTCCGAGGCGGCTGGCGCCGTGGCGCGTCTCCCGTTGTGGGTACGCCTCCTGATCATGGCCGTAGATCGGGGCCGAGCGCGGGTAGCTGCCCGTCGGCGACGACTGGCAGGACGCGGTGAGCAGGCTGCTCCGGGGCGCGCACGCGGTGATCATCACGGCGTCCCCGGGGGCGGGGACGATGTGGGAGTTCAGCGAAGCGGTACGCACCGTCGAACCTGCCCGGCTGCTGTTGCTCGTCTACGGCGACGAGGACTATCGCGCCTTCCGGGACGGCGTCGCACAGGAGTACGCGACGAGGTCGTCCGCCGAGGCGGCCGGCGCCGTGTGGCCGCCGCTACCGCGTCTGCCGGACATCCCGCCCGCGCCGCGTACCAAAGGGCTCCCGTGGGACTTCCCCCTCGAGGGGATCCTGTCCTTCGACGACCGGTGGCGTCCGCGGTTCAGGCGATTCCCGACGGCCGTGCCGCGGATAAGGCATGTCTGGACCATCCGACGGCTGGTTCGGCGCGAACTCGGGCCGGTTCTGGACCAGGTGTCCCAGCTGCCCCCCGGCGCCGTCCCTCACGTGAGGGCGGACACGAAAACCGCAAACAGATGTTTGCGAAGAAGTGTTTGCGGTTTATGGTGGGGGCATGACCGATCACGGTGAGACGCCTTACTCTCCGGCCGCGCAGGACGCGGTCGTCCTGGACGCCAAGGGGCTGCGGGCCCTCGCACATCCCGTGCGGGTGCAGGTGGTGGGCCTGCTGCGCAAGCACGGCCCGTCGACGGCCACCCGGCTCGCCGAGCTGCTGAACATCAACTCCGGCGCGGCCAGCTATCACCTGCGCAGGCTCGCCGCCGCGGGCTTCGTCGAGGAGGACACCGGGCGTGGGAACGCCCGCGAGCGCTGGTGGCGTGCGGCCCACTGGTCGACCTGGCTCAACGACCCGGACCTGATCGAGCGGGAGCCCGAGGCGATGCTGGCGTATCTGCAGTCGGTCGCCGCCACCCACACCCTGCGCGTCCAGCGCGCGATCAACGAGCTGCAGACGATGCCGCCCGCGTGGCGGGACGCGACCGACATGAGCGACTGGGCGCTGCGGCTGACCCCGCAGGAGGCCACCGCCCTGAGGGAGGAGCTGTGGGCGGTCGTCAGCCGGCACCGCAGGGACATCCCGGAGGCGGACGGCGCCCCGGCGGGCGCCGAACGCGTGTCGGTGATCGTGCACATATTGCCCGAACTGGACACGTCCGCCGCGCCGGAAGACGACGCGCGATGACGGGGGAGGACGCGATCACCGCCGCTCCGTCGCACGTCCGCACGCTGCGCCCGCTGGGCGGGCTGCTGGCGGCCATGGCGGTCGCGCTGACCGGCACCCGCGTGTCGGCCATCGCACTGCCGTGGTTCGTCCTGGTCACGACCGGCAGCGCCACCCAGACCGGGCTGGTGGCCTTCTGCGAGATGACCCCCTACGTGGTGGTCAAGGCGCTGACCGGGCCGCTCGTGGACCGGGCCGGACCGCGGGTGATCTCCTGGAGCACCGACGCGGCCAGCGCGGCCGCCGCCGGCGCCGTGCCCCTGCTGCACGCCACGGGCCTGCTGTCCTTCCCGGTGCTGCTCGCCCTGGTCGCGGTCATCGGCGCCGTGCGCGGCCCCGGCGACCTGGCCAAGGAGATCATGGTCCCGGAGGCGGCCGAGCGTGCCCGCGTGCCGCTGGAGCGGGCGACCGGCCTGTCCGGCGTGACCGAGCGGCTGGCCTCGACCCTCGGCCCGGCGGCCGGCGGCTTCATGGTGGCGTTGCTGGGGCCGTTGACCGGCCTGGTCCTCAACGCCGTGTGCTTCGCCCTCGGGTCGCTGATCATCGCGCTCGCCCTGCCGCGCGGCATGGGACGCCCCGCGGAGGCGGACCATGCCCCGCCCGCGTCCGGCTACTGGCGGCGTTTCGGCGAGGGCTTCACCTTCCTGCGGGGGGAGCCGCTGCTGCTCACCGTCATCGTCATGGTCGGGATCACCAACCTGCTGGACGCGGCGTTCAACACCGTCCTGCTGCCCGTGTGGGCCCAGCAGTCCGGCAACGGCCCGACCGCGATCGGATTGAGCAACGGCGTGTGGAGCGCCGCCGCGGTCGCCGGCAGCCTGGTCGCCGCGGCCGTCGCGCACCGGATGCCGCGCCGGGTGGTGTTCTTCGCCGGGTTCCTGCTGGCCGGGGCGCCGCGGTTCCTGGTCCTCGCGGCCGACGCGCCGATGTGGGTGGTGCTGGCGGTGTTCGCCGCGAGCGGGGCCGGCGGCGGCTTCCTCAACCCGATCCTGGGGGCGATAGCGTTCGAACGGGTGCCGCACGGCCTGCGCGGCCGCGTCAACGCCCTGGGCGACTCGATGGCGTGGGCGGGCATCCCCCTCGGCGGGCTGATCGCGGGGGCGGTCGTGGTCACGGCAGGGCTCGTACCGGCGCTGCTGATCGCGGGCGCGGCGTACTTCCTGACCACCAACCTGGCCGCGTTGCTGCCGCAGTGGCGTGAGATGGACCGCCTGCGCGGCCGGGGCGCGCGGCAGCCGGTGACCGAGCCCGACACCCGGCCCGTCGGCAGCGACGTCCGGTGAAGCGCCGGGGTGCGCGGCACGGCACCTGCGCACGGCCGGGCGGTACGGGCTCAATAGACTGGGCCAACGTGAATGCCAAGCCGCGTATCCCGAATGTCCTGGCCGCCCGTTACGCCTCTCCGGAGCTGGCCCGCCTGTGGTCCCCCGAGTACAAGGTGGTGCTGGAGCGCAGGCTCTGGCTCGCCGTCGTGAAGGCCCAGGCCGACCTCGGGATCGAGGTGCCCGAGCAGGCGATCGCCGACTACGAGAAGGTCGTCGAGCAGGTCGACCTGGCCTCCATCGCCGAGCGGGAGAAGGTCACCCGGCACGACGTGAAGGCCCGCATCGAGGAGTTCAACGCCCTGGCGGGGCACGAGCACGTCCACAAGGGCATGACCTCCCGCGACCTGACCGAGAACGTCGAGCAGCTGCAGATCCGCGACAGCCTGCTGCTGGTGCGCGGCCGGGTCGTGGCGCTGCTGGCCCGCCTGGGCCGCCTAGCCGCCGAGCACTCCGCGACCGTCATGGCCGGGCGCTCGCACAACGTCGCCGCGCAGGCCACCACGCTCGGCAAGCGCTTCGCCACCGCCGCCGACGAACTGCTGGTGGCCTACGAGCGGCTGGAGGACCTGCTGGAGCGCTACCCGCTGCGCGGCGTCAAGGGCCCGGTCGGGACCGCCCAGGACATGCTCGACCTGCTCGGCGGCGAGGACCGGCTGGCCGCGCTGGAGGACCGCGTCGCCGCGCACCTCGGGTTCGCCCGCCGGTTCACCAGCGTCGGCCAGGTCTACCCCCGCTCGCTCGACTACGACGTGCTGACCGCGCTGGTGCAGCTGGCCGCCGCTCCCTCCTCCCTGGCCAAGACCATCCGCCTGATGGCCGGTCACGAGCTGGTCACCGAGGGCTTCAAGGAGGGCCAGGTCGGCTCGTCGGCGATGCCGCACAAGATGAACACCCGCTCCTGCGAGCGGGTCAACGGCCTCACCGTGATCCTGCGCGGGTACGCCTCCATGGCCGGGGAGCTCGCCGGCGACCAGTGGAACGAGGGCGACGTGTCCTGCTCGGTCGTGCGCCGGGTCGCCCTGCCCGACGCGTTCTTCGCCTTCGACGGCCTGGTGGAGACCATGCTGACCGTGCTCGACGAGTTCGGCGCGTTCCCCGCGGTCATCGAGGCCGAGCTGGGCCGCTACCTGCCGTTCCTCGCCACGACCAAGATGCTGATGGCGGCGGTGCGGGCCGGGGTCGGCCGCGAGACCGCCCACGAGATCATCAAGGAGCACGCGGTCGCCTCGGCGCTGGCCATGCGCTCGCGCGGCGCCGGCAACGAGCTGCTCGACCGGCTGGCCGCCGACGAGCGCTTCCCGCTGGGCCGGGCCGAGCTCGACGCGCTGCTGGCCGACCGTGCCTCCTTCGCCGGCGCGGCCGCCGGTCAGGTGGCCGCCGTGGCCGCGCGGATCGGCGAGATCACCGCGCGCCATCCCGGCGACGCCGCCTACGTCCCGGGTGCGATCCTGTAGGGGACACCCGTGCGTGAGCTGGTGAGCGAGGCCGAGGTCGCCGCCGCCTCGGGGGACGACGACCTCGTCGTCTGGGCGGCGCAGGGCATGGGGCCCGGCGTGCGCGCCTGGGCGTACGGCGACGCGGTTGCGGTGGCGAGCCCGCAGGCCTCCCGACGCGACCGCCTGGTGGTGCGGGGCACACCCGGCCGCGTCGTCCCGCTCGTGCGGCACGCCCTGGCCGAGGCCGGGCCGTCGTACCGGCCCCTGGGCGACGCCACGCTCGTCGAAGGGGTCGTCGAGGCCGTGCCGGAGCTGCGGCTCGAGGCGCACTTCTCCTGGATGGGCACCGAGAAGCTCGCCCCGCCCCGGGAGGAGAGCGCGGAGAGCGGGGGCCGGGAGCAGCCGGCCGCCTGGCTGGCGGACTCCGCGGCGCCGGAGGTGGCCGGCCTGCTCGCCACCGCGAGCCCCGGCTCCTACGCCGTGCCGGGGCTGCCGCGGGTACGCCGGTGGGCCGGCGTACGGGACGATTCGGGGGCCCTGCTGGCGGTCGCGGCCGACGCGTGGTCCGCCCCGGCGGTGGGCCTGCTCGCCGGCGTCGCGACCGCCGTGCCGGCGCGGGGACGCGGGCTGGGGGAGCGGGTGTGCCGGTTCGTGGCGTCCGCGCTGATCGCCGAGCACGGCCGTGTGGCGCTGATGGTGGACGACTGGAACCAGGCGGCCTTCGCCGTCTACGAACGGCTCGGTTTCGCCCGCCGCCGCGTCGCCGCCGCCGGGCTCCGCGTCTGACCGCCTCGGCGGCGATGCCGGGGGGCTGATGAGGGAGAACACGTTCAGGCTCAGCGGCTCGGGGGGAGCGCCGACGTTGACCAGGGTGGCCGTCGACGGCGAGCAGGCCGAGGTAGGCGTCGACGTCGACGGGGGCGCTGACCGTGTTGACGATCAGATCGAAGTGGCCGGCGAGCCGCAGTTGGCGCACTGGCCGCAGGAGTTGACCATGCAGCCGACTCCGACGCGGTCACCGACGCGGTGCCGGGTGACGTCGGTGCTCGGATCCCGGCACCTCATCCCACCAGCCATCGGTCCCTCTCACCGGCCGGTCGGCGGGATCCGGCCGTCAGCGAACCAGAATCGCCTCGCGACCGCTGATCTCCGCCCCGATACTCCCGTACGACCGATTCAGTGCGGTCAGCACGCCGGGCAGAGCACGCAGCGTGGTGATCCTGGTGACGGCGGGGGAGGAGGGAGCGGACTCGGCGCGGTACCGGTCGAGCCACACGCCGTGCATCCCGGCCCGGGCGGGGGCGACCGCGTCGAGAAGGAGGTTGTCGCCCACCATGAGCACCTCTTCGGGGGTCAGGCCCAGCTTCGCCGCCGCCCGGTGGTAGCACTGCACGGTGGGCTTGAACGCGCCGAGCGCGTCGGGCGTCAGGACCACGTCCATGCGGTCCATCAGGCCGATGCGGCGCAGCTTCGCCTCCTGCTGCCCCGGCAGGCCGTTGGTGAGCACGCCCAGCGCCGGGGCGTCGCCGAGGGCCTCCAGCGCCTCCAGCGTCTCGGGTACGTCGGGGAAGGCGGCCCAGGCCGACTCGTAGTGGGTCAGGAAACCGGCGAACGCCGCGTCCGGGTCGGCCGGCTGGGGCAGCCCGAGCCGGCGGCAGAACTCCCGTAGCCTCCTGCGCCGCTGCTCGGCGAACGAGCACTCCCCGGCGTGCCACGCCGGCAGGTGCTTGTCCTCCAGGTCGAGCCAGAGCGCCGGTGTCTCCGGCAGCAGCTCGTGCCCGGGGCAGACCGACTCGGTCCAGCGGGTCGCGGCGTGCGCGACCGCCCGGCGATGGTCGAAGAGGGTCTCGTCGAGGTCGAACAGAATGGCCCTGATCACGAGTCCCTATCTTGACTGGGCCGTGTTTCCGTCGCGTTTCCTGGCTGTGAAGGCGCCGGGCGATGACAGGTAGGAGATTTCCTACCTATTATGGGTTCGTGGATGTCAGCCCCCCCGCCGTACAGCGGCCCGCACCGACGGAAGACGCCATCTTCGCCGCGCTCGCCAGCCCCGTGCGGCGCGAGGTCCTGCGCCTGCTGCGCGAGCACGGCCCCCAGTCCGTGCAGGACCTCGCCTCCCGCTTCGCCATGGCCCGGCCCAGCTTCTCCGAGCACCTGCGGGTGCTGCGCGAGGCGGGCCTGGTCAGCGAACGCAGGGACGGCCGGCGCCGGCTCTACCGCCTGGAGCCCGTCCCGCTCGTCCAGGTCCGCGACTGGCTGGACCCCTACGAGCGGTTCTGGCGCGGCAGGCTGTCCGCCCTGCGCCACCTTCTCGACGACACCACCACCGGCGACACCGGTGACACCACCAACCGCGCCCATCCTGAGGAGAGACCATGACCGACGCCGACGATCCCACCGTGCTGCGTCTCGACGAGTACCTGCCGCACCCGCCCACCCGCGTATGGCAGGCCCTGACCGACCCCGACCTGCTCGCCCGGTGGTTCATGCCGGGGGACTTCCGCCTGAGCGTGGGCCACCGCTACACGATGCGCGGGACCGCCATGCCCGGCACCGGGTTCAGCGGCACCGTGCGGGCCGAGGTGCTGGCCTTCGAGCCCGGGCGCATGCTCCGGCTGGGCTGGCGCGACGCCGACCCCGACAGCCCGGCCGGCGCCGACTGGACCATCACCTGGAC
Organism: Microbispora sp. NPDC004025; assembly: GCF_053604425.1. NCBI lineage: Bacteria > Bacillati > Actinomycetota > Actinomycetes > Streptosporangiales > Streptosporangiaceae > Microbispora > Microbispora sp. NPDC004025. The sequence goes on along the minus strand of NZ_JBSGHN010000012.1, from coordinate 182,074 downwards.
GCTCGAACCCGAAGGCCGGGGCACCCGCCTGTTCCTCACCCACGAGGGCTTCGACCCCGGCAACGAGTTGCAGCGCAGGGCCCGCGGCATCATGGACGGCGGATGGCGCCGCCTGATGACCGGCTCGCTCGCCGCCGTGCTGTGACGCCCGCCGGGGCTTGGCCGGCGACTTGGAACCAGTGGCGTCAAGGCGACTGCGCGGGCGGAGTCGTCGCCGCCGGCCGTCGCACCGGCGGGTGAGCCGCCGGGCGCCCGGGGCCGGTGGGCGCCGACATCCTTGGGCCGGGTGACCGGACAGCGCCTTTCGCCAGTTCGAGGCGGGCGCCGGTGAACATGGCCCGCAGGCGCCGGTCGTGCGTGACCACGACCAGCGCGCCCCGGTAGAGGGCCAGCGCCTCCTCCAGTTGCTCGGTGAGCATCGGTGACAGGTGGTTGGTCGGCTCGTCGAGCAGGAGCAGGTCCATCGGCTCGCTCACCAGCCGGGCCAGCTCGACCCGGCGCCGCTGCCCGTGGGACAGCTCGCCGAGGCGCAGCCCCAGGTCGGACGGCCGGAACAGGTTCAGGGCGAGTAAGGCGTCCGCGTGCTCGTCCAGGCTTCCCGGACGCCCGTGCGCGTAGGCCTGCAGCACGGTCCGGTACGCCGCGCCGGTCGGCCCGTCCTGCCGCAAGAACCCCACCCGGCCGGCTCGTCGTACCTCGCCCGTGTCCGGCCGCAGTTCTCCCGCGAGCACCCGCATCAAGGTGGTCTTGCCCGCCCCGTTCGGGCCGGTGACGAGCAGCCGCTCACCGGCGTGGAGGGTGAGGGATTCCAGGCGGAGCCTTCCCGCCACCGCCACGCCGTCGAGTGCGGCCACCTCGTCCCCGGCGGCGGCGCCCGCCGCGGCGGGGACGGCGGTGAAGCGCAGCGGCTCGGGCGGCGGCGCCGCCGGGTGGTCGGTGAGCCACCGTAGTCGCTGCTGGGACTGCCGGATGCGACCGGCGGCGCCGTGGGTGCGCGAGCGCGCCCGCCAGGCGCCGGTGCCCATGCCCGCCTTGGCCGTCTTCCGCGGGATCACGGCCAGGCGGCCCGCGTTGGCCGCGACCAGCGTGGCATGCCGGTCCAGCTCCGTCTTCCACTCCTCGTGGGCCCGCGCCTGGGCGGCGCGTTCGGCGGCCTTGGCCGCGAGGCATCCGGCGTACCCGTCGCCGTAGCGGCGCGCCCGACCGTCGGCCACCTCGAGGATGGCGGTGGTCACCCGCTCCAGGAACACCCGGTCGTGCGTGATCACCACGACCGTGCCCCGGTGGGCGCTCAGGCGCCGTTCGAGCCAGGCCACGGCATGGTCGTCCAGGTCGTTGGTCGGCTCGTCGAGCAGGAGCAGCTCCGGAGCGGACGCCAGCGTGGCGGCCAGGGCCAGCCTGGAGCGTTCGCCTCCGGAGAGTGTGCCCAGGGAGCGGCTCCGGTCGAGCCCGGGCAGCCCGAGCCCGTGCAGTGCCACCTCCACGCGGACGTCGGCTTCGTAACCGCCGCGCGCCTCGAACTCCGCCACCAGCTCCGCGTAGGACTCCAGGCCCGCGCGCTCCTGCGCGCCCGCCGCCCCGAGCGAGCATTCAGCCGCTCGCATCCGGCCTTCGAGCTCGCGCAGGTCGGCCAGCGCCAGGTCGATGGCGTCGGCGACGGTGGCATGCGACGGCAGCGCGAGCGACTGTGGCAGGTGTCCGACGCCGCCGGGCGCGACGACCACGAGCTCGCCGTTGTCCGGACGCACGACGTCCGCCATGAGCTTGAGCAGGGTGGACTTGCCCGACCCGTTGTCGCCGATGATTCCGAGCCGCTCACCGGGTTTGACGGTGAGCGACACCCGGTCCAGGACGACGCGGGTGCCGTAGCGCTTGGTGACCTCGTTGAGGGTCAGCTGGGCAGGGGTGCGCAGAGCGCTCCACCTCCTCACATCACAGGAGACGAGACGGTCCGTCTCGACATTGAGTGAGCATGTCCCCCTCGGCATCCCGCTGTCAAGACGAGCCGTCTCGTCTCGTAAATGTCACGCTCCCGGCCGGTCCAAGACGGGCCTGTTCGAGGGATTGCGGTAAAAAGGTGATCTTGCCGTACTCACCAGCACATCAGTGCTAGAAGGACTGACACCTATGATTTTCACCCAAGCCGAACTCGACTACCTGGCCACGCAGCGCATCGGGCGGCTGGCGACCGTCTCGCCCGACGGGCAGGTGCAGAACAACCCGACCAATTTCTTCCTCGACGCCGACACCGGCACGATCGTCATCGGCGGGGGAGCGCTGGGCACGACGAAGAAGTTCCGGAACGTGCAGCAGGGCAGCACGGTCGCGTTCGTCGTGGACGATGTGGCGACGATCGACCCGTGGACACCCAGGGGCATCGAGATCCGGGGCACGGCCGTGGCGCTGACCGACCACGAGCCGCCTCTGCCCTTCCTGTCCCGCGAGATCATCAGGATCACCCCGACCAAGATCGTCACGTGGGGGCTGGGCGGGCCGCGAGCCAGCCGTACGGTGTGAAGCGGGGCGCGGGGAGGAAGGGAGGGTGGATCGATGGGCCGACTCATCTACTCGATGCGGGTGTCCCTCGACCTGCCGAAGCAGCGATCGTCGCGGGACGCGAAGGAGGCCGGCTCGTGCTGAGGGAGGTCGCGGAGGGCGTGCTGGTCCACGAGAGCGGCTTCGTGCAGAGCAACGCCGTTGTGGTGCAGGGCCGGTCCGGTGTGCTGCTCATCGACCCAGGGGTGACCGGCTCCGAGATCGGCTGCCTCGCGGACGACCTTCGCGAGTTGGGCCGGCCCGTTGTGGCGGGCTTCTCGACGCATCCGCACTGGGATCACCTGCTCTGGCACGCCCGGCTCGGAGAGGCCCGCCGAAACCGCGCGAATTCCCTGGGACGGCCCCACGGTCCGGATCATCGAGCATCACGCGCATGCACCGGGCCATGCGGCGCTGTTGATCGAGGAACGCGGAGTCCTCGTCGCCGGCGACATGCTTTCCGATGTCCTGGTTCCGATGCTCGGCTGGGACGGCACCGCCGACCCGATCGAGGACTACCTCGCCGCGCTGCGGCTGTTGGAGGGCGTGGCGGGCGGCGTCGACGTCGTCGTGCCGGGCCACGGGGCCGTCGGCGGACCCGGCCAGGCGCAGGCACGCATCGACCAGGACCGGGCGTACGTGCTCGCGTTGCGGGACGGCCAGGTCCCCGCCGACCCACGGGTCGGCCCAGCGGCCAGGCCCGGCTGGGAGTGGGTGAGCGACGTGCACGAAGGGCAACTCCAGCGCCTCGCCCGAAGAAGCGAGCGCGACGGGACGCCCCGCTAGCGACCGGCGTGCGCCGGCGGACTTCCGCGGGTCAGGCGTGCCGCGCCGCGTTCGCGTGGACGGCGTCGCGCACGTAGCCGCTCAGCCCTTCGGCCACCCGCTCGTAGTTGGCCGCGAAACGCGGGTCGGCCACGTACATCTCCCCGAGACCCTTGTGGATCTCGTACGTGCAGTCGTAGAACCAGCGGGTGATGTGCGCCCGGTGCCGCTCGGCCACGTCCATCGCCCGGTCGCCGTCCGCCGGGGCCCCCTCGGCGAAGGCCGCGGCGAACGCCTCCAGCACCTCCCCGGCCTCGGCCGTGATGGCCTGCCAGTCGTCCTTGGTGTACCGGGCCGTGCGGCGGCGGCTCTGCTCGAAGGCGTCGGTGCCGCCCCATCGTTCCTCCGCCTCCTCGGCGTACCGGTCGGGGTCGAAATCGCCGAACACCTCGAACCGCTCCTCCGGCGTCAGGGAAATGCCCATCTTCCTCGCCTCCATCGCGCGCTGGACCGCCGCCGCCATCTCCTCCAGCCGTCCGATTCTGCGCCGCAGCAGCTCGTGCTGGCGACGCAGGTGGGTCAGCGGATCCGCGCCCGGATCGTCGAGGACGACGGCGATCTCCTCCAGGGAGAACCCGAGCTCCCGGTAGAACAGCACCTGCTGCAGCCGGTCGAGATCCGGCTCGGTGTAGCGCCGGTATCCGGCCACCGACCGCTCGCTGGGCGTCAGCAGCCCGATCTCGTCGTAGTGGTGCAGCGTTCGCACGGTCACCCCGGCGAAGCGGGCGACCTGGCCGACCGAGTAGCCCACGGGTCCTCCTTCCTTCCGGACCCCAGCCTGTGGCCTCACGCGGCGTGAGGGTCAAGTAGATCACGCGGGATGAAACTTTCGGCCCGCCGCACCTTGGTTGAGCAGCGGCAACAAGGCGACTTAGTTGGGACGATTGACATATTTCCGAATTTGATTCTACGGTGCGGGGGCTCTCGTGCCGGGCGGTGGCCGTGCGCGCGCGAGCCCTTCCCGTCCCGCACGCGCGTCCCGAAGGAGCGCAGATGCACCTCACACTCCCCGTCGCAAGCCCCCCGATCCGCCGTGCGGCACTCCGGGCCGCCGCCCTGGCGGCCGCGCCGCTGGCCGCCGTCACGCTGTACGCCGCGCCCGCGCAGGCGGCGGTCCCCGCAGCCGGCGGGACGTACCAGATCAGCGTCACCAAGAGCGGCATGTGCCTCGACGTGGCGGCCGGCTCCACGAGCAACGGCGCGCTGCTGCAGCAGTGGGGCTGCTCCGGCGCCGCCTGGCAGCAGTTCACCCTCAAATCCGCCGGGTCCGGCGTTTTCACGGTTGTGAACGCTAACAGCGGCCTGTGCCTCGACGTCCCGGGCGGCTCGACCACCTCCGGCGTGCAGATCCAGCAGTGGGGCTGCGGCAACGGCCAGACCAACCAGCAGTGGCGGCTGACGGCCTCGGGAAGCGGCACCTACCAGATCGTCAGCGTCGCCAGCGGGCTGTGCCTGAGCGACAAGGGCGCCTCCACCTCCTCCGGGGCCGCCGTCATCCAGGAAACCTGCACCGCCAACACCAACAAACAATGGCTGTTCACCCCGGCCGGCACGCAGGGCACGGCCACCGTGGCCGCCGACGGCACGGGCAAGTACCGCACCGTCCAGGCCGCGATCGACGCGGTGCCCGCGAACAACGGCAGCCGCGTGGTCATCACCATCAAACCCGGCACCTACCGGGAGATCATCACGATCCCGGCCAACAAGCCGTACGTCACCCTCCAGGGCCTCGGCGGATCGGCCAGGGACGTCGTGATCGTCAACAACCACTCCGCCGGCACCTACGGCACCTTCAACAGTGCCACCGCGTTCGTCAACGGCCACGACGCCGCCCTCACCAACCTGACGGTCTCCAACGACTTCGACGAGAACACCAGCAGCACCGGCCAACAGGCCGTCGCGCTCAACCTCAACGCCGACCGGGCGGTCCTGTCCGACGTACGGCTGCTCGGCGACCAGGACACCTTCCTGGTCAACGCGTCCGCCCGCGCCTACATGACCCGCTCCTACGTCGAGGGCACCGTCGACTTCATCTTCGGCGACGGCACCATCGTGATCAACGACTGCGACATCTACGAGAAGCGCAGCACCGGCGGGCCCATCACCGCCGCGCGGACCGACGCCGCCAAGACCTACGGCTTCCTCATCTACAAATCGCGCATCACCGGGGCGACGAACAACACCACCCAGCTGGGCCGGCCTTGGGGCCCCAACGCCCAGGTGCTCTACCGGGAGTCCACCCTCAGCTCCACCATGAAGACCTCGCAGCCCTGGACCGACATGTCCGGCAACTCCTGGAAGAACGCCCGCTTCCTCGAATACAGGAACACCGGCGCCGGTGCCGGGGTGAACGCCAACCGACCGCAGCTGAGCGACTCCCAGGCCGCCAACTACACCCCCCAGAAGTACCTGGCCGGATCCGACGGCTGGAACCCGGCCGGATGACCCCAACCCCCGAGGAACAGACATACGGCAACTGCGCCCGGGCGCGACCACGAAGGTGCTGGAGAACAGCTACTTCGACCACGTCGAGGACCCCTACTACAAGGACGACGCGGCGCAGCTGCAGCAGAGCGGCAGCATCGTCGTCAACTCCAGCGGACAGCAGGAGAGCGGCGGCTCGGCCTTCACCCGAGCTCGTTCTACTCCTACACACTCGATCCCGCCGCGAACGTCCCCTCCCTCGTGAGGACCTACGCCGGCCCCCAGTCGAACATCGGCCTGTGAACACCCGGACGCCGGAGGCCGCGACACCTCCGGCGGCCGGCCCGGCCACTCACCGGGCCGGGGGAGCGCTGGACTCTCCCACAGAGGGAGGGGCCATCCTTGAGCACGTGAACGACCTCCTGTCGATCGGGCAGTTCGCCCGCCTCACCCGGCTCAGCGTCAAGCAACTGCGCCACTACGCGACACTCGGCCTGCTCGAACCCGCCTGGATCGACCCCGCGAGCGGCTACCGCTACTACCGCACCGCCCAGGCCCGCGACGCGCTCGCCATCGGACTACTGCGCTCCCTCGACGTCCCCCTGCCCGTCGTCGCGGCCGTCCTGGCCGCAAGCACGGACGCCGGCCAGGAAAACGGCACGGGCGCTGGGGGAGAGGCCGCCGTGGCAGCCGCGCTCGCCGAGGTCAAAGAGGACCTGGAGGCCGAACTCGCCCGCCGCAAACGCGCCCTCAAAACCCTCGAACGCGTCCTCGCCACCGGCCTGCCCGCCGCCGAGGCCACCGTCGTCACCGAACCCCCGCGGCCCGCGATCGTCGTCCACGACCTGGCCGCCACCCCCGAGGACATCGGCCGCGCCACCTCCGCCTGCGTCGCCCGCCTCATGGCCGCCCCCATGACCGCCGCCCCTATGAACGCCGTGCCCGCGCTCGTCGGGCTGTTCCCCCTCGACTACGGCGAGGCCGTCCCTGTCGCCGTCGCCCTCACCGGGCCGGACCTGCCGGACGTGCCCGGCGCCCGGCCCGACATCCTGCCCGGAGGCGTGTTCGCCACCTCCACCCACGTCGGCCCCTACGACCATGTCCCGCTCACCGCCCACGCCCTGCTCACCTGGTGCGCCGAACGCGGGCACACCCCCACCGGCCCCCTTCGCGAGGTCTACGTCTCCAACCCCGCGACCACTCCGCCCGAGCGGCTGGTCACCCACCTGATGATCCGGCTGGAGGACGAACCATGAACCGGCACACCGCCGCACTCGCCCACGCCGGCCCGCACCACGAGATCCGCCCCACCACCGGCCCCGCGCCCGCCCGTACGCGCCACCTGGGCACCCGCTACGCGTCCGGCCCGGCCTGACCTGCCTGACCGGCCGGGCCGCGCCTGCGGCGCAGCAGCGGATGCGACCCCATCGCCACCTCGAGCTCCCCGGGCAGGTCGTCCCGGTAACGGCCGAGCGTCGACAGATCGCTGTGCCCCAGCACCCGCCGCACCGCGTCCATGTCCGTGCCGTCCGCCAGCAGATGCGTCGCCGTCGTGTGCCGCAGCCCGTGCGGCGTCACCGCCCGCCGCCGCCCGGGATCCACCTGCCGCTGCACCCGGTCGATGACCGCCTGCACATCACCCCGCGCCAGCCGCCTGCCACGCCACGACAGCAGCAGCGCCTTCTCGCCGTCGCCGCCCGCCCGCACCGCCAGGTACGCGTCGAGCGCCGCCGCCACCGCATCGGGCAGCGGAACGTCGCGGGTCCGCCCGCCCTTGCCGAAGATCCGCCAGTAACGCACCCCGTCGTTGGTGTAGAAGTCCTCCACGTTGGCCCGCACCAGCTCCGACACCCGCGGCCCCAGCGTGGTCAGCAGCAGCACCACCAGCGCGTCCCGCACCTCCGTCCGCTGGTCGGCTCGCCGCCGGCGCCCTGCCGCCGGGCCCGCCGCCGCCTCCACCGGCGGCGCGGCGGGGGAGCCGGCCGCCTCGATCAGGCCCTCGGCCTGCTCCCGCGTCAGCGCCCGCCGCTCCGGCCGCAGCCCGCCCCGCTCCCGCGCCCGCACCGACGAGGCCGCCATCGGATCCAGATGCACCCACCCCGCCGACGCCGCGTGCCGGAACAACGCCGACACCGATCGCCGGAACCTCGCCTGCGACGCGGCGCTCTGCCCTGTGCTTTTCGCAGGGCTTATCCCGGGGCTCTTCCCTGTGCTCTGACCGGTGCCTTTTCCCGCGTCCTTTCCCTGGACGCCGCCCTTCCTGCGCTCGTCCGGCTTGCGCGCGAAGGCCAGCAGCACCGCGTCCACGTCCTCGCCGGTCAGGTCGTCCAGCACCCGGTCCGGCCCGGCAAGCCGCACGAACGTGGCCACGTCCCGCGCGTACACCTCCGCCGTGGCGGGCGACAGCCCACCCGTCACCGTCTTGGCCCGGACCAGCTCCACGTAGCGGTCGGCGGCCTCCTGCACGGTCAGCCTGTTCACCTCTGCGGGCAGCATGATCGACACCGTATCGGCACGCACCGACAGCCAACGCGGGGGAGCGGCGGCCTGCTACGCCCCGCCGCCCCCCGCGTCGGCGACGTCGACCGCCTCGACGAACCGCTCGGCCTCAGCCTGGCCCATCCCCGTCTCGCCGCGCACCAGGAACACCGCCTGCTCGCCGCGTCCCGCCGCCTTCAGCTCCCGCACCCGCGACGCCAGATCCGGCCGCGCGTGCCCCGGCGCCACCGGCAGCGGCCGCCCGGAGGCCAGGGCCTCGGACAGGTCCTTGGCCTCCTTCAGCCCCAGCCCGGTCTGCTCCCGGATCAGCTTGATCGCCTCGATCTTCTTGCCCTCGGCGTACAGCTCCCGCACCCGATGCTGCAGGTCGGCCGAGACCGGCGGCAGCAGCCCGGGGCTGCGCCAGGCCAGCGGCCCGCCGGGACGGGCACCGGCCCGCATGGCCGCGAGTGCCACACCGAGAAGCGCGATCACGATGACGACGAGGATCAACACCTCGACCGTGCCCAAGCCGAACATACGGTGATCGTAAGCCCTGCCCCACGGGACAGTCAGCCCTTCGGCATCAGCCCACCCGCCGGGCGATGGTGACACCGTCACGCACCGGCAGCATCACCGACTCGACCCGCTCGTCATGCGCGATCGTCTCGTTCAGGCGGCGCACGGCCAGCTGCGCGTCCTCCTGGAAGGCCGGGTCGAACACCCGCCCGCCCTGGAACACGTTGTCGACCACGACGAGGCCGCCCGGGCTCAGCCGCGTGACCACCTCCTCGTAGTAGTCCGGATAGTTCACCTTGTCGGCGTCGATGAAGGCGAAACCGACGACCGGCTCGGCCGGCAGCGCGCGCAGCGTCTCCAGCGCCGGCGCGATCCGCAGGTCGATGCGGTCGGCCACGCCCGCCCGCTCCCAGTAGTTCCTGGCGATCGACGTCCACTCCGTGCTCACGTCGCACGCCAGCAGCCGCCCGCCCGGCGGCAGCCCCCTGGCGATGCAGATCGAGGAGTAGCCGGTGAACACCCCCACCTCCACCGCCAGGCGGGCGCCCGACATCCGCGCCAGCATCGTCAGCAGGGCGCCCTCGTCGTGCGAGATCTGCATGCCGGCCGCGCCGCCCGTCTCCTCCCGCGTCCTCACGACCAGATCCCGCAGCACCTCGTCCGCGGGGGAGCAATGCGTCAGCAGGTAGTCGTCCACGACAGGGGACAGGGCCCACACCGCGTCACCGGCGAGCGGCGGCGACCAGTCGACCACGAGGTCCTCACCGGTCGCGAACCGCCGCAGGTGACCGGTGACGACGTCCCGGACCTCGGACAGCGCCTCCTCGCCGGCGGCCGTCGCGATCATCTCGAACCCGCCCGAGCACGGCCGCAGCACGCACCGCCCGGACCGCAGGTCGATCACCGCCCGGCCGTCGCCGCCGACCACGGCCTCCGCATCGTGACCCAGGTGCGACACCAGCTGCCCGATGTAGCGGCCGGGCCGGTCGGTCATGACGTACGCCGTCGAATGAGGCATCGGCTCTCCTCCAGGTTCGGCAGATCAAGCGCCGGGAAACGTCTCCGCTTCGGCCCGGCGATTCTGCTGGCCTCCGGCCCGCTCGTCAAAGCGTCGGCGATCCTCGGCACTTCCTCCATGAACGACGAGACGACGGGGGAGCACCCCTCCACACCTCCGCACGACCCCGGCACACTGGAGCTACGTACCCCGGCCCAGTTCAAGGCTCTCGGCCACCCCGTCCGTCACCGCATCGTCAACCTGCTCCGCCGGCGCCTCCGGCGAAAGCGCCCCCAGGAACAGTGCCGCCAGGAACGACGACTCATGACGCGCCATGTGCGCGCTGTCGGTGAGATACAGCAGATCGTGCCCCTCCGCGACATGGGCGGCGAACGCCTCGTGACCCGCCGCCGCCTCCGCGCGCATGTGGGCGACCAGATGCTCCAGCCGAGCCCGCGCGGTCTCCACCAGCGCCTCCCGGTCCGCCCTCCCGAGCCGGTAGGCGTCGGCGAACACCCGCAACCGCCGCGCCTGCTCCCGCACACCGGGAGCGCTCTCGTCACGGCCGGGATCGTGCAACGGCACGAACCGATAGGCGGCATACGCAACATCCCACACCCGCGGCCCCGGATGCGCCGTGTCGAAGTCGATGAACGCCACCGGCCGCCCCTCCCGGAAGACGCAGTTGTACGGCGCCACGTCACCATGGCAGATCACCTCGGCCGGAACCCTCGCGGGGAAGTACCACTCCGCGCCCTCCGCGGCCCCGAACCCCGCCGTCGCGTCGTGGTAGTCCCGGAGCAACGCCCCCACACCCGCCAGCGCCTCGTCCGTCATCACGTACGCCGGCAGGGGATAGTCCGGCACCTCACCCGGGACGAAATCCAGCACCTCCCGGCCCTCGCCGTCACGCCCGTGCGCTCTCGGCGCCCCGCCGAACCCGGCCGCCGCGAGATGGTCCAGCAGCGCGTGCACCGCCGGCGTCCACCGGCGCGCAGGCCGGCGCACCGTGCCCCCCACCCGGACGACGCGGTTGACACCACCCCCGGTCAGTTCCTCCTCGTCCGGCTCTGAACGGCTCCCTCCGGCCGGTCCGTTCCCCTCACCGTCGTGCCGCTCACGCTCCGCCATGCCGTGATCGTACGTAACCGGCGCGGGGGACCGGCCGCGGGGGAATGTAGGGGGAGGATGTCGGGGGAGGATGAGATATGACCTCCGGCGTGCGATCCGCGGCCGTCACCGGCCGGGAGGTCGCCGTGCTCGTCGGGCTGCAGGCCTCGGGCAAGTCCACCTTCTACCGGCAGCGCCTGGCGGCGACGCACGCCCATGTCAGCAAGGACAACTGGCCCAACGCACGCCATCGGCAGCGACGCCAGCTCCGAGTGATCGCCGAGACGCTGGGGGAGGGGCGCGACGTAGCCGTGGACAACACCAACCCCGCTCCCGAGGAGTGGGGCCCGCTCGTCGTCACGGCCAAGGAGCACGGCGCCCGCGTGGTCGCCTACTGGTTCCCTCCCGATCTCACCGCGTCCCTGGACCGCAACGCCAGGCGGACCGGCCGCGATCGGGTGCCCGACGTCGGCGTCCTCGCCACGGCCAGACGCCTCCGCCGCCCCCGCCTGTCGGACGGCTTCGACGCGGTCCACACGGTGACCTTCGACGGCCGGGGCGGCTTCACCGTACGCGAGGAGGACGACCCCGGCGCGTGAACGCCCCTTGGACGGCGGGCGACCAGGTCACGGCGCGGGGATGTAGGGCGGGGCCACGCCCCAGCCCCAGCGGGGGACAGGAGCCTGCTGCGGGGGACGGGCACCGGGCTGGGAGTTGGCGAAGGCGAGCCGGGTGCCCCACTCGATGTAGCCCGCGAAGGCCGCGCGGAACTCGGGATCGGCCGGCAGCCCGACCACGTCGGCGGCGTCCATCAGGAGACCGACCCAGCGGCGGCGCTGCGGCTCGGTGATGGCCTTGCCGAGATGCTGGACGAGCATGTGGTGGTAGCCGCCCCGTTCGTCGGTGTAGCGGGACGGTCCGCCGAAGACCTCCGCCAGCCACATGGCGACGTACTTGGGGTGGCCCGGATCCATGTGGGCGAAGAGAGGACCGATCAGATCGTCCCTGAGCACCTGCTCGTAGAACGTCTCGGTGAGCCGCTCGAACGCCTCGGTGTCGCCCGCCCAGTCGTACAGGCTCGGGACCGAGGAGCCGGCGCCGCGGACGGCCGTGCGTTCGTAGTGCCGCATCTCCTCGATCTGCCGGACGTACGGCTTGATCTCGGAGAAGAACGCTCCGAAGTGCTCGCCGCCCCGGAAACCCCGCAGGTGGTCCTCAGCGGAGGTCCACGTGATGCGCAGGACGTACCACTCGGGCTCTTCGACGCAGCGGGACAGTTCGTAGTCCACACACTGGGGCGCGGCGGCCAGAGGCACCGCGGCGCGTTCGTAGGCGGCTTCGAACTCCTCCGCGTCCTGTCGATCGATCCGGTAACGGATGTACTCCACGATCATGTGCGCATCGCCCCAAAGGCCGCGGGTATCAGAGATGAAAGATCATGTAACAGTGTAATCACGTATCCCTTTGGTAGGCCCGGAGGCTTGGAATCCGGTCCCGCCGTCGTGACGGGCTGCCTATGGTGGTCGGCCATGAGAGTCCTCATCGTCGGCGGCAGTGGTTTCCTCGGCGGGGAACTGGCTCGCCAGAGTTCGGCCGCCGGGCACGAGGTGGCCGCGACCCACCTCACCCGCGCAGGGGAGACCCCGGGCGTCGAGTGGGCGCCCCTCGACGTACGCCGGAGAGGGGACGTCGACGCGCTCGTCCGCGCGACCCGGCCGGAGGTGGTCGTCAACGCCGCGTACCAGCAGGCCGACTGGAGGACCACGGCGGCCGGAGCGGCGAACGTGGCCCTCGCCGCCTCCGCGGTAGGCGCGCGACTGGTGCACGTGTCCAGCGACGCGGTCTTCTCCGGCGCCGCGATCCGCTATGACGAGACGTGTGTCCCCGACCCGATCAGCCCGTACGGCGCGGCCAAAGCCGCCGCGGAGACGGCAGTGGAAGCGATCGCGCCGGGCGCGGTCATAGCCCGGACGTCCCTGATCATCGGTGACGGTGACTCTCCACTCGAGGCGCTGGTGCGTTCACTGGCCGGAGGCGGAGCGAGGGGAGTGCTGTTCACCGACGACGTGCGGTGTCCCGTGCACGTCGCCGACCTCGCCGCCGCGCTCCTCGAGCTCGCCGCGTCCGAGCATCACGGAATCCACCACGTGGCGGGGGCCGACGCGGTGAGCCGATACGAACTGGGAGTGCTCATCGCGCGGCGTGACGGCCTCGACGAGAGCGGTCTGCCGTCAGGCCGGCGAGCGGACACCGGCATACCCGGACCGCTTGACGTGCGACTGGAATGCGGCATGACGCAGCGGCGGCTCCGGACGAGGCTACGTGGCGCGCGCCGGTTCCTGGCGCGAAGGGGAGATGAGGGATGAATGTCCAGCAATAAGTGAAGACGGACACCTTTGTCTATACCAAACAGAATTCACCTTCTGTCCGGTATGGCGCTAGATGGGGCATTCTGTCCGATAGGCGAGGCCATCGCAGCGGGTCGGCATCGTTTCTCCACAGGCAGGCAGGCGCTCGGCACCGCGGCCATGGCGGCAATCGTGGTCCAGAGCCTCGTCGGCGCGGCCGGTGTGGCGGATTCGACCCGGGCGAGGGACGGACCGGCTCCGGCGGCTCCGAAATGGCCGGCCAGACCTTCGGAGCCCGCATGAGCCGGTGCCGCGAAAATCATCCGGTCGTGGCCGCGTATAACGGCGCAGCCGTAGCGAAAAGCTGTCTCTGTGCGATCCGCGGCCGGCCGGCGCCGGCGTGAGAGTCCGTCGGTAAGTCCGAGAACCCGGCCGGCGATCGCAGGGAGGTCGCTGGAATCTTCTCCAGGAAGTCTCAGCCGGCCGGAATGCGCGTTTCCGGTGCTGGCACCCCCTTCCGCCGTTGCTCGATAATGAACATTATGTCAAGTTAGCTTTGAAGGCCCTCCTCCGTCGCCCCGCCTGGAGCGCTCATGCCACGGAAGCGAGTGCGACGGAGATCGGACTGGCGCGACGCCGACGTCATCGGATCTCGGCACGCCGAGCGGCCGCTGTTCCTCCGTGGACGGACCGGCGTTGCGCGGCCCAGGCCCTCCTCGTGATCCGCCTGCGGACCACGGTGAGGGCCGTCGTTGTCCTGTCCGTCATCGCAGGATTCGACGCGCCGGACGTACCCGCCCCCCGGCCTGGATCGCCCGGGAAGCCGTTTCCGCCCGGTCCGCGTTCGGCCCTCGGTGCCCTGCGAGTGCCGGTCACGCTGAGTGACCACTCCCCTCTCCCCCGCGGTGTCCGCCGTTCGTGCCTACGAGCGTGACCTCGCTGTCATGGTCCGGCAGCAGGGCCAGGAGTTGCCGCGTATGGCCGGGTAGTTCCACTTCGGCGAGGCCGGTGATGAGGTCGCGCAACGCCACGGGCTGATCGACCAGGGCCATGCCCTTGGACAGCAGCAGGGTGGGCACGGGCGTGTCGAGCTCGGCTTCGCTCAGCATCGGCCCGAGCGCGCACAGGGCCTCCCCCTGGTTGCGGATGCGGCCTCGAAGCCCGGTGTTGCCGCCGGCGCGCCCGATGACGCGGTCGATGGTCCAGGCGTCGAGCGCCATGCGGTTGTCGTACGTCGTGCTCGCTCCCGCGGCGACCGACGACGCGGCGGCGATGGTGACGGCGTCGACGATGGAGACGTGCGCCAGAATCTGGTCGGCGTTCCACTCGCCGGCGGGCGGGACGAGGCTCGCTCCCCCGCGGTCGGCCACCGTGGCGGCGGCGTCGAGCAGTGCGCGGTGGGCCTCGCGGAGCGGAGCGGTGTCCAGCATGTCGCCTTCTTTCTTCGCTGTTCGAGGTCGTGCGTGGCGAGCGCGGTCTCAGGTGTGCGCGGGCGACATCTCCCATGGCGCCTGCGGGAGGACGTCGCCCGTCTCGATCAGCGACTTGAGGTTCGCCAGCACGGCCGGCCATCCGTGCGAGACCCCGTTGCGCATGTCCTCGTTGGCGAGGTTCTCGTGGGTCACGCTGAGACGGACGATGTCCTGGTGCGGTTCGACGAGGAAGGTGACGACCGACGGTTGTCTCGGCTCGGCGTCGAGAGCGTCCTCGAAGGTGATGACCAGCCGTGTCGGGGGGTCGGCCTCGATCACTCGGCCGCCGACGTCGACGACGCCTGATCCGTCGACGCGCCGGTGCTCCCAGGTCGAGCCCGGCTGCCAGTCCGAGACGTTGGCGTGCCCCCAGTAGCGCGCTGTCAGGTCCGCGTCCGTCAGGGCGTGCCAGACCTGCTCCGCGCTCGCCCGGATGTAGGTGACGTAGACGTAGGTCGGCACGGACGTGGGTTCGTCGCTCATGGCGTACTCCTCCGCTTGTCTCTTGATGGCGCTGATCGCGTTCAGGCGGGGCATGTCGAAGCCCGCGATCCAGCGCTGCTCGATCTCGTGGATCGGCACGGGGTTGAGGTAGTGAAGTCGTTCGCGTCCGCGCCGTACGACGGTGACGAGGTTGGCCCGCTCGAGGATGTCGAGGTGCTGGGTCGCCGACTGGCGCGCCATGTCCAGGTGCTCGCACAGCTCGCGCAAGGTCTGACCGTTGTGCTCGCGCAGGCGGTCGAGCAGGAGTCGCCGGGTGGAGTCGGCCAGGGCCTTGAAGACCACGTCCATCTGTGTCGCCTCGGACTTCACACCCGAGATTATGCAGGCATTCGCCTGCCTATTGTCAACGCCGCTGTCGCCCGGGTCCGCCCGCCGCCGAAGCGGGCAAGGGCGCCCGAGGGTGAATTTGACGATGCAAACGAGTATGTGCACGCGGCCTCGGGCGCGTCCGACGAGCAGATCCGCCGGTTCTTCGGTGACGGTTTGCTGGCGAACGTTCTCGTCGGCGTCGACGCGTCCGCCCTGGACGCGCGGTGGGCGCACACCTTGCTCGGCTGAGTCGTCATCGGGTCGCGTGTGAGCGACCCGATTTTTTTGGCCCAACGAGTGAGTGGTCAACCACTCACTGCCCTGTCGCGAGGGAGAGATTTCATGCCTGGGTCCGGAAGATCGCGAGGCGGTCTGACACTGGCGTTGCTGGCCTTCGCCCAGTTCATCAGCGCTATCGACTACAACATCGTCTATGTGGCGCTGCCGGAGATCGGCCGTCAGGTCGGGTTCTCCACGCAGAAGAACACCGACTCCCAGCCGCCACCCGATGGCCGTCCACGCGATGCCCTGTCCGAGGCTGATCATGACGATGCCGGGCAGGAGTACGGCTGGCCGTCCTGGTGGCCGTCATCAACGCCGGCCCTGCTGGCGCCGCCACCATCGGCGGACTTCGCACCGGCGGCCTGCTGGCGGCCGCGCTGATCCTCGTCGGCGCGGCGGTGGCCCTCACGCTGCGCAGGGCCCAGGCTTCGAGCCCGGAACGACGGGTGGCTCCGGCGTCACTCGCCGACACACGCGTCAGCGGCTGACGGCGACCTCGTTCACAGCCGTGTCACGCCGTAGGCAGCCGTTCGAAGTGCCGAGTCGCCGGTTGGCATCGGCACTTCGCCGGTCTGTCACACGGACCGCTCCTGCACGACGAGGATGGAGGCCGTTCCGGGACCGGCGTCGTGGCTGAAGTTCTTCGTCCGGGGCGGCTGCTTGTCCGGGGGCCGCGCCGGGGTGTGCGCTACATCCGGGTTCGCGCGTAGGTGTGCAGCGCGTCGCGGACCAACGTCGCCCCCGCGGCGTCGCCGTACATGCCGGCGAAGCGGGGGTCGTCGACGTACATGTCCCCCAGGCACCGCACCATCTCGATCGAGCGATCCCGGTCGCCCTCGGCCGTGGGGGTGCCCGGGATCCGGCTCAGCCACCGGACGTGCCGGGCGGCCAGTGCCTGAGCGTGTTCGGATGCCGGGCGGACTCCGGCCTTCGCCGCGTCGGCCCATGCGGCGACGAGGTCCTCGGTGGCCTGTTTCCAGGCCCGCTGCTGGTCGAGGGTCTTGCCGTGCCACCAGTCGTTGCTCACCTGGAACGCGCGCTCGCCCCAGCGTGAGACGACCTCGTCCTGGTAGCCGTCGTTGAAACCCGCCAGCATGACGTCCATCCGCGGCTCCGCCCCCGCCTGGAGCGCCTCCATGGTGTGACGCACGGACCGGATCTGCCGTTCGATGCGGTCCCGTTCCTTCTCCAGTGCGGCGATGTGGGCGCGGAGCCCGTCGTATGTGTCCACTTCCTCGGCCAGGACCTCGGCGATGGCCTGCAAGCCCATGCCGAGCCGTCGCATGAGCAGGATGCGCTGTAGCCGGGCGACCGCGGCGGGGCCGTAGTAGCGGTACCCGTTCGCGCCGACCCGGGACGGGGCCAGGAGCCCGACGCGGTCGTAGTGACGGAGGGTGCGGCTGGTGATGCCGGCCCTCGCCGCGAGCTCCTGGATGGTCCACTCCATCGTTCCAGTGTCACCCTCGGCTGTCACCGTCGGTGGAGTGTGGCGGCGATGATCTGCGAGCTGTCGGCGTGCAGGGCCTGGGCGGCGGTCTGCCCGGTCGCCGCCAGGTAGGTGTCGACCAGCCGGTTGCCCGCGGCGTACCCGGCGCCCATCGGCAGTCCCACGGGGGTGAGGCCGAAGCGTTCGGCGCTGGGGTCGCCGTGCACCCAGGCGGTGAAGTTCTGCATGCCTGTCACGTCGAGCCCGGTGAGCACCTTGCCGAAGATCTCGTCGTCGCGCAGGTGGGGCACGCCGATGCGGGTGGCGCCGAGTCGGTCGCCGTAGAGCTGGCGGGCGAAGGCGTCGGCCAGGCCTTCGGAGACGATGTGCTCGCCGACCGTGACGGTCATCGGGTCCCACACGATCCCGCCGGGGCCGAATCGCAGGTTGTGGTGGAGTTCGTGTACGGCGGTGGCCTCCAGCCGTTCCACGTTCTCGGGGAAGGGCCAGAACGTGATGGTGATGTGGCCCGAGATGCCGCCGAACCCGGTCACTCCCTGGCAGGGACCCATGAAGTGCTCGTCGGCCGGATCGCCGAGCACGAACAGCACGGTGATGTCCGGGGCCTTCAGCCCCGGTGTCGCCTCCAGCAGTACGGTGAGGGCGTCGTCGAGGGCGCGTTGCATCCGCTCCCAGGCTTGGGCCGCCGCCAGGGTGTCGAGCGCGTCGAGGCAGCGTTCCTCGTCGCGGTCGATGGGGAACCCGGACGTTTCGCGGTGTACGGACGCGAGGTCGACCTCGCCGGGTTGGTAGCGGTACATGCCTCGGATGGGCTCCAGCATGGAGCGCAGCAGGTCGACGCGGTCGGCGACCGGGGCCAGCAGGATCCGCCTCATGGCGGAGTAGGTGTCGAGAACGGTGATCGGCATGGCCCGGATGCTAGAAGTTGACGCAGCGTCAAGGTCAAACCTGCGGCACGGCCGGCGCCCGCGCAGGTGCCGCCGGGCCGGCTCGGGCGCCCGGAGAAGATGGCCGCCGCCGTGGCCTTCCTCGCCTCCGGGCCGAGCGGCTTCATCACCGGTTCGAGCCGGTACGTCGACGGCGGCCTGAAGCGGATCTGAGTTCCACCGCTGGGGCCGATGGGGGTCAGGCGGGGTGGTCGGGCAGGCAGACCGTGATGGCCTGGGGCACGACTTTGACCGTGATGCGCTCGACCCGGTCGCGGGCTCCCCCGTCGAGTTCGTACGCCATGGGGGTGCGGAGTTTGACCGACACCTTCCTGGCGCGGGTGATGCGTACGTAGGGGGACTTCTCGGCGTTTCCGGCGCTCATCCGGCCGAGGGCGCGGGCCCATTGGATGGGGCCTTCGGCGGTGGAGACGCCGACTTCGAGCCAGCCGTCGTCGAATCGGGCGTCTTCGAAGACGTCGATGCCGCCGGTGACGGTGCCGACGTTGCCGACCAGGACGCAGCTCGCGTCGCCTTCGAACCAGTCGTTGCCGTCGATCTTGATTTTCATGGGGGTCACGGCGCCGCCGACGTGGCGCAGGCCGGTCCAGATGTAGGCGAAGCGGCCGAGGCGGTCCTTGAGGCCGCGGTCGGCGTCGGCGATCATCTCGGCGTCGAATCCGACGCCGGCCATGACCGCGAAGTGCTCGCCGTTGATCTTCCCGAGGTCCATCTTGGCGCGGCGGCCCTCGAAGCCGATCCGTACGGCCTCGGGCAGGTCCTCGGGGATGCCGAGGTTGCGGGCGAGCAGGTTGGCGGTCCCGGCGGGGATGACGGCGACGGTCGCGTCGCTTCCGGCGAGGGCGTCGACGCAGCGTTGGACGGTGCCGTCGCCGCCCCAGAGGAAGAACAGATCCGCGCCGTCCTTGAGGGCCTGGCGGACCTTCTTGGGAGCCTTCTTGCTCTTGGGGACCTCGTACCAGAGCAGGTCGGCGACGTCGTATCCAGTGATGAGTTTGCGGAGCTCGTCGAGTCCGCCGCCGATGGTCTTCTTGCGGTGTGCGATGACGGCGACGCGGGGCGCCGTGGTGCGGGGGGTGGCGGCGGCGGGCTCGTCCGTGGACCGCCGGTCAGCGGATTTCACCATGGACTGCCGGCTACCCGGATGTGGGCGGGTTAGGCGTCGGGCAGGGTGTAGTCGAGGAGGTAGTGGTGGCCGTCGGCCACGCGGATCGTGCCCTCGCCGGTGAGGCCGGCCAGTTCGCCGGTGCCGCTGGTGGGGACGATCTGCCATTTCATCCAGGGTTCGCCGTTGTGGCTGGCCGCGCTGTGCTGGAGTACGAAGGTGCCCTTGCGCCCGTGAAGGGTGCCTTCGAAGTGTTCGACGCCGACGTAGGCGGCGGGGCCGCCGGGGGTGACGACGGTGAGGATCTCGGTGCTGCTGGTGCCGGTGAGGTCGCCCTGGAAGGTTTTGGCGATGTGGTTGCGGCCGAAGGTGGCGCCTTCTTTCTCCTCGGTCGCCAGCTCGGTCCAGCCGGTGATGTCGAAGGTTCCGGTCGCGTGTCCGTTCATATGTCCAGCGTGCCGGGTATTCCTGTCATCCTCTGTCAGGTATGGCGGTGACTTGCGGGTGAGGGGAAGGAGAAATCTCGGCGAATGCCGTTAAGCCGGCTACTTTGCAGCCGTTCATGACAGATGATCGGAGGCATGGGTTTCCCTCGACCGGCCGCCCCGGTCCTCGCCGGCCGGTCCGTCCAGGCGCGTCCACCGGAATGCTGACCTCTCCCTTTCCGTCCCAGGAGGGCCGCAGGACCGCGTTCGAGGTGTTCGGATCGGCTCCGACCGCTCCGCGCCGGGCGCGCGCGTTCGTACGGTGCCAGTTGCGGGGGTGGGAGCTCGCGCATCTGGCGGAGACGGCGGAGCTGGTCGTCTCCGAGCTGGTGACGAACGCGGTGCGGGCGACGGACGCCGTGGTCAGCCCGCCGGTCGCCTCGTCGATGTTCCCGGTGGCGCTGCGTACGGTGGCGCTGCGGGTCCGGGTGGCGTCCGGGCGGCGCAGCCTGTTCATCGAGGTGTGGGACGTCAGCGATCGTGAGCCGGTGCAGTGCGGCGACGTCGGCGACGTGGAGGGCGAGCTGGGCGAGGGCGGCCGGGGGCTCGCGCTGGTCGGCGGCCTGGCCCGGGACTGGGGGCACTATCCGGCGCCGGACCGGGGCAAGATCGTGTGGTGTGAGCTGGCCATCGCGCCGGTCGAGGCGGCGCGTCCGCAGAGGGTTCACCCGCGGGGGCCGGCGGGCGCCGGTCCCGGGCGGCGCGATCCGGCGGGGTCGCCGGCGACGGGCCCGCGGGAGCGGACGGCCGCGGCTGTCCCGGTGGGTGCCTCTGCGGGGGCGTCTGCGGCGACGTCGGCGGAGGGGCTGCCGCAGCGGGTCCGGCGGCATCCGGTGGGCGTGCGAGAGGACGGGCCGGACGAGGCGACGTTGCGGCGGGTGCTGGAGGGCCTGCGGGCGCTGGACGTGCGGGGCTGAGCGCCGGGCCGGCGGGGTGCCGGGCGGCTCGTCAGGGGACGACGGTGACCGGCCAGCGGCCGGCGCGGACCAGGCGGAGGGCGACCGAGCCGATGAAGCGGTGGCCGGCCTGGGTGGAGGCTCCCACCACGACCGCGTCCGCCCTGATCTCGTCGGCGATTCTGGCGAGGACGCCGGAGGCGTCGCCGAGTTCGGTGCGGAAGGTGTAGTCGACGCGCGAGTGGGCGGCCTGGGCGAAGCGTTCCACCTGGTCGCGGAGCTCCGCGGCGACCTGCTCCCCCGCCTCGATCACCGAGGCCGACGCGGCGGGCATCATCGTGCTGATCGTGCCGGGGTTGGTGACGTGGACGAGGACGACGTGCGAGCCCTGACGGCGGGCGAGCCCCCAGGCGTACGCCGCGGCGCGCATAGAGGTCTCCGAGCCGTCGATGCCGGCGAGGATCACCCGCGGGCCGTCGGTGCCCAGCTCGAACGTGTTCACGCAAGTCAGCGTACGGCGTCGGGCGGGGCGCACGGGAACCCGGCCAGGCGTCGTGTGATGTTCGCGGGCCGCCTGGGAGGCGGGACGGGGTCCGGATCGCGGCGCGGATAACCTGTTGCGGAAGTGTCGGGGCCGTTGGTTAGGGTCTCGGATCGTGGCTGATCAACCTCTGATCTACGCGCGCGGCCTGGTCAAACGCTTCGGGGAGTTCACCGCCGTCGACGGGATCGACCTTGAGGTGGCGCCGGGTGAGGCGTTCGGTTTCCTCGGGCCCAACGGGGCCGGTAAGTCCTCGACCATGCGGATGATCGGCTGCGTGTCGACGCCGACCTCCGGGGAGCTGCGGATCCTGGGCATGGACGCGGTGCGCGACGGGCCGCGGATCCGGGCGCGGCTGGGGGTGTGTCCTCAGCTGGACAACCTCGATCCCGACCTGACGGTGCGGGAGAACCTGGTGACGTATGCCCGTTATTTCGGGTTGTCGCGGGTGGAGAGCCGCAGGCGCGCCGACGAGTTGCTGGAGTTCGTGCAGCTGTCCGAGCGTGCGGGCGGCAAGGTGGAGCCGCTGTCGGGGGGCATGAAGCGGCGGCTGACGATCGCGCGGGCGATGGTGAACGATCCTGATCTCGTGCTGCTCGACGAGCCGACGACGGGGTTGGACCCGCAGGCGCGTCATCTGTTGTGGGAGCGGCTGTTCCGGTTGAAGCAGCGGGGCGTCACGCTGGTGCT
This sequence comes from Microbispora sp. NPDC004025, assembly GCF_053604425.1. Classification (NCBI taxonomy): domain Bacteria; kingdom Bacillati; phylum Actinomycetota; class Actinomycetes; order Streptosporangiales; family Streptosporangiaceae; genus Microbispora; species Microbispora sp. NPDC004025. Next base: position 160,160 of record NZ_JBSGHN010000012.1, on the reverse strand, counting down.
GACGACGCACTACATGGACGAGGCCGAGCAGTTGTGCGACCGGCTGGTGGTGATGGACGGCGGCAGGATCGTGGCGGAGGGGTCGCCGCGGTCGCTGATCGAGACCTATTCGACGGCCGAGGTGGTCGAGGTGCGTTTTCCCGGCATGCCCGAGTCGGGGGCGCGGCATGCGGCGGCGCTGGAGGGGGTCGGCAAGCGGGTGGATCCGCTGCCCGACCGGGTGCTGGTCTATGTGGACGACGGCGACGCCGCGTTGGCCGAGATCCAGCGGCGGGGGCTGGAGCCGTCGAGCGTGCTGGTGCGGCGGTCGACGCTGGAGGATGTGTTCCTCCATCTGACGGGCCGGACGTTGGTGGACTGAGATGGCCGTGACTCTTGGGGCGCATCCGACGGTCGCGGTGCTGGAGCGGCATCTGACCTTGTACCGGCGGTTGTGGCAGGCGTCGGTGTTCTCCTCGTTCGTGCTGCCGGTGCTGTTCCTGCTGAGCATCGGTATCGGTGTGGGCGGTTATGTCGGCAAGGTCCAGGGGGTCGACTACCTGTCGTGGATCGTGCCGGGCGTGCTCGCGTCGACGGCCTTCCAGATCGCGGTGGGTGAGTCGACCTACTCGGTTCTTGGGGACTTCAAGTGGGTCCGGGCCTATCACGCGATGCGGGCCACGCCGGTGGGGCCGGCGGACATGGTCCGGGGCCAGCTGCTCTACCTGGTCCTGCGGGTGACGATCGCGGTCGCGGCCTTCCTGGTCGTGGTGGTGTTCTTCGGTGGGCTGCACTCGCCGTGGGCGCTGGTCACTCCGCTGGTGTGCGCGGTGCTGACGGTGTCGGTGTCGGCGCCGGTGACGGCGTTCGCCGCCACGATCGAGCATGACAGTTACTTCTCGCTGCTGTTCCGGTTCGTGGTGATCCCGTCGACGTTGTTCGCCGGGGTGTTCTTCCCGGTGGAGCAGCTGACGGCGGTGTTGCGTCCGCTGGCCTACGCCTCGCCGTTGTGGCATGCGGTGGAGTTGTGCCGGGCGGCGACGCTCGGCACGGCCCCGGCCTGGCCGGTCGCGGTGCATGCCGGGTATCTGCTGGCGTGGGCGGTGGCGGGTTTCTTCCTGGCGGTGCGGGCGTTCCGGCGGAGGTTGGAGGACTGATGGTGACCGCGCTGGTGGCGTCCCGGGTCTCCCCCGGCCGGGTGGGCGCCGTCATCGGCCGCAACGTGGGGGCGCTGCGCTCCGGGCCGTCGTACTGGATCATCCTGGTGTCGGGCTTCTTCGAGCCGCTGCTGTATCTGCTGTCGATCGGTGTCGGGGTCGGTGCGCTGATCGGTGATCTGACGGTGGACGGGCGGACCATGTCGTACGCGGCGTTCGTCGCGCCGGCGATGCTGGCGGTGTCGGCGATGTCGGGGGCGCTGGCCGAGACGACGTTCAACTTCTTTTTCAAGTTGAAGTACATGAAGACGTTCGAGGCGGTGCTGGCGACGCCGGTGCGGCCCATCGAGATCGCGGTCGGCGAGCTGATCTGGGCGATCGTGCGGGGTTCGCTCTACACCGGGATCTTCCTGGCTGTGATGGTCGCGATGGGGTTGACGGAGCCCGGCTGGGCGTTGGCCGCGTTTCCGGCGACGGTGCTGGTGGGGCTGGCCTTCGGCGGGCTGGGGATGGCGGTCAGCACGCTGATGCGGGGCTGGCAGGATTTCGACCTGATGGGGACCGGGCAGTTCGCGTTGTTCCTGTTCTCCGGGACGTTCTCTCCTGTGCGGGATTACCCGGCCCCGGTCGAGGTGCTGGTCCAGGTCACGCCGCTGTATCACGCGGTGGAGCTGGTGCGTGGCCTGTGCATGGGCGCGCTGGGGTGGGGGCTGCTGGGGCACGTGGCCTACCTGCTGGCGCTGGCCGTGGCGGGGGTCTGGTTCGCCTCCCGGCGCCTGACCCGGGTCCTTTGTGACTGAGGGGTGCGGCTGACGGCGCGACTCCCCCACGCCCGCGGCGGCGTCTCGCGCTCAGGCGGGAGACGGGTCGATCTTCACACGGTCGCTGTCGTCGTCCGTCAGGAACGACGCCAGCGAGCGCCCTTCTTCGGTCACGGCGGCGCGGTCGGACGGGGAGAGGCGGCGCAGCGGGGTGACGACGACGGCGCCGGCCGTGACGTCCCAGGTCGCGGCGACCCGGCCGTCCACCAGGACGACGCGGGCGCCGGCGACCGACAGGCCGCGGTGGGCGTCGTCGACGATGCGGCTGCGGTCGTGGTAGCCGAGGATCGCGTTGTCGAACGCCGGTAGGAAGCGCACGGGCGCGGGCGTGCCGGGGTCGGGGCGCGGCGCGTCGGGCAGGTCGAGCAGTTGCCGGCCGCGTTCGTCGCGGAAGGCGATGAGTTCTCCGCGTACGGCGTCGACCGCGGCGGGCAGCCCGGCCAGGCCGCACCAGGCGCGCAGGTCGGCGGACGAGGCGGGCCCGTACGCGGCCAGATAGCGGAGGACCAGCGCCTGGCCCGTCTGGTCGGGTCCGTCCGCGGTGAGCGGGGCGATGTCGCGTCCCAGCCATGTCGCGAGGGGTGCGTTGCGTACTCCCGCCTTGACGCGCCACAGTCCGCGCGGGGGCAGCTGGGCCATCGGGATGAGCGCGGCGACGAGCAGTTCGCCCAGTGCCCGGCGCGGCGGTGCGGGCCAGCGGCCGGCGAGCGCGTCGACGAGTTCGGCCATCGTGCGGGGCCGTCCGTCGGCCATGATCTCCCGGCCGGCCGCCGCCACCTCGTCCGGATCGAGCCCGGCGAGTTCGCGGCGGTAGGTGGTCAGCACCCGCTGACGCAGCATGGTGTCGTGCCGGGCGCGCCAGGCCAGTGCGTCGTCGGCGGTGACGAGGTGGACGGTGCGGCGCATCAGGTGGGTGCGGACCACGTGGCGTCCGGTCAGCAGGTCGTCCAGGGCGGCGGGGTGGAAGGCGCGCACGCGGGACCACAGCCCGACGAAGGGTTCCTGTGGTTCCTGTGCCTGCATGCCGCCCAGGTGCGCGACGACGTCGAGGACCGGTGTGGCGGTGCGGTCGAGCAGGAACTGCCGGGCGAGCGTGGCGCGGTTCAGCGCGCGGTTGTCGAGGACTCTCATCAGGTGCGGGAAGCTCGGCTGTCGTTCTCAGCCGTTGTAGGGTGCCGCGACGTCGAGGACCCAGACGACGCCGAAGCGGTCCTTGACCATGCCGTAGAGCGGGGCCCATTGCGCGGGCTCCAGCGGGCGCACGACGGTCGAGCCGACGGTCAGTCTGTCCCAGAAGGCGGTGATCTCGTCGGTGTCGTCGCCGCGTACGGAGACGAAGACGGCGTTCTCGCCCGGGTTCCAGGGGGTGTGGGAGGGCACGTCGTAGGCCATGACGTGGAATCCGTTGTCCGCGATCACCTGGCCCCACATCACCCAGTCCGCCTCGTCCGGATTGCGCGCGTCGCCCGCGTCCTTGTAGGTGACGGCGACGACGTGGCCGCCGAAGACGGAGTGATAGAAGTCGAGCGCCGCGCGGGCGTCGCCGCGGAAGTTGAGGTGGGTCGTGGTGGTGATGGACATGTGGCTCCTCGTCTTGGATCTGTCGGACTGGCGCCGGACGGGCCCGTGCCGGGAAGCGGCCGGGGGTCGCGTCGCTGCCGTGGGTTCGCCCTCGGCCGGCGTCGATGAGCTCACACTTCCATGGGTAGAGGACAGGGTGTGTCCTCCACTGGAGGCAGGATGGGTCGTGTGCCGAAGACGTCCGCGCGGCTGCTCGCGCTTCTGTCGCTGCTGCAGACCCGTCGTCACTGGTCGGGTGAGGACCTGGCCGAGCGGCTGCGGGTCAGTGCGCGTACGGTCCGCCGGGACGTCGACCGCCTGCGCGAGCTCGGTTACCCGATCACGACCTTCATGGGGCCCGACGGCGGCTATCGGCTCGAGGCCGGTTCGCAGATGCCTCCGTTGCTGTTCGACGACGACCAGGCCGTGGCCCTCGCCGTGGCGCTGCAGACGGCCACCACGACCGGCGCCGGCATCGGGGAGGCCGCGGCGCGGGCGCTGAACACCGTCCGGCAGGTCATGCCGGCGCGGCTGCGTCATCGCATCGACACTCTCCAGATCACCGCCGTCGAGCGGCCGGAGGTCCGGGTCGACGGCAGCGTCCTCATGGCGCTCAGCGCCGCCGTCCACGCCGGTGAGGTGCTGCGCTTCGACTACGCGCCGCAGGCGTGGGGGGACGACGACGGCGTGCCGAGGCCGCCGCGCCGGGTGGAGCCTCATCATCTGGTGGCCTGGAGCGGGCGCTGGTATCTCGTGGCCTGGGATCTCGACCGCGAGGACTGGCGGACCTTCCGCGCCGACCGGATCACCCCGCGCTCCCCCACCGGGCCGCGCTTCGTCCCGCGTGAGCTGCCCGGGGGTGACGTGGCCGCCTTCGTGTCCGCGCGGTTCCGGGGCGCGGGCGGCTCCGGCGAGTGGCCCTGCCGGGGCGAGGTGGTTCTCGGGCTGCCCGCCGCCTCGGTGTCCCTGTACGCCCGTGACGGAGTGGTCGAGGAACTCGCCCCGGACCGTTGCCGGCTCGTCCTGGGGTCGTGGTCGTGGGCGGGCCTGGCCGCCGACATCGGCAGGTTCGACGCCGACATCGAGGTGGTCGGTCCGGCCGAGCTCAGGGATGCCTTCGCGCGGCTGGCCGGCCGCTTCGCCGCGGCGGCGAGCGGCCCGCCGGTCACGCGGTCCCCGCTCCCGTGAGTGCGGCCGGACCTCCGGTCCCCCGCCGGTCTGTCCCGGTCTGTCCTGGTCAGTCCACGGTGGGCAGCAGGCCGGGGTCTGTGGTGTGCTCGGCCTGTGCCGGCGGGCTGGTGCGGCGCAGGACGGTGAGGGCGATGAGGACGGCGGCCACCAGGAGCGCGGCGCCGAGGGTCAGGCCGAGGGCGTAGCCGTCGCTGAGGGCCTCGGGTGTGGCGGCCGGCCCGGTGCGGTCGTAGGCGACGGTGCCGAGGGCGGCGAGTCCGAGTGAGGCGCCGATCTGGCGTGAGCTGTTGAGCAGGCCTGAGGCGGTGCCGGTCTCGTGGGGTGCGACGCCTGCGGTGGCGGTGGAGACGACCGGTGCGAGGCAGAGCCCGAAACCGACGCTGGCGACGATGGAGGGTCCCAGGACGTCGGTGGTGAAGGTCCCGTCGGGGCCGATGAGGCCGAACCAGGCGAATCCGGTCGCGGTGAGGAGCCCGCCGATGACCAGGAGGGTGCGGGGGGCCAGGCGGTAGCCGAGTTTGACGGCGAGCACGGAGCCGGCGACCACTCCGAGGGCGAACGGCAGGAACATGACGCCGGTCAGCGCGGGCCCGGTCCCGAGGACGCGCTGGAGGTAGAGGGACACGAAGTAGAAGGCCGAGGCCATGGCCGCGCCGACCAGGAGGTTGTAGGCGTTCGCGCCGGTGACCGAGCGGTTGGCGAACAGGCCGAGCCGGATCAGCGGGTCGCGGGCGGTGGTGCGTTCGACGTGGAGGAAGGCGGCCAGCAGGGCGGCGGCGATCCCGAGGGTGATCAGGGTGATCGGCGAGGTCCACGAGTAGTGGTCGGTGCGGACGATGCCGAACACCAGCAGGGTCATGCCCGCGGTGGCCAGGACGGCACCGAGCACGTCCGGGCGGCCGTCGCGGGCGGGGGGCGGGCCCGGGTCGGCTCGCCAGGTCAGGGCCAGTGCGCACGCGGCCATCGGCACGTTGACGAACATGACCCAGCGCCAGCCGGCGTACTCGGTGAGCAGGCCGCCGATGAGGACGCCGAGGGCGCCTCCGGCGGCGTTCATCGCGCTCCACACGCCGAAGGCGCGGATGCGGGCCCTGCCTGCGGGGAACGTCGCGGTCAGCAGCGCGAGTGCGGCCGGGGCCAGCGCGGCGGCCCCGATGCCCTGTGCCGCCCGGGCGGCGACGAGGTGGCCGGGTTCCTGGGCGAAGCCGCCGGACAGGGAGGCGAGGCCGAACAGTGTGAGGCCGAGCAGCAGGACGCGTCTTCGGCCGTACCGGTCGGCGGCCTTGCCGCCCAGCAGGAGCAGCCCGCCGAAGGCGAGGGCGTAGGCGTGGATCACCCAGGTCAGTCCCACCGCGCTGAAGCCGAGGCCGGCGGCGATCTGCGGGAGGCCGACGTTCACGACCGACAGGTCCAGCGACACCATGAACTGCACGACGGCCACCGCGGTGAGGGTGCGCCCTGGCCGGGCGGTCGGGATGTGCGTCATCGGGGGCTCGTTCTCCGTGTGGCCGGCAGACTTTCGGAACATGTTCCGAAAGTAGCATCCGGACCGGCCGGCGGGAACCCCCATGGGTGGAACCCGCGCTCTGTTTCGCGACCGGGGACGGCGGAACGGCATGATGGGGCAATGCCCCGACCGCCCGCAGCGCACGGCCGCACCGGCCGGCCACCCCTGACCTCCCGTACGCAGATCGTGGCGGCGGCCCGCCGGCTCATCGACCGGGACGGCTGGGAGAAACTGACCATCCGGAGGCTGGCCGCCGAGCTCGGCATCGGGGCGACCACCCTCTATCACCACATCCGGGACAAGGACGACCTGCTGGTCCTGCTGCTGAATCACTACGTCGACCAGCTCGAACGCCCCCGGCTGCCCGCCGAGCCGCGCGAGCGCATCGTCGCGGCCGCCATCGCCCTGCACGACGCCCTCGCGGCCTGGCCGTGGGCGGCGGAGGTCCTCACCTCCGACGGTTTCGTCGGCCTGCTGGACGAGTCGGCACTGTGGATGGTCGAGGCCATCGTGGCCGGAGCCCGCGACCACGGATGCACGCCCGTGCAGGCCGTCGACCTCTTCCGCGGCATCTGGTACTACACCGTCGGGGAGATCCTCGTCCGCGCCCACTCCGCCCGCCGTCCGGTCGTCGACGAGCGCCACCGCGGGGCCCTGTTCAGCGGCCTCGACGCCTCCCGGGTGCCGCACCTGGCCGCCATCGGCGACCAATGGCCCGCCCTCGCGGCGCGGGACACCTATCCTCAGGGCCTGCGCGCGTTCGTCGACGGGCTGCTCGCCCACGCCGCGCCGGCTCCTCATGACGCGCCCTGAGCGCCACATCGGACCAGGCCGCCGCAGCCCCGCCTCGGCCGCCGACCACGACCCCGATCCGGCGATCCCGGACGGCGGGTGGCGCGGCACGACCCTGCTGCGGCCCGGCTGGCTGGCCTACACCGGCGTGGCGGGCGTCACCGAGCCGCACGCCCACGCCGCCGTGCAGGTCCTGATCGTCGGCGACGGCGTGGTGGAGCTGACCGACCCTCATCAGGCCCGCGGCCCGGTGCGGGCCGCGATCATCCCCGCCCGTGTCCGGCACGCCCTGCACGCCGGGCCGGGCGCGCAGGCCACCATGATCTACCTCGACCCCGCCGGCGGCGCCGGTCGCCGGCTGACCGCCTGTCTGAGCGGCCCGGGCCGCGACCGCCTCGATCGGTGGGCGGCCGCCGCCCGCGCGCTGCTCCCGCCCGCGGGCCCCGGCGTGGCACCCGACCCGGCCGCGCTGGTCCACGGCTGGAGCGCACCCGCCGGGGCTCGGCACCCGGCGCTGCGGCACGCCCTGCGGGTGCTGCCGGGGCTGCTGCACGGCCCGGTACGGCTCACCGACCTGGCCGTCGCGGCCGGGATCTCGGCCAGCCGCCTGGGCCACCTGTTCTCCGCCGAGCTCGCCCTGCCGTTCCCTCCGTACCTGCGCTGGGCCCGGCTGCGCCGCGCCGTGGAACTGGCGGCCGGCGGGGCGAGCCTCACCGAGGCCGCGCACGGGGCCGGCTTCGCCGACAGTTCCCACCTGACCCGCGTCACCCGGGAGATGTTCGGGCTGGCCCCCTCCCACCTGCTCGCCGCTCTTTCCCCGCCCACGCCCTGAGCGAGGTCAGCGGATCCGTCCAAGCCCGCCGGGCCGCGTCTCCCCCAGCCTGGACGGCATGCGTCGCACCGTGAACCCGTCCGTGAACCCGACCGTGAACCGGCCTGCGAACCGGGCCGTGAGGGCCGTGATCCGCTACGGCTACGTGCCGTTCATGCTCGTCGGCGTCGACGGCGCCGGCGTCGCCCTGGCCGCCGCCGGCGCCGCCAAGCTCTGGCTGCTCGGCCTGCTACTCCTGGCCGTCGGCTGCTCGTTCGCCGCCGAACGCCTGCTGCCGTACGAGGACGCATGGAACGCCCCGCTGTCGGGGGACGGGCGGCGCGACGCCGTCCACGCCTTCGTCAACGAGAGCCTGCTGCTCGTCAGCGTGGCGGCCGTTCCGCTGCTGGCCACCCACGTCACCGTCGTGGAGCTGTGGCCGCGTTCCTGGCCCTTCGTCGTGCAGGTGACGGCCGCCGTGCTGGTCGCCGACCTGGGGATCACCCTGGTCCACTACGCGAGTCACAAGGTCGGCGTGCTGTGGCGCTTCCACGCCGTCCACCACTCGGTCAGACGCTTCTACGGCCTCAACGGGCTGATGAAGCACCCCTTGCACCAGACGGTGGAGATGACCGCCGGGGTCGCCCCGTTGCTGCTGATCGGCCTGCCGGTCGAGGTGGCCTGCGCGCTGGCGCTCGCCGTGGCGGTCCAGCTGCTGCTGCAGCATTCCAACGTCGACTACCGCGTCGGAGCGGCCAGGTATGTGCTGGCGTTGAACGAGGGCCATCGCTTCCACCACCTCAAGTGGGCCGGCGTCGGGGATGTCAACTTCGGTCTGTTCACCCTCGTCTGGGACCACCTGCTCGGCACCTTCTCCTACGACCCCGCCCGCCGTTTCTCCTCCGAGCTGCTCGGCATGGCCGCCAAGCCGGACTACCCCACCGCCTACCTGCCGCAGCTGGCCGAGCCGTTCCGCGCCTCGGGCGCCTGTCACGCCGAGCCGTCCCGGCCCGGGCCTACTCGTTCCGGGGCTCGCTGGGAGCCGCGGCGGCCTGGATGCCGTCCAGGAGCCAGTCGAGGCCGAGGGTGAAGCTGGTGTCCCAGTCTCCGTCGGCGACCAGGGGGCCATGGGCGGCGAGGACGGGATAGTCGTCGCTCTTGGCGCGGAAGAGATCCCGGGCGGCCTGCCGCGCGGCGTGCTTTCCCCGCGCCGTCCAGGTCGTCTGCATGAGCGCGGACCCGATGACGTAGTTGGACAGCCCGTACGCCGCGGCGGTCAGGTGGGGTTCGGCGACCCCGGCCTTCACGAGGGTGGCGTACAGGAACTCGCTGCGGGCGAGCACGTTGGGACCGAGCATGGGGCGGCCCAGCAGCGCCGCGGACCAGGGGTGGTCCAGGAGGACGGCGCGCCACCCGGTGACCAGGGCGGTGACGTCGGCGCGCCAGTCCCGGCCGGCCTCCCCGGGGATCTCGACCGCCGCGAAGATCGCGTCGAGGGCGAGGTCGAGGACGTCGTCCTTCGTCTTCAGGTGCCAGTACAACGTCGTCGAACCCGTGCCGAGGCGTTCGGCGAGCCGCCGCATGGTCAGCCGGTCGGCGCCCTCCTCGTCCAGGAGGGCGACGGCCTCCTCGACGATCCGGTCGCGGCTGAGCGGCGGCGCCTCACGCGCCGCCCGCGCGGGCGGCCGCAGCCACACGTCTCCGGCCGATCCCGAGCCTTTCCCCGCCACTTCGCGTCCTCCTCCTCGCCGGGAGCGAGTCTAGTATGGTGATCGGCCACCGGATCGATGATCCGGTAACCGGAACGTCAGTCCGGAGAGCGGGAGGGGACGACGATGGCGGGACACGTGGAGGTGGACCGGCTCACCTACGTGCTGCCGGACGGGCGGCTGCTCCTGCACGAGGTGTCGTTCCGGGTCGGCGACGGCGTCAAGGCCGGGCTGGTGGGGCCGAACGGCGCGGGCAAGACGACCCTGCTGCGGCTCATCAGCGGAGACCTGCGCCCGGACGACGGCCGGGTCACCCATTCGGGCGGGCTCGGCGTGATGAGGCAGTTCATCGGCGGCGTCCGCGACGACCGCACCCTGCACGACCTGCTGCTGTCGGTCGCTCCCGAGCGGGTCCGGGCCGCGGCGGCGGCCCTGCGGCGGGCGGAGTCGGCGTTGGCGGGCGATGAGAACGAGACGGCACAACTGGCCTACGCGCAGGCGATCAGCGACTACGCCGACGCCGGCGGTTACGACATGGAGGTGGTGTGGGACACCTGCGCCACGTCGGCGATCGGCCTGCCGTACGAGGTGGTCCGGAGACGGCCGGTGAGCTCGCTGTCGGGCGGAGAGCAGAAACGCGTCGTGCTGGAGGCGCTGCTGCGCGGCCCGGACCAGGTGCTGCTGCTGGACGAACCGGACAACTACCTGGACGTGCCCGCCAAGCAGTGGCTGGAGGGCCGGCTGCGTGCCACGTCCAAGACGGTGCTGCTGGTCTCCCACGACCGGCGGTTGCTGGCCGAGGCCGCCGACCGCATCGTGACGGTGGAGTCGCGCGGCGTGTGGGTGCACGGCGCCGGCTTCGCCACCTACGCCCAGGGCCGCCGCGACCGTATCGACCGGCTGCAGGAGCGGCGGCGCCGCTGGGACGAGGAGCACGCCAAACTCCGGCGGCTGGTGCAGACCCTGCGGCAGACGGCGGCCAACAACGACGCCGTCGCCTCGGCCTACCGGGCCGCCCGTACGCGGCTGGAGCGGTTCGAGGAGGCGGGCCCGCCCGAGCGTCCGCCGAGGCGGCAGAACGTCCGGATGCGGCTGCGCGGCGGCCGGACCGGCAAGCGGGCGGTCGTCTGCGAGGGCGTGGAGCTCACCGGGCTGATGCGGGCCTTCGACCTGGAGATCTGGTACGGCGAGCGCGTGGGCGTCGTCGGGTCGAACGGCTCGGGCAAGTCCCACTTCCTGCGGTTGCTGGCCGAGTCCGCAGGCGACGCCGTCGCCACGGTGCGCCACAGCGGTCTCGTGCGACTGGGTGCCCGGGTGGTCCCCGGCCACTTCGTGCAGACCCATGCCCGGCCCGACCTGCACGGCCGCACCCCCGCCGAGCTGGTGACGTCCGGGCACGCGCTCACGCTGAACGACGCGATGGCGGCGCTGGCCCGTTATGAGCTCGCGCCGGCCGCCGAGCAGCCGTTCGAGACCCTGTCCGGCGGGCAGCAGGCACGGTTGCAGATCCTGCTGCTGGAGCTGTCCGGTGCGACCCTGCTGCTGCTCGACGAGCCGACCGACAACCTCGATCTGGCCAGTGCCGAGGCCCTGCAGCAGGGGCTGGCCTCCTTTTCCGGCACGGTGCTGGCCGTCACCCATGACCGTTGGTTCGCCGCCGACTTCGACCGCTTCCTCGTCTTCGGCGCCGACGGAACGGTGTACGAGAGCGCCGAGCCGGTGTGGGACGAGGCACGGGTCACGCGTGGCCGTTGAGGCGCGTACGTTCAGGACACGCAATGGGCCTCGTCGGTACGCGGGCGAGATAATGCCGGGCATGTACCGGGAGAGGGCTTCGCGTGTGCCGCGGGCGGTGCTGTGGTGGAGCACCTCCCCCGGCTCCGACGCCGCCGAGCGGCGGGTGCTGCCGGACGGATGCATGGACGTGATCTGGGCGGACGGCGCGCTGCTGGTGGCGGGCCCGGACACCGCCGCGCACCTGGTGAGCGACCGGCCAGGTGCCCGCTACGTGGGGCTGCGCTTCGGCCCCGGCACCGGCCCGGTGGTCCTCGGAGTCCCGGCGCACGAGCTGCGCGACCGGCGGGTGCCGCTGGCCGACCTGTGGCCCGGCGCCGAGGTGCGGCGGCTGGCCGAGCGGGCGGGCGAGGCCGCCGCCCGGCACCCGTCGCCGGGCACGCGTCTGGGCGCGGTCCTGGAGGAGGCGGCGGCGCGCCGCCTCGACGCCGCGGCCCGTCCCGTCGACGTCGATCTCGTCGGCGCCGTCGTGAACGGCGTGCGGGCGGGCCTGCCGGTGGCGCGGATCGCCGCCGACGCCGGGGTCGGCGAACGGCGGCTGCACCGCCGGTGCCTGGACGCGTTCGGGTACGGGCCGCGCACGCTCGGCCGGATCCTGCGGATGAACCGGGCGGTGGACCTGGCCCGCCGGGGCGCGCCGTTCGCCGCGGTGGCCGCCGTGGCCGGGTACGCCGACCAGGCTCACCTGTCGCGCGAGGTGAGGTCGCTGACCGGTGTGACGCTCGGCGCGCTGATCCGATGAGCGGTCACATGGCGGGCAGGGCGGCGAACAGGTCCACCCCGTTGCCGTCCGGGTCGTGCACCGACGCGTAGCGCTGCCCCCAGAACGCGTCCCACGGCGGCAGGCTTCCCTCGTATCCGGCCTCGACCAGGTCCGCGTACACGCGGTCGACCTCCTTCGGGTCGTCGCAGCGGAAGGCCAGCGCCGTGCGCGGCCCGCCGACGCCGGGCGTCCAGGCGGGGTCGAACGAGCGGACGGTGTCGGCGGTGTCCCACGCGAGGCGCAGCCCGCCGGGCAGGGTCACCTCCACGTGGGGCTCGGTGTCGGCCGAGGGCGGGATGTCCAGCCCGAGCCGGCGGTAGAAGGACAGGGAGGCGGCCATGTCGGACACGACCAGGCCGATGAGATCGAACGAAGGTGCCATGACGGCCACGCTAGGGGGCGCACCGGTCGGCCGTATTGAACGAATCGGACACTCAGCGGGAGAAGGGCGTGACGGCCGTGACGGCGGCCACCGGGATCGGCCCGTAGATGTGGGGGAACGCCTCGTCTGACCCCTCGGGCACCTCCAGCCTGACGGGACAGCCGAGCCGGTCCTCGTCGATCTCCAGCAGCACCAGGGGCTCGGCGACGCCCGCGTAGTAGCGGTTGGCGACCCCGCGCGCCTGGGTCAGGTCGGCGGAGGCGTGGATGTAGCCCTCCTCCGCCAGGGTCCGGCCGAGGGTCGAGACGCGGTATTCGCCCGCCGTGACGGCCGCGTCCCAGTCGGCGGCCAGCGCGAGATGGAAGATCATGGGCTGACCCTAGCGGGCGGTCCGAGCGCGGCGAGCGCGCGGGCCACCGCCTCCCTGGCCCGGTCCCTGGAGTCGGGGCGGGCCTCGACGACGTCTTCGACCCACAGTCCCGACAGCAGGCCGGCGACGAAGCGGACCTCCGCCGGCCCGCAGGGGTAGCCCGCGCGCTCCAGCACGGCGGCCACGATGCCGTCGCAGCCGTCGGTCCAGGCGCGGGCGATGGCCTGCAACGCCGGGTCGCGGCCCGCCTGCAGGTACAGCTCCCACAGGCCGAGCTGGCGCAGCCGGTCGGAGGCGTACACACCGGTGAGCGTCTCGGCGACCGCGGGCGGCGTACGGCCGGACGGGTGGTCCACCGACTCCCGCATGCGGGCGAGTTCGCGCTCGACGAGCAGGGCGAACGCCTCGGCCAGCAGCTGGTCGCGGCTGGTGAAGTAGTAGGAGGTCGCGGCCAGGGGAAGGCCGGCCCGGCGGGCGACGGCGCGGTGGGTCACGGCGGCGAAGCCGCCGTCGCCGAGCAGGTCGACGGCGGCGTCGAGCAGCGCCTCCCGGCGGCGTACGGCACGCTCCTGCGGGCGCCGCGGCTGAGGTGAGACCGCCCGCACGGCGACGCCGCGCGGGGAGGCCGCCGCGGGGACGGGTGCGGGCCGGTCCTGATCGGGCACGCCGTGATCCTCCCCTGGATCGTCGGGGCTCCCCCTCGGCGGGGGAGCCGTCCGGAACACCCATAGGTCGCTGACAATCATGCCCTGCCGTGCGCGGCTCGGTGTCCCGGTGACGACGGGATCACCCCGGCGGCGGCCCGCCCGCTCCCCGTCCCTGTTCAGAGGCCGAGCGGGTGCCCGGTCGTCGCGTCGACGTGGCCGGGGATCTCGCCGTGGCGGTCGCCGACCGTCGATGTCCCGGCGGGTTCGAACATGAGGATCGCGGCTCCGGCGGGAGCCGACGGCTTGTGCTCGGTGCCGCGGGGGACGGTGAACACCGCGCCCCGGGGGAGCCGGACCGTGCGCTCCCCGCCGGGCTCCCGCACGGAGATGAACAGCTCCCCGTCGAGCACGAGGAAGAACTCGTCGGTGTGGTCGTGGACGTGCCAGACGTGCTCGCCTTCCACCTTGGCGACGCGTACGTCGTAGTCGTTGACGCGGGTGACGATGCGCGGGCTCCACAGGGCGTCGAAGGAGGCCAGGGCCTCGCCGAGGGCGATGGGTTCGTTGCTCACGAGTGCATCCTGGCCGCTGCGGCACGCCCGGCGTGAGTGCTAGGAATAGCGCATGGCGCAAGGATCCTCGCACGACGAACGGGGGGCCGGTCCGCACCGGGTCGTCGTGATCGTGGACGAGAACTCCAACCCCTTCGAGCTGGGCTGCGCGACCGAGGTGTTCGGCCTGCGCAGGCCCGAGCTCGGGCGCGACCTCTACGACTTCCGGCTTTGTTCCCCCGAGCCGCGCACACTGATGCGCGACGGGTTCTTCACGCTCGCGGGCGTCGCCGGCCTGGAGGCGGCCGAATCGGCGGACACGTTGATCGTCCCCAACCGTCCCGACGTCGAGGTGCCGCGCCGCCCCGCCGTACTCGACGCGGTCCGGCGGGCGCACGCGCGCGGCGCCCGCCTGGTCGGCTTCTGCAGCGGTGCTTTCACCCTGGCCGAGGCCGGGGTTCTCGACGGGCGCCGGGCCACCGCGCACTGGCGGTGGGCGGCTTCCTTCCGGGCCCGCTTCCCCGCCGTGCGGCTGGAGACGGACGTGCTGTTCGTGGACGACGGTGACATCCTGACCTCCGCGGGGAGCGCCGCCGCGCTCGACCTCGGCCTGTACATCGTCCGCCGCGACCACGGCGCGGAGGTCGCGAACTCCGTGAGCCGCCGGCTCGTCTTCGCCGCGCACCGTGACGGCGGGCAGCGGCAGTTCGTGGAGCGGCCGGTGCCGGACGTGCCGGACGAGTCGCTGGCGCCGGTCCTGTCCTGGGCGCAGGAGCGGCTGGACGCCCCGCTCACGGTGTCGGATCTCGCGGCCCGCGCCTCGGTCAGCCCGGCGACGCTGCATCGCCGCTTCCGCGCGCAGCTGGGCACCACGCCGCTGGCGTGGCTCACCGGGGAACGCCTCGCCCTGGCATGCCGCCTGATCGAGCGGGGAGAGTCGCGCTTCGAGATCGTCGCGCGGTGCAGCGGTCTGGGTACGGCCGCCAATCTGCGCGCGCTGATGCGCCGCAAGATCGGGCTCACGCCTGTGGAGTACCGGCGCCGGTTCGGCCCGGCGACAGGAACGGGGACGCGGTCCCGCTGACCGGACGGACGGGAGCCGGCCCGCACTTGCCTGTCGCGACACCTCGCGGACAGGCCGCCACCGGCTCGGCGGTGTTCACGTCCTGATCGGTCTCGCCGAGCGCGGCAGGGGGCCTAGTGGTCCTGGGCCCGCCGGTCGTACAACGTGGTGAGCTGGACGGCCAGCTTCGCCAGTTCGTCCCGGACGGCCTGCGGGCCCTCCACGACGACGAGGTCACCCCAGCCCGCGAGCTGGCGGGCGATGTCCAGCGCGGTCGGCGCGGTGAGCGCGACACGGACCCGCTCGCCCTGGGAGATCACCTCGCAGTGGCGGCCGAAGCGGCCGCGCAGGACGGGCAGGTGGCGGGCCTCGACGGTCGCGGTGGCGGTGGTCGTCGCGCGTCGCGCCTCCATCGCGGTGACGACCTCGTCCCAGGCCGCCGCGAGGTCGAAGTGCGCCGGACGCTCGGCCGGTTCCTCCGTGACCTCGGCGCCGGTGATCCGGTCGACGCGGAAGGTCCGTCGCCCGCCGGGGGTTGCGGCGATCAGGTACCAGGTGTCGTCCTTGTCGACGAGGCCGAGCGGTGCGACGACGCGCTCCCGCCCGGAGTAGGTGAGGCGGGCCTTGCGGCGCCGGACCACCGCGTCCTCCAGCAGACCGACGAGTGCGGGCCGCGCGCGGCGGTGCTCGCCCCAGCGGGCCGGATCGACCACGACCGCGTCCGCCGCCGCCTCGGCCTCCTGCCGGAACGTCGCGGGCAGGGCGCGCACGAGCTTGCGCAGCGCCGCCTTGGCCTCCGGGGCGATCGCGGAGGCCGGGCCGAGCAGCAGGAACAGGGCCCTGGCCTCGGAGGCCTTGAGCCCGGACAGGTCGGTGCGGGCGCCGCCGAGCAGTGCCCAGCCGCCGCCGCGTCCGGCCTGCGGGTAGACGGGGACGCCCGCGGCCGACAGCGCCTCCAGGTCGCGGCGGGCCGTGGCGACCGAAACCTCCATCTCGGCGGCGATCTCCGCCGCCGTCACCCTGCCACGCGACTGCATCAGCAGCAGGACGGCCACCAGACGATCCGCTCTCACGCTTCGACGATGCCAGAAAAAGTGCTCATTCGGTGAGCACTTTGCCTGGAAGCATCGGTCTCACAGGCCGCCGAACGGAAGGCAGAAGGACATGCTCCGCGGACTCACCACCATCAGCTTCTACGCCAGTGACGTCGTCGCCGCCCGTGACTGGTACGCCGAGTTCCTCGGCGTACGGGCCTACTTCCAGCGGCCCGAGCAGGGCGACCCGGCCTACGTGGAGTTCCGCGTCGGCGACTACCAGCACGAGCTCGGCATCGTCGACGCGCGCTTCGCTCCGGCCGGCCGGAGCACCGAGGGCGGCGGAGCGATCGTCTACTGGGCCGTCGACGACCTGGAGGCGACCTGGGAGCGGCTGCTGGAGATGGGGGCCACGCCGTTCGAGCAGCCGATTGAGCGCGGCCCGGGGTTCGTCACCGCCTCGGTGCGCGACCCGTTCGGCAACATCCTCGGCGTCATGGTCAACCACCACTACATGGACGTCCTCGCGAGCCGGAGGGGCTGACCACGATGACCGGCAACGCCCTGCTCATGGACGACGCCGCCGCCTGGAGGGCATGGCTCGCCGAGCACCACGAGAGCGCCCGCGACGTCTGGCTGATGATCGCCAGGAAGAACGGCGGCGCGACGACCGTCACCCTCGACGAGGCCTTGGACGAGGCGCTGTGCCACGGCTGGATCGACAGCCACCGCAGGGCGTTCGACGGCGACTACTACCTGCAGCGCTACTCGCCGCGTACCCGCCGGAGCCCCTGGTCCCGCGTCAACGCCGCGAAGGCCGAGGCGCTGACGGCCGCCGGCCGGATGCGCCCGGCAGGCCACGCCGCGATCCGGGCCGCCAAAACCGCGGGCCGCTGGCCCGCCTGAACGCGTCGCCGGCTCGGCCCGGTGACGGCGGAGCGTGTGCCGCGGGGGCGGCGACGGTCAGTGCGCGCCGGAGAGGTTGAGCACGGCGACCCCGGCGATGATCAGCGCGATGCCGGCGGCCTTGACGAGGTTCATGTGCTCGCCGAGGAACAGGGCGCCGATCAGCGCGATCGCGGCGGTACCGGTGCCCGCCCACACCGCGTACGCGATCCCGACGGGCATGCGGAGCTTGAGCGCCCAGGCCAGCAGGACGAACGACGCGATGTAGCCGACGGCGACCACGATGGTCCAGCCCCAGCGGCTGAAGCCGTCGCTGAGTTTGAGCGCGGAGGTGGCCAGGACCTCCGAGGCGATCGCGCCGACGAGCAGGAGCCAGGCCATTGGGAACCTCTCCAAACCAAAAACTGTACGCTTGTCCCAATTTTACTCGGCATGGCATCGCAAGGCCATGGGCGGGGCAACCGGGTGCTCCAAGCTTGTGAACCGGTGGTCCCAAGGCGGGCGTCATCTCCGGCCGGGAGGACCTGCGGCTCCCGGACCGGTCAGGGTCGCGGCGAGGCCGCGTCCAGGAGAGCGCGTCCGGCTTCGGTGAGTTCGTGCGTGGCCGTGCGGCCGGCCCGGCTGCTGTCGATCAAACCGGCGTCTCGCAGGATCGCCAGGTGTTCGCTGGCCGTCGGGGCGGTGACGCTCACCAGCCTGGCCACGACGGTCGTCTGCAGCGGAGTGGTGAGCGCGGCCAGGATCCTCGATCGGGTCGTGCCCAGGAGCCGGTCGAGGGATCTCGGAGTGGAGGGTGCCGCCCAGAGGTACCGCCCGGATGCCGGGTAGTAGATCGCCGGAGCCCAGTGGTCCGAGGTCGCGCACTGCACCCGGTCGGTGATGAACAGCGACGGAACGAGAATGAGTCCCTCGGGGCAGTCGACGTCGATGTCCACGGCCGACTCGGCGGTGATGGTGTCGCCGTCGCACGCCGCGCAGTGGTGCAGGCGCGGGAGGACCGTGCAGCCGAGCGGGCACGGCGCCTCGGGCGATGTGGACGGCCTGATCCTGGTGCGTACCGGCCTGCTGAACGAGGTGGAGGTACGCGCGGAGGAGCGCGTGGTCCGGGTGGGCGCGGGCGTGACGTGGGGGCAGGTGCTGGCGGCGGCCGGTCCGCTGGGTCTGACCGGCCTGTCCGGCAGCGCGCCGGGGGTCAGCGTGACCGGCTACACGCTGGGCGGCGGGGTCGGCTGGTTCAGCCGCAAGTACGGCTTCGCCTCCGACAGCGTGCGGGCCATCGACATCGTGGACGCCGATGGCGAGCCTGGCCGGGTCACCGCCGAGTCCGATCCCGAGCTGTTCTGGGCGCTGCGCGGCGGTGGCGGGGACTTCGCGATGGTGACCGCCCTCGAACTGGAGCTGTATCCCGTGCCGGTCCTGTACGGCGGGCGCGTGATCTGGCCCGAGCACCGGACCGGGGAGGTGTACGACGCCTTCCTGGAGATCACCGCCGAGGCGCCGCGTGGGCTCAGTGTCTGGATCAACCGGCTCCGGCCACCCGGCGCGCCGCCGATGGTCACGCTGGATCTGGTCTACCTGGGCGGGGCGCTCGCCGAGCCGGGGGGCGGGGCCGGCGCGAGCGGCGCGCTGGCCGAGCCGTTCCTGCTCGGCCTGCTGGGTCTCGGCCTGCCGCACACGGCCGATGCGACGCGCGCCAAGCAGGCCGAGGTCGTGGCCGACCTGGAGGCCTGCGTCAGCGGGCGCAAGCCGTACACCGTGCTGTCCCCCGGCGACACGGCGGCGAAGTCCTTCTCCGGCAGCGCGCTCGCGCGGCTGCGGGAGATCAAGCGGGCCCGTGACCCGCACAACGTGTTCCGCGCGAACTACCCCGTGCTCGGATAGGCCAGGCGGGCGGTGAGGGATGCGTTACGGCGCATGAACGCGCCCGTGACGACGGGGAAACGACCGCGCCGTACATATCTGTCAACCGACAGAAATCCCCCCAGCTCCCGGAGCCACGATGGCCGTCACCGTCCCTCCCTCGCCCCCCACCGACGAGAGCGCCCTGCAGACGTTCGGCTACCGCCAGGAGCTGCACCGCAGCATGGGCAGGTACGCCTCGTTCGCCGCCGGATTCTCCTTCATCTCCGTGCTGACCACGGTCTTCCAGTTCTTCGCCTTCGGGTACGCCTCCGGCGGCCCGGCCTTCTTCTGGACCTGGCCCGTCGTGCTGGCCGGGCAGATCATGGTCGCCCTGTGCTTCGCCGAACTGGCCGCCCGCTACCCGATCTCCGGCGCCATCTACCAGTGGTCCACCCGGCTCAGCACGGCGGCGTTCGGCTGGTTCGCCGGATGGATCATGATCCTCGGGCAGATCGTCGTGATCGCCGCCGCGGCGCTCGCCCTGCAGGTCGTGCTGCCCGCGATCTGGCCGGGCTTCCAGCTCGTCGGCGGCGACCCCACGCCCACCACCGCCACGGGAGCGGCCAACGCCGCCGTCCTCGGCCTCGCCCTGCTCGCGCTCACCACGACCGTGAACGCCGTCGACAACCGCGTCCTCGCCCGGATCAACAGCATCGGCGTCACCGCCGAGATCATCGGCGCGGTGCTCATCGTGGTGCTGCTGTTCACCCACGCCGAGCACGGCCCCGGCGTCACGCTCAGCACCGGCGGGCACGGCGGAGCCGTCGGCGCGCTGCTGGTCGGCTCGTTCACCGCGGCCTACGTCCTCATCGGGTTCGACAGCGCGGGCGAGCTGAGCGAGGAGACCCGCAGCCCCCGGCGGGTCGCCCCGCGCACCATCCTGACCGCGCTCACGGCGGCCGGGCTGCTCGGCGGGCTCATCCTGTTCGCCGGTCTGCTCGCGGCGCCCAGCCTGACCGACGGAAGGCTGGCCGCCGAGGGCCTGTCCTACGTGCTCACCAGCAGCCTGGGCGACTGGGTGGGCAAGCTGCTGCTGGCCGACGTGGTGCTGGCGATCGCCGTGGCGACCATGGCGATCCAGACCGCCGCCACCAGGATGCTGTTCTCCATGGCGCGCGACGGGGTGATGCCGCTGTCGGGCGCGCTGTCGAGGGTCTCGCCCCGCACCGGCATGCCGACCGGGCCCGCGCTGGTCACCGGGGTGGCCGCCGGGGCCGTCCTGCTGCTCAACTTCGCCTCTCCCGAGGCGTTCCTGGCCATCGGCACCACCTGCATCGTGCTGCTCTACCTGGCGTACGCGATGGTGACGGGGCCCCTGCTGTTCCAGCGCCTGCGCGGCGGCTGGCGGGGCGGGGCGCCGGCCGGGGTCGCCGAGGACGGCAGCCCGCTGTTCAGCATGGGCCGCTGGGGCCTGCCGGTCAACGCGCTGGCGCTCTGTTACGGCCTGGCGATGGCGGTCAACCTGGCCTGGCCGAGGGCCGAGGTGTACGCCCCGATCACCGGCCACTGGTTCTTCCAGTGGTTCACGCTGCTCTTCCTCGCGGCGGTCGTGGTTCTCGGCGCGCTCTACCGGCGGCTACGCCGGCCCGCCGCTCTTCTTCCGCAGGTCGGGCAGATCCCCGTCGGCAACACCGGCCAAGCGTAGCGCCGCGTCGGCGGTGGCGGCGGCCAGCGTCTCCAGGACTCCGGCCGCCATCTCGCCCGGGGTGTCCCTGCGGATGAGGATGACGCCTTCGATCAGCGCGAACAGCAGGTCGGTGCGCAGCGCCCGCTCGGCGGGCGTCAGCGCCGCACCGGCGGAGGTGGCGGCCAGCAGCCGCCCGTAGGTGTCCTTGAGCTCGCCGCGCATGCGCCGGAACCCGGCGAACCGCTCGGTGCGCACCTCGGGCAGGAGATAGAGCGCGCCCAGGTTGTGCGGGCCCGAGCACAACAGCCCGGCGTCGCAGTGGCACAGCTGCCACAGCCGCTCCTCCGGCGTGGCGCCGGTCAGGGCGCGGGCGGTCTCCAGCGAGGGCCGCACCGTGCTCTCCAGCAGTTCGGCGAGGATGTCCTCCTTGCCGTCGAAATAGTGGTAGATCGACGCCTGCCTGATTCCGGCCCGCTCGGCCATCGCCCTCGTCGAGGTCGCGGCGTAGCCGTGCGTCGTGAACAACTCCGCCGCCGCGGTGAGGATCTCCTCGCGCGGGCTCAGGTCGCCGCGCGGGCGCGCGACGGCCCGCGGCCTGCCGACTCTCCTCCCTCCGGAACCCCCGCCCGAGCCGGGCACGCGGGGTTCTGGCGCGCCGGATTCGGGCGTCGCCGGGCCGGTCACGCGGGAAACGGGCAGGTCGGAACGGGCGGTCACCCCACGATCGTCGCACACCTTCCCCGAACTCTCGCGGCTGTGCGATCTCGGTAACGGACGGGAAACCTCGTGGCGCGTGAGAGGAAACACGCGCCGCCTAATTTCTGTCGCACGACAGAAATTCCTGCCCCCTCTCACAGGAGATCGCGTCATGGCGACCAGCACGACGTACGGCGCGCGAGAGCACGCCCGCGCCCAGGAGGGCACCAGAAGCGACACCATGCCGGTGCTCCCGGCCTCGGACTGGCCCGCCCCGCCGGACGGCGTCGCCCCCGCCGACCTCGTGTGGGCCGAAACCGTCGCCGGAGGCGGCTACACCCACAAGGTGCTGGCCCGGGGCACCGAGCTGCGCCTCACCGACCTGGCCGGCGACGCCTGCGCGCACCTGCTGCTCTACGTGGAGGGCCGTCCCTGGGAGCGGCTCAACGTCGCCGACACCGTCAAGGTGCTGTGGAACGCCTACCTCGGCGAAGGCCACCTGCTGCTGTCGGACCAGGGCCGCGTGCTGGCCTCCGTGGTCGCCGACACCTCCGGCCGCCACGACACCGTGTGCGGGACCTCGACCCTGCGGCGCAACACCGCGCGCTACGGCGACGGCACGCCGCACGGCCCCGCCCCCGCCGGGCGGGAACTGTTCACGCTGGCCGCCGCCAAGCACGGCCTGGAGCCCCGGGACCTGCCCCCGTCGATCTCCTTCTTCCAGGGCGTCAGCGTCGGCCCCGACGGCGGCCTCACCTTCACCGGCTCCGCCGGGCCCGGCGCATCGGTCACCCTGCGCGCCGAGCTGCCGCTGACCGTGCTCATCGCCAACACCGCCCACCCGATCGACCCTCGTCCGGCCTACACCTGCACGCCGCTGGAGGTCCTGGCCTGGCGCGCCCGGCCCACCGGTCCCGGCGACCCCCTGTGGCAGGCGAGCCCCGAAGGCCGCCGCGCCTTCCTCAACACCGCCGAGGTGACCCGATGACCCTGCCCGCCACAACCGTGCCCGACGTACCCACGCTCGACGTTCCCGTACTCGATGTCACCGTGCCCGCCCGCGCACCCTGGTCGGCGATCGTCCGCGCGGGGCGGGAACTGACCATCACCGACCTCGGCGGCAACCAGGCCGTCGACTGCCTGCTGTACGACGCGCACGACACCGCCGTCCGCTACAGCGCCCCCGACACCGTCCACGCCCAGGGCGGCATCTTCCTGACCACCGGCAGCGTGCTGATGTCCAACGAGCACACCCCGCTGATGACCGTCGTCGCCGACACCTGCGGCCGCCACGACACCGTCGGCGGCGCCTGCTCCAAGGAGTCCAACACGCTGCGCTACGGACACCACACCTACTCCCAGCACGCCTGCGTGGAGAACTTCCTCATCGAGGGCAGCCGCCACGGGCTCGGCAAACGCGACCTGGTGAGCAACATCAACTGGTTCATGAACGTCCCGGTCGAACCCGACGGCACGCTCGGCATCGTGGACGGCATCTCCGCCCCCGGCCTGGCCGTCACCCTGCGCGCCGAGACCGACGTGCTGGTCCTGGTCTCCAACTGCCCGCAGATCAACAACCCGTGCAACGGCTTCGACCCCACGCCCGTGCGGATGACGATCCGATGAACACCCTCCTCGTCGCCAACCGGGGCGAGATCGCCGTCCGCGTCATCGCCACCGCCCGCCGCCTCGGTCTGCGCACGGTCGCCGTCTACTCCGACGCCGACCGGGGCGCCGCCCACGTCCGCCTGGCCGACCACGCCGTACGTCTCGGCCCCGCCCCCGCCCGCGAGAGCTACCTGGACGCCGACCGGGTGCTGCGGGCAGCCCTGGACAGCGGCGCGGACGCCGTCCACCCCGGTTACGGCTTCCTGTCCGAGGACGCCGCCTTCGCCCGCCGGGTCGAGGCCGCCGGGCTGGCCTTCGTCGGCCCCACCCCCGAGCAGCTCGACCTGTTCGGCGCCAAGCACACCGCCCGCGCCGCCGCCGAGCGGGCCGGCGTTCCCCTGCTCCCCGGCACCGGCCTGCTCCCCGACCTGAACGCCGCCCTGGACGCCGCGCGGGACATCGGATACCCGGTCATGCTCAAGGCCACCGGCGGAGGCGGCGGCATCGGCATGCGCGCCTGCCGCGACGCCGATGACCTGGCCGAGGCCTGGCAGAGCGTGCAGCGCACGGCCGCCGCGAGCTTCGCCTCGGCCGGGCTGTTCCTGGAACGCCTGGTCGAGGGCGGGCGGCACGTCGAGGTCCAGGTCTTCGGCGACGGCATGGGCGGCGTCGTCACGTTCGGCGACCGCGACTGCTCGCTGCAGCGGCGTCACCAGAAGGTGCTGGAGGAGGCCCCCGCTCCCGGCCTGCCGCCGCGGGTGCGGGCCGGGCTCGCCGGCAGCGCCGCCGGTCTGTGCGCCTCGGTGCGCTACCGGTCGGCGGGCACGGTCGAGTTCATCTACGACCCGGTGCGCGCCGAGCCGTACTTCCTGGAGGTCAACACCCGGCTGCAGGTGGAGCACCCCGTCACCGAGGCCATCTACGGCGTCGACCTGGTCGAATGGATGCTGCGCCTGGCCCAGGGCGACGTGGGCCACGTGCACGCCGCGCTGCGGAACCCGCCCCGGGCCGCCGGTCATGCCGTCGAGGCCCGCATCTACGCCGAGGACCCGAGCCGCGACCACCGGCCCGGCGCGGGCCTGCTCACCCGCGTCGAGTTCCCCGAGGGCGTACGGGTCGACGGCTGGGTGGAGACGGGCACGCAGGTGAGCAGCGCCTACGACCCGCTGCTCGCCAAGGTGGTCGCGCACGGCGCCGACCGGGACCAGGCCCTGGACCGGCTGGCCTCGGCGCTGGCCGAGACCCGGATCGACGGCATCGAGACCAACCTCGGGCTGCTGCGCGCGGCCGTGGCCGATCCCTCCGTACGGGCGGCCGCGCACGGCACGGCCACCCTGGCCGGGCTCGCCGACGACTCCCGGCGCATCGAGGTGGTCCGGCCCGGCACCCTGACCACCGTCCAGGACTGGCCGGGACGGACCGGCTACTGGCAGGTGGGCGTGCCGCCGTCGGGGCCGATGGACGACCGCTCCTTCCGGGACGGCAACGCCGCCCTGGGCAACGACCCCGGCGCGCCCGGCCTGGAGTGCACGTTGCGCGGCCCGGCGCTGCGTTTCAGCCACGCCACGACCGTCTGCGTCACCGGCGCGCCCGCGCCCGTCACGGTGGACGGCACGCCCGTCCCCCAGTGGGAGCCGGTCACCGTGCCCGCCGGCGGCGTGCTGGACATCGGCGCGGCCGAAGGGCCGGGGCTGCGGGTCTACCTGCTGGTGGCGGGCGGGTTCGACGTGCCCGCCTACCTCGGCAGCGCCGCGACGTTCACGCTCGGGGGGTTCGGCGGCCACGGCGGACGGGCCCTGCGCGCCGGGGACGTCCTGCACGGCGGAGGTCTCGCCACCCACGCGGGCGCGGCGCCCGTGGGGCGGCCCGAGTTCGGGCACCACTGGCGGATCGGCGTGGTCGAGGGCCCGCACGCCGACCCCGAGTTCTTCACCGGCGACGACATCCGCGACTTCTACGCCGCCCAGTGGAAGGTCCACCACAACTCCGCCCGCACCGGCGTACGCCTGATCGGCCCCAAACCACGCTGGGCGCGTCTCGACGGAGGCGAGGCGGGGCTGCACCCCTCCAACATCCACGACACGCCCTATTCGGTGGGCGCGGTGGACTACACCGGTGACATGCCGGTCGTGCTCGGTCCCGACGGCCCCTCGCTCGGCGGGTTCGTCTGCCCGGCCACCGTCGTCACCTCGGAACGCTGGAAACTCGGCCAGCTGCGGCCCGGGGACACCGTCACCTTCGTCCCCGTGCCCTCCGCGGTCGGCGCCCCGGGCGACGGCGGCGTGCTGCGCCGCCTGCCCGAGACCGGCGAGCGGCCCCGCGTCACCTACCGGCGCAGCGGGGACGACAACATCCTCGTCGAGTACGGGCCGATGGAGCTCGACCTGGGCCTGCGCATGCGGGTGCACGCACTGTCCGAGGCGCTGTCGCAGGCGCTCGCCGTCCGGGATCTGCCCGGCGTTATCGACCTCACCCCCGGCATCCGCTCGCTGCAGATCCACCTCGACCCGGCCGTGCTGTCGCAGCGCGACCTGCTGGCCGAGCTGCTCCGGCTCGAGGACGGCCTGCCGCCCACGGAGGAGCTGGAGGTGCCGAGCCGCGTCGTCCACCTCCCCCTGTCCTGGGACGACCCCGCCACCCGGGAGGCCATCGCCCGTTACATGGCGGGAGTGCGCGACGACGCGCCCTGGTGCCCGTCCAACATCGAGTTCATCCGCCGGGTGAACGGCCTCGCGGACGTGGCCGACGTGCACCGCGTCGTGTTCGACGCCGAGTATCTCGTGCTCGGGCTCGGCGACGTCTATCTCGGCGCGCCCGTGGCCACCCCGCTCGATCCCCGGCACCGGCTGGTCACGACCAAGTACAACCCCGCGCGCACCTGGACCGCCGAGAACTCCGTCGGCATCGGCGGCGCCTACCTGTGCGTCTACGGCATGGAGGGCCCGGGCGGCTACCAGTTCGTGGGCCGTACGACGCAGGTGTGGTCGAGCTGGCAGCAGCGCGGCGCGTTCCAGCCGGGATTCCCCTGGCTGCTGCGTTTCTTCGACCGCATCCGCTGGTATCCGGTGACGGCCGGCGAGTTGCTCGAACTGCGGGCCGACCTGGCGGCGGGGCGGTTCGAACCCAAGATCGAGGAGGGTGTGTTCCGGCTCGCCGACTACCGTCGTTTCCTGGCCGAGCACGCCGAGTCCATCGCGGCCTTCCGCGACCGGCAGGCCGCCGCCTTCGCCGCCGAACGCGCGGCCTGGCAGGCGGCGGGCGAGTTCGACCGGGCGGAGCAGTCCCAGGGCCCGGCCGAGACGGAGCTGGAGCTGCCACCGGGCTGCGAGGTGGTGGAGGCGGAGTTCACCGCGAGCGTCTGGCAGGTCGGCGTCACGCCGGGCCTGCGGGTCGCGGCAGGGCAGCCGCTGGTCGTGCTGGAGGCGATGAAGATGGAGTCCGCCGTCCCGGCCCCCGCCGGCGGCGTCGTCGAACGAGTCCTGGTCGCCCCCGGCGACCAGGTGGAGGCGGGCGCCCCGCTGGTGGTGCTGAGGAGCGATCATGCCTGAGACGACAGCTGAGACGGCACTGGAACGGGCCCGCAGGGCCTACGCCCGGATCACCGAGACCGGCCGCGGCGAGATCTGGATCGACCTGCGGCCACAGGCCGAGGTGGAGGCCGAGGCCGCCGCCGTGGACGCCCGCGTGGCGGGCGGCGAACACCTCCCCCTGGCGGGCCGGACGCTGGCCGTCAAGGGAAACATCGACGTGGCCGGGCTGCCGACCACCGCCGGCTGCCCGTCCTACGCCTACCGGCCGGACGCCGACGCCCCCGCCGTGGCCGCCCTCCGCGCGGCCGGCGCGATCGTGCTGGGCACCACCAACCTGGACCAGTTCGCCACCGGGCTGGTCGGCACCCGCAGCCCGTACGGCGCGGTGCGCGCCGCCACCGACCCGGCGCGGATCTCCGGCGGGTCCAGCTCGGGCTCGGCGGTCGCCGTCGCGCTCGGCCTGGCCGACCTCGCGCTCGGCACCGACACCGCGGGCTCGGGCCGGGTCCCGGCCGCCTTCAACGGCATCGTCGGGCTCAAGCCCACCCGTGGCGTGGTCCCCACCGGCGGAGTGGTCCCGGCCTGCCGGAGCCTGGACTGCGTCAGCGTCTTCGCCCGCACGATCGCCGAGGCCCAGCGGGCCCTGGCCCTCATGGCCGGCCCTTCCGCACGACCCGCGTCGCGCCCTGCCCGCCGTCCTGCCCGCCGTCCTGGGCCGTGGCGGGTGGCCGTGCCCGCCACCGCCGATCTGGGCGCGCTGGCCCCGGGATGGGCCGAGGCGTTCGAGGCCGCGGCCGGCGGGCTGGCCTCGGCGGGCGTGGAGATCCGCCCGATCGACCCCGCTCCCTTCCTGGAGGCTGCCGCGCTGCTCTACCAGGGGGCGTTCGTCGCCGAGCGGTACACCGCCGTCGGCGCGTTCGTGGACGCGCTCATGGACAAGGGCGGCCCGGACCTGGACCCCACCGTCGCCTCCATCATCACCGCGGCCCGTGACCTGCCCGCCCACCGCCTGTTCGCCGACCGGGAACGCCTGGCGGAGCTCCGCGAGCGGGCCATGTCCCTGCTCGGCGACAGCGACGCCCTGCTCCTGCCGGTCGCTCCCCGCCATCCCACCCTGGCCCAGGTCGCGGCCGACCCCGTCGGGGTCAACAGCGACCTGGGACGCTTCACCAACTTCGTCAACCTCTTCGACATGTGCGCGCTCGCCGTACCCGCCGGGCAGGTGGACGGGCTGCCGTACGGCGTGATGCTGGCCGGCCGGGCCCACGCCGACGACGACCTGGCCTCCGTCGCCCGGCTGCTCCGCCCGGCCGCCCGCCTGGCGGTGGTCGGCGCGCACCTGTCGGGACAGCCGCTCAACCACGAACTGACCGCGCGCGGCGGCCGCCTGCTCGTCACCACCGGCACCGCCGCGCGCTACCGGCTGCACGCCCTGGCCACCGACCCGCCCAAACCCGGGCTCGTACGGGTCGCCGAGGGCGGCGCGGCCGTCGAGTGCGAGGTGTGGGAGCTCCCCTCCGAAGGACTGGGCGACCTGCTGTCGGCCCTTCCCCGTCCGATGACGCTGGGCCGGGTCGAACTCGCCGACGGCACGAACGTGCCCGGCTTCCTGTGCGCCCCGGAGGGGCTGCGGGGCGCCGCCGACATCACCGCGTACGGGGGGTGGCGCGCCTACCTGCGATCGGTCCACGGCTGACGCGGCGGGCCCTGCGGGCCGGGGACGCCGTCACAGGGTCACCGGCAGCGCGGTCAGCCGCCACGTGCCGGGGTCGGGGGCGCGCAGCCCGTCGATCGGGGCGGCCAGGGCCAGGCCGGGGAAGCGGCGCAGCAGCGCGGTGATCGCGGCCTGGGTCTGCACGCGGGCCAGGGAGGCGCCCAGGCAGAAGTGCGGGCCGTGGGCGAACCCCAGGTGGCCGGCGCCGGGCGCCCGGGTCACGTCCAGCCGGTCGGGGTCGTCGAACACCCGGGGGTCGCGGTCGGCCGCCGCGATCAGGGCGGTGACCTTCGCACCCTCCGGCACGGTCACGCCGTACAGTTCGACGTCCTGACGGGCGTGACGCGGGATCGCCAGCAGTGCGGGGCCGCACCAGCGGATGAGCTCCTCGACGGCGGCCGGCATCAGCGCGGGATCGGC
This sequence comes from Microbispora sp. NPDC004025, assembly GCF_053604425.1. Taxonomy (NCBI): domain Bacteria; kingdom Bacillati; phylum Actinomycetota; class Actinomycetes; order Streptosporangiales; family Streptosporangiaceae; genus Microbispora; species Microbispora sp. NPDC004025. The sequence continues at coordinate 131,626 of NZ_JBSGHN010000012.1, read as the reverse complement.
GCGTACGGCGGCCTCCTGGGCGGGGTGGGACAGCAGGGCGGCCACGGCGTTGGCGATCAGGTTCGTCGGCGTCTGCCCGGCGATGACCAGGTGCCAGACCAGCGTGACGATCTCGGTGTCGCTGAGCCGGTCTCCGCCCTCGGCCCCGTCCTCGGTCTGGGCGCGGACGAGGTCGGCCAGCACGCCTCCGGGCGCGTCCGGTTCGGCCCGGGCGGCGGCGACGGCGGCCCTGGCACCCGCGATGATGCCGGGAATGGCCCGGGCGAAGTCCCCGCCCGCTCCGGCGGCAACGGTGGCGCCCCATTCGCGCCAGTGCGGGCGGTCCCGTTCGGGGATGCCGACCAGCGCGCAGATGACGTCCATCGGCAGCGGCCGGGCGAAGTGGCGCAGCAGGTCGACCTGTCCGCCTTCGGCGTGCGCGGGCAGGTCGTCGAGCAGGGCGCCGACGATGGCGTCGATGCGGGGCCGGAACTCGGCCGCGCGCCGGGGAGTGAAGGCCGGGGCGGCCAGTTTGCGCAGCCGCGCGTGCTCCGGGCCGTGCATCTCGCTCATGGTCCGCATGTACGGCAGGCAGTCGTCGGGGACCGGCGGGCGCATGAAGCTGTCGGCGGTGAGGGCGAAACGGGCGTCGCCGAGCATCGCCCTGGCGCCGTCGTGCCTGGTCAGAGCCCATACAGGGTCGAGGCCGGGGATGCGCAGCCGCGCGAGCGGCGCGGCCTCCCGCGCTCGGCCGTACGCGGTGAAGGGGTCACGCAGGACCTCGGGGTCGGTGAGGTCCACCTCGGGCAGGGAGATCACAGGCAACTCCAAATGATAGTCCCAGATGTTCATGTCATCTGGATGGCGACGGTATCTTGGGCCTCGCCGTACGGCAAGCGGGCGTACGCGGACGAGGAGAACGATGGAACGCCTCACGAGGGCCGAGCTTCAGGCGCGCAACCGGGCCAGGGTGCTGGCCGCCGCCCGGGAGGAGTTCGCCGAGCGGGGATTCCGCGACGCCAAGGTCGACGCGATCGCCGACCGGGCGGGACTCACCCGCGGCGCCGTCTACTCCAACTTCCCCGGCAAGCGGGCCCTGTACTTCTCGGTGCTGGCCGATCTGGCCGAGCGGGAGGCCGCCGTGGACGCCGTGGACGCCGTGGACGGCGCGGCGTCCGGAGCGGGCACGGCCCGGGAGGCGCTCGCCGCGTTCGCCCGCGCCTGGGTCTCCCGGCTTCCGCTGGCCACCGAAGGCCCGGCCAGGCTCGGCATGGACCTGATGCCGGAGGTGCTCGCCGACCAGCGGGTCCGCCGGCCGTTCGCGCAGCTGATGAAGCTGAACGCCATCGTGCTCGGGCTCGCGCTCGAGGGCCTGGGCGTGCCCGGGCGGCGTCTGGTGCGGGTCGCGGAGACGGCCCTGACCACCCTGTACGGCGCGAGCCAGATGGCCGACGCGGCGCCCGGGTTCTCCGAGCCGTTCGACGTCGTCGCGGCGTGCGCCGCCCTGGCGGACCTGGATCTCGGGGACCGGTGGGACGCCCCCCATCTGCCGTTCGTCCCCCGCGCGCGGCCCGCCGACGGGTCGTGGTCGCCGCCGCCCGCGGTGGACGCGCTGGGCGGCGGACCGGCCCCGCTCGCGCGCGACGGCGTGGTGGCGATCCTCGGGCTGCACCGCCTGGGGGCCCTGGAGGAGGCGGCGCGGGCCGCGCCGCCCGCCGGCGAGGTCACCGTGGTCCTGGTCACCGGCGACCCCGGCGAGCTGGGGCCGCTGGCCCGGCTGACCCTCGCCGAGCTGCGCTTCTGCCTGCGCCGGGCGCTGCCCGCGCCCGCCTGGCCGTGCCTGCGCGTGGTGCACGACGAGGAGGGGGCCGTCGCGGCGGCGGCCGGGGTGACCGCAGTGAGCGACGGGACCGAGGCGGCCGTGCGGGTGCGGTCGGGTCGCGTGGTCGCCCGCGCGGACGGGTACGGCGCCTGTCACGCCGCCGCCTCCGCCGAACCCTGACCGCGCGGGCGTGGACACTTGGCGCGACGGTCGAATGCGTGTTCTACTGAACCTCATGCGTCGCGACGCCACTTCCCGCGCGGGGGACCCGAGCCCGGCGCGGCCCCGAGCGCATGAGACGGTGCAGGAGCCGCTCGTCGGTGCGGGCGGTCAAGCGGCCGCAGCCCGCCCGCGCATCGAACGGCAGGCCGTCACCCGCGTCTTCGACGGCATCACCTGCTACGAGGTGCCGGCCCGCGCGGCGCTGGAGCGGGTGCCCGAGGCCGCCGAGCTGCCCTTCGCCTGGGGCGCGAGCCCCTATCGCGGCTGTGAGGCGGGCTGCGGCTACTGCACCGCCCGCCGCGGCCACCGCTACCTGGGCCTGGACCCCGGCACCGACTTCGCCACGAAGATCGTGGTCAAGACCGATCTGGCCCGCCGCCTGCGGCGCGAGCTCGCCGCCCCCCGCTGGGGCGGCGATCCGGTCGCCCTGGGGCTGACCGGCGACTGCTACCAGCCGGCCGAGGAGATCTACCGCCTGATGCCCGGTGTCATCCGGGCCCTCGCCGACGCGGCCAACCCGTTCACCGTGCTCACCAAGAGCCCTCTGGTCCTGCGCGACCTGGACCTGTTACGCGACGCCGCCAAGGTGACCCAGGTCGGCGCCCTGGTATCGGTCGGGTTCGTCGACGACCGCCTGCGGCGCGCCGTCGAGCCGGGGGCCGCGACGCCGCAGCGGCGCCTTGAGGTCTGCGCCGCGCTGAACGAGGCCGGCATACCCTGCGGCGTGCTGATGGCCCCGATCCTGCCGCTCATCACCGACTCCACCGACCACCTGCAGGCCACCGTACGACGGGCGGCCGAGGCGGGCGCGGTCAGCGTCACGCCCATCGTGCTGCGCCTGCCGGCGGGGGCGCGGGAGTGGTACCTGCGGTGGCTGGAGCGCGAGCACCCCGGTCTGGTGCCGCGTTACCAGGCGCTGTACGGCAGGGGCCAGGTCGCCGAGGAGGGCTACCGGCTGCGGATCGCCGAGCAGGTGCGGGCCCTCGCCGAGACCTACGGCATCGGCAGGGACGCCCGGCGCTGGCGGCGGCGCCGCTCCCCCGCCCGCCAGCTCGCCCTCGTCTGATTCCTCGGCCGGCCCGAGCCGCCACCGGTCCCGCGTACCGGCCGGGCCGGGCCGTTCAGCCGGCGGGACGGACGGCGCAGCCGCCGAGGGAGGGTTCCAGGAGGCCGAAGGCGGCCTCGACGTAGCCGGTGAGAGCCGTCGCGATCTCCGCGTCGTCCTGCCCCGCGACCGCGCGGCGGAGCGTCTCGTCGAACAGCAGCCGGTGGACGCCGCCGAGCTGGGCGGCGGCCGCCCGGGGCAGGATGTCGTCGGGCCCGGCGCCGGTCTCCGCGGCCAGCGCGTCGGCCAGGGCCTTCTCGCGCTCGTCGTGGAACTCCCGCAGCCGGGCCGTGAGAGCCGGGCTACCGACGACCATCCGGGCGAAGGCGGGACCGGAGAAGCCGATGACCGGGTCGTGCTCGGCGACCGCGGCGAGGTAGGCGCGACGGAGTGCGGCCAGGGCCGATTCGCCGGGCGCCCTGTCCCGCACGGTCCGGGCCAGTGACTGCACGAACTCCTCGCTCAGGTCGAAGACCAGATCCTCCTTGCGGGGGAAGTAGTTGGTGACCGTCATCTTGGCCACCTGTGCCGCCTCCGCCACCTCGGCGATCGTCACCTTGTCGAAGCCGTGCTCCAGGAACAGCCGCGTGGCCTCATGGGAGATCTTCTCCTTGGTCTGCCGCTTCTTCAGCTCTCTGAGGCCGGTCTTCTCCGCGTCCATGTGCCCACTCTACATCGAATCGACCTAAAATTCGGCTTGACATATTTCTAGGTTGAACATAAGTTTTTCGCTGCCAGCCGGTCCGGGCTCGTGCGACACCGAAGGGACTTGCTTTTGACCACAGCCGCGCTCCCCATCAGCCCCGCCCGCCATCCGAAGGGAGCCGTCGACATCGACCCGGTGAAGGACTACCTCAAGCAGATCGGGCGCACCCCGCTGCTCACCGCCGAGCAAGAAGTGGAGCTGGGCGAGCGCATCGAGGCCGGCCGGCTCGCCATGGAGCGCCTCGCCTCCGGGCCCGGCGACCCGGCCGAGCGGCGCGAGCTGGAGCGGCTGGCCACCGGCGGCCGCCGTGCGAGGGACCACATGGTCGAGGCCAACCTGCGACTGGTCGTGTCGATCGCCAGACGCTACGCCGCCAGGGGTGGGCTGCCACTGCTGGACCTGGTGCAGGAGGGCACCATCGGCATGATGCGCGCGGTGGAAAAGTTCGACCACCGGCGCGGGCTGAAGTTCTCCACCTACGCCACCTGGTGGATCAAGCAGGCGATCGGCCGCGCGCTGGCCGACCAGAGCCGGACGGTCCGCCTCCCCGCGCACGTGGTCGAGGATCTCAACCGGGTCCTGCGTGCCCGGCACGTGATGCAGCTGGAGCTGGGCCGTGCGGCCAGCCCCGAGGAACTGGCGGCCGAGCTCGGCCTGACACCCGAGAAGGTCGAGCGGTTGCTGCGACACGCCCGTGAGCCGATCTCGCTGCACACCCCCGTCGGCGACGACGGCGCCGAGCTCAGCGACCTTCTCGCCGACGACGCGCCCGGTCCCGCCGCCGAGGTCGCCGCTTCCTCGCTCCGCCGTGATCTGGAGGCGGTGCTGGCGACGCTGAGCGAGCGGGAGGCGGCCGTCATCACCCACCGGTACGGCCTGGCCGACGACACGCCGCGGACCCTGGACGAGATCGGCCGGACGTTCGGGGTGACCCGGGAACGCGTCCGCCAGATCGAGGCCAAAGGCATGCGCAAGCTGCGCGAGCCCGCCCGTGCCCGCGTCCTGGCCGACCTCCTCGCCTGACCTCGCCTCGAAAGGACTCCCCCGTGATCCCCGACCCCACGACCGTGCACCCGCTGCCCGCCCACGAGCGGGTGGTCTTCCTCAAACCGCTGGTCAGCTCCCCCACCATCGAGGTCGGTGAGTACACCTACTACGACGACCCCGACGGCGCGACCGGCTTCGAGCACCGCAACGTGCTGTACGCCTACGGGCCGGAGCGGCTGGTCATCGGCAAGTACTGCGCCATCGCCTGCGGCACCCGGTTCCTCATGGCCGGCGCCGACCACCCGACGATGGGCGTGTCGACCTTCCCGTTCACCATGTTCGGCGGCGAGTGGACCGAACGCACCCTCGACATCGTCACCGGCATGCCCAGCCGCGGCGACACCGTGATCGGCAATGACGTCTGGTTCGGCTACCAGGCCACGGTCATGCCCGGAGTGACCATCGGCGACGGCGCCGTCATCGCCACCGGCGCCGTGGTCACCGCCGACGTCCCGCCCTACACCATCGTCGGCGGAAACCCGGCCAGGCCCATCCGCCGCCGCTTCGCCGACGCCGACGTCGAACGGCTGCTGCGGGCGGCCTGGTGGGACTGGCCCGTGGAGCTGGTGACCGAGCATGCCCGCGTCATCATGGCCGGCACCCCCGCCGACATCGCCCGCATCGCCGCCGAGCACGGACTGGAGAAGAGCCTTCGACCCACGTGACCATCACGGAGCACGCCGTGGCCGGCCGCGACGCCGGGCCGTACGCGATCACGACGGGACCGGACGGCGCGCTGTGGACGGCGCTGGAGATCGGCGCGCCGGCCCGCATCGCCCCGGCCCGCGGTCAGCCCTGAAAGACGCTCCCGGGCCCGTCACCTTCGGCGCCGGCCGGCCGCGCGGGCGAAGCGGGCCGACAGCGTGCGCAGGTGACGGGCGAGTTCCGGCGGCGACTCGACGTCGAAGTCGACCCCGAGCGTGCCCGCCACGAGCGCGACCAGCTCGAGTGAGTCGGAGGCCAGTTCCAGCACGCAGGTGTCGTCGTCGACGGGGGTGACGATCCCGTCGACGCGCCCGGCGACCCGGGAGGCGGGAGCGTGCACCCGCAGCCGCGAGCGATACGGCCAGATCTCCTGGCCGATCGACCTGCGCAGGTAGGCCGCCACGTCGCCGCCGGGTGGATCACGATGGGCGAAGCGGGGCCCGTTGGGCGTGCGCAGCGCCATCCGGTCGGCCCGGAAGGTACGCCAGCCGGCCCGGTCGGCGTCCCAGGCGACCAGGTACCACCTGCGGCCCCAGGCGACCAGGCGGTGGGGTTCGGCTACCCGGGTGGACCGGCCCCCGTGATGGCCGGCGTAGTCGAAGCGGAGCGTCTCGGCGGCGCGGATCGCGGCGGAGATCGCGGTGAGGACGGCCGCGTCCACCGTGGGCCCCCCGCGTGGCGGGATCGCGACCATGGCCTCCTCCAGGGTCTGGACCCGATGGCGCAGCCGGGACGGCAGAACGTGCTCGACCTTGGCCAGCGCGCGCACCGCGGCTTCGTCGATCCCGCTGACGCCGCTCGCGGCGCCGGTGCGCAGCCCGACGGTCACCGCCACCGCCTCGTCGTCGTCCAGCAGCAGCGGAGGCAGCGAGGCGCCGGCTCCGAGCCGGTAGCCACCCGCCGGGCCCAGGGCGGCGTGAACCGGATAACCCAGCTCGCGCAGCCTCTCCACGTCACGCCGCACCGTACGGGTCGTGACGTTCAGGCGCTCGGCGAGCTCGGCGCCCGGCCAGTCGCGGCGCGCCTGCAGCAACGACAACATCCGGAGCAGGCGGGCGGAGGTGTCCGACATCCGTCCATGATTACCGCAATGTAGGACGGCGGCTGTCCTCCATAGGCGCGACGCTTCACGCCATGAGCACACCGGAACCCTTCCGCGTCGACATCCCGCAGGCCGATCTCGACGACCTGGCCCTCCGCCTGACCCGCACCCGCTGGCCCGACGAGCTTCCCGGCGCCGGCTGGTCCTACGGGGTGAACAAGGACCACCTCATGGAGCTGGTCGATCACTGGCGCACCGGCTACGACTGGCGCGCGCACGAGGCCCGCCTCAACGAGGTCTCGCAGTTCACCACCGAGATCGACGGCCAGACCGTCCACTTCCTGCACGTCCGCTCCCCCGAGCCCGGCGCCACGCCGCTGATCGTCACGCATGGATGGCCGAGCACGGTGTACGACTTCCTGGAGGTCCTCGGGCCGCTGACGGACCCGCGGGCGTACGGCGGGGACCCGGCCGACGCCTTCCACGTCGTCGCGCCCTCGGTACCGGGCTTCGCGTTCTCCGGCCCGACCCGCGAGAGCGGCTGGGGCGTCGGCCGCGTCGCGCGGGCCTGGGCCGAGCTCATGCGCCGCCTGGGATACGAGCGCTACGGCGCCCAGGGAGGCGACTTCGGCAGCATCGTCTCTCCCGAGCTCGGCCGCGTCGCGCCGGAGCACGTGATCGGCGTCCACGTCAACGCGCTGGTCAACGCCTCGACGGCGGCCGGTCCCGGCGAGATGGACAAGCTGTCCGATGAGGAACGCGAACAGGCCGAGCGCAACCGGAGATGGTGGTACGCCCACTCCGGCTACGCCACCCAGATGTCCACCCGGCCGCAGACGCTGGCCTACGCGCTCAACGACTCCCCCGCCGGGCAGCTGGCCTGGAACCTGGAGTGGTTCGTGGACTGGGACCCCACCCGGACGGAACGCACCCCCGTCGACCGCGACACCGTCTTGACCGATGTCACGATCTTCTGGCTGACCGCGACCGCGGGATCGGCCGCGCGGCTGTACTTCGAGAGCGCGTCGGAGGCCTGGGGCCGGCGGCCGGCGCCCTCACCGGTGCCGACGGGGGTGGCGAACTTCCCCGGCGACCGGGCGATCCGCGGACTGGCGGAGCTGTCGAACACCGTCACGCACTGGTCGCGGTTCCCCCGTGGCGGGCACTTCGCCTCGCTGCAGGCCCCCGACCTGCTGGTCACCGACATCCGGGACTTCTTCCGGAAGCTGAGAGCCCGGTAGCTGAGAGCCGGTAGCCGGGCGGCGGCGCCGGCGGCGCTCCGGCCGCGCGTCGCATGCCCGAGCGGGATGCCGCCCGCTTCGGCGCCGGGCTCGGCGCGACACCCACTTCCGCCCCTGCCCGGCGGGTCGGGGAACGAGGCGTAAACCTGTCGACATCGGGCGCGGAAGGTCCCTACAGTCCCGCCATGCCTGCTTTCAGCGACGCCGACCTCGACCGCTTCGTCTCCGACGGGTTCCTCAAGGTGGAGGAGGCCTTCCCCCGCGAGACCGGTGACCGGATCAGGGAGCAGCTGTGGCGGCAGATCGGGTTGTCCCCCGACCGCCCGGAGGACTGGACGCAGCCGGTGGTGTGGGCGGCCCCCGACCCGACGGGACAGGGCCCGTCCGGGGAGGCGATGCGAAGCCCGCGCCTCGCCGAGGCGCTGGACCTGATCGCCGGCGAGGGCGGATGGGAGCCGCGCGGCACCATCGGCAACACGCCGGTCCGCTTCCCCCACCCCTCCGACGCCGGGGACACCGGCTGGCACATCGACCAGAACACCCCCGGACCGGCCGGCGCCTGGGGAACCGTCACGCTCAGGTCCCGCACGATGCTCGTGCTGGTCCTGCTGTCGGAGGTCGGCCCCGACGACGCGCCCACCCGCATCAGAGCCGGATCCCATCTCGACACCGTCCGCCTGCTGGAGCCGCACGGCGAGGAGGGGCTGGATTTCTTCGCCGCCGGCCCGCTGCTGGACGAGGCGACCTCCCACCGCCCCGAGACCTACGCCACGGGCCTGCCCGGCGACGTCTATCTGTGCCATCCGCACCTCGTCCACGCCGCCCAGCCCCACCACGGGAAACGGCCGCGTTTCATGTCCCAGATCCCGTTCTTCCTCACCGATCCGCTGGCCCCCGGCGACGCCACCCCCCTCGCGCGGGCCGTACGGCTCGGCCTCGGCGGCTGAGAGGATCGCGACCGGACCGGCACCTCTCGCCCCGCCACGCCCCGGGGCCGCACCGGCTCACCGAATCCGGCAGGCCGGAGCCGGCAGCCGCCGCTCGGCCATACCCTGAACGCCGGGAAGATGCGGGTCCGTGCTGCCCGGCCGCCGGGCGTGACCACAGCGAACCGGGAGCGCGGCCGCCCGCATGACATGAGAGGTGCAGCAGAGCGGTGAACCGCGACGCCGCCGTATTGGACGACCCGGTGGGCGAATCGCTGCGCGGTCACCACGCGCATCTCGCCCGCCGGCTCGGCGGGGCCGCCACCTACCCACCGGAGGTCGCCACCTTCTCCACGGTCACGGCGGACCCGGAGGCGGAGGAATGGGCCGACCTCGCCCGGCTGCTCGGCCGGGGCGAGCTCGCCGACATGTTCAGCTGCCCGGCGGCGCCGCCACCGGACTGGGAGCCGGTCTTCGTCCTGGAAGGCCGCCAGATGATCTGGACCGGCGGCCGGCCCGATCACCCCGTCGCCGGCGACGTCGAGGTGGTCGAACTCGGCGCGGACAGCGTGCCCGAGATGCTCGGCCTCGTCGCGCGGACCCGGCCGGGGCCGTTCTGGCCGCGCACCTGCGAACTCGGCACCTATCTCGGCGTCCGGGAGAACGGGACGCTGGTGGCGATGGCGGGCGAGCGGCTCCGGCCGCCGGGATGGGCCGAGATCAGCGCCGTCTGCACCGCCCCCGACGCACGCGGGCGAGGGCTCGCCGCTCACCTGGTCGCCGCGCTCGTCGCGCGTGTCGTGGCCCGCGACGAACGCCCGTTCCTGCACGTGGCCGAGGCGAACACCGGCGCGATCGCCCTCTACGAGCGGCTCGGGTTCGACACCCGGAGGCCCGTGACCTTCCGGGGGTTCCGCACGCCGTGACGGCCCCGCCGCCGCGATCCCGGCGCGGCGCTCAGGCGGGCTCCCTCACCAGCGTGGTGACGAGCCGGAACACCTCGGTGGTGTCGTCCACGCCGCCCACGATGATGATCTTCAGGCTGGCCCGCTCCTCGTCGTAGACGGTCTCGACGCGCAGGGGCCGGTCGGCGGGGGAACGGCTCGCGGCGGCGGCCATCAGCATGTTGCCCAGGGTCGTCATCTCGTCGGGGGCGACGGCGTCGATCTGCACGATGCTCGAGACCTCGACGTGGCGGCGGCGCCGCGCGGCCTCGGCGGCCGGCTGCTCGGCCGGATGCCCCAGGAACGCCTCCAGGTCCTCACGGGCGATGCGGTACTGCTTGCCGATGCGCACCGCCCTGAGCCGCCCGTCGCGCACGTAGTTGCGCACGGTCTTCACGTGCAGGCCCAGCAGGTTCGCCACCTGCTCCACCGAGTACGGCTGCTGCGGCATCCCACTCCCCTCCGTCCGGCTCCCCCACGTACCCTATACAGCCGTCCGACGAGGGATGTTAGGGAGTCCTGAGGGCATGAACGGCCAAGGTCGCGAAAAGGGGCAGGCGACACGGCCGGTAGGCTGCGTTCATGTTCCACCGCAAACCCATCGAAGAGCGCATCGCCGAGCGTGTCGCCAAGCGCCCACCGCTCAAGGAGGGCAAGCACTTCGAGCACCGCCCCGCGCTGATCGTGTTCTGCGTGGTCATCGCGCTCGTCGCTCTGAAGATCGTGGGCGCGTTCGTCCTCATGAAGTCGGGCGTCCAGTAGGACGCCCACCTCACGCGGTGGACCGGACACCGGCGGAGCGGTCGCGGGGCCTAGCCGCGCTCCACAGGCGCGCGGCGACCACCGCCGGGCCCGCGGCCGCGGCCGTCACCAGCCAGACCATGAACGTCGGGTAGAGGTAGGCCAGCTGGACCCATGCGGCGTCGCGGCCATGCGCGAGTAGGCGATGAATCGGGACGATCGTCGCGCACAGCCCGATCGGAGCCAGATACGGCGCCAGCCGCAACAGCTGCCATCCCGTGCGGCGCGCGGCCCATCGGCGGGCACGTACCGTGCCCCGTACCGCAAGTCCGGCGGTGACCAGGGTCAGCAGCGCGAAGAGCACGTCGGTGAGGATCACGGGCTGCCCGGTGGGCACCTGCGCAGTGCCGCCTTCGACGATGGCGACGATGCCGGCCATGAGCTCGTGCGCGTCGGAGAAGGCCATGTTGGCGTTGGCCATGACGGCGATGCCGTAGCCGGACTCCGGCATCAGCAGCTGGTGGGCGCTGGAGGTGAAAAGGTCTCCGCCGTGTTCGAGCACGGCGGTGCCGCGTTCGGTCGTGCCGATCTCCCAGCCGAGGGCGTACCGGTCGTTCGGCTTCGACGGCGTGCGCATCTCCCGGACGGCCCGCGGTGACAGGAGACCCGGGAGGCCGGCGTTCTGCGCGATCAGCCACCTGGCCATGTCGCCGGCGGTGCTGAGGACCCCGCCCGAACCGTTTCCGAACCCCGTGGGCTCGGGCACGGCGACGGCCCGGCCGAGTACGTACAGGTGGCCGCGGGCGCTGCCGGGCAGGTCGCGGTCGGTGTCGATCGTCGTGCTGTGGCGCATGCCGAGGGGCTCGAACACGTTCGCGGTGAGGTAGGCCGCGAACGTGCGGCCGTCGACCACCTCGACGAGCCGCGCGGCGACCTGGTAGTTGGTGTTGTGGTAGCTGAAGGCGGTTCCGGGCTCCGTCGCGAGCACGGCCGTCCTCAGCCGGGCCACGGCGCCTTCGAGCGTCTCCGGCTGGGGCAGGCTCTTCTCGTGGAAGGCCGAGTCGGCCATGCCTGAGGTCTGGTCGAGCAGCTGCCGTACGGTGATCCTCGCGGCCCTGGGGTCGGCCATCGTGAACTCGGGCAGGTAGCGGCGCACCGGCTCGTCGAGAGCGATCTTGCCCTTCTCGGCCAGTCGCATGACGGCCAGGGCGGTGAAGGACTTGCTGACCGAGGCCACCGCCATGGGAGTGTCCGCTGTGACGGGCTCGCCGACGGCCGTCCGGCCGTATCCCGCGGCGTGGACGACCGTGTCGTCTTTCGTGATCGCCACCGCGACGCCGGGCAGTCCCGTGGCCGCGCGGTACTGCGCGACGTAGGCGTCGACCGACGCGGGTAACGACGCGGGCACCGATGCGGGAGTGCCGGGGACCAGGGCGACGACAAGTGCGGCAAGGGCGATTTTGAGCACCCGTCGACGCTATGGAGGCCCTTCACCCGTGCGCCATTGCGGGAACCCGCCGCGTTCGTTACGGGAAACCGCCATGAACACGCGGGTGATGTGCTGCCTAGACTGCAGGCCGTGTCAGGTCGACGTGCTGCGCGCACTTTGGTGGGAGTGCCGGCGGGCGCGGTCCTCGGCGTGGTGGAGCTGGTCATCCTCGTCGTGGCCGGGCCGGTCCGTCTGATCCCGGCGGCGCGGCCCGCCTGCGACCGCGTCGCGGAGCGGTTGCTGGCACTCGAACGGGCCCGGCTCGCCACCTGGCTGGGGCATCCGACGGCTCCTGCCGGTGGCGGATACGGCTTTCTCGCCGTGCGCGCCGCCGTGGGGCTCGTGATCGGCTACGCCATGACGGCCGGACTGGTCGCCGGCGGCCTGCTCGTGTTCGGCGGGTCGCAGGACCTGCTCGCCGGGGAAAGCGAGTCCGTGCCGGTCGATTTCCCGGGTGTGAAGCTGACCAGCAACATCGGGGTGGTGGGGCTGCTGACAGGCGGATTCCTGCTCGTGGTGACCCTGGCCGGCACGCTCGCCGCCGGCGCCGCGGAGCGCCTGCTCGCCGACCGGTTCCTCGGGCCGAGCAGCCAGGAGCGGATGCGCCGGCGCATCGCCGAACTGACCGCCACCAGGTCCGACATCGTCCGCGCCGTGGACGACGAGAGGCGCAGGATCGAGCGCGACCTGCACGACGGTGTCCAGCAGCGCGGGGTGGCGCTGGCCATGCTGCTCGGCCGCGCTGCGCACGCCGCCGACCCGGCCAAGGCCGGCGAGCTGGTCGCCCAGGCCTACACCGAATCACGCCGGCTCCTGGACGAGCTGCGCAGCGTGGCCTGGCGGATCTACCCGACCGCCCTCGACGAGCTGGGGCTGCGTGCCGCGCTCACGGACATCGCCGAGCGGTCGGGCGTGCCGGTGACCGTGCGCTACGGACTGTCCGAACGGCCCGTCACCGAGATCGAGACCGCCCTGTACTTCATCGTCCGCGAGGCGATCAGCAACGCGATCAAGCACGCGGGCGCACGTGACATCCTGGTCGAGGTGGACGAGGACGAGCGGACCGTCGGCGTGAGGGTCCGCGACGACGGCGCGGGTGGCGCCGACCCCTCCGGCGGAGGGCTGTCCGGACTGGCCAGGCGCGTCCGGGCGCTGGACGGGGCGTTCACCGTCGACAGCCCGCCGGGCGGCCCCACCAGGATCGCGGCCACACTGCCCAAGGAGGTCCCGTGCGTGTGATCCTGGCCGACGACTCGGTGCTGCTCCGCGAAGGGCTGACGCGGCTGCTCGCCGACGCCGGGCACGAGATCCCGGCCGCCGTCGGCGACGGGCAGGCGCTCCTCGAAGCGGTCGCCGCGCACCCGCCCGACGTCGCGGTGATCGACGTGCGCATGCCGCCGACGCACACCGACGAAGGGCTGCGGGCGGCTCTGGAGATCCGCGAGCGTCACCCGCGGGTCGGCGTGCTCGTGCTGTCCCAGTACGTGGAGAAGACCTACGCCGCCAGACTCCTCTCGGGCGATGTCGAGGGCCTGGGTTACCTGCTCAAAGACCGCGTCTCGGAGGTGGCCGGCTTCCTCGACGCACTGGAGCGGATACGCGCGGGCGGCACGGCCGTCGACCCCGAAGTGGTCCGCCAGCTGCTCACCCGCACCACCCACGCCGATCCGCTGAGCAGGTTGAGCCCGCGCGAGACAGAGGTGCTGCGGCACCTCGCCCAGGGCTATGTCAACACGGCGATCGCCGAACGCCTGCACGTGTCGCTGAGCACTGTCGAAAAGCACATCCACTCGCTCATGGACAAGCTGGAGCTGCCGCGCGATCCCGGCTACAGCCGCCGGGTGCTGGCCATCCTGCGTTATCTCGACGCGTGAGCACGCCGTGGATGCCGGAGCGTCTCCCCCGGTGTGGTGACGAGGCCACAGTTCCCCACCGAGGTTCGGGGTCCTGCGATCCGAGCGGATCAGGCCTCCAGGGCGCTGCCCTTCTGCCACTTGCTGAACGGCATCTGCCAGAAGCCCCAGCCGTTGTTCCACTCCAGTGCCCGGTCGGTGCCGACGATCTTGACGACGTCGCCCCGGTGGAAGTTGTCGTAGAACCACTTGGCGTCGCTGGGGTGGGCGTTGATGCATCCGTGGCTCACGTTGGCCCGGCCCTGCGAGCCGACCGACCACGGTGCGCCGTGGACGTACTCGCCGCTGTTGGAGATGCGGACGGCGTGGTTGACGACCTCCTTGTAGTACCCGGGGTCGCCCTCCTTCTTCCCGGGAGAGATCATCGTGACCGGGTTGCCGCGTTCCATGGTCAGGTGGACGCCGCTGGTGGTGGTGTACTCGCGGGTGGTCGCCTTGCCGGCGCTGATCTTCATGGTCTTCACGACCTTGCCGTCGCGCCGGACCACCATCATGTGGGTCCTGGTGCTGACCGAGCTGATCCAGGCCGCGCCGATCTTGATGGTCGTGCTGTGGTCCTCGACGCCGTAGGTGTCCTGCCCGGCCTTCACCCCGGTCAGGTGCGCGGTGAACTTGACCTTCTGGTGCGCGGGCCAGTATTTGGCCGTCCGGTAGATGACGAACTTGTCGTCGACCCACCGCCAGGCGCCCTTGACCGGCTTCTCCGCGTCCACTTCGAGGGCCTGCTCCACGGCGGCCTTGTCCTGCACCGGCGCGTTGAACCTCACCATGATCGGCATGCCGACGCCGACGGTCTCCCCCTTGATGCCGGGGGTGACGTCCACGACCTCGAGCCCGACCTTGGGCTTGAGCGTGGTGAAGCGGCTGGTCGCGGTCGCGGGGCCGCCCTGGCCGGTGGCCTTGGCCGACACCGTGTACCTGGCGGAGGGCTTGAGCGGCTGCTTGGAGGTCCACTTGGTGCGGCCGGCGTCGAACTCGCCCTCGAGCGTCTCGCCGCCCGCCTGGACCGTGACCTCCTCCAGTTGGCCGTTGGCGGCGGTGACGACCACGGTCTTGTCGGGACGCACCTTGGCGCTGCCCGTCGCGGGGCTGATCGTGATGGCGGGAGCCGGGACGGCGGGCGCGGCGGTGCCGCCGCCGGAGTCCCCGGTTCCGCCGCCCGACGAGCCTGGCGCGCCCGATCCACCGGAACACGCCGACAGAGCCGCGGTCAACGTGACGGCGACTGCGGCGATCGGCCACCTCGAACGACTACCAGTGCTCAGCACAACTACTACTCCCCCATGAGCGCGAAGGGCACCATAAGACCTTATTCGGGGTTGCCTCTTATGTTGTCATTTTCTCCTGCGCTAAGGTCACATTTCGGTCGCTTCTCCGGTGGAGTCGTCTCTGTTGACGGTAAGGTGCGGGTCAAGACTGATCAAGCACCCAGTCAGCATCCGCCGTGGCGAGGGCCTGCACGTCCGCGTACGACGGGAGGCCGGCGGGGATGTCCCCGCCTCCGGCGACCGCCCGGGCGGTCTCGGCCACCGCGTGCAGGGCGGCCCGCAGGAGCAGCGACCCGGTGCTGATCCGCCGGACGCCGAGCGCGGCCAGACCCGCGACCGTGTGGCGGCCGGGCAGGAACAGCACGTTGAGCGGCAGTTCGACCGCCTCCGCCATTGCCCGCACGTCGTCGTCGCCGGCCACCCCGGGAACGAACGTCCCGTCGGCCCCGGCCTCGGCGAAGGCCCGCTGCCGGGCGAGGGTCTCCCGCAGGTCCCCGGCGCCCAGCCAGTAGGTGTCGGTGCGGGCGTTGACGAACAGCTGCGGCGCCCGCGCCTTGACCGCCGCGATCGTCTCGCACCGCTCGCCGAGGTCCGCCAGTGTGCCGTCCGGCCGGCCGTCCTCGATGTTGACGCCCGCCACGCCCAGGGCGGCCAGGTGGGCGGCGATCTCGGCCACCCCCTCCGGCGTGTCCGCGAAGCCGCCCTCGATGTCCACCGACACCGGGCACGGCAGCTCGGCCAGCCGCCGGGCCAGCGCCAGCGTCTCCGCCGCGGTGTCGCCGGTCGCGTCGGGCTTGCCCGCCGCCGCGGCGACGCCGAGGCTCGTGGTGCCGATCGCGGCGAACCCGGCGGCGGCCAGCACGGCCGCCGAGGCGTGGTCCCAGGCGTTGGGCAGCACCAGGGGGCGCTCGGCGTGATGGAGCGCCCGGAATGTCGCGGCGTGCGTGCTCATCGGTGTCCTTCCGTCGTGTCGGGGTCGTGCAGGCAGAGCCGGGCGGGCACCCGCAGGTTCGGCGACGGCTCGTACGGGAGCTGAGGGTCGGCGAGCCGGTGTCCGGCGGCGGCTTCCACGATGCCCGCGGCCAGGGCGAGCGCGGCGGCCTGCCCCGGGCAGGGCCTGATCCCGTCGCCGAAGCCCAGGTGCTTGCCAGTCATGCACACGTGCTCGCCGTCGCCCCCCTGCCGGAAACGGGCCGGGTCGAAGCGGTGCGGGTCGGGGAAGACCTCGGGGTCCCGGTTGGCCGCCGCCAGGTCCAGCACGAGGACGGCCCCCGCGGGCACGAGGACTCCCCCTGCCGTGGCGTCCTCGGCCGCCACCCGGCGCGTGAGCCGTACGGGCGGGTCCCACCGCAGGGTCTCGGCCAGCAGCGCCTCGACCGGCCACCGCAGGACCAGCTCGGCGGGCATGCGCGTCACGGCGGCGAGGGCGTTGCCCACCAGGCCGGCGGTGGCGTCACACGCCTGCACCAGCACCCCCGCCACGGCGGCCAGCAGGCCCGGATCGGGCGCGTTCCCTCCGCCGAGCGCGGCCGCCAGCACGGCCACCGCCGCGTCGGCCGCGTCCCCGGCGGGCGTCGCGGCGGAAACGGCGGGCAGGTGGTAGGCGGCGGCCATGGCCCGCACCGCGGCGACGACCTCTTCCCGCCGCTCCTCCGGGACGCCGAGCCGCGTGGCGAGAACCCCGACCGGGACGCGGCGCGCGATCGTGGCCATCACGTCGACGGGTGCCCCGCCCGCCAGTTCGGCGCGCGTCCGCTCCCGGGCCTCGCGGCGCAGCCGTGCGGGGTCGAGGGCGTCGAGCGACTCCAGCACGCGCGCACGGCGGCGGGCGTGCTCGGCCCCGTTGCTGAACCTGCTGACCGCTCCCCGCAGCCAGGCCATCCCCGGGGCCGAACCCGTTCCGGGCGGCGCGGCGGGGGCGGCCGGGACGAGGAACCGGGGGTCGGCGAGCACGGCGCGCACGTCCGCGTACCGGGTCAGCCGCCGTTCCCGTACGGCGGGCGGATCTGCTGTCATCGGTGGCCGGGGGCGCGTGGAGGCCGCCCCCTTCACCCCTTTCGTGGTGGTCGTCGCCTCCCAGGCAGGTTAGGGCCGCGATCCTTCGGCTCCGGTCGAACGATGAACGTTTCATGCCCGGGCACGCTGTGCGCGGCTTGTGGGCCTTTGGGCCTTTTCAAGGGTCGCCGCGCGGGTTATCACAGGGCGAGAGGGTGAATGTGATCTCCCGCCCTTCCGAGCGCGATCCACGGCTCCACCGACGTACGGGTTCCACGCGCCGGGTCACCGGCGTCGACCTTTGCACGCCCACTGGGCACCACCGCGATGGAGGACGGCATGCGCCTGTTACGGACCGTGGTCACTCGATTACTCCTGTTGTGTGCGACGGTCGCCGCGGGCGCCGTCGCCGGGGCGGGGGCCGCAAACGCGGCCGTCCCCGACGTGTGGGGATTCGCCTACGTCAACGTGACCTCCGGCGTGCCGAGCATGGCCCACCAGGCGGGCAGCTGGGCGGCCGGGAACGTGTCGGTCTCACCCGGCGTTCCCGGTGAGTTCTTCGTGCGGTTCCCCCAGATCGGCATTCGCGGCGGCGTCGCGCATGTGACGGCGGTCTCGCAGGCGGCCGAGTGGTGCCAGCTGGAGAAGTGGGGACAGAGCGGCTCGGACGAGATCGTGGCGGTGCGGTGCTACCGGTACGGCGGAGGCCCCGCTCCCGACGCGCGGTTCACCATCGTCTTCGCCTCCAGCAGCGGGCCGCTGGCCTCGGCGACCCAGGCGTTCGGCTACATCCACTCGGACGGCAGGTCCATCGTCTCCGACTACAACTCCTCGCTCGCCGCCAACACCGTCGTCCACGACGCCACCGGCGTGTGGACGGTGACGATGCCCGGCCTCGGCGCGACCTCTCCGGCGGGCAACATCCAGGTCACCGCGGTCGACTCGGGCTCGCCGGCGCGGTGCAAGGTGGGTGACTGGAGCTGGTCGGCGGGTGCGCAGAAGTTCCGGGTGCTGTGCCACAACGCGACCACCGCGCTGCGCGACACCGGCTGGACCCTCACCTACCAGCGTGAACGTGCCATCACCGGCGCCGCCGCACCGCCGAGGTTCTTCGCCTACACCTTCGACCACACCCCGGGCAACGCCGGGCCGTACGCGCCGGCCCCCGCCGGGATCAACTTCAACAACGCGGGGGCGGTCAACACGGTGCAGTCGGCCGGGCTCGGCCTGCGCCTGGTGCGCTTCCCCGCGGTCGGATCGCCGCCCGACGACGTCCAGGTGACGGCGTTCGGAGCCGGCCCCGGGTTCTGCAACCTGCTCACGGTGTGGGGCGTGTCGGGTTCGGAGGCCGTGGTCCGCGACGTGGCCTGCTACAGCGGCGGCGTGCGGGCCGCCCAGCAGGCGTTCGTGACCTACACCTCCAAGTACTGACATCACCCCCGGCCGGGGCGGGCCGGGCGGTGGCGGGGCGGCGCGGTTCGCGTCCCCTGTCACCGGACCGACCGTCACCGGACCGACGACCGGGCACGACCCGCCGGGCCAGCCCCGGCGCGGCCTCTCGCACGACCTGTCATGGAGGACAGATGCGCCTGTTACGAACCATGGTCACTCGAATTCTTCTGCTGTGTGCGATGGTCGCCGCGGGCGCCACCGCCGGGGCGGGGGCCGCCAACGCGGCGGTTCCCGACGTATGGGGATTCGCCTACGTCGACGTCACCTCCGGTGTGCCGAACCTGGCCTACCAGGCGGGCAGCTGGGGGGCCGGGCCGACGGTCAGCGTCACGCCCGGCGGCACGGGTGAGTACTTCGTGCGCTTCCCGAAGATCGGCATCCCCAAGGGCGGGATCGCGCACGTCACCGCGATCTCGCAGGCGGCCGAGTGGTGCCAGATCGAGAAGTGGGGGCAGTCCGGCTCGGACGAGATCGTGGCGGTGCGGTGCTACCGGTACGGCGGCACCCCCGTCAAGGCGAAGTTCTCGATCGTCTTCGCCAGCAGCAGCGGGGCGCTGGCCTCGGCGACGGAGGCCTACGGCTACGTCTACTGGGACGGCGGATCCATCGCCTCCGACTACAACTCCGCGCTCGGCGTGAACGCCGTCTTCCCCAACACGACCGGCGACTGGACCGTCTGGCTGCCCGGGCTCGGCTCCGCCGTGCAGGCGGGCAACATCCAGGTCACCGCGGTCGACTCCGGCAAGCCGGCGCGGTGCAAGGTGGGCGCCTGGAGCTGGGCGCCGTCGGGGCAGAAGATCCAGGTGCTGTGCCACGACGTGTCCGACAAGCCGTACGACACCGGTTGGACCCTCACCTACCAGCGCGAGCGGGCGATCACCGGGGCGTACGCGCCGCCGAAGCTGTTCGCCTACACCTTCGACAACGTCCCGGCCAACCCCGGCCCGTACGCGCCCGCCCCCGCGGGGATCAACTACAACTCCCAGAGCGGGATCAACACGGTGCGGACGGCCGGGCCCGGCATGCGCCTGGCGTTCTTCCCCAGGGTCGGAGTGACGCCCAACAACGTGCAGGTGACGGCGTACGGCCCCGGGCCGTATTTCTGCAACCTGCTCACGCTGTGGACGACCTACGGGTCCGACGTCTCCGTGCGTGACGTGGTCTGCTACAAGGGCACCACCCAGGTCGACCAGCCCTCGTTCGTGACCTACGTCTCCGCGTACTGACGGCACCCGCCCCGCCGGGGCGGGCCGGGCGGTGGCAGGGTGGCGCGGCCCGCGTCCCCTGCCGCCGATGGCCGGGCACGACCCGCCGGGCCACCGCCGGCGCGACTGGGCGCCCGGGCCGACGGTCAGCGTCACCTCCGGCGGCTCCGGTGAGTACTTCGTGCGCTTCCCGAAGATCGGCATCCCCAGGGGCGGGATCGCGCACGTGACCGCCATCTCGCAGTCACCGGAATGGTGCCAGATCGAGAAGTGGTGGCAGGACGGCCCGGACGAGGTCGTGGCGGTGCGGTGCACGCTGTACGGCGGCGGGCACCACGCGCAGACGTTGTTCTCCGTCGTCTTCGCCTCCAGCAGCGGGGCGCTGGCCTCAGCGTCCCAGGCGTACGGCTACGTCTACTGGGACGGCGGATCCATCGCCTCCCACTACAACTCGGCGCTCGCCACCAACTCCGTCGCCCACACGGGCACCGGGGCCTGGGCGGTCGTGCTACCCGGGCTCGGCTCGGTCGTGCAGGCGGGCAACATCCAGGTCACCGCGGTGGACTCGGGCCGGGCGGCGCGGTGCAAGGTCGGGGCCTGGGACTGGTCCAAGGACGCCCAGAAGATCCGGGTGCTGTGCCACGACGCGACCGATGTGCCGCTCGACACCGGCTGGACCCTCACCTACCAGCGGCAGCGGGCGATCATGGGGGCGGCGGTGCCGCCGAAGTACTTCGCCTACACCTTCGACAACGACCCGTCGAACCCCGGGCCGTACGCGCCCGTCCCCGCCGGGGTCAACTACAACCACACCGGCGCGGTCAACACCCTGACGAGGACCGCGACCGGCCGGCGCTGGGTGGCGTTCCCCTCGGTCGGGGTGCTGCCCAGCAACGTGCAGGTCACCGCGTACGGCTCCGGGCCGGAGTTCTGCAACCTGGTGACGTTGTGGGTCACGGCGGGCTCCGACGTCCACGTCCGCGACGTCTTCTGCTACCGGGAGAACGTCAAGGTCGACTCCCCGTCGCTGGTGACCTACACCTCGCAGTACTGACGCGGCCGAGGGCGGGCGCGCCGGCCAGGACCCACGCATCAGGGCGACGCGGATCAGGGCACGCGGAGGCGGTGGGTCAGCCCCGTGTGGCGGCGGCCCGCCCCCCGCGTGCGCACCGCCTGGCCGAGCGCCCGCCGCGACCCGACGACGACCACGAGCTTCTTGGCCCGGGTGATGGCGGTGTAGAGCAGGTTGCGCTGCAGCATCATCCAGGCGCTGGTGGCCAGCGGGATGACCACCGCCGGATACTCGCTGCCCTGGGAGCGGTGGATGCTGACCGCGTAGGCGTGGGCGAGTTCGTCGAGCTCGTCGAAGGAGTAGTCGACGTTCTCGTCCTCGTCGGTGAGCACGGTCAGCTTGCTCTCCTCGGGGGTGATGGCGGTGACCACGCCGACCGTGCCGTTGAACACCCCCGCCGCGCCCTTGTCGTAGTTGTTGCGCAGCTGGGTGACCTTGTCGCCGACGCGGAAGACCCGCCCGCCGTACCGGCGCTCGGGCATGCCCTCCCGGGCGGGGGTCAGCGCCTCCTGCAGGGCGATGTTCAGCGCTCCCGCGCCGGCCGCGCCGCGGTGCATGGGCGCGAGCACCTGTACGTCCCTGCGCGGGTTGAGGCCGAACTTCCTCGGGATCCGCCGGGCCACCACGTCCACGGTCAGGGCGGCGATCTCCTCGGGTTCCTCGCAGGGGAACAGGAAGAAGTCGGGGAACTCGCGCACCAGCGGCTGCTGTCCGGTGTTGACGCGGTGGGCGTTGACGACCACGCCGGACTCCTGCGCCTGACGGAAGATCTGCGTCAGTCGCACCCGGGGGATGGCGGGGGCGGCCAGCAGGTCGCGCAGCACCTCTCCGGCGCCGACCGAGGGAAGCTGGTCGACGTCGCCGACGAACAGCAGGTGCGCTCCCGGGGCGACGGCCTTGGCGAGCTTGTTGGCCAGCAGCAGGTCGAGCATGGACGCCTCGTCCACCACGACCAGGTCGGCGTCGAGGGGGTTGTCGCGGTCGAAGGTGGCGTCCCCGCCGGGGCGCAGCTGGAGCAGCCGGTGCACGGTCGTCGCCTCGTGCCCGGTCAGCTCCGCCAGCCGCTTGGCCGCGCGGCCGGTCGGGGCGGCCAGGATGACCTTGGCCCGTTTCGCGCGGGCGAGGGTCACCACCGAGCGCACGGTGAAGCTCTTGCCGCAGCCGGGGCCGCCGGTCAGCACCGCGACCTTCTCGGTCAGCGCGAGCCGTACGGCCTGGGCCTGCTCGGGCGCGAGGTCGGCGCCGGTCCGGCCACGCAGCCAGTCGAGGGCGGCCGGCCAGTCGACGTCGGTGAACGCGCCGAGCCGGTCGTGCCCGGCGTTCAGCAGGGTGCGCAGCGTGCCGGCCAGCGACAGCTCGGCGCGGTGGAAGGGGACGAGGTAGATCGCGGGGACGGTGCTGTCGCCGTCGTCCCCGTTCTGCTCGCCGTTCCCCCTGGCCGGGATCTCCTCGCGAACCACGCCCTCCTCGGCGACCAGCTCCTCCAGGCAGGCCGTGGTCAGGTCGGCCGGCACCTCCAGGATCTTCACGGCGTCGGCGACCAGATTGGGCGCGGGCAGGAAGCAGTGGCCGTCGTCAGCGGCCTGGGAGAGCGTGTAGCGCAGTCCGGCCTTGACCCGCTCGGGGCTGTCGTGCGGGATGCCCACTGCCTGCGCGATGGTGTCGGCCGTCTTGAAGCCGATGCCCCACACGTCGTCGGCGAGCCGGTAGGGCTCCTTGCGGACCACGTCGATGGAGTCCTCGCCGTACTGCTTGAAGATGCGCACGGCGATGGAGGTGGACACCCCGACGCCCTGCAGGAAGATCATCACCTCCTTGATGATCTTCTGCTCCTCCCAGGCCGCGGCGATCATCTTGGTCCGTTTCGGCCCGAGGCCGGGAACCTCGACCAGCCGCTTCGGCTCCTCCTCGATGACCCGCAGCGTGTCGGTGCCGAAGTGGTCCACGATCCGCTCGGCCATCTTCGGGCCGATGCCCTTGATCAGGCCGGAGCCGAGGTAACGCTGGATGCCCTGGATCGTCGCCGGCAGGACGGTGGTGTACGACCAGACCTCGAACTGCCTGCCGTACTTGGGGTGGGAGCCCCAGCGACCGGTGAGACGCAGCGACTCCCCCACCTGCGCCCCGAGCAGGGGCCCGACGACGGTCAGCAGATCGGTGCCCGACCGTTCGGTGGCGACCCTGGCGATCGTGTAGCCGGTCTCCTCGTTGGCATACGTGATCCGCTCAAGTACTGCATCTAAATGAGTAGCGATTTTTCCGGAACCCGCGTCCGGGCTCCCCTCAGTCCTCACCACGTGGACGAGACTAGGGCAGGTTGTCGATCGGACCTTCACCGACGTGCGGGACGCCTACCGGTACTACCGGGAGGGCTCGCCGGTCGGCAAGGTCGTCATCGAGCTCGGCTAGGTGTTCTGTCCCCTGAGGTCGGGTGCGCGGCTGGCGGGTGGTAGGCCGTTCAGCGCGGTGTGGCCGCGGTGGTGATTGTAGGTGTGCAACCAGGCGGGCAGGGCGGCACAGTCTTGGGTCCCGGACGTATAGGGCTGGGCGTATGCCCATTCGTCGAGCAGGGTGCGGTTGTAGCGTTCGGCACAGCCAGGCATCGCCGCTGTGAGCGGGCCTCACCGACCCGCAGCGCCGTTTTCTGGTGCTAGGAAACGGCCTTGAGCAGCCACAGTTCGTTTTCGTCGCTGCCGGAGTGGAACTGCACCACCCGCGCGCCCGGAGCGGTGGAGGCGCCCTCCACGGCCAGCACCAGGCCCGAATGCTTGTTGACGAGCCGGTAGATGCCCTCGTTGTACTTCTTGAGGTACCAGATCTGGCTGTCGCTGTTGTTGAGACTCCACTGCATCGCGCAGTCGGGGTTGAGGTTGGCCACTGCGATGTCCAGCGCCTTACCGGAATGTTCGGCGATGAACTTGTAACCGCCATCAGCGGTGGGTCTGAGTTCGAATCGCTGGTTGGCGGTTTCGGTGGGATGCCACTGGCAGGCACGGCCACCGTCATGGGGCCATGAGTCCGCGATGTCGAGCGCCAGCCCTGACTTTTTATTGATCAGATAGGCTCTAGCCGGAATTTCCATTTGATCCCTTCGAGCCGATGATTGAGGCGGCGCTGCGCCGCTTGCCTCTATAAGACCCCACCTTGAGCGGAAAATCACCTTTTAGCCGATGGCCGCATGTGGACAAAAGATTCACGCCTCCCCAATCGCTCCGCCGTCGGTGTCACCTGACGACGGCAGTTTGAGCGCGGACACGCTCACACGTTTCTCATTTGCGGACACTGCGTTCCAGCACGGCGTCGAGCTGCACGCCGGGCGGCCTGCCCGCGGCGCCTCCGGGAGGATTCGTCATGGGTCGCATTGTCTCCCACCCGGCGGGGCCCGCCCGACCGTGACCGGCCGGGTGGGGACGGGGCCGCCCCCGGCCTCGCAGGGGGCCGGGGGCGGCGTTTCCGCGGGTGCTACCCGGTGAAGTCCGCGGCGTGGTCGCGGGCCCAGGTGGCGAAGGTGCGGGGAGCGCGGCCGGTGACCTGCTCGACGACGTCGGTCAGGGGCACGGGGCGGCCGTCGTTGCCCCGCCAGTAGGCGAGCAGGGCGTCGGCGTACGGACCGGGGATGTAGGCGGCCATCTCCTTCTTCCACTCCCCGGGGGTGACGTGGCCGACGGTGATGGGCCGTCCGACGACCTCGGCGAGCTGCTCGATCTGTTCGGTGAACGTGAGGCTCTCCGGGCCGGTCGGATGCAGGCACCGGCCCTGGTGGCGTGGGTCGGTGAGCACGGTGAAGGCCACCTCGGCGAGGTCCCGTTCGTGGATGGGGTCGGTGTGCGAGCCCGGGTAGGGCAGGTTCACCGGATTCCCGGCCCTGATGGACCAGGCCCAGGCGCCCGCGTTGCCGGCGAAGGAGCCGGGGCGCAGGATCGTGGTGGTCAGCGGCGCGGCGAGCAGCGCGGTCTCGACGTCGAGGTGCGACTTGGCCAGTGGGTCGCCGGCCGCGCCGGGGTTCAGCACGCTGGCGGACGACAGCAGGACGACGTGCTCGACGCCGGCCGTGACGGCGGCGTCGGCGAACTCCGCGATGTGCGAGGCCTCGGCGTACAGGAAGACCTCCCTGACGCCGGCGAGGGCGGCCGGGAAGGTCGCGGGATCGGTGAGGTCGCAGGTGACGGGGGTGACGCCGTCCGGCACGCGCAGCCGTCCGGGGTCGCTGGAGGCCACGCGTACGGCGCGGCCGGCCTGCAGCAGCAGGGTCAGCAGGTGGGTGGCGACCGCGCCGCGGCCTCCGGTGACGAGAATCATGGAAATGCTCCTGTGAACGCTGGGAATGCGGGTGCGGATGCCTTCCGGCAAGGGGGAAGGCTCAGCGGGCGTGGGCGCCACGGCGCGCGGGCAGCGGGACGCCCATCGCGCAGGCGGCGGTGACGGCCTCGGCCGGAGGCGCCCACGGCGGTGCCGCGCCGGTCACCGGGGGGCCGAGCGGGTCGAGCACACCGGGGGCGGACGCCGAGAGGAAGATCGCCCATCTGGGCGGAGACTGGGGTGCGGACATGGCGAGGCAGACTCTCCATTGAGAGATCCAGACAGCCTGTGCTTAGGCTGTCGTGCCGGCCGGATGTCCCGGCACGCTCGGGAACGAGCGCCGCACCTTACGATCAAGAAGGTACCACGGCCTGGGCGGCTCCGCGGCGGCGGAGACTCCTCCCGCTACCGGCTGCCGGGATCGCCGTGCCTCCTCAGCGTCGGCGCTGGTGAAGAGATAGGCGCTCGCGGCTCTTGCGGCGCATGTGCGGCCGCCGGCCGCCGAGCGAGATGCCCGGCGCCGGGAACTACCTGGCGATCTCCAGCGATCGCGCACCGATGAGGTTTCCGCGCCGCGCCCGTCTGTACGTGTGACATCGACTCACGAAAGGCTGGAACCATGCGGAAACTGATCTTCGGCATGAACGTGACCCTGGACGGCTACATCGCCGCGACCGGTGACGACATCGGCTGGAGTGGAGGCGAGGGACCGGACTCGTCACCGAGCGCCGAGCTGTTCCAGTGGTGGTACGACCAGATGCGGGCGAGCGAGCTGTCGCTGTACGGGCGCAAGCTGTGGGAGGCGATGAGCTCCTACTGGCCGACCGGCGATCAGCGGCCCGACGCCACCCCGGCGGAGATCGAGTTCGCGCGCCTCTGGCGGGACATGCCGAAGGTGGTGTTCTCGTCGACGATCGACAAGGTCGACTGGAACACCCGCCTGGTCACCGGCGACGCGGTCGCCGAGATCGCCCGGCTCAGAGCGGAGGACGGCGGCCCGATGGACATCGGCGGCGCGACGCTCGCCGGGGCGGCGATGCGGGCCGGGCTGATCGACGAGTACGCGCTGGTCACCGTGCCGGTCCTGGTGGGCGGCGGCACGCCGTTCTTCACCGTGCTGGACAGCTGGGTGAACCTGAAGCTGGTCGAGACGCGGACATTTCCCGGCGGCGTAATGCTGACCCGATACGAGACGAGGCGATGAGCACGGGCCGGATGCCCGGCCCGTGAGGCCAGGTCGACTCCCTGGCACCGGCCCGTGCGCCGGGCTCGCCGACGATGGGGGCCTGCCTGATCACAGCGTCGCGGGCAGGCCCAGCCATGGTTTGTCGGTGGCGTCGAATCCGGTGAGCTCGGCGACCTTCCCGTCGGCGATGCGCAGGACCGCGATGGCGAACAGACGGTACTCCGGGTCGCCGGGGGTGCGGAGGTACAGCACGGCGGCAGGCATGCGGTTGACCGTCGTGGCGATGCCGCGCCAGTCGTCGTGGCCGCGCTGGAAGAGCCCACCGGAGACCCAGCCGTCCACCGCGTCCTTGGCCGTGACGGTCACGGTGCCCGGGTCGGGCAGCATCGCGAAGCGCAGGTCGTCGCGCAGCAGGGCCGTCAGCCCGTCGAGGTCGTTGCGCTCATGGGCGTCCATATACGACTTCACCACGCCGCGCTCGTCATCCGACAGCTCGTGCGTGGCAGGGCTCCGCCAGTCGAGGCGGCGGTCGGGTAGCTGCTCGCGCATCGTCACGCGCGCCCGCTGCAGTGCGCTGGTCACCGATGCGACGGTCAGTTCGAGGGCGTCGGCGGCCTTCGACGCCGGCCAGCCGAGGAGGTCGCGCACGATGAAAACCGCCCGCTGCCGCGGCGGCAGGTGCTGGACGGCGACGATCAACGCCAGCTCGATCGTCTCCCGCGCCACCATCGATTCCTGCGGGTCGTCCGGGAGCATCCGGTCCGGGTAGGGCTGCAGGTAGCGCACTTCCGAGCCCGCGCCCGGCAGCTCGGCAGGGACGGGTGTCCGGTCGTTGCGCTTGTCCAGGAAGTCGAGGCAGGCGTTCGTCGCGATCCGGTACAGCCAGGTCCGCGGCGCAGCGTGGCCCTTGAACGACTCCCGCTTGTTCCACGCCCGCAGGAACGTCTCCTGCGTCAGGTCCTGGGCGTCCTCGTAGTTCGCGAGCATCCGATAGCAGTGCACCTGCAGCTCACGCCGGTAGCGTTCCGTGATGAGCGCGAACTGTGCCGCGTCGTTCGAGCGGGCCGCCGCGACGAACGCGGCTCCGTCGTCGCTCAGCGGTCTGGCGTCGGTCATGGTCGTCAATCCTTCCGCGGGTGGCGAGGGGCTACCAGAACTGACGACGTGGCGGAGGATTTCTGAGCGGTGAAGCCGCTGACGCCGGGCCCTTCGCCAGGCCGGACGGGTCAGGTCGAGCGCCTCGGCGATCCCACCCGCCCGGCTCGCCCGCCGATACACCCGCGCGGCCGGCCGCTAGCGGGGCAGGCGCAGTCCCGCGATGAGGATCCCGGCCAGCCGGCGCGCGTCGTAGCGGGGATCGCTGTCCGCGCCGATGCAGAGGTTCCCGACGCCGCGCATGAGCTCGATGGCCTCGATGTCGGAGCGGATCTCGCCGGCGGCGGCCGCGGCGTCGAGCAACTCGGCGCACACGGGCACGAGCCGGTCGAGGAAGTAGGCGTGCAGCGTCTCGAAGCCCGCGCTGTCGGAGCGCAGCACGGCGGCCAGGCCGTGCTTGGTGACCAGGAAGTCGACGAAGTGGTCGATCCATCGCCCGAGCGCGGCGTACGGCGTCTCGCCGGCCGCCAGGAGGGCGGGCCCGGCCTCGGCGCACGCCTCGACCTGGTGCCGGTAGACGGCGATGATGAGGTCCGCCCGCGTCGGGAAGTGGCGGTAGATCGTGGCCGTCCCGACGCCGGCCTTGGCCGCGATGTCGCGGACCGGCGCGTCCACGCCCGAGGTCACGAAGACCGCGGCGGCCGCGTCGAGCAGGGCCTTCTCGTTGCGCCGGGCGTCCGCCCGCCTGGGCCGGGCCGCACGCCCCGCGCCCGGGTCGTTGTCGTCCATCGCGTCGTTCCCTCCACCCGCCGGGCTTGCTAAACGGGACACCGTTCCGTATCTTCAAACGGGACACGGTCCCGCTTGTTCATTTTGCCAGATCAGCGGCCCGGTCACCAAGAGCACGCCGCCATGCCTCAGGCGCTACACGGCCATGCGTGCCCCTTCTCTCCCCGAAAGCCCCCGGAAGCAACCGAAGGACAATCCTGTGAACGAATCGCTCATCACCCTCGGCGCGCCCACCCCGGTCGTCTCGGTGAAGCCGGTGGCGCTGCCGGCCCCCGGCCGTGGCCAGGACCTGCACGTACGCGTGTCCGCGCCCACGACCGGGCACGAGCTGCCGGTCGTCGTCTTCTCGCACGGCTTCGGCGAGTCGCTCGACGGCTACGCCCCACTGGCCGACTTCTGGACCGCGCACGGCTTCGCGGTGATCCAGCCCACGCACCTCGACTCCAGGACGCTGAGCCTTCCCCCCGACGACCCCCGTACGCCGCTCATCTGGCGCTCGCGGGTCGAGGACCTCAAGCGCGTCCTCGACCGGCTCGACCTTCTGGAGGACGCCGTCCCCGGTCTCGCCGGGCGGCTCGACCGCGGCCGCATCGCCGTCGCCGGGCATTCCTGGGGCGCCCAGACGGCGAGCATGCTGCTGGGCGCGCGGGTCCTCGACGCCGAAGGCGTGCCGGGAGAGGACATGTCCGACCCGCGGGTCACGGCCGGGGTGCTGCTCGCCCTGACCGGCAGGGGCGGCGCGGACCTGACTCCGTTCGCCGCCGAGCACTTCCCGTTCATGAACCCGAGCTTCGCGGAGATGACCACACCGGCCCTCATGGTCGCGGGTGACAAGGACCAGTCCCTTCTGTCCGTACGGGGACCGGACTGGTTCACCGACGCCTACCACATGAGCCCCGGCGGCAAGAGCCTGCTGACGTTGTCGGGAGCCGAACACTCGCTCGGCGGGATCTCCGGATACAACGTCACGGAGACGACGGACGAGAGCCCCGAACGCGTCGCCCTGCTCCGGAGGGTCACGTGGGCCTACCTGCGCCACGCCCTGGGCATCGAGGATTCCGCGTGGTCGGCGGCGCGCACGGCCCTGGCGGACGGCGGCCATCCGCTGGGCCGGATCGAATCCCGGTGAGTCCCCGACGCGTACGACCGAGCCAGTATCTTGCATGTGCTAACTTAGCTTGCTAAGTTAGTCCCATGGAACGGAACCTCAGCCTCAACCTGCACGTGCTCACCGCCCGGCTGGACCGCGCCGCCGACCGGATCCTGCGGGCGGAGCACGACATCTCCTACAGCCGCTTCCTGGCGCTGACCCTGGTGGGCGAACTGGGGGCGTCGACGCAGCGGACCCTCGCCGACTATCTCGGCGTGACCGAGCCGTCGGTGAGCCGCATGACGGGCGTCCTCGCCGCCGACGGCCTCCTCGACGTCCAGCCCGACCCCGGCGGGGGGAACCGCCGGCGGCTGAGCCTCACCGACGAGGGGAAGCGGCGGGTGGCCTCCATCCGGCAGGAGTTCGAGGACCGGCTGGCCGCGGTCGTCGCGGAGAGCGGAGTGCCGTACGCCGAGTACGCCGAGCACACCGCGCGGCTGCTGGCGACGTTCGACCGGCTGGAGCGGGAGGCGGGCAAGTGAGCCGGGACATCGACACCACGCCCTTACGCCGGCACACGGCCGTCTCGGCCGACGGCACGGCGATCGCCTACCGGACGCTCGGCGCGGGCCCCGCTCTCATCCTGCTCGGCGGCAATCTCAAGACCTCCGAGGACTACCTGCCGCTGGCCTCCTCGCTGGCCCGCTCCTTCACGGTGCACGTCGTCGACCGGCGCGGACGCGGCGACAGCGGCCCTCAGGGACCCGGCTACTCCCTGGCCAAGGAAGTGGAGGACCTGCGGGCCGTCCAGGAGGCGACCGGGGCGCGCCTGGCCTTCGGGCACAGCTACGGCGGGCTCGTCATCCTCGAGACCGCGCGGTCGTTCCCGCTGTTCGACCGCATCGCCGTCTACGAGCCCGGAGTGCCCTGCGCACCCGTCCCCACCGCATGGATGGCGCCCTTCCGGGAACGGCTGGCCGCGGGTGACAACTACGGGGCGTTCATCCACTTCATCCAGGGGTCGGGCGGCGCACCGGACTTCATGACCAAGCTGCCGCACTGGTATCTGCGGGCGGTCTTCCGCATCGCCTTCCGCGGCGCGGCCTGGCAGCGGATGCGGCCCCTGCTCGGCGCCTGCCTGGCCGAACACGAGCAGCTCGCCGCGCAGTACGGCCGGCTCTCCGAGTTCGCTGACGTCACCGCCCCGGTGCTGATCCTGGTGGGCGGCCGCAGCAAGCCCGCGCACCGGGAGGAGTTCGCCACGCTGGCCGGCACCCTTCCCAGCGCCGTGCTGCGCACCGTCGACGGCCTCGACCACATGGGGCCCTCGGAACGCAAAGCGGCCCCCGCGGTGGCCGAACGGGCGCTGCCCTTCCTCCTGTGACGAGCCGCGCGGCTCCCGCGTCTGTCCATCCGGAACGGGGCATGGCCTGGGCCGTCTCCGGGCCGCCGGGGCGGCGGGACGCTAACCTGGTGCGGGTCACGGAAAGGGGACGACCGGAATGGTGCTGGAGGGGACGGCCCGAGCGCTGCTGCGCAGGCTGGCGGTCGAGCAGGCGGAGGCGCGGGTGCCGTCGCTGGTGGCGGCGATCGTGCGGGGCGGCGAGATCGCCTGGTTCGGGGCGCGCGGCCGGGTGGACGGCGAACCGCCCACCCGCGACACCCAGTACCGCATCGGATCCATCACCAAGACCCTCGTGGCGACCGTCGTCATGCGGCTGCGCGACGAGGGCAGGCTCGACCTGCTGGACCCCCTGGACAAGCACGTGCCCGGCACGCCGCTGGGCGACGTCACGGTCGCCCAGCTGCTGTCCCACAGCGGCGGGCTGACCGCGGAGTCGCCCGGCCAGTGGTGGGAGCGCACCCCGGGCGTGCCGGTGGGCGACCTGGTCGCCGCGCTCGGTCCCGAGTCCGCCCGGCACCGGCCCGGCCGCCGCTACCACTACTCCAACCTCGGATTCGCCCTGCTCGGCGAGCTGGTCGCGCGCAAGCGGTCGGCGCCGTGGGACGAGGCCGTGCGCGAGGAGGTCCTCGAGCCGCTCGGCCTGCGCGACACCACCCCGCGCCCCCGGGCGCCGCACGCCACCGGGTACGCCGTGCACCCCTGGGCCGACACGCTGCTGCCCGAGCCCGAGAACGACCACGGCGCCATGGCCCCCGCCGGCCAGTTGTGGACCACGACCGCCGACCTGGCCCGATGGGCGGCTTTCATCGGCGGCGACACCGGCGACGTGCTGCGCCCGGCCACGCTCGCCGAGATGCGCGAGCCGGCCGTCGTCGAGGACGGCGACATCTGGGTGCGCGGCTACGGGCTGGGCCTGCAGCTCGTCCGGCACGTCGGCCCCGGCGGCCCGCGCCGGCTCGCCGGTCACAGCGGGTCGATGCCCGGCTTCCTCGCCAGTGTGTGGGCCGACCCCGCCGACGGCGTGGCCGTGCTGTGGATGGCCAACACCACCTCGGGCATGCGCAACCTCGACACCGCCCTGCTGGACATCCTGGCCGAGCACGAGCCGCCGCTGCCGGCCGAATGGTCGCCCTCGCCGGTGGACGAGGACCTGCTGGAGCTGACCGGGCCGTGGTACTGGGGCCCCACGCCGTACGTGGTGCGGGTCCTGCCGCACCGGGGGCTGTCGGTGACCCCGGTGAGCGGGCAGGGCCGGGCCTCCCGGTTCGTCCCCCAGGCCGACGGCACCTGGCTCGGGCTCGACGGCTACTACGCCGGGGAGACCCTGCGGGTGGTCCGCTCCCCCGGCGGGGTGACCCACCTGGACCTCAACACGTTCGTCTTCACGCGTGAGCCGTACGACCCGCAGGCCCCGGTGCCGGGCGGGGTCGACCCCGCCGGCTGGCGGTGACAGTTCAGGTGGCGGTCAGCGCGACCGTCGGCGACAGGCGGGCGGCGCGCATGGCCGGGTAGAGACCGGCGAGGGTGCCGACGACGAGCGTCGCGCCGACCGCGCCGGCGAACGCCCAGGCCGGGACCACCGGCGGCCAGCCGCGCGACAGCGCGTAGCCGGCGGTGACCAGGCCGCCGAGCGCCGCACCCGCGGTCCCGCCGAGCACCGACAGCAGCAGCGACTCCGCGAGGAACTGCAGGCGCACCTGCCCTCGGGTGGCGCCCAGCGAGCGGCGCAGGCCGATCTCCCTGCGCCGCTCCAGCACCGAGATCACCATCGTGTTGGCCACGCCGACACCGCCGACCAGCAGCGCGACCGCGCCCAGGCCGAGCAGCAGGCCGGTGAACGCGCTCGCGGCCGCCGCCCGGGCCGCCAGCGCGTCCGAGGGCCTGCTGACGGTGACCTGCTCCGGGTTCTCCGGGTTGACCGTGCGCGGCAGCACCGCCCGCACGGCCTCCACCGCCTCCTCCGCGGACCGCTCGTAGATCGTCGTCGGGTGGCCGTCGAAGCCCAGGTACTTCCGCGCGGCCGGGAACCCGACGAGTGCCGAGCGCTCGATCTCCGGGGCGAGCGGCATCGGGCCCAGGACGCCGGTGACGGTGAACCACCGCTCGCCCATCCAGACCTGCACGCCGGTCCGGGTGACGCCGAGACGTTCCGCCGCCTTGGCGCCGAGCACGACGGCGGGCCGCGCCTCGGTGGCGGCGTTCAGCCAGGCGCCCGTCACCACACTGCCCTCCAGGGTGGTCAGCAGGTCGGCGGTGGCGGCCTGGACGGCGATGCCACCGGTCACGGCCTTGGGGATGCGGTCGGTGCGCCTGATCGTGGTGTCGACCGAGCCGGTGGCCGAGGCGGTGCGGACCGGCCCGATGCGCCGGACCATGCCGAGCGCCTCGACCGGCAGCGCGGCCTCCTCTCCGAAGACCGTCTGCCCGGGCGTGACCGTGAGCAGGTTGGTGCCGAGCCGGTCGAGCTCGCGCAGCAACTGCTCCCGGGACGAGGACGAGACGCCCAGCACGGCGATCATGGTGGCGATGCCGATGGCGATGCCCAGCGCGGACAGCACCACCCGGGCGGGACGGGTGCGCAGCGCGGCCACCCCGGTCCGCAGGACGTCGGACGGCGCGAGCCTGGCGGGAGTCAGCCTCTGACCGGTCATCGTGGTGCTCCCTTCGCCGCCGCTCCGGGCGCGTCCGTCGTCTCGCGCTCGGGCGCCGTCGCGGGGGTGGACGCCGTCTTGAGGGTGGGCGCCGTTTTGGGAATGGGCCCGGGTTCGCGGCACCCGGCGCCGGCCCCGGGGTCGCCGACGACGAGGCCGTCGCGTACGCGCACCTGCCGGGGGCACCACGCGGCGATCTCGGGATCGTGGGTGATGACCGCGATCGTGGTGCCGGCGGCGTGCAGGTCGCGCAGGACCCCCAGCACCTCGGCGCCCGCCGCCGAGTCCAGGTTGCCGGTCGGCTCGTCGGCCAGCAGCAGCGGCGGGTCGCCCGCCACCGCGCGGGCCACCGCGACCCGCTGCTGCTCGCCGCCGGACAACTGGCCCGGCCGGTGGCCCAGCCGATGGCCGAGGCCCACCCGTTCCAGCGCGGCGGCGGCCCGCTCCCGCCGTGCCCGCAACGGCGTCCCGCTGTACAGCAGCCCGTCGGCGACGTTGTCCAGCGCGCTCACCCCGGGCGCGAGGTGGAACTGCTGGAAGACGAACCCCAGGTGGCGGGCACGCAACGCGGACAGCTCGCGGTCCCCCAGGCCGGCCACGTCGTGCCCGGCGATCCGCACGGTGCCCGTGGTGGGCCGGTCCAGGGTCCCGATCAGGTGCAGCAGAGTCGACTTGCCCGAGCCGGACGGCCCGGCGACGGCGACCAGTTCGCCGCGTTCGATCAGCAGCTCGACGCCGCGCAGCGCCCGCACGTCTCGCCCGTACACCTTGGTCACCTCGCGCAGCTCCACCACGTACGGCCCGCCCGGCGCGGAGGGCTGCCCATCTGCCATGTCACCGGGGGTGTACGCGGTGCCCGGGAGGCCGGGCTCGCTCAGCCGGTTCATGCGGCGGGCACCCCGACCCGCATGCCCTCGACGAGCCCGGCGCCGGTGATCTCGACCATGCCGCCGCCGAAGGCGCCGAGCTCCACCGGGATCACACGGGTGGACGCGCCCTCGACCACTTCGACGCCGAATCCGCCCTCGCGCAGGGCCAGCAGCGCCTCCACTGGGACGGCCAGGACGTCCTTGCGCCGCTCGCTGACCAGCTCCACCTCGACCGGGGCCCTGTCGAGGCGGGTCCTGGGGGTCTTGCTCAGGGTGATGTCGACGTCGACGGTGCTGCCCTCGTCCTGTCCCCGCTCGCCGGAGACGGCCTCGGCCACCGTGCCGACCGAGGTGATCTTCCCGGTGACGCGCTCGCCGCCGGGCAGTTCCACGGTGACCCTGGCGCCCTTCCTGGCCAGCGTCTGGTCGTCGGTGGACAGGTCCACGTGCACCAGCCGCCGTACGCCCGAGACGGTGAGGGCCGGGCGCCCGGGGGTGATCCTGCCGCCGACCTCGACCCCGGCGTCGGTCACCCGGGCGGCGGCGGGCAGGAAGACCACCTGGGAGGCATCCACCTGCCCGGTCTCGGGCAGCCCGGCGTCGTCCTGCCACCGCTTGACGGCCAGATGGGTCGCGTAGCTGAAGTGGTCGTCCACGGTCAGGTCGTCGCCGTAGCCGAGGATCTTGAGGTTGCGTTCGAGCTGCTCGACGTCCGGGCCGTCGTCGACGCCCTGCCGCAGCGGCCGGTACATCGGCAGCGCGCCGTACATGAGCACGACCGGCCTGCGGTCGACCCTGAGCAGCGGGCGGCCGCGCCGGACGACCGCGCCCTCGGCGGGCGCCCAGGTCACGGTGCCGGAGGCGTCGGTGCTGACCCGCCGCTCACCCGAGTAGGTCAGCGCCCCCTCGACGGTCTTGGTGTCGACCAGGTCCTGGCGGGTGATCGGCGCGGTGGCGGGGACCGGAGGCGGGGACGGCTCGGCCGCGCCGGCGCCGTCGCCGCCCGCCACGGCGACGACCGTTCCCGCGGCCAGTGCGAGGACGCCCGCGCCCGCGATCACCAGGCTCGTCCTCACCCGTTCCTCCCCGGGGCGAACTCCTCGCAGGCCTTCTGCGCCTCGTCCATCGCCTTCTCCTGACCCGGCTTGAGTTTGATCTGGAGTCCCTGCCCGGGCGCCGGGTCGGGGACGTCGACCCCGTGCTCGCGCATGCACTGGGCGAACTTGACCATGCGGTCGCGCACCTTGGGATCGTCGCCGCCGAGCTTGTCGCCGACCGCGTCCTTCATGAAGTGCTCGCAGGCCTGCATGGCCTTGCGCATCGTGGCCTCCTCGCCCTTCTTGCCGGTGATGCGGACGCGGCCGTCGGGGCCGGGGTCGGGCATGTCCACGCCGTGCTCGCGCATGCACTGGGCGAACTTCAGCTGGGCCTCCTGCAGGTCGGCCGGGCCCCGCGCGGACGGCTTCGCCTTCGCGGTGGAGGCGGCGCCGCCGGCACTGGCGACCCCGTCGCCGGTGGGGGCCGCGCCGCAGGCGGCCAGTGCCAGTGCCGATGCCAGTGCCAATGCCAGTGCCGGCGCGAGCCCGAGGGCCGGTGCCAGGGCACGTGGCGGTCGTACGCGCATGAGTCGCTCCTCCTCTCCCGGGACGTTCGCCCGGGACGCGGCCCAACTTCAGCGGAGGCGGTGCTAAACGCGGATAAGCGAGATCGGCTCGTCCGTGCTTATCCGCGGCTAACACCTCGTGCGTCAGTCTCGGAGCCGAGCGGGAGGTTGGGATGCGGGTGCTCGTGGTCGAGGACGAGGAACAGCTGGCCGACGCGGTCGCCCGGGGGCTGCGGCTGCACGCGATCGCCGTGGACGTGGCCTACGACGGGCGGGAGGCGCTGGAACTGACCGCCTACGTCGACTACGACGTGGTCGTGCTGGACCGCGACCTGCCCGACGTGCACGGGGACGAGGTCTGCCGGGAGCTGATCGGCGCGGGCGGGGCGAGCCGCATCCTCATGCTGACCGCGGCCGGGCGGATCAGAGACCGGGTCGGGGGCCTGTCCCTGGGCGCCGACGATTACCTCGTCAAGCCGTTCGCGTTCGCCGAGCTGGTGGCCCGGGTCCGGGCGCTGGCCCGGCGCTCGTCCCGTGCGGTGCCGCCCGTGCTGGAGCGGGCCGGGATCCGGCTCGACCCCGCCCGCCGTACGGTCGTGCGGGACGGGTGTCAGGTGGCGCTGGGCCGCAGGGAGTTCGACGTGCTGCACGAGCTGATGCGGGCGGGCGGCGACCTGGTCACCTCGGCGCGGCTGCGGGCGAACGTGTGGGACGAGCACTCCGACGCCGGGACGGGCGTGCTGCGCGTCACGATCACCTCGCTGCGCCGCAAGCTGGGCGCCCCTGCCGTGATCGAGAACGTGCCGGGCCGGGGGTACCGGCTGTGACGCGTGCCCTGTTCTTCTGGGGCAGGCTCGGCCTGCGCATGCGGCTCACCCTGCTGTACGGCGGGCTGTTCTTCGTGGCGGGGTCGGTGCTGCTGTGGTTCACCCACCTGCTGACGGCTCGGGCGCTCAACCAGCGGTTCGTGGTGGCGGTGGCGTCGAAGGTGACCGGCGGGGGCACCCCCGACGCCGCTCCGGGCGGCGCGCTGCCCGGCGCCGACATGCTCGCGCAGCGGGTGCGTACCGATGTCGAGCAGGGGGCGGCCGGCGTGCTGAGCGACGTCCTCGGGTCGTCGCTGATCGTCATGATCCTAGTCGGGGCCGTCGCGGTGCTGCTGGGATACCTGGTCGCCGACCGCGCGCTGCGCCCGCTGGAGCGGGTGACCGAGACCGCGCAGCGGCTGTCGGAGAGCACGCTGCACGAGCGGATCGCCCTGAGCGGCCCCCAGGACGAGGTCAAACGGCTCGCGGACACCTTCGACGCGATGCTCGACCGGCTGCACCGGGTGTTCGACGCCCAGCGCCGGTTCATCGCCAACGCCTCCCACGAGCTGCGCACCCCGCTCGCGGTCAACCGTACGGTGCTGGAGGTGTCGCTGGAGGAGCCGGCGGCGTCGGAGGACCTCAAGGCGCTGGCCCGGGCGCTGCTCGGCACCAACGCCCGGCACGAACGGCTCATCGAGGGCCTGCTCATGCTGGCCCAGTCGGAGCAGGAACTCACCGCCCGCAGGCCGGTCGACCTGCGGCAGGTCGTCCGTACGGCGATGGAGCAGATCGACCTGCAGCCGCGCCGCGGGAAGGTGGTCGTCCACGAGGACCTGCGCCGGGCGGTCGCGTACGGCGATCCGCTCCTGCTGGAGCGCTGCCTTATCAACCTGCTGGAGAACGCGATCAAGTACAACGTGCGGGACGGGGAGGTCTGGGTCCGGCTGCGGGAGGACGAGACCGGGGTGAGCGTGACGGTGGAGAACACCGGGCCTGCGGTCCCGCCGTACGAGGTGGACGACCTGTTCGAGCCGTTCCGCCGGCTCGGGGGCGACCGCGTCCGCTCCGCCCGGGGGGCGGGGCTGGGCCTGTCCATCGTCCGGGCCATCGCGGTGGCGCACGGCGGCACGGCGGAGGCGGACGCCCGGCCGGCGGGCGGCCTGACGGTGACCGTACGCCTGCCCGGAGCGGCTCAGAGCTGATCACATCCGGAGTGCCGTACCCACTGTCGCCCGGTCTCTCCCTACTCGAGAGTAAAATCCGAGTTGTTCTAACTTGACCGGTTTGACCTGGTCTATTACCTTTTAGGCAGCTCAGGGCGCACTTGCTCATTCAATGGTCAAGAAGCCCTCCTCAGACCGACGCGGCCGGCCGATCCCGGCTTGCCGCCCGGCCGCCGAGTCCGCGTCCGCGCGGAGCCGGGGACCCACCTCTCCTGGGGTGAATCGGCATGCCTGCCGTAGGGCGCCTTCCAGCCCGAACCCGTCAGCTAACCCGGTAGGCGGCATGGAAGTAAGGGAGTCCGCCCCACCATGCACGTCCTCAACACCTGCGTCCGCGCCGCCCTCGCGAGCACCGCCCTCGCCTCGGCCGTGCTTGTCGCGGCACCGGCCGCGCACGCCGACAACCCCGCCACCGGCAAGGGCCCGGCGGCCGCGCAGTCCATGGCCGAGATCGCCAAGACCCTGCCCAAGGTCAGCGCCACCGACGTGCTGAACCTGGCCAAGAGCCAGGTCGGGATCAGTGAGAACGCCTACGGCGGCGGGACGAAGTTCCAGCAGTGGTACATGACCACTCCCCGCGCCCAGGAGACCCTCGCCCGCGACGGAGGCACCCTGAAGGGCTACCTGAACGCGCCCTGGTGTGACATGTTCGTCTCCTGGGTCGGCCACCAGCTCGGCATCGGGCCGGTCATGGGCTCCGACGCCTACACCGTCGAGCACGCCAACTGGTTCGCCGACCACGGCCGCTGGGGCCGGACGCCCAAGCCGGGCGCGGTGGTGTTCTTCAACTGGAACGGCAGCAAGAACATCGACGACGTCGTGCACGTCGGCTTCGTCGTCAAGGACAACGGCGACGGCACCATCCGGACCATCGAGGGCAACACCGGCAACGGCGCCGTCGAGACCCGCACCCGT
The DNA here is from genome assembly GCF_053604425.1 of Microbispora sp. NPDC004025. Classification (NCBI taxonomy): domain Bacteria; kingdom Bacillati; phylum Actinomycetota; class Actinomycetes; order Streptosporangiales; family Streptosporangiaceae; genus Microbispora; species Microbispora sp. NPDC004025. The sequence goes on along the minus strand of NZ_JBSGHN010000012.1, from coordinate 92,818 downwards.
AACACCTGGCAGGTGGTCGGGTACGGCTACCCGATGTACCCGGGCGAAGCGACCGCCGCCGCCTGACGGCCGACGCCCCGAAGCGCGCCGGTCATCCCGGCGCGCTTCGCCGTACCTCCCGCCGCCGCGGGCGTCCGGCGCGAACGCTCACGTCGTCGGCCGCTCACGCGGCGCGTCCGGCCTGGGGGCCACGCGCTCGAGCTTGGTCCAGCCGGTCCAGCCCCGCTGCCTCAGCAGCTCGATCAGCCGACGCGCCGGCGGCACGGTGTCGAACGCCAGCGTGTCCATGAGCGTGACGAGCGGTGACTCGATGTCGGTGTCGTCGACATAGTCCTCGCCGCGCTCGTCGGCCATCCGCGTGATGTAAGCGGCCAGCTCGTCGGCCAGCTCGACCAGCCGCGGGTCGTCGTCGGCTCGGTCGAGAGCCTGACTCAGGGTGAGGTAGAAGCCGGCGAGCAGCGGGTCACCGATCTGCTCACGCTTGCGCGCCATCCACTCCGCGACTCGCGCGGGTGAGTGCGCGGCCAGCGGGATCCAGCCGTCACGCTCGGCCTGGACGATCCGCTCGTCGACGCCGAGCGCCCGCAGCCGGTCGAGATACTCGACCACCTCCGAGGGGAGCGCCAGGCCGTCCCCGGAGGCGAGCCGGGCGATCCGCTCGCGATGCCGTTGCCGCTCCCGGATCTCCGCTCGCAGGCGCCCGTCGATCTCCGCGACCGCCGCGGCGAACTCCTCCTCACCGGCCCGCAGCAGCTCCCGCACCCGCGCCAGCGGAACCCCGGCCTCGGCGAGGGTCCGGATTCTGATCAGCTCGATCACGGCGCCGGCGTCGTATCTGCGGTAGCCGGAGGGGTCGCGCTCCGGCTCCGGCAGCAGTCCCTTGGCGTGGTAGTGACGCACCGCGCGCACCGTCACTCCGGCGTAGGACGCCAGCTCGCCGATGGTCAGCATCAGACCGGTCTCCAGGAGTCGCTCACGATGTCGCCTGGCCGGGTGGGCCTTCCGTACCACGAATGATCTGGGCGATCCGCGGGGCATGGGTGAAGACCAGCCGATGGTCGGCGTCGAGCCATGTGGTGGTGACGTGCGGGTGCTCTCGGACAAGCCGCTCGACGCCTGCACGCCAGATCCGGTTGAACCGCGGCGCGTGCCCTTCGCCGCTCTCGCCGGCCATCGAGGTCGACATGATCATTGTGATGGGCCGGTCGATCTCTTCGTATCGGTCGAGGATCTCGGACCGAATCACGTCGATCTCGAGGTTCAGGTCGACAATCTCCCGGGCGGTGAGCGACACCTGACGGGCAGTGCCCCGCTCGGCCTCCTGCCGCGCCGACAGATCCTCCCACATGGCGCGGAACTCCGGCAGGACGGCCTCGGTGATGAACGGTTCGGACACCGGGTTCGCCCCGTCGATGAGCACGAGCTCGGCGACGGCGCCGGGATGCTCGGAGGCGTAGTGCACGGCCAGGTCAGCGCCCAGCGAGTAGCCCACCAGCACGGGCGCCGCGGACAGGCCGAGGTTTCCCAGCTCCGCCATCACCGCGGCGAGATCGCCGAGGAAGGCTTCGAAGGAGTACCGGTCGGCGGCCGAGGCGAGGCCGTGGCCGCGCAGGTCGAATGTCACCACCTCGTGGTCGTGCCGCAGCAGCTCGGCCAGCTCCTGCAGGTCGGCCTGTGTCGAGTTCAGACCGGGGCACAGGACCAGCGGTCGTCCCCGGCCGTCACGGGACACCGGGATCGTGACGCCGTCGTGGTGGATCGTGAAATGCCGCGTCGTCCTGTCGCCCCTCTCGGCCCGCTCTCCATCGTCGTGCTCGCCGTACGACGTCCGCAGTCCGGCGACCTCGGTCGCACCGGTTTTCGTGGTCATGCCCCCATGCTGAGAGATTGACCCAGCGTCAGGGTCAAGCGGCGCGGCGACGTGACGCCCGCCCGTGGTCACCGCCGGCCCCTGCTCCGATGGGCAGGGGCCGAGGGCGACGGGCCCTGCCCGTACGCCCGCGCGGGTGGGCCGGGTCAGGCGCCGACGTAGGCCGCGAGGTGCTGGCCGGTGAGGGTGGAGCGGGCGGCGACGAGGTCGGCCGGGGTGCCCTCGAAGACGATCCGGCCGCCGTCGTGACCCGCGCCGGGGCCGAGGTCGATGATCCAGTCGGCGTGCGCCATCACCGCCTGGTGGTGCTCGATGACGATGACCGACTTGCCGGCGTCGACCAGCCGGTCCAGCAGCCCGAGCAGCTGCTCGACGTCGGCGAGGTGAAGGCCGGCGGTCGGCTCGTCGAGGACGTAGATCCCGCCCTTGTCGGCCATGTGGGTGGCCAGCTTGAGCCGCTGCCGCTCGCCGCCGGACAGCGTGGTCAGCGGCTGGCCGAGGGTGATGTAGCCGAGCCCGACGTCGGCGAGCCGGTCGAGGATGGCACGCGCGGCCGGGGTGCGCGCCTCGCCGGAGCCGAAGAACTCCTGGGCCTCGGTCACCGGCATCGCGAGCACCTCGCTGATGTCGCGCCCCCCGAGGTGGTGCTCCAGCACCGATGCCTGGAACCGCTTCCCCTCGCACTCCTCACATGTGGTGGAGACGCCGGCCATCATCGCGAGGTCGGTGTAGACGACACCGGCGCCGTTGCAGGTGGGGCAGGCACCCTCGGAGTTGGCGCTGAACAGCGCCGGCTTCACGCCGTTCGCCTTCGCGAACGCCTTACGGATCGGGTCGAGCAGCCCGGTGTACGTCGCCGGGTTGCTCCGCCGCGAGCCGCGGATGCCGCCCTGGTCGACCGACACCACCCCCGCGCCGGCCGGGATCGACCCGTGGATGAGCGAGCTCTTGCCGGAACCGGCGACTCCGGTGACCACGACGAGCGCTCCGAGCGGGATGTCGACGTCGACGTCGCGCAGGTTGTTGGCTTTCGCGCCGCGGATCTGCAGCGTGCCGGTGGGCGTGCGCACCGTCTCCTTCAGGGCGGCCCGGTCGTCGAAGTGACGGCCGGTGACGGTGCCACTGGTCCGCAGGCCCTCGACGGTCCCCTCGAAGCAGACGGTGCCGCCCGCCGTGCCGGCGCCGGGGCCGAGGTCGACGACGTGGTCGGCGATGGCGATCATCTCTGGCTTGTGCTCCACGACCAGCACCGTGTTGCCCTTGTCCCGCAGCCGCAGCAGCAGGTCGTTCATCCGCTGGATGTCATGGGGGTGCAGGCCGGTCGTGGGCTCGTCGAAGACGTAGGTGATGTCGGTGAGCGAGGAGCCGAGGTGGCGGATCATCTTGACCCGCTGCGCCTCGCCGCCCGACAGCGTGCCCGACGCCCGGTCGAGCGACAGGTAGCCCAGCCCGATCTCCACGAACGAGTCGAGGAGCTGCCGCAACGTGGACAGCAGCGGCGCGACCGACGGCTCGTCGAGGCCGCGGACCCAGACGGCCAGGTCGCTGATCTGCATCGCGCAGGCGTCGGCGATGCTGATCCCCTTGATCTTGGAGGACCGGGCGCCCTCGTTGAGCCGGGTGCCCTCACACTCGGGGCAGGTCATGAACGCGACCGCACGCTCCACGAACGCCCGGACGTGCGGCTGCAGCGCCTCCTTGTCCTTGGACAGCATCGACTTCTGGATCCGCGGGATCAGGCCCTCGTAGGTGAGGTTGATGTTGTCGACCTTGATCTTGGTCGGCTCCTTGTGGAGCAGGTCGTGGAGTTCCTTCTTGGTGAACTCGCGGATCGGCTTGTCCGGATCGAAGAAACCGGAGCCGGTGAAGATGCGGCCGTACCAGCCGTCGACGCTGTAGCCGGGGATGGTGAGCGCGCCCTCGTTGAGCGACTTGGAGTCGTCGTACAGCTGGGACAGGTCGATGTCGGAGGTCCGGCCCATGCCCTCGCAGCGCGGGCACATACCGCCGGTGATGGTGAACTCGCGCCGCTCCTTCACGGTCTTGCCGCCGCGCTCGAGTTTGACCGCGCCCGCTCCGCTGATCGAGGCGACGTTGAAGGAGAACGCCTGGGGCGAGCCGATGTGCGGCTGACCGAGCCGGCTGAACAGGATGCGCAGCATCGCGTTGGCGTCGGTGACGGTGCCGACGGTCGAGCGGGGGTTGGGGCCCATCCGCTCCTGGTCGACGACGATCGCGGTCGTCAGCCCGTCGAGCACGTCGACCTCGGGACGCGACAGCGACGGCATGAAGCCCTGCACGAACGCGGAGTAGGTCTCGTTGATCAGCCGCTGCGATTCGGCGGCGATCGTGGCGAACACCAGCGAGCTCTTGCCCGAGCCCGAGACACCGGTGAACACCGTCAGCCGGCGCTTCGGGATCTCGATGCTGACGTCCTTGAGGTTGTTCTCGCGCGCGCCGTACACGCGAATCAGATCGTGGGTGTCGGCAACGTGCAGCTCGGGGGACTGCTCGTCCGTCCTCGTGACCATGCTTATCGTGTTCTCCATGTGTTCAGGCGGGGCCGCCTTCGCGGTCTCCGCCGGCGTCGCCGGCCTCGATCCAACCAGCTTCGAGCGGTACGTCTGGTTCTCTTCGCCCATGCGGGCAACCGCGGAACCGGCGGTGCGGCGTGGCCGGCTCAGCGCCGTTCGCTGATGCGGATCATGTTGCCGGCGGGATCGCGGACGGCGCAGTCGCGGACCCCGTACGGCTGCTCGGTCGGCTCCTGCACGACCTCGGCGCCGCGGGCCCGCAGCCGATCGAAGACGCCGTCGAGGTCTTCGGTGGCCAGGACGATCATGGCGTAGGTGCCCTTGGCCATCATCTCGGCGATGGTGCGGCGCTCCTCGTCGGTGATGCCGGGGTCGGCGGCCGGCGGATGCAGGACGATCGACGTGCCGGGCTGGCCGGGAGGGCCGACCGTGATCCAGCGCATCCCGCCGTATCCGACGTCGCCCCGGACCTCGAAGCCGAGAGTGTCCCGGTAGAAGGCCAGGGCCGCGTCCGGGTCGTCGTGCGGGAGGAAGGCCGATTGGATGGTCACGTCCATGGCGGTCACGCTAGCTGCGGCTGGGCGAGCCGCGCTTCTCGGTTTCTGACCGGTCTGGTCACTTTTTTCGTCACACATGAGGGCATTCCGGCCGTCGCGCTCCCGGCCTGCCGCCGATAGGTGCTGGGCGGCACACCGACCAGCTCGGTGAAGCGGGTGCTGAAGGTGCCCAGTGACGAGCAGCCGACCGCGAAGCAGACCTCGGTGACGCTCAGGTCGCCGCGGCGCAGCAGCGCCATCGCGCGCTCGATCCGCCGCGTCATCAGATACCCGTACGGCGACTCGCCGTAGGCGAGCCGGAACTGCCGGCTGAGGTGCCCGGCCGACATGTTCACGCCACGGGCGAGCGCCTCGACGTTCAGCGGCCGGGCGTACTCCCGGTCGATCCGGTCACGGACGCGGCGCAGCAGCGCGAGGTCGCGCAGGTGCTGCTCTGATGCGGGTCTGCTGCTCACCCGAGAAGCGTATGTCGCGCCACCGACAATCCTGAGCGTCACGCCGGCGGCCGGGCGAGTTTGGCGGCCACGGCGTCGAGGACCCAGTCCAGGCCGGTCGCGAACGACACCTCGGCGTCCACCTCGACGCCGTAGTGCACGAACTGGGCCAGCGCCGGGAAGCGGCCCGTGGCCAGCATCCTCATCACATGCGGGCCGGAGGCGCGCTGCCAGTCGCGGTCGGACAGTCCTGTGGCGCGCTCGGCCCGCAGGTTCGCGATCTCGCGCCGGATCGCGCCGGTGAAGTAGGCGCTGACGGTCTCCACGGCGCGCGTGACGGTCTCGAGGTCGGCGACGCCGTCGAAGGAGGCCAGCGTGGCCTCGGTCACGGCGAGGGCGTTCGGGCCGAGGGCCGGACGGCCGCCGAGCAGGTCGGCCAGCCATTCGTGCCGGAGAGCGGCCCGCCTGGTGCGGTGGGCGAGGGTGTGCAACGCCTTACGCCAGTCGCCGGGCCGTTCCTCGGGGAGGATCTCGGCGTGGACCTCGTCCACCATGAGGTCGAACAGCTCCTCCTTGGTGGAGATGTACCCGTACAGCCGCATCGGGCCGACGTCCAGCCGCGCGGCGACCTTGCGCAACGACACGGCCTCCAGCCCGCCCTCGTCGGCCAGCGCGATGGCGGCGGCGACCAGTCGCCTCCGGTCGAGCGGCGCGGGGCGAGTCGGCGGCTCCGGCCGGTCCCACACAGTCATGGATACATCGTACTGTTGCGATACGGCGTATCAGGAAAATACAGTGTATCGACATGAGACATCGCATCGCCGTGGTCGGGGCCGGCCCCGCCGGTCTTACCTTCGCCCGTGTCCTGCACCGGCACGATCACCGCGTCACCGTCCTCGAACGCGATCCCGCTCCCGACGCCCGTCCCCCGGGGGGGCTCGCTCGACCTGCACGAAGGGCTGGGCCAGCTCGCGCTGGGCAAGGCGGGGCTGCTGGCGGAGTTCGAGGCGCTGTCCCGTCCCGAGGGGCAGGCCATGCGCATCCTGGACGCCGACGGGACCGTCCTGCGCGACTGGCAGGCCCGCCCGGGTGACCGGGCCAATCCCGAGATCGACCGCGGGCAACTCCGTGACCTGCTGCTCGGTCCTCTGGACGTGCAGTGGGGGCGGGGCGTGACGGAGGTGGTGCCGGGGACCCGGGATGGCGTGCTGGTCCGTTTCGCGGACGGACGACAGGAGATGTTCGACCTCGTGGTCGGCGCGGACGGCGCCTGGTCCCGGGTGCGCCCGGCGGTCTCGTCCGCGACGCCGTACTACACCGGCGTCACCCTAATCGAGACCTCCCTGGACGACGTGGACACCCGCCACCCCGACCTCGCCCGGCTGATCGGCGACGGTTCCGTGGCGGTGTACGGCGTGAACCGCAACCTCGCCGCCCAGCGCAACAGCGGCGGCCACGTCAAGGTGTACGCCCAGTTCCGCGCGCCGCTGGACTGGCACACGAACCTGGACTGGCACACGAACCTGGACCGGCATATGGGCCCGGACGCGGGCCTGGACCTGGCCGACGGCGAGGCCGTGCGATCAAGCCTGCTGGCGCTGTTCGACGGCTGGGCCGCTCCCGTCCTCGACCTCCTCCGCCGCGGCACCGCTTTCGCGCACCGACCCCTCTACGTCCTGCCCGCGCCCCACACCTGGACCCACGTTCCCGGGGTGACGCTGCTGGGCGACGCCGCCCACCTGATGCCCCCCTTGGGGGTGGGCGCGAACCTCGCGATGCTGGAAGGCGCCGAACTCGCCGAGGCCGTCGCCGCCGCCCCCGGCCCCGGCGATCTGGACGAGGCCGTCCGCGCTTTCGAGGAACGGATGTGGGCACGGGCCGGCAGGTGGGCGGAGATGACGACGGCCGGTCTGGAACGTCTCGTCAGCCCGGACCCCGCCGCGGCCCTCGCCCTCTTCGACGAAGTCCAGCCCTCCTGACGGCTAGGGAGTGTCTGTCAGACACGACCTAGGAGAAAGAGCACCGGCGACGCCGGGCTTGGCGCGCTCGCTCCCGAGGCCGGGCACTGATCTCCGTGGACGGCCCGGCTCACCGCCGCCCGGCCGGCGCCGGATCGCCTGCCGCCCGGCCCTCCGTCCTGCGGTAACCGTCCAGGAAGGCCCGTACGCCTGCGGTCACCATCTCCGTGATCTGCTCGCCGGTGAGCGGTCCCTCGGCGGACCGGGTGGAGGCCTCGAACGTCGCCAGGGCGATGAAGTGCAGCGCCGTACGCTGCGGGTCCTCGATCCGGAGCAGGCCCTCGGAGGCCAGCTCCCCCAGACGGCGGGCGACCTCGCCCCGTACGCGCAGCGGTCCGGCCTCCTGCCACTCCTCCAGCAGGTGGCGGGGGAAGTGCGGACCCTCCACGTTGATCATCTGCACGAGTGCGAAGTGCTCGGGGAAGTCGACGCGATGGGCGACCAGCGCGCGCCCGACGGCGACGAGCCGTTCCTGCGGCCCGGCGGCCTCGCGCAGCCCGCGCTCGACGTACTCGGCGAAGGCGTCGGCGACCCGGGTCGCGCTCTCGGCGAGCACGACCGAGAACAATCGCTCCTTGCTGCCGAAATGCTTGTAGAGCGTGCGGGTCGAGACGCCCGCCTCGCGGGCGATGGCGTCGGTGGTGGTGCGGGCGTACCCGTCGCGGCCGAAGACCGCGCGGGCGGCCCGGGTGATGGCCTCGTTCTTGGCCGGCCGTCCACGCCTCGGAGCATCCGGCCGATCTGACCCGTCCACTTGTCCTCCGCCAGGGTTACGCTATTTTCTGCCGTACACGGTTTACTTTACCTCTGGAGGGGACGTCATGCAGCCGGAACTCACTCTCGCCGTCATCGTGGGAAGCGTCCGGCCGGGGCGCCGGGGCGAGGCCGTCGCACGCTGGGTGCACGAGCGTGCCGCGCGCCGCACGGGCCTCGCGGCCGAGGTCGTCGACATCGCCGACTTCGACCTGCCGGTGCTGGACGAGCCCTGGCCCGCCGCCTACGGACGGTACGACAGGCCGCACACCAAGGCGTGGGCGGACGCGATCGCGCGCTTCGACGCGTACGTCTTCGTGACCCCCGAGTACAACCGGTCGATCCCCGGCCCGCTGAAGAACGCCATCGACTACCTGTACCGGGAGTGGCACAACAAGGCCGCCGGTTTCGTCAGCTACGGCATCGACGCGGGCGGCGCCCGCGCGGTCGAGCACCTCCGCGTGGTCATGGGCGAGCTGCAGGTCGCCGACGTCCGGGCGCAGGTGGCGCTGTCGCTGGCGGCGGACTTCGACGGCGAGGACTTCACTCCCGGACCCGGGCGCGATCGGGAGCTGGACGTCCTGCTCGACCAGCTCACCGCCTGGGGCGCTGCGCTGCGGGTCCTCCGTCGTCCGGCCGCCGCGTGATGGCCGCCCCCGCCCGCGCGAGGGCCGCCGACGCGCCCATACCGTGGCCCGTCTGGCGACTCGCCCTGGTGATCGCGTTCGGCGCGTTCATGAGTCAGCTCGACACCTCGGTCGTCAACGTCGGCCTCGACACGATCGCGATGGATCTGCGTGCCGGCCTGGACGACGCCCAATGGGTGGCGAACGCGTACCTGATCGCCTTGAGCCTGTCGCTGCCCGCGTGCGGCTGGCTCGGGCGGCGGTACGGCGCCGGGCCGGTCTGGCTCGCCTCACTCGCCGGTTTCACCCTCTCCTCCGGGTTGTGCGCGTTCGCGGGCGATATCGGCTGGCTGGTCGCGTTCCGCGTCGTGCAGGGGCTCACCGCCGGACTGCTTCTGCCCGCCGGGCAGACCGTGCTCGGCCAGGCGGTCGGCACCCACCGCCTCGGCCGCGTGATGGCGACCCTCGGCATCGCGGTCACGCTCGCGCCCGCGCTCGGCCCGGCCTTCGGCGGCCTCCTCCTGCACATCGGCTCCTGGCAGTGGTTGTTCCTGGTCAACCTCCCCCTCGGCGCGCTCGGCCTGTGTCTCGGCCTGCGTCACGTGCCACGCGAGCGGCCGTCCGTGCGGCCCGGCCGTCTCGACTGGCCGGGGCTGCTGCTCGTCGCCGCCGGAGTCCCGCTCGTGATCTACGGCCTGAGCGCCTGGGGCGAGCGCGGCGCGTCCTCGAGCGGATTCGGCGGCGCGCTCGGCCCGGTCGCCGCCGGCGCCCTCGCGCTCGGCGCGTTCGCCTGGCACGCGCGCCGTACCACCCACCCGGTGCTCGACCTGCGGCTGTTCGCCAAACCGGCGTACGCCGCCGCCACGGCGACCGCCGCGCTCACCGGCGCTGCGATGTTCGGCGCCACACTGCTGTTCCCGCTGTACTTCCAGGTCGGCCGGGACGCCGGGGTGACGGAGACCGGGCTGGCGCTGATTCCGCTCGGCCTCGGCACCGCCCTGCTCCTGCCGGTCAGCGGCCGGCTCGTGGACCGCTTCGGCGGAGGCATCGTCAGCGTGTACGGCGGCCTCGCCGCCGTGGCCACCACCGTGCCGTTCGCGCTGCTCGACACGGACATGAACGCGTTCGTGGTGGAAGGCCTGCTGCTGCTGCGCGGCATGGCCCTCGCGGCCGCCGTGACGCCGGCCGGCATCGCGGCCTATCAGGCGGTCGCCCCCGAGCAGCTCGCGGACGCCACGACGCAGGTCAACATCCTGCAACGGCTGGGCGGCGCGCTCGGCGGGACCGTGTTCGCGATGGTGCTCACCGCCCGGCTGCCTCACGGCGTGCGGGACGCTTTCCACGTCGCCTTCTGGTGGCTCACCGCCGCCTCTGTGCTCGGCCTCGCCGCGGCGGCCTGGCTCACCGCCGCGCAGCGCCGTGATCGGCGGGCGGAGGGACGCTGACCGCCTCGGAGGCGGCGCTCGCGTACAGGATCTCGCGCATCCCGGGAAGGCCCTCGCGGTCGGCCCGCCACACCAGGCGCAGGCTGAGGCCCGGCACGTCGAACGCGAGCCGGGCGAGGGCGCCGGCGGCGACCCGGTCGGCGACCGCGAACCACGGCAGCAGGCTGATCCCGAGGCCGCGCTCGGCCCACGCCCGCATGACCGGCACACCGCCGGCCCGCACCCGCTCCACCCGGTCGCCCAGCAGGCGCTCCCCCGCCAGCCACAGGGAGCAGGCGGGCACGTTGACCAGCAGCCGCTGGCCGTACAGGTCCTCCCTGCGCAGGCGGGATGCGGCGGCCAGCGGGTGCTCCGGCGCGGCGACCAGCGCGAGCGGCACGGGGTCGAGGTCGAGGAAGGCCAGTGGCGCGCCCGGCGCGCCGAAGCCGAGCCCGCCCAGGTCGTCCCCCGTGTCGAGGAGCAGCGCCGCGTCGAGATCCGCGGCGGCGACCGCCTCCAGGAGGCGGTCGCGGACGCCGTCCGACTGCACCTCGACCACGAGGTCGGGACGGCGCTCGGCCAGCCGGGCGAGAACCGCGGGCACGTGCACGGCCGCGATCGTCTCCAGGGCGCCGAGCCGCAGCACCGGGCGGGCCCCGGCGACGTCACGCCGGGCCTGGTCGGCCTGGTCGAGCAGGCGGCGCGCCCAGCCGCGCAGGCGCTCGCCCGCCGCGGTCGGGCGCATCCCCCGGGGACCCCGCTCGAACAGCACGACCCCGAGGTCCCGTTCCAAGGACCTGATCTGCTCCGACACCGAGGACGGCGCGAGATCCAGGGCGACGGCGGCGTCGGTGACCGTCCGATGGGTCACGACCGCCTCGAAGGTGCGCAACTGCCGCAGTTCCACGCCAGACCGAACCGGTCCGGAGAGTTCGGTTATTCCGAACGCGGCCTGCGGCCGGGCCGGTGGAGCCGCACGGCGGCCCGCTCCACAGTGAGGCCCAGGTTGTCCACTGTCCTGGAGATTCTCATGACGATCACCGCCTCTCCCCCGGCGGCCCCCGCCCGAGCCCGCGCGCTGGCCGGGATCGCGCTCGGCTACTTCATGGTGCTGCTCGACACCACCGTGCTGTCGGTCGCCGAACCCGGCCTCGCCCGTTCCTTCGGCGGCGCGGGTGTCGCGGGGCTGCAGTGGGCCGTGACCGGCTACACCCTCGTGTTCGGCGCGTCGCTGCTGACCGCCGGGTCGGTGGCCGACCGGTACGGCGCGCACCGCGTGTTCCGGATGGCCGTCGCCGCCTTCGGCCTGGGCAGCCTGCTGAGCGCGTTCGCGCCGTCTTTGTGGGCGCTCGTCGGGCTGCGGGCGCTGCTCGGCCTGGCCGCCGCGGGCTGTGTCCCGGCGTCGATGGCCATGATCGCCCGGTTGTACCCGGTGCCCGCCGAGCGGGCCAGGGCGGTGGCCGTCTGGGCGGCGACCAGCGGCGCGGCGCTGGTCGCCGGTCCGGTGGCCGGCGGGGCGCTCACCGACCTGGCGGGCTGGCGGGCGATCTTCCTGATCAACGTGCCGCTCGCCGCCGTCACGCTCACGCTCACACTCACGCCGGCCGTGCGCTGCCCGCGCGGCGACCGGCGTATCGACTGGGCCGCCCAGGCCCTGGCCTGCGCCGTGGTGGCGCTGCTGACCGACACCCTGATCGCGCTCGGCGCCCGCGCCCTCGTCCACGCCGCCTGGTCGGCGGGCACGACGGCGCTCGCGGTGTGCGCCTTCGCCGTACGGGAGCGGCGCGGCCGGGCGCCGGTCCTGGAGCCCGCGGTGCTGAGCGTCCCCGGCATCCCCGCCGCGCTGCTGGCGGGCGCGGCGGTCAACTTCGCGATGAGCGGCGTGCTGTTCGTGCTGCCGCTGCTCCTCCAGCAGGCGCTCGGCCTGACGCCGGGGGGCATCGGGGTGGCGCTGCTGCCCATGACGCTGCCCTTCGCCGTCAATCCGCTGCTGACCGGCAGGATCGTCGCCAGGTCCGGGCCCCGGCCGCCGGTGCTGGCGGGGCTCGGCCTGCTCACGGCCGGCGGGCTCGCGTTCGGCGCGGCCGTCTGGGCCGGGGCCTCCTATCCGTTCCTGCTGGCCGGGCTGGTGGCCACCGGCTTCGGTGTGTCGTTCGCGCTGCCCGCGCTGGCCACCCTGGTCGTGACCGTGACCCCCGCAGGCGCCGCCGGCGCGGCCGGTGGGCTGCTGAACGCGGCCCGGCAGTGCGGCGCGACGATCGGCGTCGCCGTGACCGGCGCGTTCATGACCCTCGGCGTGCCCGGGGGGCACAGTGGCGCGGCGTACGCGCTGATCGTGCCCGCCGTGGTCTGCGCCGTGGCGGCCGCCGCCGTCGCCCGGACGGCCCGGACGCCGGTCGGCGGAGGCGATGGACGGTCCTCGTGATGGCTGCGGGCCTGCTTCATCTGCTTTCCCGTCACCGCTTCGGTGCCTTTGTCCGTTGACACGCGTCCTCGGGGGCATGGGAGAGTGCACGGCCGCGTGGCGTGGGCGGCCGGGAGTCATGCCGACTGCGGGGGCTGGAAGACTGGTGCGGATAGGCACCGTGGGCATGAGGCCAGAAATCGACTACGGGGCGGTGTTCCGGGCCGGTCAGGCCCCGGCCGCGGTGCTGACCCCCGATTTCGTCATGGTCGACGTGAACGACGTCTTCCTGAAGGTCAGCGGGCGCGACCGCGAGGCGGTTCTGAACCGCGGTGTCTTCGACGTCTTCCCGCCCAATCCCGCCGCTTCGGAGGACTCCGAGCAGCAGGGGGCGCAGATGCTGCGAACCTCCCTGGAACAGGTGCTGACCACCCGCCGACGCGACTTCATCCCGCTCCAGAGGTACGACATCCAGGTGGCGGACCGGCCCGAAGTGTTCGAGGAGCGGTACTGGAGCACGATCCTCAACCCCATACTCGGTCCGCACGGCGAGGTCCGGTGGATCGTTCTCACCATCGAGGAGGTCACCGACTTCGTCCTCGCGCTGCGGCGCTCCGGCGCCGGCGGCGAGCAGGAGGGAAGGGCGGACTCCCTGGCCCTGCAGTTGCAGGCCCTCAACGACCAGCTCAGGCAGGCGCACCGGGAGCAGCGCGAGACGACCTCGGCTCTGCGCGAGGCGATCGAGCGGCAGCGGCGGCTGGTCTACGACGCCTCCCACGACCTGCGCAATCCCCTCACGGGCCTGCTGACGGAGCTGGAGGTCGCGCTGTCCGAACCCGGCTGCGATCTGCAGCGGCTGTTGCGCAAACTGCTGCGCGACGCGGAACGGCTCAACGACATCGTGGCGGACCTGCTCGACCTGGCCCGGCTGGACACCGAGACCCATGAGAACGACCGTCTGATCGACCTCGCCGAGTTCGTCACGGAAGAACTCGACCGTCGCACCCCGGGCGCCTCCGTCCTCACCCGCCTCGACCCGCACGTGTGCGTGCGCGCGTCGGCGATCCGCCTGGCCCGTCTGCTGAGCAACCTGATGACCAACGCCGAACGGCACACGAACACCACGATCGAGATCGTCGTCGCCGCCGACCCGCCCGACGCCGTCCTGGAGGTCCTCGACGACGGCCCCGGCATCCCGCCGGAGGACCGCGAACGCGTCTTCGAGCGCCGTTACCGGCGGGAGGAGGCCCGGCTGCGGGATCCGGGCGGGTCCGGGCTCGGCCTGTCCATCGCGCGGGAGATCGCCCAGGAGCACGGCGGCCGGCTGTACGCCGCCGATCACCGCGACGGGGCCCGTCTCGTCCTGCGCCTGCCCCTCGCCACGAAGTGACGCTTCCGCGAGAAGGCGTGCGCGATCAACTCGGCCACTTCCCGTGACGGCGGCCGGACGCGTCGGCCGTACTGCGTCCTCAGCTGGTGGCGCCCCAGGTGAGAGAGATACCGGTGGCGGCGCGTTCGGTGCGGATCTCCATCATGCTGCCGAGGATGGTGGCGTGGTCGGACACCACGGGCGTGGCGTCGAGCGTGTAGGTGATCCGGCTGCTGACGAGCACCGGGCTGCCCGGCGGCTCGAGGAGATGACGGGCGGCGGCGGGGTCGAGCAGACCGGGCCGGACCACCTCGGACGCCCGGGCGACCGTCACGCCCGCGTCGGCGAGGGCCGTGTAGAGGGAGACGGCGGTGAAGTCGCGGTCGCGGATCCGGTCGGCCACCGGCCGGCGGACCCAGGACACCTGGTGCACGGCGGGACGTCCCGCGAACTCGCGGACCCGCTCCAGCCGCAGGGCGGTGTCGCCGGGACGCAGCCGCAGCTCCGCGACGATCCGTGCGGGGGCCCGGCGCACCGCCCGCCCGGCCACCGCCGTACGCACCTCGTGGCCCTGTTTACGCAGGTCGTCGACCAGGCTGCGGAGCGAGTCGAGCTGGTACGCCAGATGGGGCGGGGCGACGAACGTGCCCTTGCCGGGCTGCTGCACGATCAGCCTCTCGTCGCTGAGCTGCCGCAACGCCTGGCGCAGCGTCATGAGGGTCACCCCGTAGGAGGCGCTCAGCTCCCGTTGCGGCGGCAGGGCCTCACCGGGAGCGTAGTGCCCCGACCGGATCTTCGCGGCGAGGTCGGCGGCGATGGCGCGGTATCTCGCCTCGTGCCCGGCGTCGGGGGTCCCGTCGGGGGTCATCGTGGTCGGTCACACTCCTGGTCGAGGGCCTGCCGCAGGGGCGCGAGGAAGGCCCGCAGGTCGTCCGGCCCGGCCCCGTCGAGCACCCGCCGCATCACCGCGGCGCCGACCACGACGCCGTCGGCGTGCCGGCGGGCTTCGCGTGCC
Source organism: Microbispora sp. NPDC004025 (assembly GCF_053604425.1). Taxonomy (NCBI): domain Bacteria; kingdom Bacillati; phylum Actinomycetota; class Actinomycetes; order Streptosporangiales; family Streptosporangiaceae; genus Microbispora; species Microbispora sp. NPDC004025. Next base: position 77,814 of record NZ_JBSGHN010000012.1, on the reverse strand, counting down.
TGGTCCGGAGTGGAAATGCCAAATCCTAGCAAGACCGGCCGGTCCGAGACGCGTCTGATCCGCTCGGTGAGCTCCGCCGCCGAGGCGGCGAGGGCGGCCCGCTCACCGGTGGTGCCCATCACCGACACCGCGTAGACGAAGCCGCGACTACGGTCCGCGATCTCCGCCAGCCGTGGCTGCGGCGTCGCCGGCGACGCCAGCAGGACCAGTTCGATGCCCGCGGCGGCGGCCACGTCCGTCAGCTCGTCCGCCTCGTGCACGGGCAGGTCGGGCACGATCAGGCCGCCGACGCCGGCCCCGCGCAACGCGGCGCAGAACGCCTCGGGGCCGTCGTGCAGCACGAGGTTGTAGTAGGTGCTGGCCACGAGCGGCACGCCCAGGTCCGGCACGCCGGACAGGTCGGCGAGGATCCGGCGGGTGCTCGCCCCCCGGGCCAGTGCCGTGTCGCTCGCCTGCTGGATGGTGACGCCGTCCAGCGTGGGGTCGGAGAAGGGCAGGCCGACCTCGATCGCGTCCGCCCCGGCGTCGGCGAACGCCCGCAGGTAGTCCGTCCACCCGGGCGTGATCCCTCCGGTGACGTACGGCATGAGCAGGCCACGTCCGGTGTCCCGGCGGGCACGCAGGTGGCGTTCGACCGCTCCCGCGGTCAGGGTGAGGTCCGTCACAGCAGCTCCTTGAGGGTCGAGACGTCCTTGTCGCCGCGGCCGGACAGCGTCATCAGCACCGTCGATCCCGAGGGCAGCTCGCCGTCGCCCGCTGCGCGGATCACCCAGGCCAGGGCGTGCGCCGATTCGAGCGCCGGGACGATGCCTTCGGTGCGCGCCAGCCGTACCGCCGCGGCGGCCGCCTCCTCGTCGGTCACCGCGACGTAGCGGGCCCGGCCCAGGTCACGCAGGTGAGCGTGCTCCGGGCCGACCCCCGGATAGTCGAGCCCGGCGGCGATGGAGTGCGCCTGGGTGATCTGCCCGTCGTCGTCCTGCAGGAACAGCGAGCGGCAGCCGTGCATGACGCCGAGTCGGCCGCGGGTCGCCCCGGCGCCGCCCTCCGCCTCGACCCCGACCAGGCGCGCCCGGGTGTCGGCGAATCCGGCGAACGTGCCGGCCGCGTTGGAGCCGCCGCCGACACACGCGACCACGTAGTCCGGCACGCCGGTCCGCAGCTCGGCGGCGCACTGCCCGCGGGCCTCGTCGCCGATGATCCGCTGGAACTCCCTGACCATCCAGGGGTACGGGTCAGGCCCGACGACCGAGCCGATGCAGTAGTGCGAGTCGCCGGTCGCGCCCACCCAGTGCCGCATGGCCTCGCTGGTCGCGTCCTTGAGAGTACGGCTGCCCGCGGTGACCGGGACGACCTCGGCTCCCAGCATGCGCATGCGGAAGACGTTCAGCGCCTGCCGCTCGATGTCGCGCTCGCCCATGAAGACCGTGGCCTCCAGCCCGAGCAGCGCGGCGGCGGTCGCGGTGGCCACCCCGTGCTGGCCCGCCCCCGTCTCGGCGATCAGTCTCCGCCGTCCCATGCGGGTGGCCAGCAGGGCCTGGCCCAGCACGTTATTGATCTTGTGGGAACCGGTGTGGGTGAGATCCTCGCGCTTGAGGTACAGCCGCACGCCCAGCGCGTCCGACAGCCGGTGGGCCGGTGTGAGCGGAGTCGGCCGCCCGGCGTGCACGGCGAGCAGCCGCGCGAGGGCGGCACGGAACCCCGGATCCGCCCATGCCTCCCGGAACGCCTCCTCCACCTCGCGGCACGCCTCCACCAGGGACTCCGGGGCGTACCGTCCGCCGTACTCGCCGAACCGGCCGCGCGCTCTGGGTTCGCCCATCGTCCCGTCCGGCGGGGCCGGCTCACGCCACGGCAGCACGTCTCGCATGCCACTCTCCTATCGTTCTATAACTCCCAACAGAGTTCTATAACAGCGAGTGTGGCACGGACGGCGTGGACGCGCCACCTTCTGGCGGTCCGCAGCGACGTCGTCCGCCTCATCCCCGCCGTTCACCGCACGCTTCACGCGTCCGAGGCCACCTGGCGTGAACTCAGGCGATGCCGGCCGGGGACCGGCAGAGGTGGCCTTCCTGCGCTCGCGGCGGCCGGTCGGTCCGGCGGCTCGACGGCGCTCCGCGCGGCCGCGGCTCGGCCGCGACCGCGCGTTCGCCGGGCTGGGCCGCCGCGGCTGCAGGGGGGATCAGTCGGCGGGCTTGCCGAACCAGCGGAACAGATGGTCGTCCAGCTCCCGCTGATCGTCGCCGATCCAGGCGACGTGGCCGTCGGGGCGCAGCAGGACGCACGGAACATCCAGTGCCGCAGACGGATCCGCGAGGTGGTCGACCCGGTCCGACCAGCCGCCGACGGTCAAGCGTTCGGTACGGTCCAGCAGCAGGCCGCGGCCGCCGTGCAGCAGACCGTAGAGGCGGCCCTGCTTCACGTCGAGGTCGTGCAGGCGGCGGCCGAGCAGGTCGGGGCCGTCACCGAAGTCGTACCGAATGGCGGTCGCGGTGATCTTCTCGGTCAGATGGCGGTTCACCTCGTCGAAGTCCATCAGTTCGGTGAGCAGCCTGCGCACGGCCTGCGGGCCCGGCTCGGCGGACAGCAGTTCCATCTGTGCGCGGGTGTTGTCCAGCACGTCCTCGGCGACGGGATGACGTTCGGCCTGGTAGGTGTCCAGCAGTGTTTCCGGCGCCCAGCCGCGAATCTGCGCGGCCAGTTTCCAGCCGAGGTTGAACGCGTCCTGAACGCCCAGGTTGAGTCCCTGTCCCCCGATGGGCGGATGGATGTGTGCCGCATCGCCGGCCAGCAGCACCCGCCCGACCCGGTACCGTTCGGCCAGCCGGGTGGCATCCCCGAAGCGGGACAACCAGCGCGGGGAGTGCACGCCGAAATCGGTTCCGGCGATGGTGCGCAACTGCTGTTTGAAATCCTCCAGGGTAGGCGGCTGCCCGCGATCGCCGACTCCCGCGGCGGGGACTACGACGCTGTAGATCCCTCCGCCGAAGGGCCTGAGCCAGAATCGCCGATGGGTCTCGCGGATCTCGCTCATCGTGGCGGCGATCTCCTCCTGCGGCACGCCCACTTCCATCTCGCCCATCAGCGTCTCGGTCCGTGAGGGCTCGCCGGGGAAGCCGACACCGAGCAGTTTGCGCACCGTACTGCGCCCGCCGTCACAGCCGACGAGGTAGCGCGAACGCAGCTGTTCCCCGCCGGCCAGCTCGACGGTCACCCCCTCGTCGTCCTGCTCGAAACCGGTGACCGCGCAACCGCGCCGGACCTGTGCGCCCAGTTCGATCGCGTACTCTTCGAGCAGACGCTCGATGACCGGCTGCGGGATGCCCAGAAGATAGGCGTACGGGGAGTCCAGGCCCTTGGGCGCGGGTTTGGGGATGGCGGCGAAGAAACCGGCGGCCGGTCGCCGTCTTCCGTGCGGGAGAAGGCGATCCAGCAGCCCGCGCATCGCCATCAGCTCGAGACTGCGGATGTGCAGACCGACTATGCGGATGAACGACTTGGGCTCGGTCTCCTTCTCCAGGACGAGCACCCGCACGTCGTGCAGCCGCAGCTCGGCGGCCAGCATCGCGCCGGTCGGCCCGCACCCGGCGATGATCACGTCGAACATGAGGGGCGCGCGATCGGCGCCGGAGGACGGCGGCCGAAGTCCGGGGACGTCGCCCGAGGTGAAGTCCCGCTCGGCCATGTCGTTCGGCGACGGCTCGGCGGTGAACTGAGAACTCATAGGTGTTGCCTTTCGGGGAGTGCCTTGTCGGCGAGGCGCTCCCGGCGACACCTACGTCAATCGCCCGACCATGACGGGAAGGGGGAGCACCCACTTCGATACAGCGTTCATGGGTCTCACCTCCTCGGGCGGTGTCACGATCGACTGCAAGCTACAAGCCCGAGCGTCATCCCGTCGAGCCATTTACCAGCCATCGGCTCACGACTGCGGACACGCCCGCGTCGCAGCGCGAGTCCGGCGTGACCGTCCGGCTGGTCCCGGTCACGGCCGGTGGTCTGATCCGCGGCGATGCTGTCGCGCAGCGACCGAGCGGTCAATGCCGTCGAAGCAGCTCACGGGGCTCGGCTTGCCGCCACCGGCCGTTCGACGCGGGTGGAGGTGTTGTGCGCCGGGTGCGGCTGCCGGTTCAGCCGGCCCGGACGAGTACCGGCTGCGCTCATCTCACAAGATGAGGGGATGCGCGTATCTCGGCTGATCTCCTTGGTGTTGCTGCTCCAATCCCGTGAGGTGATGACGGCCGCGGAACTCGCACGCGAGTTGGAAGTGTCCGAGCGAACGGTGTACCGGGACGTGCTTGCGCTCTCGGCGGCGGGCGTACCGGTCTACGCCGAGCAAGGGCGAAACGGCGGCTACCGCCTGATCGGCGGCTACCGGACCCGGTTGACCGGGCTGAGCCGCACGGAGGCCGAGGCGCTGTTCCTCTCCGGACTGCCGGGTCCGGCCCAGGAGATGGGGCTGGCCGATGCCGTCGCCGGTGCGCGGCTGAAGGTGATCGCGGCGCTGCCCGCCGCGTTGCACGACGCCCCGGCGCGGGCCGGGCAACGGTTTCATCTGGACGTTCCCGGCTGGTTCGCCGCCGCCGATCCGCCGCCGCTCCTGGCCGACCTGGCCCAGGCGGTCTGGCGGGACCAGGCCGTCGAGCTGCGCTACCGCCGGGGCCGGGAGAACGGCCACGAGGTGTCCCGTACGGTGCACCCATACGGACTCGTGCTCAAGGCGGGTGTCTGGTACCTCGTGGCCCGGGTGCGCCGGGACTACCGGACCTACCGTGTGGACCGGATCGCTGCCGTCGAGTCGGCCCAGACACCGTTCGACCGTGATGAGTCCTTCGATCTGCCCGGCTTCTGGGCGGAGCACACCGCACAGTTCGTCGCCTCGTTGCTGGCTGAGCACGTCACCATTCGGCTGAGTCCGAGAGGGATGCGAATGTTGCGGTTCGCCGTCGAACCACCCGCCTTCGAGCAGGCGCACAAAGCCGCCGGGAGGCCCGACGGGCAGGGACGGGTGACCACGCTGCTGCCCGTCGAATCCCTCGACGTCGCCTATGACACGCTGCTACGGCTCGGCCCGGAGGTGGAGGTGCTCGACCCTCCGCAACTGCGCACCCGCATGGCGGAGGCGGCGGACCGGCTCGCCCGGATGTACCGCGGTCAGCGGTAACCCGTCGCGTCGGCAGGCTTGCCGGCGTCTTGGACCTCGACGACGTAGCGCCACGCGTCGGGCCGGCTGCCGTCCACGTCGGTGAAGCCGTAGACACCGGCGAGCTGCCCGCTCGACAGCGACTGCCCGTTCCACCGCGCGACCTCGGGGTCGGCCGCGAGTGCCGCGACCGCACGCCCCACATAGGCAGGCGTTTCCGAGATGACGAAATGCGGTTCTTTGTCCAGCGCGTCGCGCCAGGTCGCCTCCGTGACCCCGTACACCTCCAGCATGATCTCCGAGCGCATCCAGCCCGGAGTCAGGGAAACGGCGGTCGCCCCGTACGGCGCCAGCTCCTTCGACTGCGCGAACGCCAAGCGGTTCACCGAGGTCTTGGCCAGGTCGTAGAACAGGGAGATGCGGTAGTTCTCCGCGTTGTAGGCGGTGGTGCCGTCGGTGACCTCGACGACCAGACCGCCCGGTTCCCGGATCATCAGCGGCAGAGCGTAGTGGCTGGTGATGATGTGGGTGTCGATCGCGAGGCGCAGGATGCGCAGACCCTTGTCGAGCGAGTGCTCCCACACCTTCTCGTTCCACCCGAAGAGCAGCTCGCCGCCCCAGACGTTGTTGACGAGGATGTCCAGCCGCCCGTGCTCCCGGTCGATTCGCTGGATGAGGGACTCCACCTGGTCCTTCTGCAGGTGATCCACCTGGATGGCGATCCCCTGACCGCCGGCAGCGGTCACGAGATCGGCGGTCTCCTCGATCGTCTCCGCCCGGTCCATCTCCGAGCGGTGTTCTCGCGTACTGCGCCCCGTCACGTAGACCGTGGCCCCCGCTGTGCCCAGCTCGACGGCAATGCCCCGGCCCGCACCCCGTGTCGCCCCCGCGACCAGGGCGACCTTCCCTGTCAGTGCTTTCTCCATGGCAGGAATGCTCACAGAAATACCTGACAAACGACGTCAGACTTTCCCGGGACAAGCGGGTCGCGGCTTTCCACCGAGAACACGGCGCGGGCGGCACCTCCGCACATTCCGCAGCACCGGGGTTGAGGAACCCAGGAACAGCGGTTGGCGCTGAGAAAGATCTTGAGCGGAGTGTGACGCCCGGTTTCGGTGTTTGATCGTCTCGGCTACGAGATTCGGGCATCTGGCGTGATCGTCGCTTTGACGGTGATCATTGACGTCTCTACCGTTGTCGCCCATGCCTGTGGGGTTTTTGTCTGATGACCAGGTCAGGGCGTACACGGCGTTCGAGGAACTGCCGTCGCTGTCGGACCTGGAGAAGTTCTTCTTCCTGGACGCATTCGATCGCGATGTGATCGCCAAGTCGCGCCAGGACTCACATCGCCTGGGCGTGGCCGTCCAGATCGGGACGGTCCGGTACAAAGGTCTGTTCCTGGAGGACCCGCTGGCGGTGCCGTGGCCGGTGGTGGACTATCTGGCCGAGCAATTGGGGATCGGCGATCCCTCGCAGGTCAAGAAGTACGGCGAGCGGCTGAAGACGGCGTATGAGCACGCGTGGATGATCCGGGACGCCTACGGCTACCGATGATCACGAATCGTGGGAGGGGCGGGTGCTGGCGAGGCGATTCCGGACGTTCCTGCACGGCCGGGCGTGGACGCATGCCGAGGGGCCGACGGCGTTGTTCGATCAGTCGGTGGCGTGGCTGCGCAGGCATCGGGTGCTGCTGCCCGGGGTGACGGTGCTGGAACGCCTGGTGGCCAGCGTCCGGGAGCAGGCCGATGAGCGCCTGTACGCGACGGTGGCGCGTCAGGTGGAGCGCGCCGATCCGGCGTTGCGACGGGAGTTGTCGGGGCTGCTGGTGGTTCCCGCGGGGGCGCGGATGTCGGAGCTCGAGCGGCTGCGGCAGGCGCCCAAGCGGCAGTCGGGCACGGAGATGGCGCGGGCGCTGCAGCGGGTGGACGACATCGCCCGGTTCCGGCTGGGGCGGGTGCGCGTGGACAAGGTGCCGGTCCGGCGGATGAAGACGCTCGCCAAATATGGGGCGGGCAGCAAGGCGCCGCTGCTGGCCCGTCTGAACGAGCCGAGGAAGACCGCGACAATGCTGGCCGTGACCCGGTCGCTGGAGGCCGAGGCGATCGACGACGCGCTCGATCTGTTCGCGCTGCTGATGGCCTCGCGCCTGATCTCTCCGGCGCGCCGCAAGTCCTCGGGCGACCGGCTGGCGATGCTGCCCAAGCTGGAGAAGGCATCCCGGCTGCTGTCGCGGGCGGGCCGGGTGCTCATCGAGCAGCTCGACCTGGTCGCCGAGGCAGGCGCCGACCTGGACCCCGCGGCGCTGTGGACGGCCGTCATCGCCGAGGCTGGGGCGAGCAAGGATCAGGTGCTGGCGGCGCTGGAACAGGTCGAGGAGCTCGTGCCCGACGACGACGGCGCGGCCGAGGCGGCGCTGCGCGCCGCGCTGGTCGACAAGTACAACACCGTCCGCCCGTTCTTAAAGCTGCTGGGCGAGTCGAAGGCGCTGGGCACGGCGGCCGGTGGCCGCAAGGTCCTGGCCGCGGTGCGCGCTCTGCCGGAGCTGACGCGCCGGCACGTCTCCCGCAAGCCGCTCCTGCCGAAGGAGATCGACGCTTCCCTGGTGACGGCCGCCTGGAAGCGGCCGGTGTTCGCCAGCCCCGGCCTGCCCAAGGGCGCGGTGGACCGTGACGCGTATGTGGTCTGTGTCCTGGAGGGGCTGTTTCGGGCACTGCAGGTGCGGGACGTGTTCGCCGCGCCGTCGCTGCGGTGGGCCGACCCGCGCGCCCACCTGCTGGACGGCAAGGCGTGGGAGGCGATCAGCGAGGAGGTGCTCGCCTCCCTGTCGCTCACCGACCCGGTCGAGGCGCATCTGGACGCCAGGCAGCTGGCGCTGGACGCGGCATGGAAGCAGATGGCCGGCCGGCTCGAAGAAGCCGGGGACGACGCCCTGGTCCGGGTGGTCACCCCGCCGGATGGGCATGCCCGGTTGTCGGTGGAGAAGCTCGGCGCGCTGGGCGAGAGCCCGTCGCTGAAATGGGTGCGCGCGGCCTGCCAGGCCATGCTGCCGCGCATCGACCTGCCCGAGCTACTGCTGGAGGTGCACTCCTGGACCGGGTTCCTGGACGCCTACGTGCACCTGGCCGACATCTCCACCCGCATGCACGACCTGCCCCGGTCCCTGGTCGCGCTACTGATCAGCGAGGCCTGCAACGTCGGCCTCACCCCGGTGATCAAGGATGGGGACGAGGCGCTGACCCGCGGCCGGCTCTCGCACGTCGACCAGAACTACGTGCGGGCCGAGACACACGCCGCGGCGAACGCGATCCTGATCGAGGCCCAGCGCGGCGTGCCGATCGTGCAGTTGTGGGGCGGCGGGCTGCTGGCCTCGGTCGATGGGCTGCGGTTCGTCGTCCCGGTGCAGACGATCAACGCCGCCCCGTCGCCCAAATATTTCGGGTACAAGCGCGGTGTGACGCTCTTGAACGCCGTCAATGATCAGGTGATGGGGATCGGGCAGATGGTCGTGCCCGGCACGCCGCGCGACTCGCTGTTCATCCTGGACACCCTGATCAACATCGACGCCGGGCCGCAGCCCGAGGTCGTCACGACCGACCAAGCGTCCGATTCGGACACGGTGTTCGGGATCTTCTCCATGCTCGGCTACCGGTTCGCGCCCCGCTTCGCCGACCTGGGCGACCAGCGGTTCTGGCGCGCGGAGGTGCCCGGCAGCACCACCCCGGCCGACTATGGGCCGTTGGAGGCGATCGCCCGTAACAAGATCAATCGACAGAAGATTCTCACCCAATGGTCGGACATGACCCGGGTCGCCGGGTCCCTGGTGACCAACCAGGTCCGCGCCTACGACCTGCTGCGCATGTTCGCCCGGAATGGACGGCCCACCCCGCTCGGGCAGGCGTTCGCCGAGTACGGCCGCATCGACAAGACCCTGCACCTGCTCAGCATCTTGGACCCGATCGACGACACCTACCGGCGCAAGCTGAACAAACAGCTCACCGTCCAGGAGTCCCGGCACCGGCTCGCCCGCAAGATCTGCCACGGCGCAGGCGGCCAGATCCGCAAGGCCTACCGGGAAGGACAAGAAGATCAACTAGCAGCCCTGGGCCTGGTCGTCAACGCGGTCGCGCTGTGGAACTCGAAGTATCTGTCGGCCGCGGTCGACCGGCTGCGCGCCGACGGCGTCCCGGTCAAGGACGAGGATGCCGCCCGGCTGTCCCCGCTCGGCCACGCCCATCTCAACGTCCTGGGCCGCTACTCCATCTCCTCCTCCACGCCGGTCGAAGGACTGCGCCAGCTCGGCGAGGTCCCCGACCTGACCGACTTCCCCGACACCGGCGATCTGGAGGAGGAAGGGGCGTAAGGCCTCCCGGCCTCGCGGGGGCCCACCGGCTCCCGGAGTGTGGTCCATTCCCGGGGTGCCACCCCTTCTCGCCTTTTCTCCACTTGGATCGCTTGATGGCGTGATTCTGGGATCGCCATTTGTCGTGGTCGGCGTAAAAGCGAGCCCTGGCAAACCGATGGCCCCACGGGGACACGCGTCAGGTTGCGTCGGCGGCGCGCTACCGGGACCCGTACCGCCCGACGACGGAGCTGCGCGCGCCGCTACCCGGCCGCGTCGTGGCCCTCGCTCCCGCCGCGGCCGTCCTCGGCTTCACCGCCCGCCACTTGCTCCCCTGACAGCTTCGCGAGCTCCTCCCGGGCGAGCTGGATAACCGGATCGTCCGGCCCGTGCAGCACCATGTCCGCGATGCTCTGCTTGAACAGGTCGATGGCCCGGCCGGGGTCGCCAGCCCGCGCGTGGGCCCTGGCTAACTCCACCCGAGTCAACAGGGTGTCACGGTGGTCCGGGCCGAGGACGCGGGTCAGCGCCGCGAGGGCCTTCTCATGCAGCTCGATCGCGCGTTCCGGCTGACCCGCCTGCACCAGGGCGCGGGCCAGTTCGTTGTGGCTGACGATGCTGTTGCGGTCGTCGGGGCCGAGCACCCGCTCGTAGTCGGCGAGGGCACGCTCCAACAGCGGGATGGCGCGCCGCAGATCGCCCGCGGACTGGTAGGCACGGGCGAGAGCGCTGTACGCGGCGAGGCTGTCGGGGTGATCGGGACCCTGCATCCGCTCGAAGTCGGCGGCAGCCCGCTCCAGCAGCGGGACCGCCGCAGCGACGTCACCGGATTCGTTCAGGGCGTTGCCGAGGAGGCTGCGGGCGAGGAGCGTGTCGTAGTGGTCCGGGCCGAGGACGCGTTCGAGGCCGTCCAGGGCATGTTCGTACAGCGCGGCGGCCCGCTTCGGGTCGAAGGCGTCCTCCAGATACTCGCCCGCCCGCCCTTGCAGCGTCATGATGAACGTCGTCGTCCCCTCCTTGACACCTTCCTGGAAGGCGTGGCGGCGGAGCGCCTCCACCTGGTCGACGAACGCCTCGCGATCGGCGGAGGCCCCCGCACTCCCCGGCGCGCACGCCGCGACCAGCGCCGCCGCACTCAGCAGCACCTGGTCCAGCCGCCCTTTCTGGCGCGCCACGTCGCAGACCACGCGCTGCAGCACCCGGTGCATCCCGACGGTCGACCCGTCCACGCTCATGGTGATCAGCGAGCTGTCGCCCAGCACCCCGAGCGCGGCGTCGATCTGGAGCGAGGCGTCACCCTTGAACCACACCAGCGCCATGTAGGTGTTGGCGCGGCGCAGCCACGACCGGGGAACCCCGTCAGGGGACAGCACCGCCAGCAGGTCCAGCAGCCCCCGCTCGGTCCGCGTCTTGCGCCGCCTGCCCAGCCGGTTCAGCGACAGCAGGGCGGCCTGCGCAGCGCCGTGCGAGTAGCCGTCGGCCGGGATCGGCGGCAGCATCGTCTCCAGCGGCACTGACCGCAGCCGTTCCAGGTAGGTCGCGTAGTCGAGGCCCTGACCGCGGATCACCGCGGCCGCCTGGGCCAGCGCCAGCGGCAGCCCGTCGAGCTCGGCGGCCAGGCGGCGCGCCCCCTCCTCGTCCCGGCGGCCGGAGCGCTCGCGCAGGAACGCCACCGCCTCCTCCGGCGTGAACATCCCCACCGGGACAGCCGCGCCCAGGACCTCCACCGCGCGCCGGGTGCTGGTGACGACGACCTGCGCGGCGCCCACGGCGGGCAGCCACGGGACCGCGACCTCGGCGTCGACCAGGTTGTCCAACACCACCAGGCACCTCTCCCGGCGCGCCTCGAGCCAGTCCTTCAGCCGCTGCGCGCCGTGTTCGGCATCCTCCTCAGGCACGGCGATCCCGATGGCGCGGGCGACCGTGTCCAGGCCCGACACGAGCAGGCCACGGCTCTCCGCGTGCACCCAGGCGACCAGCGGCCACTCCCGCTCAGCGCAGGCGCGCGCGTAGGCGGCCGCGAGCTGGGTCTTGCCCGCCCCGCGAGGCCCGGTGAGCACCGACACCGACACCGACCGGCTCGACGCGCCCGCCCCTTCGAGCGCCGCCATCGGCTCGGCCCGCGGCTGCCAGGCCGCCGGAGCCCGCGGGATGTTCCCGACGACGCGCGAGGCGCCCGCCTCGCGCGACGCGGGTGGGGCCGCCGCCGGGCGGGCCGAGCCCTTGAGCGTCAGCCAGGGGCCAAGCACCAGGCACAGCATCGCCCCCGCGTACCAGGAGATCTGGGCCCATCCGGGGCCGTCCACCTTGTTGGTCGCCACCCCGCCGGCCACTGTCACCGCGACGCCCGCGACCGTCAGACCCCACCGCCGGGCCCTGGTGACGTTCATGCGGCCATCATCTCAGGGCATCGCTCTCCTCCGGGTGCGGCTCGGGGATGGTGCGGGAGGCGAGCCAGGCGCCGGGGAGCCGCTATCTGGCGAAAGGGAAAGGGAAGCTCAGGCTGCGAAGCGGAAGAGCTTCCTCTGTTCCGTTTAGGGATCCTCAACCGGAACACCCGCCAGCCGAGACAGAGCCCCAGGTCGCAGTGTTCCGTATAGGTGTTCCGTGAACTGTTCCGGTGAAGGCCCCCTATCCGGAACACTTGGAGCCGTGAACGGAACCCGCGTCGGCTACGCCCGCTGCTCGACCGACGAGCAAGACGTCATCATCCAGACCGAGCAACTCCTGACCCTTGGCGTCCCCGAAGAGCGGATCTACATCGACCGCGGCTTCTCCGGCACCACCCGCCGCAACCGCGCCGGCCTCGACCAAGCCCTCGCCGCCGTGTGGGACGGCAGCGTCTTCACCGTGACCAAGTTCGACCGCTTCGCCCGCAACATGGCCGAGGCCAACCAGATCCTCACCGACCTGTCCGGACGCGGCATCCTGTTCGGACTCGGCGGCTCGGTCTACGACTGGAACGACCCATTCGGCCGCCTGTTCCTGCAGACCCTTGCCATGGTCGCCGAGTTCGAGGCCAACCTCGGGAACCTGCGCACCCGCGAAGGCATGGCCCTGGCCAAGAAGAACGGCAAGCTCAAGGGCAAGCAACCCAAACTGCCCGAACCCGCCCGGCGCTCCATCCGCCGCCGATACGCCGAGGGCGAGGTGTCCCTGGCCGACCTGGCCACCGAGTACAGCGTCGGACGCTCCACCATCCACCGCATCATCCACGGGCCAGAGACCGCCAGGTAGAGCGGTCGCACGCCGAAGCTGGACATCACCTTTTGCGCAAGATCATTCTCAGCGCCAACGGCTGTTCCTAAGTTCCTCAACCCCGAACACGGCGCGGGCGGCACCTCCGCACATTCCGCAGCACGACGCGGGCCGCTGCTCCGGGCTGACAGCCATCCGCCCCGGTCACGGCGCGGGCGGCGGCTCGGCGGCATCGCGGTGCAGCCGCAGCTCGGCCGCGACCGCGCGTTCGCGCAGCTGGGCCGCCTCGGCCCGGGCCACGTCGAGCTGGGCACGCAGGTCGGCCAGTCGCGCCCGTTCCAGCGTCAGCTCCGCCTGGATCCGCTCGCGCTCGGCCGCCGCGGCCCGCGCGTCCTGCCCGGCCCGGGCGGCCTCCGCGTCCGCCGCGCCGGCGCGCGACTCGGCCTGCTTCGCCTCCGCGCGCAGCCGGGCGGCCTCCGCGACGGCCTGCTCGCGGGCCGCCTCGGCCGCCTGGGCCCGGGCCAGCACCCGGTCACGCTCGTCGTGGGCCTGTGCCACGGCCCGGTCGCGTTCGCCCTCCGCACGCGCGACCGCGCGGTCGCGCTCGGCCTCGGCCGCCTGGGCCCGGGCCAGCGCGGCGGCACTGGACTGCTCGGCCTCCCGATGCGCGCGGCGGGCCAGCTCGGCCTCCGCCCGCGCCGTCCGCGCGTCGGCCTGCGCCGCGTCGCGTTCCTGAACGGCCTGCTCGGCCTGCTCCCGCGCCAGGCGGACGTCGGCCGCGGCCCGGTCCACCCGCTCGGCCAGTTCGCGTACGGCCTGCTCCCGGGCGGCCTCGGCGATCTCTGCCCGGCGGGTGGCCTGGTCGGCCTCCTGCCTGGACCGGCGTTCCGTGCTCGCCGCCTCCCGCAGCGCGGCCAGGGCCTGCTCGCGGGCGGTCTCCGCGTCGGCGAATGCCGTGTCGCGCTCGGCGTAGGCCTCCTGCGTCCGGCGGCGGGCCTCCTCCGCCTCCCGGCGGGCCTCCTCGGCGGCCTCGCGGGCCAGCCGTACCTGCTCCAGCGCCTGCTCACGCTCGGCGCGGGCGATGGCGACGCTCGTGTGCGCCTCGGCCTGGATCGCGCTCAGTTTCGCCTCGACCCCCGCCGGGCTCAGCTCTTCCGCGAGCACCCGCGCCAGCGGCTCGATCGCCGCCGCCAGGCCCTTCTCCATGCGTTCGTACAGGTCCTCCACCCGGGCCAGCGCGCCCTCCAGACCCGGCGTGGCACGGCGGAGCTCCCGCTCCCTCTTGGCCGCCGCCTGGCAGTCGCCGTCCGGGCAGTACTCCCGCGGCCTGCCCCGGCGTACCGGCTGCTCGATGGGCGCGCCGCAGTGCTTGCACGCGGTGAGTGTCGCGGAGCTCGTCACGGCCGCCCAGCTTAGCGAATTTCTGATTTTCTGGAAATAGAAAATAGAAAGTACTCATCCGTTGCGTCATGCCGCCGGACGGATCACTTGGGAGATGGGTAATTCTCGCAAGCTATCGGATCGGCACCGTTCCACCGAAGGGCGCGGCCCGGGCCCAATCTGCCCGACGCCTGACCGCGGCGAACCGATGGTAGGGCTGACCCCCCTGCGACAAGGGGGCGTACGGCAGTGTGGCCGCGGCCGGCGACCGGGAGTCTGGACTCTGGTCGTCCCAGGAGGTTCCGTGTCCACTGTTCGTGGTGCGCCGTGTCACCGGGTGATGCGGTGGCATCGGCCGCTGATGCTGATGGTCGCTTCGATGCTGGTTCTGCTGGTCGTCTCCGCGGTCGGGCTCGTGTTCGACGAACGGGTACTTCTCGGTGCCCCCGTCTGGCTGAAGCCGTTCAAGTTCGCGGTGTCGATGGCCGTCTACGGAACCACCCTCGCCTGGATGCTGTCGCTGCCCCACCGGGGCAGGAAGTGGACCTCGGGCCTGGCCACCGTTTTCGCCGTCACCGGATTCGTCGACACCGCCATCGTCGCGATCCAGGCCGCCCGCGGCACCTTCAGCCATTTCAACAAGTCCACCGCTGCGGCCGAGAGGATCGTGCAGGTCGTCTTCGGCAACGGTGTGCTCTGCATCATGCTGGCCAACATCGCGCTCGCGATCATCCTGGCCTTCCAGCGCGTCCACGCCGACCGCGCCGTAAGCCGGGCGATCCACACAGGTTTGACCCTGGCCGTTGTCGGCATGGCCCTGGGGTTCCTCATCCCCTTGCAGGGGAAGACGGAGACCGCGCTGACCACCAGTGGTGAGAGAGTGTCCCTGAGCAGCGGTCACAGCGTGGGCGTAGCCGACGGCGGCCCCGGCCTTCCTCTGACACAGTGGAGCACCACCGGTGGCGACCTGAGGATCCCCCATTTCGTCGGCCTGCACGGGCTGCAGGTCATGCTGATCGCCGCCCTGCTCCTGGCCGCCCTGGCGGCTCGCCATCCCCTCTTGCGTGACGACCGGACCCGCGCCCGCCTGATCGGCGTGGCAGCCGCCGGCTACACCGGCCTGCTCACTCTGGTCACCTGGCAGGCCCTACGCGCCCAGCCCTTGATCCACCCCGACGGTGTGACTTTGGCCGCCGCCGCCCTCCTGGCGGCCGTCACCGCCCTGGCCGCCGCCGTGGTCCTGGCCGCCGCCGGTCGTGCCCCGGCCACCGGTTAGACAGGTCATCCGGGCCGGAGGGGCCATCCCCCTTAGACGCGGCCGGGGCGCTCACAGGAGCCGGTGATCTTTCGCGTAGACGGCGGCCTGGGTCCGGTCACGCAGGCCGAGCCTGCCGAGGATCCGCGAGATGTGGTTCTTCACCGTGCCTTCGCTGAGGTACATGCGCGCCGCGATCTCCCTGTTGGTCGACCCGGTCGCGATGAGTCTCAGAACCTCGATTTCGCGGGGCGTCAGGACCGAGGCCGGTGACGGCCCCGCGTCGCGGCCGGGCTCCGGCTCGGAGGGCAGGGTGGCGGCCAGGCGCAGGGTGACCGAGGAGTCGAGCTGGGTGACGCCGGCGGACGCCAGCCGCACCGCCTCGGCGAGCCGGGCGGCGGGGAGGTTCTTCAGCAGGTAACCGGCCGCGCCCGCCCGCAGCGCCTCGACGACGTACTCGTCGTTGTCGAAGGTCGTCAGCATCACCACACGGCAGGCGGGGGCTCGGCTGCGCAGGACAGACACCGCCTGGACTCCGCTCATCCGCGGCATGCGGACATCCATGAGGGCCACGTCCGGCTCCAGCGAGAGCGCGGCCTCGACGGCCTCCTGGCCGTCCGCGGCCGTGCCCACGACGGCGATGCCGGGCTGGATGCCGAGCAGGGAGGCGATGCCCTCGCGCACCAGTTCCTGGTCGTCGACGACCAGCACCCGCACGCGCCGGTCGCCGGCCGGGCCCGCGGGATCCGCAGGGGAGAGTGTCATCGTCACACCGCCCTCGACCGGCGCGGCACGGTCACGGTGACGGTGGTGCCCCGCCCCGCCTCGCTCGTGACGGCGACGGCTCCGCCGGCGAGCCGCACCCGCTCCCGCATCCCGCGCAGGCCGACCCCCCGCTCCTCCCAAGGGCCCGGAGGAAGGCCCGTGCCGTCGTCCGTCACGACGAGCCGCGCCTCCTCGTCCCCGCAAGTCACCGAGACCGCGACCCGCCCGGCCTCGGCATGCCTGAGGGCGTTGGTCAGCGCCTCCTGCGTGGCGCGGTACAGCGCACTCAGCGCCGCGGCGCCGTAACCCGACTCGTCACCGGTCGTCTCCAGAGTCACGCGTGGGCGGGTGCCGTCCAGGTGCCGTACGAGATCGGCGAGCGCCTCCGGCAGGCGGAACGGCACCGTCTCTCCACGCAGCGCGCGCACCGAGTGACGGACCTCCTCCAGGGCTCGCGCGGCCGACGACCGCGCGTCGGCCAGCGCGCGCTCGGCGGTGGGCCGGTCGCGGTCGAGGAACGCCTCCGCCTTCTCCATCTGCACGGCGGCGGCGGTGAGGTGATGCCCCAGGCTGTCGTGGATCTCGCGTGCGACCCGGTTGCGTTCCTCGGCCGCCGTGAGTTCGGCGACCCGCTCGGCGTACCTACTGAGCCGCGTATGAGACTCCTCCACCTCGTTCAGCGCGTGCTCCAGCCGCGTACGCGATTCCTGCTCGCCGACGGCCACCGCGGCCATGGAGACGGCGAGGACCAGGCCCAGGACGAACATGAGCAGGTCGGACACGTACGCCGAGTTCGCGTACCAGCCCGGGGCCGCGATCGAGAACCAAACCGTCAGCAGGCCCAGGCATACGGCGGCCAGCGCGACCGCGACCCGGCGGCCGAAGGCGAAGTACGCGGTGAACGGGAGGAGGACGAACAGCACCCGGGACAGGCCGGCCGGGTCGGCGGCCGTGACCACGACGAACAGGGCCAACCGGACGCCCGCCAGGGCGGCCGCGGGGCCCCTGGGCGTCCGCACGCGGTAGCGCCGCCGCTCCAGCACGTCCAAGCCGGACAGCGCCGCCAGACCGGCGACGAAGACGGCCATTTCGGCGGACGGCGGAGGGACCGCGCCGACGACGTCGTAGTACAGCCCGCTCGCCAGCACCGCGGCGTACAGCACCGGCGCGACCCAGGGCACCGGGCGCCCGGACGCGGCTGGTGCGGGGGCCGGGAGGAGCGTGGTCGGCGACGGAGTCATCCCAAACCTCCCTACCGGTACGGCGGACACCGCCCCGGGCAGCACGTCTCTTCCGGCGGGCATGGCCGGGGCGACCGGATCAGGCGAACCGGAGCCCACTCCCCCACGGCAGCCGGTCCCCCTCCGGCCGGGACGCCCGCAGTCAGGCTACGCCCCGCTTGCGCCGGGAGCGATCGTCGCGGGCCTGTTCTGGCCGGACGGCACATGCCGACCGGCACGGTCCGCTCCGGATCCGGCGGCCCCGCCCGGCGTACGCGCCGTGACCTCCGGGCGCGAGCCGGGACGATCGGCATCTGCACCCACCGGCCCTGGGCCTCCTACGGTCGTCGCGTCCGCTACCGACGGCAAGGAGCCGCTTCGCGATGACTTCCACCTGGCTGCCGCGCTTCGGCGCGATCTGCGCGATCCTGTTGGGCCTGTCGATCGGGGGCCCGGCACTGGTCGAGGCGTTCACCGGCGAGACCGCCGTGACGAGTTTCGTCCTCGGAACCGGGAGCGCCCTGGGAACACCCGCCCTGACGATCCTCTACCTTCACCAGGCCGCCGCCGCCGGGCGCTTCGGGCTCGTCGCGTACGCCGTGAACGTCGTCGGGCTCGGCCTGTTCGCCGGCGTCGCGTTCAGCCTGAACCTCGTACTGTTCTACCTGGAGCCCACGCTCGTGGAGCAGTTGCTCCAGGGGCCGACCAAGGTGGCGTTCCTCACCGCGACCGCGGTGTTCGTGGCCGGCACGATGCTGTTCGCCGTCTCGATGGCGCGCTCGCGGATCTTCCCCAGGCTCGCCGTGTACGGGTACGGCATCACGCTGCCGCTGCTGGCGGTGCTCGCGCCGCTGCCCGACACCCCGCTCACCAGCGCCGTGCACGTGGCGGCGGCCGCGTCGCTGATCTGGCTCGCGCTGTCGGTTCTGCCCCGCCGGACCGCCGTCGTGAACGAGGCCGCCTGATGGTCTGTCTCACAGACCATCAGACCTCCGGCACCGTGGCCGGCTCCCCGACGACCGGGAACGAGGGCGACGCCGCCTCCTGCCACCATCCCGAGCGAGCGCGGACCAGGCCTGCTAGCGGTTGCCGGCGCTCATCCCCACGGGCATAACATCGGCGGCATGCCGCTGCGACTTGTTCAGGTGAATTTCAAAGCCCGGGATGACGCGGCGCTCGGCCGGTTCTGGGCGGAGGCGCTGGGCTGGGGTGTCTCCAGCGAGGGGCCCGGCGTGACCAACGTCGAACCCGTGGGCTTCGTCTGGCCGGACCCCACCGCCGTCTGCGTCGACGTCGTCGCCGTCCCGGATCCCGAGACGGTGAGGTATCGCGTGCACCTCGATCTGGCCACCACCTCCGCGGCCCATCAGGCGGAGTTGGTGGCGCGGCTGAAGGAGCTCGGTGCGAGGCCCGCCGACGTGGGCCAGGGCGAGGTCCCGTGGACGGTTCTGGCCGACCCGGAGGGCAACGTGTTCTGTGTGCTGGAGCCCCGGGAGATCTACCGGGACACCGGGCCGATCGCCGCGGTGGTGGTCGAGTGCGCCGACCCGCGGGCGATGGCCCGGTTCTGGGGCGAGGCGGTGGACTGGACCGTGCACGAGGTGACCGGCGAATACGCGAGGCTGCGTTCCGCCGAGGGCGTCGGGCCGTATCTCGAGTTCGTCCGCACGACGTCCGGCGCGACGACGACGTGGACCCGCGTCCATCTCGATGTGCTGCCCTATCCCGGCGACGACCAGGCCGCGGAGGTGGCGCGGCTGCGGGCACTCGGCGCGAGGCCCGCCGACGTCGGCCAGGGCGACGTCTCGTGGATCGTCCTCGCCGACCCGGAGGGCAACGAGTTCTGCGTCCTGCGCCAGAGTTGACGCGGCCGCGTCACGATCGGACGGAGTCGGGCCCCGGCGCGCCGCGCATACCCGCAGTTCCGGTCACTGAGTCACCTTCTGGAGGAACTCGCTCACGTTGACCGCGGTCCTGCTGATCTTCTCTTCCAGCGTGAGCGACTCGGGCATCCGCCCGCCGGGCCCGACGTCCTTCTTGCCGCGCAGATACAGGGAGCAGGCCAGGTCCGTGCAGATATAAGCGCCGACGGAGTTGCCGCTGCCGGCGGCGCGGCGGGCGGTCATCAGCGACACGCCGTCGCCGGTATGGGTGGTCAGGCAGAGTGAGCACATACTGCGCCGCACGTGTCCGGCATTGGCAGTGGCCCGCCGCAGCGCCACCCCGACCAGCCGGTCGCCCTGTTCCGCGACCAGATAGGCACGGCCTGGGGAGGCGGGGTCCTGCCAGCCCAGGAAGTCCAGGTCGTCCCAGGGCCGCGCATCCAGATCCCTCGGTACGGCGAGGCGTTTGGCTTCGCCCTTGGTGCAGTTGACGAACGAGGCGCGGATCTCGCGCTCAGCAATTGGCTTCATAGGATTGAACCTACCTACTGCCGCTTTGGGGGGCAATCGATTAAGCTTTTACCTAGGACTCCTAGGAAAGAAGGATGGCGGATGGCACGAGCCGGGGTGACGCTCGAGCGGCTGACCGAGGCGGCGGCGGAACTGGCCGACGAGGTGGGGCTGGAGAACCTGACGGTCTCGGAGCTGGCGCGCAGGTTCGGCGTGAAGGACGCCAGTCTGTACTCGCACATCAGGAACGCCCACGAGCTGCGGATCCGGGTGGCCGCGCTGGCCCTGACCGAGCTCGCCGACCGGGCCGCGGCGGCGCTGGCCGGACGGGCGGGCAGGGACGCACTGGTCGCCTTCGCCGGCGCCTACCGCGACTACGCCCGGGAGCATCCTGGCAGGTACGCGGCGATGCAGGTGGATCTCGACCCGGAGACCGAGGCGGCGAGCGCGGCCCGGCGGCACTCCGACATGACGCGGGCGATCCTACGCGGCTACTCGCTGGCGGAGCCCGACCAGACCGACGCGGTCCGGCTGCTGGGCAGCGTCTTCCACGGGTTCGTGAGTCTCGAGGCGGCAGGCGGCTTCCGCCATCATCCGCGCGCCGCGGACGAGTCCTGGAGCCGGGTGCTCGACACGATCGACGTCGCCCTGCGCAACTGGCCGGCCGAGCGCACGGAGCCCGAGGCGAGCCGTGTCGTCCCTCGCACATGATCGGCGTTGTCACGTGTCGCAGGTCGTCACGGCCTCATCGCTTCCAGCGCACCGGCCGACGCGATGCGCACGACGGCGTCCCCGGCTCTGGCCGGATCGCCCAGTTGTTCCCGCTTGCCTTCCGTCGCGCTCGCGGGTGGGACAGAACAGTGTCATGGACGGTCCGGCCCAGCCTGTGCGGAAGGAGCCGGGTTCGATCGCCGTGACCTCCACCACGTTCGCGGACACGATCCGGCCCTGACCACGTGCAGCACGATCCCGGCGGAATCGAGCCAACCGGCCTGACCATCGTCCTTCCACTGCGAGGCGAAGGAATCCCGGCGGCCCAGCACCGCGGCTACGTCGAGACCACCGGTCACCGCCTCGCGCGCCCCGGGCACCTGACGCGCCGCCCGCAACGCCGCCGCGCCGCGCAGCAATGCCTTGGTCGGCATGCAGGCCCAGTAGGAACATTCCCCGCCGACCAGCTCGCGCTCGACGACGGCGGCGCTCAGCCCTCCCCGCACCACCCGGTCGGCGACGTTCTCCCCGACCGGACCCGCCCCGATCACGATGACGTCGTACGTGGTGGTGTCCATGTCAGTTTCCCTTCGCGGCGCGGCCGAGGCGAACGGCCGATATGAGGAAGAAGACGCCGCCGGGGATGGCATAGCCGGCCGCGTTGGTCAGCGTCGGGTCGGTCGCCGAGGCGCCGAGGATGAACGACGCGCCGGCGAGTACCGAGATGGCACCGCTGATGATCATCGGCCACTGGCCGCCCATCGTGCGGCGGGTGACGCCCACGATCAACTGGACCAGTCCGGCCACGATCGCCCAGGCGCCCCACACGCGCAGCACAGCCGGGATGCCGGACGCGCAGGCGACGGCCACGCCGATGGCGGTGATCAGGCTGACCGCGATGTTGACGTACAGCAGGGCGGGTGCTCCGGTGGCGCGCGACGCGCGAGCGTCGATGACGGCGGCGGCCACGTCGAACAGCGGGTAGAGCACGAGCAGGGCGACCGCGAGCGGACCCAGGTTCGAGGCGGTCGTGAACATCGCGAGGGCCCAGACGATGGCGAACGCGAACCGGACGAAGTACAGCCGCCGCAGCGTTGACGCGGTGCCGGAGATGCCGGGTGAAGCAGCGATGGAACTCATGACGATCCTTGCCGGAGTTGGAGTGAGGAGGAGACCGCCTCGCTCGTTCCGGGAGGACACTCCCGGCGCGCGCTGACGGCCGTGGTCGCGGCAGATGCTCGAGGGAAACTCAGGCCGGCTTCACGAGGGACGGAGAGTCCGAGGTCCTCCGTGCCGCGCACGCGGGACCCGCCGCCGGCAAGGCCGGCCGCGGCGACCGCGGCCGTACCCCGATGAACAGCGGGGCGGTGCGTACGCGAAGACGAGCCACTGGGGAGAGCTCTTTCGCAAGACAGAACGTTCTACCTCGTACAGCCTGCAACCTCCGGCGCGCGCTGTCAAGACCGAACGTTCTACCTACTAGGATGGCCGCATGCGCAGCCAATCCGAAGGCCGGACGTCCCAAGCGCGGTCCCGGCTGCTCGACACGGCCACCCGGCTCTTCTACGCGGAGGGCATCCACGCCGTCGGCATCGATCGCATAGTCGCCGAGGCGCAGGTGACGCGGGCCACCCTCTACCGGCACTTTCCGGGCAAGGAAGACCTTGTCCTCGCTTATCTGAACGAGGTCGACCGGGCCATGCGAGGTCAGGCGGACCAGGCCGTCGCCGCCGGCCTACCGGCCGCCGACACCATCCGGGCCCTCAGCAGATCCATCGGCGATGGCATCCAGTCCCCCGGCTTCCGGGGATGCGCCTTCCTGAACGCTGCCGCCGAGTATCCCGACCCCGAGTCCCCGGTGCACAAGGCCGTGCTCGCCCACCGCCAATGGTTCCTGGAAACCATCACGGAACTACTGGCCAAGGTCCAGGAGACCGGCGCCGAGCCCGCCGCCCGCCACTTCGTGATGATGCGCGACGGGGCCATGGCCGCCGGCTGCCTGTTCGACCCGGTGCTGATCTGCGAGACCTTCCTACACGGAGTCGAGCGGCTCCTGCAGGTTTACGCCGCCACCGACAACAGCGGAGCGGCGGGCGCCTGAAACCGCGGGCGCATCCGCTCAGGAATGAAGCCCTTACCGGCGATCGCCGGCGGGATACCACGGCGCGCAGCCGGCATTTTCCGCCCAGCCGTTTCGGCCGGCCCGGCGATGACGGTCGGCCGCGCAAGCCCGCTCCGGACTCCTTCGCGCGCCTGGAACACTGACCGCATCCGGCTGGCCAGCCGTAGTGCGGGCGGGTGATGTAGCCGCAGAAATGCCGTACGCCCGTCTGGTGCTGAGCGACGTGACAAGGCCGGCGTTTCCGCATGCCTCGGCTTCGCCCAGCATCAGCCTGGCCTCGAAAACCTGCTCCTCGGGTGCGACGGCGGCACGCCCGCATCAGGTACAGCCCGCCAGAATTTTCGCCTTCCTTATTCCTCTCGGCGCGGCATCATCCATGATATGCCGATATATGCCGCCAAACGAGGCAAATCGGAAAGGTCATTGACAGCCTGAGAACGGCACGCCATTTTGTCTTAGGAGCGATCCAGCTAATTGCCTAAAGGTCGCTCTTTTTGCTTATACAAAGGCCGGAGCGGTTCGGGGGCGTTCACGCCTTTCGCCATCGTCAACCAATGGGAGGAACTCGCACATGAGGCGTTCTCATGCGCGTGGCCACGCGCCAGGTCCGTCACACAGGGCGGTCGCCGCTCTCGGCGCGCTGGTCCTGTCGGCGGCGGCCCTGACGGCGCAGCCGGGTGCGGCCGCGGCCGCACCCGGCGATCCGGGCGTGCCCGCGCCACCGAAGACCGTCTTCGCCGAGGACTTCGAGCACGGTCAGGGCGCCACACCCATCCTGGTCAGCGACTACACCGGAGCCGCGCCCGTCCACCAGACCTACACCGCCGACCCGGCCTGGCTGACCCACTGCAACGGCTGGATCGCCTCGCAGCAGAACCCCGCCGTCGCACCGGTGGCCTCCGGCTGCGGCAACGCCTGGGCGACGGTGAAGCAGATGGCCGGCGCGCTCGGCCAGTGGGCGGGCGAGGACCCGGCGACCAACCACGCCGTCACGGCCTACACCGGGGACGATCCCGGCTCGGGCAGGACTCAACTGGAGTCGAACTTCTCCATCGACATCGGCCCCAAGCGGTTCCTGGCCTTCTCCGTCGACGTCGCCGAGACCAACTGCTTCGCCAACCACGCCAAGCTGGGCTTCTACCTGCTGGACGCGGTGACGGCCGTGCCCGCTTTCACCACCCCGATCGAGCCGTGCGCCCACCCGGGGACGACGATCGGCTCGGTGGCCGTCGGCACCTACACCAGCGACGGGCCCGTCCTCTTCGACGGGGGCGCGCTGCGGCTGAGGCTGGTCAACTTCCAGGCCAGTGGCATCGGCAACGACGCGGCCTTCGACAACGTACGCATCCTGGACGTCACACCCCGGCTCGACGTCTCCTACAGCCCCGATTCCGCCCGCGTGGGCGAGACCGCGGCGCTGAAGTTCACCATCACCAACACCGGCGAACTGGCCGTGAAGAAGGGCTGGTCGTTCAAGGGCAGCCTGCCGAGCGGCCTCACCGTCGCCGGGGCGCCGTCCACCGACTGCGCGGACGCGACCGTGACCGCGCCGCAGGGAGGCGGGCAGGTCACGGTGACCGGGACCCTGCCCGCCGGCGCCGCCTCCTGCTCCGCGACGGTCACCGTCGTGGCCGCCCACACCGGCACCTACCGCACGTGCGCCGCGGACGTCACCGACCGCACCGGGATCGACCCTCCCGGCTGTGCCGAGGTCACCTTCACCCGGCCCGTCCTGGTCTTCGACGCGCACGCGCACGGCGGCCGGGTCTCGGCCCCGCTGGTGACGGTCGCGCCGCTGGTTCCCTCCGACGTCACCTGCACCGACGCCCCGGGTCCCGACGACGGCACGCTCCTGCAGGCCACGCTTCCCGGCCTCGGCTCACTGGGCGCGATCGCCACGAAGGCCGCCGGCGCGGTCGGCGACGACGGCCTGCGCACCGCGTCCGCCTCCGCCAAGACCGCGGGGGTGAATCTCCTCGGCGGTCTCGTCACCGCCGAGGAGATCACCGCCAAGGCCGAAGCCCGGGACGGCGAGAGCGGGCAGGTCGACGTCGACGGCTCGGTGCACATCACCAACCTCAAGGTCGGCGGCGTGTCGATCACCGACCCGAAGCCCAACCTGACGATCAACCTCCCGCTCGTGGCGAAAGTCGTGATCAACGAGCAGGTGCCCATCGCAGGGGGCGCCGGTGTCGCGGTCAACGCCATCCACGTGCGGACGCTGGCGGGAGTGGACATCGTGGTCAGCCACGCCAGGGCCGCCCTGACCGTCCCCGGCACGCCGTGCCCGTCCGCCTGACCGCCCAGCCCCCGCGGCGGCGGGGGGGGGGGGGGGGGGGCCCCCGCGGGGGGGCCGCCCCGGGGGGGGGGGGGGCGGGGCGCGGGGG
>NZ_JBSGHN010000012.1:0-52898 GCF_053604425.1 Microbispora sp. NPDC004025 | reverse complement strand
CGCCCCTCTCCCTCCCTGCCGTCCCCGTCCGCCGGCCCCCCCCCCCCCCGGGCCCGCCCCGCCCCCCCGCGGCTCGACACGAGGAGACAGCCTTGCCCGACTGGAGATCCCGGGCGCGCTCGCTCGCCCTTGCCGCCGTAGCCGCCCTCGGCGTGGTGGCGCCGGTCACCGCGAGCCCGGCGCGGGCCCGGCCGCTCGCGCTCGTGCAGTGCCAGGGGACCGAGTCCGTCGCCTACAACCCCGGAGTGCTCTTCCAGCCCCGCGACTTCGAGATCACCACCGCCGGCCGGTTCACCTCCTGCCTGGGCGGAGGCGATGTGACGAGCGGATCGTACGACGAGCGGTTCACCATCCTCGCCGGCTGCAACGACCTCTTCGACGGCTTCACGGCCGCGCGGACCATCACCTGGAACACCGGGGAGGCCAGCGTCATCGAGGGCACCGGCAGCAGCACCGGTGTGGCCGGGCAGGTCGTCACCACGTTCACCGGCACCGTCACCTCGGGTCCGTTCACCGGCCGGTCCGCGGTGCAGCTCATCGCCCTCCCCCAGCCGAACCTGCTGATGTGCCTCACCACCGGCCTCACCGGAGCGACGGGGGTGACGACGCTGACCATCACCTGAGGCCCCGCCGCGCTGGGCACGCCCCGTCCCGGTCCCCACCGGGGCGGGGTTTCCCTGTCCGGGGAGGGCCTCCCCGCGGACCGTACGGCACCGGCCGGGGGGAAAAGCCGGTGCGGGCCGCCGGCGCCGCTGACAAACTCCCCGGCATGGCTACACCGGAACCGAAGACGGACCTCCACCGCTATCTGCAGACCGCCCGCGACGCCCTGTTGTGGAAGCTCGACGGGCTCTCCGATTATCAGATCCGCCGCCCGCTGACCCCGACCGGCACCAATCTGCTGGGACTCGTCAAACACCTCGCCGGGGTCGAAGTGGGCTACTTCGGCGACACGTTCGGGCGGCCGTTCGGCGAACGGCTGGAGTGGATGGAGGACGACGCGGAAGACAACGCGGACATGTGGGCGACCGCGGACGAGTCGCGCGACCACATCGTCGGGTTGTACCGCCGGGTCTGGCAGCACTCCGACACCACCATCGCCACGCTGGCGCTCGACGCGACCGGTCATGTCCCGTGGTGGCCGGACGAACGGAGCACGGCGACGCTGCACCAGATCCTGGTGCACGTGATCGCGGAGACCAACCGGCACGCCGGTCACGCCGACATCGTCAGGGAACTCATCGACGGCACCGCCGGGATGCGGAACGGGAACCTCAACCTGCCCCACGGCGATCAGGCGTGGTGGGAGGGCTACCGCAACCGTCTGGAGCAGACGGCGCGGGAAGCCGGCGAAGGCTGATCACGGGCGGGGGCGAACCCGCCGTGAGCACGGCCGCGGCGGGTCCCCCGCGACCTGGTACCCGGCCGGCGGTGTGCGCCGGCGCTCGGCCGCGATACCGCTCGCGCTTCCGCGTGATCCTCTTGAGGTCCACGCCGCCGGGTCATGCGGTGGCGAGGACCGTCACCGGGTCGCCGACTCGGATCTCGCCGTAGTCGCGGGGGATGAAGCGGACACCGAACCAGGTCCTGCCGTCCCAGTGGCGGTGGCGGGCCAGTGTGCGCAGGGGTTCCTTGCCCTTCTCCAGGGTGGTGGGGTCGTAGGTGGGCACGGCGCAGCGGTCGCACAGTTCGGACATGCGGAAGCGGAGGGCGCCGATGCGGATCTCACGCCAGGTGTCCTCGGCGTAAGGGGCGAAGCCGTCCACGACGAGGCTGGGGCGGAAGCGGGCCATGTCGAGAGGGGCGGGGACCTCCTCCTGCCGTTCGAGTGCGCCCTCGGCGATCCAGTCGTCGAGCCGGCGAAGGGAGGAACGGGAGGCGAGCAGGAAGGGGGCGTCCCCGGCGAAGCTGACGACGTCGCCGGGGAGGCCGCCGTGGGAGGCCGGGACGGAGCAGCGGCGGGGGTCGTCGAGCCAGACGAGGTGGGCGGGCTTCCCCAACAGGCGGCTGAACCAGGCGTTGGCCTCGGGATTGGCGAGGACCGCCGTGTCGAGTTCCACGAAGTGGACGGGGACGTGCCGGCCGGTGGCCGGGGGGACCTTCAGCTGCGGCAGGCCGGGGGCATCGAGCAGCAGGCCGCCCTCGGCGGTGGGGGTGGCCACGACGGACAGCAGCCGCGGGTTCTCCCCGACCCAGTGAAGGTTGCCCGACTCGTCCACCACGGCCCAGCGGCGATCCCCCGCCAGCCCCCACGGCTCCACGACCGCCGAGTCAACAATCCACCCAGAAACCGACTTCACCGGATATCTACGGATCTCGGCCAGCTCCACGCCGTCAGCGTACGTCCGGCGAGGACTCCTCGAAAGCCTGGAACTCCTACATTTCGACAGAGACCACAAACTAGTAGACACTGTCTACCGATTCTTGGTAGACACTGTCTATGGACGATGCGGGTTCTTTGCGGGAGCGGCTCGTGGAGGTGGGGGTGCAGCTCGTGCTGACCGAGGGCACCGCCGCGCTGGGACTGCGGGAGATCGCCCGCCGGGCCGGGGTGTCGCACGGGGCTCCGCGCCGGTACTTCCCCACGCACCACTCTCTGCTGTCGGCCATCGCCCGCCGGGGCTTCGCCGACCTCGAGGCGCGGTTCGCCGCGGCGATGGCCGGGCTGACCGCACCGCGCGAACAGCTCCAGGTGTTCGCGCGGGAGTACGTCGGCTACGCGCTGGAGTGCCGGGGCATGTTCGAGCTGATGTTCCGCCACGAGCTGCTCGACAGCGACCGGCACGGCGCGGACGGGCCGAGGCTGCGCGAGTCCACACTCCCGCTGTTCGAGCGCCTGACCACGCTGGTCGCCCGGTGCCGGGAACAACAGCGCGAGAAACAGCGCCGGGACGCCGGCCCCCCGGAGGACCCCGCGGTGACCGCCGCCGCCTTCTGGGCGAACCTGCACGGGATCGCCCAGTTGTGGACGTGGGGCAGCCTGCAGCTCGTCCTCGGCGCCGGCGGCCCGCCCGGCGCGGAACGCCTCGACCGGCTGGTCGCCGAGGCGCTGGACGCCCATCTCGGGCCCGTCGCCTCATGACCGCGCGCAGCCACCTGGCGCTGGTGGTCAGCGCCGCAGCCGCGATGATCGTCGCACTGGACGGCACGGTGCTGGTCGTGGCGCAGCCGAGCCTGCGGCGCGACCTCGCCGCGAGCGTCACCCAGGTGCAGTGGACCAGCACCGGTTACATGGTCGCGGTGGCCGCGCTGCTCGTCATCGCGGGCAGGCTCGGCGACCGGTACGGCCATCGGCGCCTGCTGGTCGCCGGTGTGCTCGGTTTCGCGGCCGCCTCGGCCGGCATCGCGCTCGCGCCGACCGCCGGCTGGGTGATCGGCCTTCGGGTCGTCCAGGGCGTTTTCGGCGCGCTCGTTCAGCCGGCGACGCTCGCGCTGCTGCGGCTCGCGTATCCGGCCGACCGGCTCGGCACGGCGATCGCCGTACGCACCAGCGCCATCGGCGTGGCCGGCGCGGCCGGGCCGGTCCTGGGCGGCGTCGTCGTGGCGGAGCTCGGCTGGCGCACCGTCTTCGTGCTCAACATCCCGGCCGCCGTCCTGATCGCCGCGCTCACCCTCGCCGTACGGGCACCCGCACCCGAACGGCCCGCGCACTCGCGCCTGGACCTGACCGGCGCGGCGCTGCTCGCGGGCACGCTCGCGATGGGCGTGCACACGCTGGCGGGCGTGCCCGTCCACGGCTGGGCCGCGGCGCCGACGCTGCTCGGGCTACTCGCCGTCGCGGGCCTGGCCGCCGTGTTCGTCGCGCACGAGCGCCGCGCGGCGCATCCGATCGTGCCCGCCGCGGTCGTCCGGTCGATGCCGGTGGCCGCGTCGTTGCTGCTCCTGCTGGCCGTCACGAGCGGGGTGTTCGGCGCGCTGTTCGCCGCCACCTTCGTGCTGCAGGAACGGCTCGGGCTCGATCCGCTCACGACGGGTCTACGGCTGCTTCCGGTCACGGTGGTCATGGTCCTCGGCGCGCCCGCGGCGGCCGCCGCCCTGCGCCGGTACGGCCCGCGCCGTACGGCGGTCACCGGGACCGCTCTGGCCGTCGTGGGCGTCGCGGGCGGGTCCGGGCTCGGCGCCGGCGGCCCCTGGGCGGCCACCGGCGTCGCGTTCGCCCTCGTGGGGGCGGGATTCGCGGCCGTGATGGTCACCGCTACCGGGACCGTCGTCGGCGACGCCCCGGCCGGGTACGCCGGAGTCGTCGGCGGGCTCAAGCAGACCGTGATGAACATCGGCCCCAGCCTGGGCATCGCGGTGGCCGCCGGGGCGACGGCCCTCGACGCGCCCGTCGCGGCGGGCGCGCCGGGGTCCGGCCTCACGCTGCCGGTCATGGCGGGGCTCGCCGCCCTCGGCCTGTTGCCGGCCGCGCTCCTGCCCGCCGGGCCCGCCCCGCGCTCCTCCCCCGAACCGGCCGGAGCGGCAGGAGACGCGCCCGCTTCCTGAAGGCGGCGGCCCGGCAACGCGGGTGCCCCTCAGCCCGGCCGTGGCGCGGTCCATCGGACCAGGAACGACTCCGCCCCGGCGACCCGTACGCGTTGCAGGTGCACGGGCGTGAGGCCGTGACGGATGCCCAGCGGCACCTCGCCGACGCCGGGCAGCAGGACCACGGCGGTCCCGCCGGGCGCGAGCACGCGGCGCATCTCCGCCCACCAGCGTCCGGCGGACGCGGCGAGCAGACCGCCCGGGGCCACCTGACCACCCCAGGGCGGGTTCGCCAGCACGCGGTGGGCGACGCCGTCCGGCACCGGCAGGCGGCCGGCGTCGGCCCGGGTCACGGCGACGGGCAGCCCCGCGGCGTTCTCCCTCGCCGCCGCCACCGCCCGTCCGGCCAGGTCGAATCCGCAGGCGCGGATGCCCGGCCGTTGCCGCGCCGCCTCCACCAGCAGGGTGCCGGCGCCGCAGCAGGGATCGAGGACCGTGTCACCGGATTCGATGCCGGCCATGGCCACCATGGCGGCGGCGAGCGGGGGATGCAGGGTCCCCGGGACGGACCGCCGCTTGTAGGCCCGCCGGTGCAGCGGGCGCTCGGCGACGCGCAGCAGCAGCGTGGCCTGCTCCCCGTCGAGGGTGACCCGCCAGCCGCCGTGACCCGGCGGCGGCGCGCCACCGCGCCGCGAGTGGTAGCCGACCCCCAACCGGGCGGCCAGAACCTGCCCGACCGCGTCCTCCACGTCGTACCGCGTGAAGTTGCGCCTGCCCAGGAACGACGCCGACACCTCGACGCCGGTGAGCGCGCCGGGGCCGCCGTGGTCGCGGCGCAGCCGCGTCAGGGCGGCGAGGTCGGCGGCGGCGGCGAGCTCCGCCAGCGCGGCGACCCCCGTGCGCGACGGGCCGATGTCGGCGCCCCGCGCGGCCAGCAGGAACACGTCGTCCGCCGTACGCAGGCCCAGTACGAGACCGCGCGACGCGGGCGGCCGCGCCGCGCGGAAGTGCACCTCGCGATGCCCGATGTGAGTGATCATGCCGAGCCCGTGCCGCAGTATCTCGGCGGCGACCGTCGGCTCCAGCCCGTGGACGCACCGCGCCACCAGACTCGCCGCCGTCATGGGACGGTGGGAGCGCTGGGACGCGGAGCGGGGAAAGTGACAGCGCGAACGCGCATCGTGATCGTTGTTCTCCCGCGTCGGCCCGGGACGGCACGTCGCCGTCCCGCCTCGTCGGCGACGGGCAGGGCCTCGCTTCGCCGACGGCGGCTAGCGGAGGTGGAAGAAGAACGTGAACGTCACGGTCGCGATCCTAGGACCGCGCGAACCCCTCGATCAACGTCTTTGCTCGGGCCCCGCCCCGCCCCGTGCCGCTGGGCGGGCGCTCTGGTGTAGGGTGCCGGTCACGGCGGCGACGACACGAGGAGGTGAGCCCCATTACCGCTGAACAGGTCGGGTGCTCCCCTCTCCCCGCACGTCCGGTCGCGTAGAGGCAGGCGACCACGGGAGCGCCCTCGGCACACCGGAAGGTTCTCCCTTGTCACTGTCCCTCTCCCCCGCTTTCTCCTCGGTCGTGGCCCGGTTGCGGGCCGCGGGGTGCGTTTTCGCCGAAGACGAGGCCCGTCTGCTGGTCTCCGCCGCGCGTACGCCCGCCGAGCTCGACGACATGGTGGACCGGCGCGTCCGCGGCCTGCCATTGGAGCACGTCATCGGGTGGGCCGAGTTCTGCGGTCTGCGGCTGGCCGTCGACCCGGGGGTCTTCGTGCCCCGGCCGCGCACCGAGTTCCTGGTCCGCCAGGCCGCCGCGCTCGCCCGGCCGGGCGCCGTCGTCGTCGACCTGTGCTGCGGCTCGGGTGCGATGGGCGCGGCGCTGGCGGCCGTCGCCGGGCCGGTCGAGCTGCACGCCGTGGACGTCGACCCCGCCGCCGTACGCTGTGCCCGCCGCAACCTCGCCCCGGCGGGCGGCAGGGTGGCCGGCACCGTGTACGAGGGCGACCTCTACGCGGCCCTGCCCACCGCGCTGCGCGGCCGGGTGGACGTCCTGGTCGCCAGCCCGCCGTACGTGCCGACCGGCGCGATCGGGCTGCTGCCGCCGGAGGCGCGCGTGCACGAACCGCAGGTCGCGCTCGACGGCGGCGCGGACGGGCTCGACGTCGTACGGCGGGTCGTCGCCGGGGCGGCCGGCTGGCTCGCGCCGGGCGGCCACCTGCTGGTGGAGACGAGCGAGAGCCAGGCGGAGCAGACCGCCGAGGCCGTCGCCCGTGCCGGGCTGGCCGCCCGGCTGACACACGACGACGAGCTGGACGCGACCGCCGTGATCGGCACCTGGCCGGGCGGCGCGCGCACATGACGGCCGTGGGGATAATCGGTTGATCCACTTCGGGGCCCTCGTCCGGGGCGTCGGGGAGCAGAGGAGCGCATTCCGTGACAGAAACGACGTCTTTGCTGCTGGAACGCCTGCACGCGGCCGGCCTGACCGACGTCGTCGCGGTCGAGCCGGCCACCGGAGGCCTCGCCGCGACCGCGGGGCTCGCGCGCCGCGGTGACGGCACGCCGGTGTTCGTCAAGGCGTTCGGCGAGCCGCCGTCGGACGACGCCTTCGCGGCGGAGGCCGAAGGGCTGACCGTGCTGCGCGAGGCCGGCGGCGTCGCCACGCCCGAGATCATCCTGGCCGACCGCGACCTGCTCGTGCTGTCCACGCTGCGGCCCCGGCCGGGCACCGAGGCCTTCTGGGTGCGGCTGGCGCATGCGCTCGCCCGCCTGCACACCACCACTCGGCACCCCCGGTTCGGCTGGCGCCGGAACAACTGGCTGGGCCGTCGCCGGCAGGTCAACACCTGGAACGACGACGGGTTCGCGTTCTTCGCCCAGCACCGTCTGCTGCGCTGGCTCGGTGAGCCCCGCGTCCGGGAGGCGCTCGACACCGCGGACCGGGTGGCGCTGGAGCGGCTGTGCGACCGGCTGCCCGAGCTGCTGCCGGTCAGGCCCGCATGCCTGACGCACGGCGACCTGTGGGCGCAGAACGTCATGGCCACCCCCGATGGGCGGCCCGCGCTGATCGACCCGGCCGTGTCGTACATGTGGGCCGAGGTCGACCTGGCCCACCTCTGGACGACGGCGCCGCCGCCCGAGGCGCACGTGTTCTTCGAGCTGTACGCCGAGCTGACCGGGCTCGACCGCGACTGGCGCGAACGCATGCCGATCATCCAGCTACGCCAGCATTTGGCCGTGATCGCCCAGTTCGACCCCGACTGGGGTGCCGCCGACCTCGTGCGCGCCACCCTCGCCCCGTTCCGCAAGCGGCCGTGAGATCAGCTGAAACCGGCCGAGGGCATCGGCCGGTTTCCGGGAGGAGATAAACCGGTTGATCGGCTCCCGGGGCTCTCGTCTATCGTCGGGCCGTGCTTTCCGACGTGCGGCTTCCGCCGGCCGAGTCCCAGGAGCAGTTCGTGGCCGTCCGGCGGGACGAGTCCCGTCTCGGCCCGGCCGTCTCCGCCCTGCTGAGACATCTCGGGCTCGGCGGCGAACCCGTGGAGCGCTTCGCCGGCGGGTCGCTGCCGGTCTACGCCGTGGGCGACCGGCACGTGCTCAAGCTCTACCCCGAGGTCTACCTGCCCGAGGAGTACGACACGGAGCTGACCGTCCTGCGGGCCGTCGAGGGACGCCTGCCGATCGCGACGCCGCGGGTGCTGGAGGCGGAGCATCTCGACGGCTGGAGCTACATCCTGATGACCCGCCTGCCCGGGGAGAGCCTCGCCGAGGCCTGGCCGCGCATCCCCCGCGACGACCGGGTGGAGCTCGCCGCCGCCGTGGGCGAGACGCTCGCCGCGCTCCACTCGGTGTCCTCCCCCGGCCTCGACGCGGTCGTGGGGCCGCACGACTGGGACGGCTTCCTCCGTACCCGACGGGACGCGTGCGTGGCGCACCACCGCGCCGACGGGCTGGAGGAGGCCTGGCTGGCGCAGATCCCGGACTTCCTCGACAGCGTCGAGCTCACGCCGTCCGCGCCGGTGCTGCTGCACACGGAGGTGATGCGCGAGCACCTGATGGTCGTGCGCGACGGCGACGGCTGGCGGCTGTCGGGCCTGTTCGACTTCGAACCGGCGATGCGGGGCGCGCGGGAGTACGAGTTCGCGTCGGTGGGGCTGTTCCTGTCCTGCGGCGAGGGCGGGATCCTGCGCCGCCTGCTCCTCGCGTACGGCTACCGCGACCGCGACCTGGGCGAGGAACTGAGCAGGCGGCTGCTGGCCTATGCCCTGCTGCACCGGTACAGCAGCCTCGCCTGGTATCTGACCCGGTTGCCCGCGCCGCCGCGGCCCACCCTCGACCTCCTGGCCACGCACTGGTGGGCCCTGTAGGGCCGCACGTCCCGCCGCGCTACCGGCAGGCCCCGCCGCCCGGAGTGCAGAACCGCACCTCGGGGTAGCGTGGCGACGGCCCGTCCAGCAGGGACTGCGGCCGGTGCCGCAGGTGCCGGTCGAGGAAGGCACGGACGTACGCGCGGGTGATCTCTGCGGAGCGGGCCGCGGTCAGGTCGCCGGGGACGGCGAGGCCGAGAGCGCCCGCCAGGAGCGGCACGTCGGTGAAGGACTGGTGGTCCGCGCCGGGCAGGACGAGCCAGCGTTTCCAGCCGGTAAGGAGCCTCCAGTCGCGGTCCCAGGAGTTGTCGCGGCCCGCGGGCAGGTGACCGGCCGAGCCCATGAACAGGAACGGCCGCGACAGTCCGCTCTTCGGGATCCGGGCGTAGGTGGTGCCGTCCATGTCGATTCCAGCGTCTATCCGGGAGTCCTTCACCATGGCCGCCAGGGCGCCGGCTCCGCCGATCGATTGGCCGGCCACCGCGATCTCGGACGGGTCGATCAGGGAGGAGCCCTCCCACGTCCCGCCTAGCCCGGTCAGCCGGTCGATCACGAAGGAGACGTCGGCCGCGCGGACCCCGGCCACCTTCGTGCCGAAACCGGGGTCGGTGTCGCTGTCGCACGCGACGCATTCGGCGACCCGCCCGCCGGGAAAGGTCGTCGCGTAGTTCTCGTAGGTGTGGTCGACGCCGGCCACCACATATCCCCTGCTGGCCAGCTCCTCGGCCAGCGCCGTGAGCGTGCCGCGAGGCATGGTGAACCCGGGGGACAGCACCACCAGGGGCAGGCCGCCGGTGCGCCCGGCCGGTTCCGCGTCTTCGACGGCGTTGGTGCGGGTGCGGCTCAGCACGTCGTACGGCACGCCGGTCACCTTCTTGCCCCTCAGCGTGAGCTCGGACTCCTTCGCGGTCATGTAGGGGGCCCGCCGCCCCTCCCCCGGCCGAGCCGGGTACCACACGGTGACCATGAGCTCCCTGACCTTCACTTCGGGCACCCAGGGGTCGGAGCGGGAGGTGTCCTTCAGATACAGGGTGGTCGCGCCGACCGGCCGGGGACCGGTGGGCGCGGGCAGTGCGGCGGGACCGGTGGGCGCGGCCCCCGGGGCGGTGGCGGGGGCGGCGACGGTCCTGGGCGGGGCCGGCGCGACGCAGGCGGCCGCGGCCAGGACGACCAGCCCGGCGACCGCCAGGTGCTTGACGGCATGACTCATGGAGCGGCCCGTCCTTTCTCGGCGACCCGTCGGATCGTCAGTGGTGCAGCAAGGTCAGCGCCTCGGCCAGCGCGGGGTCGCGCCCGGCGGCGGCGTCCTTCGGGGTCAGCGGCACGTAGTGGTCGGGCGCCACACCGACCCGGTCGATCACCTCACGGTTGGGCGCCAAGTGGTGCTTCGACGGGAACGCCAGGATGGTGTTGTCGCCGAGGAGGTACGCCTGCGCCGGGCCCGAGACGGCGCCCGCGGTCCGCGTCCCGACCAGCCGGCCGAGACGAAGGTCCTTGACGGCGGAGCTGAAGTGTTCGCAGGCCGAGGCGCAGCCGTGGTCGGTGAGCACCACCAGCGGCAGGCCGAGCAGCGCGACGCCGTCGTCGGTCCGCATGGGGTCGCACGTGCCGTCCGCCGCGCACAGGTAGGCCGTGACCCGGTCGTGGGCGAACCCGCTCAGCAGCCGGTTCGCCTCGGCGGGGCTGCCGCCGCCGTTGCCGCGCAGGTCGAGCACGAGGCCGGTGAGCGTGCGGCCCGCGCCCAGCCTGGAGACCGCCCGGAAGACCCGGTCCGCGGAGTCGGGCGCGAAACCGCTCAGCCGTACGTAGGCGATGCGGTCGCGCAGCAGCTTCGGTGTGACCACTGGCAGGGTGGCCGGGTCGGGCTGGTACAGGCCCGGTTTCAACGTGACCGTCCGGCGCCGGCCGCTCGTCTGCCGCATCACCTGGACCCGGACCGGCCGGGCTTGCGGGTATCGCGGATACAGCGCGGCGACGGCGGCCGGAACGGCCTGCCCTCCGATGTAGGGCGCCGATCCGTCGATCGACTCGATGACGTCGCCGGGGCGCAACCCGGCGGCCTTCGCCGCTCCGCCGAGGACGGCGGTGACGAACAGCGGCGGCGGGGCGGTCCCGGGGTCCGCGGCCGGGCCGAGGCTGACGCGCAGGCCCAGGCCGTACTGGTCGCCGTCGTAGAAGTCGGGGGGCCGCCCGCCGCCGTGCGTCCAGCGGGCGTGGTCGTCGCCCAGAGCGGCCACGATCGCCTGCAGGGTGGCGGCGGCGAGCTTCCCCCGCAGGTCCGCGTCGTCCGGCAGCTTCGCGATGACCCGCCGGTAGGCCGTCTCGAACGCGTCCCAGTCGGCGCGGCGGTCACCGGTCAGCGCCGGCATGGTGGCCTCGGGCAGGTCGCGCCCGCCGCGGTCGAGCTCCCGGGCGAAGGCGGCGAATCCCGCGGTCAGCAGTGCGCGGGCGTCGAGCGTGGCCCCGCCGTAGTAGCCGGCGAGGATGCAGAAGTACGCCTGCTCGACGACGTCGATCGTGGTGGGCGTCTCCGGGGGCGCAGGCCCCTGGGGCTCGGCGCAGACGGATCTCGCGCCCGCGGCCGCCGTGCCGGGCTGGGAACGCGGCGGCGTCGTGGTGCAGGCGGCCGCCAGGAGGAGCGCGAGTCCGGCCGCCATCGGCTTGGCGGTCATGACAGGCGCCTGCGGATCCACCGGAAGCAGAGCCCGGTCAGCCCGGCGGCGAGGAGCGCGTAGATCGCGGTCTCGATCCACTGGAGCGGCCAGAAACGGCCGAACGGCTGGTAGGTCGCCTGCTGCCGGTAGCCCAGCCGGTTGATCTCGGCGAGGCAGGCGTCCATGCCGCCTCCCGCCTGTCGCGCCTGTTCGGACGGCGCGCAGGGCCCCGACGTCACCGACACCCGGACCACGGCGCCGGCGGCGCCGGAGCCGATCGCGCGTCCGGACGGATCGACCAGGCGGCTGGACAGGACCCAGGCGCCCGTGTGGCCGGGGATCGCCGAATCCAGGATCACTCGCGGGAATCGCTCGTCGCGGGACATGTTGAAGGAGTCCACGTTCTCCGGACCGAGCTCGAAGGACGAGCTGACCGGCGGCAGCAGATGAGGCCGGACCACCAGCGGCACGGCGATCTGCACCGCGGCGAAGACGGCCAGGGTGACGGCCATCGCGGGCACGGTACGGCGGATGAGCATGCCCGTGGTCACCCCGAGCACGAAGGCGAATGCCGCGTACGCCATGGGAACGACGCCGCGCGCGCCGAACACCAGGGGATCCATCAGCGTGAAGCCCGGGGCGGCGGACTTGTCCAGGGGGCCGGACCACCAGGTCACCGCGAGGCTGCACAGTCCGGCGGCGGCGACGGCGGCCAGGCCGGTGAACGCGAGCTTGACCGCCAGCCAGCGGGTGCGGGTGATGCTCTGGTTCCACACGAGCAGGTGCGTGCCGGCCTCCAGTTCCCGGCTGACGAGCGGCGCCCCCCAGAAGAGACCGGCCAGGGCCGGAAAGATCAGCACGATGACGGTGACGGCCGTGAACGGCGTCTGGTAGTCGTCGAAGAACCGGTCGAAGAAGCGCGCGCAGTCGCCGTCCCGGGTGCACGCGGTGATCCCGGCGGAGTAGCCGGAGGCCAGGCCGGGGCCGGTCAGCACCAGGGCGGCGGCGAGCGCGACGAGCGCGGCGACCGTCGTCGCGGCCGCGCCGCGGAACTGTCGCCAGGTCAGCCAGATCATCGCTCGACCTCCAGGACCGATCTGAGGGGGGCGGGGGCGGGCTGGTCCATGTAGGCCAGGACGAGGTCTTCCAGGGTGACCTGGCTGACGCTCCAGGCGGGGTCGTGGATCGGGGCGCCGGTGCGGATGATGTACGTGCTCTGCCGGTCGGTGTGACTGGCGGACACGACATGCCGGCCGGCGGGCAGGCGGCCGGGGTCGCGGCGCGGGCCGGTGAGCCGATGGTGGGTGGCCAGCAGTTCCTCGGTCTCCCCCGCCACCTGCACGCGCGAGCCGGCCAGCACGATCAGGTAGTCGCAGGTCCTTTCCAGGTCGGCGACCAGATGGGAGGAGAGCACGACGCTGAGCCCGTGCTCGGCGACGGCCTCCATCAGGCCCTGCAGGAACTCGCGGCGGGCCAGCGGGTCGAGCGCGGCGACCGGCTCGTCCAGGATCAGCAGCTCGGGCCGTTTGGCCAGGCCCAGGGTGAGGGCCAGCTGGGCGCGCTGCCCGCCCGACAGCTTGCCCGCCCGGCGCCGTGGATCGAGACCGAGCCGTGTGATCCGATCTCGGGCGAGCGCGGCGTCCCAGCCGGGATTGAGCCGGCCGCCCAGCCGCAGATGGTCGCCGACGCTCAGGCCCGCGTAGACGGGGGCGTCCTGGGCGACGAATCCGATCCGGGCCAGTTGCGCCGAATCTCCCGTGGGACGGCCGCCGAGCACGGTGATGCTTCCCGAGGTCGGCGTCAGCTGCCCGGCGGCCAGCTTGAGCAGGGTGGTCTTGCCGGCGCCGTTGGGGCCCACCAGCCCGACGACATGGCCGGCCGGGATGTCGACGCCGCAGTCGCGCAGCGCCCATCGCTTGCCGTACTTCTTGCCCAGGTCGCGGGCCTGCAGGACAGCGGTCACGCGATGTCCTCCTGAGCGGCGGTCCGGAAGGTGGTCATGAACAGGGCCTCGATGCTCTCGTCGTCGAGGCCGGCCAGACGCGCCTTGGCGAGCCAGCGGCGCAGGTCCTGCCGCAGCCGGCCGTGCGCCGCCAGCGAGGCGTCCGCCAGGGTCCTGGTCACGAACGTCCCGACGCCCGGCCGGGCGGCCACCAGGCCCTCGTGCTCGAGCTCCCGGTAGGCCTTGAGCACGGTGTTGGGGTTGATCGCCAACCGCGCCACCACGTCCTTGACGGTGGGAAGCTGATCGCCTTCACGCAGCAGGCCCAGCCGCAGCGCGTGCCGCACCTGCTGGACGAGCTGCAGGTACGGCGAGAGACCGGACCTGCCGTCCAGGTAGAACTCGATCACCACAACCTCTATTCATCTAGGTTCCTAGCACTTTAGGAGTCTAGTTGTTAAGAGGCCGTAAGGATCAGCGGATCAGGCGTGTGTCAGGGGGCGCCGGCGACGTAGTCGTGCAGACGGGCGGAGCCTTCGAGCATGGCGACGGCCGTGGCGGCGAGGGCGGCCCGGCGTTCGGCCAGCGCCGCGCGCAGCGCCTCGGTGCTGCCGGTGCGGCGCAGGCCGTCGAGCACGTCGCCGATCCGCGACAGCGGATACCGGCCCTGCCGCAACATGTGGACCATGCGGGCGTCGCGGACCTCGGCCGGGCCGTACCACCGGTAGCCGGTGCCGGGCTCGCGCTGTGGGGTGAGCAGCCCGGCCTCCTCCCACACGCGCAGCGCCGAGGCGCGTACGCCGAGGAGCGCGGCCACCTCCCCGATCCGCAGGGGGGACTGCGGGGTCACCGCGCCGCCGGGATCCTGCCCGGCCACCGCTTCGAGCGCCTCCCCCGTCGCCCGCAGGGCCAGCCGCTGCTGGTGCAGCGCGGCGTGGCAGGCGTCGACGAGGGCGAGCGCGCCCGCCAGGTCGCCGTCGTGGACGGCCAGCATGATCGAACGGGCGGCCTCCCAGCCGTACCCCTTGGCCAGCGCCCGGTAGGCGAGCAGGGCGTCGCGGTGCCGCGTGTCGAACCTGCGGTAGCCGGCCGCCGTCCGCTCGGCGGGCGGGAGGATGCCCGCGTCGGCGTAGTTGCGGATCTGCTGGGTGGAGACCCCCGCCTCCCGTGCCAGGTCGACCGGGCGCAGTGCCCTGCGGCTCATCGGGCCCGCCCCGCGCCGGCTGCTTTCACTATGGTTGAGACTCCGCCTCGCATCGGCTCATGGTAGCCGCATGCGAGTCTCAAGTGATCCCCGTCAGGTGACGGCCTTGCGCACGGCGTAGACGACGGCGCCGGCGGCGAGCACGGCGGCCCCGGAGACCACCGAGGACAGGGGCAGGGCGAAGGCCAGGACCAGGCAGCCGGCCAGGCCGAGGACGGGCACCGCCCGCGGCGGCCGTCCCTCGCCGGGCCCGAGGGTCCAGGCGGCGGCGTTGGCGATGGCGTAGTAGACCAGCACGCCGAAGGAGGAGAACCCGATCGCGCCGCGCAGGTCCGCGGTCGCGGCCAGGACCGCCACGACCGCGCCGACGGCCACCTCGGCGTGGTGGGGCACCCGGAACCGGGGATGGACGGCGGCCAGGACGTGCGGCAGGTGCCGGTCGCGGGCCATGGCCAGCGTGGTGCGGGACACCCCGAGGATCAGCGCGAGCAGCGAGCCGGTCGCGGCGACCGCGGCGCCCGCGCGTACGACCTGGGCCAGGCCGGGATGACCGGCCTCCCGCGCGACGGCGGCCAGAGGGGCGACCGCGTCCGCCAGTCCCGTACCGCCCAGCACGGCGAGCGCGGACACCGCGACCGCCGCGTAGACGACCAGGGTGAGCCCGAGCGCGAGCGGGATCGCGCGGGGAATGGTCCGCGCGGGGTCGCGCACCTCCTCACCGAGGGTGGCGATGCGCGCGTAACCGGCGAAGGCGAAGAAGAGCAGGCCCGCCGCCTGCAGCACCCCGCCGGCGGTGACGCCGGCCCCGGCGCGCAGCTGCCCCGGGTCCGCCGCGCCGGAGGACAGGCCCGTCACCACCACGGCGGCCAGCACCGCGACGACCACCCCGACGATGACCCGGGTGAGCCAGGCGCTCTTGTGAATCCCGGCGTAGTTCACCGCGGTCAGCGCCACCACGGCGGCCACCGCCACCAGATGGGCCCGCTCCGGCCACACGTAGGCGCCCACGGTCAGCGCCATCGCCGCGCACGAGGCGGTCTTGCCGGTGACGAACGCCCACCCCGCCAGGTAGCCCCAGAACTCTCCCAGCCGCTCCCGTCCGTACACGTAGGTGCCGCCGGAGGCGGGGTGGCGCGCGGCCAGCCGGGCCGAGGAGGTCGCGTTGCAGTAGGCGACGACAGCCGCCAGGGCCAGCCCGAGCAGCAGCCCGGACCCCGCCGCGCGCGCCGCGGGCGCCAGGGCGGCGAAGATCCCCGCTCCGATCATCGAGCCCAGCCCGATGACCACGGCGTCGGGCAGGCCCAGCCGCCGCTCCAGCGGCCCCTGCCCGGAGCCGGCCGGCGTGCCCGTCATGCCGACCTCCGATGTCGAGGACCCTGCGGCTGTCGAGGGGCCTGCGGCTGTCGAGGGGCCTGGGGCTTCAGGGCCACAGGCGGTGACGCGTCCAGGCGCCATCCGCGCGCGTGTAGCGCAGGCGGGTATGCCGGCGGTCGCGGTCTGCCTGCCAGAATTCGACGTCGTCGGCGCGGACGCCGTAGACGGTCCATTCCGGCGCGACCACCTCGGGGTCGGCCTCGATCCGCGCGTGCGCCGCGCGGAGGGCGGCTTCGAGGTCGGACGGATCGTCCAGGACCTGCGACTGGCGGCCGGTCAGGGCGTCGGCGCGGGCTCCGGGGGAACGCGCGAGGAAGTCGGCGGCGCCGCGCCCGGCGTCCGCCGGGACGGCCGCGCCCCGCACCCGGATCTGGCGGCCCTGCTCGGGCCAGTAGAAGCTGAGCGCGGCGTACGGCGTGGCGGCCAGCTCCCGGCCTTTGCGGCTGCCCGCGCCGGTCGCGAAATACCAGGTGCCGTCCGCGTCGAGGTCCTTGCAGATCAGCACGCGGGACGAAGGCCGCCCGCCGGCGTCGGCGGTCGCCAGCGCCATGGCGTGCGGTTCCCGCACGCCGGCCTCGACGGCCGAGGTCAGCCATTCCACGAACAACGCGACCGGATCGGCCGGCGCGGCGCCGACGTCGAACCCCGGCAGTTCGGTGTCGAAGACCGGAAGCCCCCGCAACAGATCACGGATCGAACCCGCCGGGCCGCTCTCCCCCACGTCCATTCCTCCACCTCGCCACGCGACGAATCCATGGCTATTCCATCAAATGCGTTTGATGTATCGTCCGGGGCATGGCGTCGTCGAGTCAAGCCGCCCCGACGTTCGTGCGCCTGGCCGCGCACCCGCTGCGCTGGCGGCTGCTGACCGAGCTCGCCGCGGGCGACCTGCGGGTCCGCGAGCTCACGGCGCTGGCCGGAGCGCCGCAGAACCTGGTCTCCTACCATCTGCGGCTGCTGCGCGCCGGCGGCCTGGTCACCGCCACCCGCAGCAGCCACGACGGCCGCGACAGCTATTACCGGCTCGACCTGGACCGATGCGCACAGGCCCTGGCCGCCGCCGGGGCCGCCCTGCACCCCGCCCTACATCCGGCGCTGCGCGGCGTCCCCGCGCCGCCGGAGCACCAGCCGCGGTGGCCCCGGCTCTCGGTGCTGTTCGCCTGCACGGGGAACAGCGCCCGCTCACCGATCGCCGAAGCCCTGCTGCGCCGCCACACCTCCGGCCTCGTCACCGTGACCAGCGCCGGCAGCCGGCCCCGGCCGCAGATGCATCCGCAGGCCGTACGGGTGCTGCGCGAGCGCCACGGCATCGACATCGCCGGCCGGCGGCCCCGCCACCTGGACACGCTGCGCGGCCGCCGGTTCGACTACGTCATCACCCTCTGCGACAAGGTCCGCGAAACCTGCCCCGAATTCGGCGACGACGCGCGGCGGATCCACTGGAGCACCCCCGACCCGGCCGCGGCCGACCGGCCCGAACCGGACAGCCACGCCGCGTTCGGCCGGACCGCGGCGGACATCGACACACGCATCCGCCATCTGCTCCCCGTCCTGGCCGACACCGTCATGGCCACCAATGTCCTGGCCAACACTCCGGAGGCTCCCCGATGACCGTGACCGACCGCTACGCCTGCGTCCGCTACGTCGTCGACGACGTCCAGGCGGCCGTCGACTTCTACACCACCCATCTCGGCTTCACCCTCAACGGCAGCGCCGCGCCCGCCTTCGCCGACGTGGTACGCGGGCCGCTGCGGCTGCTGCTGTCCGGGCCCGCCAGCTCCGGCGCCCGCGCCACCCCCGCCGACGTCTCCGGCGCGGGCCGCAACCGCATCCACCTCGTCGTCGACGACCTGGACGCCGAGATCGCCCGGCTCCGCGCCGCGGGCCTGTCGTTCCGCGGGGAAGTGGTCGCAGGCCCCGGCGGGCGGCAGATCCTGCTCCCCGACCCCGCCGGCAACCTCGTCGAACTGTTCCAGCCCCGTTCCTGACCCGGCCCCGCCGGGAATCGACCGGCGGTCAGGCGTCGCCGCCGGGCGCCGGCGGCAGGCGGGCCGCACGGGCGTTCAGGTAGCGCCGGCGCGGCAGGCTCGCCGCCCGCCGGGCCGCCGTGAGGTAGGCCTCCCGCGCCGCTGCCCGCTCCCCCGCCATCTCCAGCAGGTGCGCGCGCACCGCGGGCAGGCGGTGGTCGCGGGCGAGCCGCTCGTCGTCCTCCAGTCCCGCGAGCAGATCCAGCCCCGCCCGCGGGCCCCGGCTCATCGCCACCGCGACCGCGTGGTTCAGCGCCGTCACGGGGTTGGCCGACATCCCGGTCAGCACCGCGTACAGCGCGGCGATCTGCGGCCAGTCGGTCGCCTCCGCGCTCGGCGCCTCGTCGTGCAGGGCGGCGATCGCCGCCTGGATCTGGTACGGCCCGGGCACGCCCCGGGACAGAGCGGCGTCGACCAGCGCCACGCCCTCGGCGACGCGGGCGGCGTCCCACAGGCTCCGGTCCTGCTCGGCCATCGGGATCGGCGTGCCGTCCGGGGCGGCGCGGGCCGCACGGCGGGCATCGGTGAGCAGCATGAGGGCGAGCAGCCCGGCCACCTCGCCGTCGCCGGGCAGCAGCCGGTGGAGGATGCGGGCCAGCCGGATCGCCTCGGCGGCCAGGTCCTCCCGGCGAGGCCCGGTCCCGCCGGCGTCCCCGGCGTACCCCTCGGTGAAGACCAGGTAGAGCACGTGGAGGACGTTGCGCAGCCGCGCGTCGCGGTCGGCTCCCGCGGGCATGCCGAACGGAATGCCGCTGTCCCTGATGCGCTGCTTGGCCCGGGTGATGCGCCGGGTCATGGTCGTCTCCGGCGCCAGGAACGCCCGCGCGATCTGCGCGGTGGTCAGGCCGCCGACCGCACGCAGGGTGAGGGCGATCTGCGAGGCGGGCGACAGCGCAGGATGGCAGCACATGAACAGCAGGGTCAGCGTGTCGTCGGACGCGGCCGCGGACGTGTCCGCGGCGGGCGCGGTCCGCCACTCGGGCAGCGCCCGCCTGCCGGCGGCCTCCTCCCGGCCTCGCCGGGCCTGTTCTGCGCGCAGCAGATCGGTGAGCCTGCGGCCGGCGACGGTGACGAGCCAGCCCATGGGGTTGTCCGGCAGGCCGTCCTCCGGCCAGCGGACGGCGGCCGCGAGCAGCGCCTCCTGCACGGCGTCCTCGGCGGTGTCGAAGTGGCCGTACCGCCGCACGACCGCGCCGAGGACCCGCGGCGCCAGGCCGCGCAGCAGGTCCTCGGCATCGCCGTGAGGCGTCGTCACAGCTCCGGCTCGGGCTGTGACTCGGCGATCGGACGCACGTCCACGTACCACTCGTGCGCGAGAGCCGCGCCCTCGGGATGCGGGGTGTGCGCCAGGCGCGCGGCGATCTGCGTCGCCCGGTCGAAGCTGTCGCACTCGACGATCGTGTAGCCCGCCAGGACCTCCTCCGTCTCGGCGTACGGCCCGTCGGTGACGACGGGGACGCCCTCGCGCAGCCGGATCCTGCGGGCGTGGACGGGGGCGGTCAGGCCCTGGGCGTCGACGAACTCGCCCGACTTCACCAGGTCGTCGTTCCACTCGGTCATGAACGCGTGCATCGCCGCGACGTCGCCGGCCGACCAGGCGGGCGTGTGGCCCGGCCGTCCCTCGATGGCGTCGTAGTCCTGCTGCG
The DNA here is from genome assembly GCF_053604425.1 of Microbispora sp. NPDC004025. Lineage (NCBI taxonomy): Bacteria > Bacillati > Actinomycetota > Actinomycetes > Streptosporangiales > Streptosporangiaceae > Microbispora > Microbispora sp. NPDC004025. The sequence goes on along the minus strand of NZ_JBSGHN010000012.1, from coordinate 33,227 downwards.
AGCCGTACAGCATGATCATGTATTTCACGGTTCGCTCCTCTCCGGCGGGCGCCTGCCGCACCGCCGCGCAAGGGACGTCGGAGCCGGCCGTCCGATCCGGACACGGTCTCACGCGCGAGGGAAAGTTTCACGCCCGGGCACGGGGGCCGCGTCCCGGAGCAGCGCGCACTCTCCCGCCGGCCGCTGCGCGGACCCGGGCCGTTGGCGCGCGCGGCCTTCGTTGATCAGTGTGTGCGGCATGGCGGACTGGGCAGGCGCGTCGCGGATCGCGGCGATAACGGCAACCACTGTGGCATCGATCGTGCTGCTCTCGCCGGTGGCGGCGGCCCCGGCGATGGCGGACGTGCAGGAAGTGCAGGGCGCGGCGGCCTTCGCGCCACAGCCGCTTCCGGGCGAGGACACGCGGCAGGACACGCGGCAGGGCCCGCCGCGGCCTCCCGGCCGGCCGCCGGGGCAGCAGCTGCGCTGGGGCGACTGCGCGGGCGTGGACGACCCGGCCCTGCGCTGCGCGGAGGTCACCGTGCCGCTCGACCACCGCCGTCCCCGCGGTCGGACGATCACGATCGCGATCTCGCGGCTGCCCGCGACCGACCCGGCCCGCCGCCGGGGCGTGCTGCTCACCACCGGAGGCGGACCCGGCGGGCCGGGCGTGCCGCTGCCGTCGGCCCTGGCGCCCCAGCTGTCCCCCGAGGTGCGGGCCCGATACGACCTGATCGGCTTCGACATGCGCTTCGTCGAGCGGAGCACGCCCATCGGCTGCGGGCAGGACCTGGAGGAGACCGGCGGCTACTGGGTGCGCACCGCCACCCCGGGAAGCTTCCCCGCCGACGCCGCCGAGGCCCGCGCGTACGCCCGCGACTGCGTGCGCGCCGCCGGCTGGGCCCTGCCCCACGCCACGACGGCGAACGCGGCCCGCGACATGGACGTCATCCGGGCCGCGCTCGGCGAGGAGAAGATCTCCTACCTCGGGGGGTCGTACGCGGGGATGCTCGGGGCGACCTACAGCACCCTGTTCCCCGGCCGGGTGGACAGGTTCGTGCTGGACAGCCCGCCCTACGGCGACACGGTGTGGCGGCCGTACGAGCTGGCGCGCACCCCCGCGTTCGAGGCCGGAACGGCCGCCTTCGCCGCCTGGACGGCCGCGCGCGACGCCGACTACGGCCTCGGCGCCACCGCGCAGGAGGTCACCGACGCCGTCACCGGGCTCATCCGCCGCGCCGCGACGAGCCCCCTCGTCGTCGCGGGACACGCCTGGACCGGCGGCGAACTGGGGTCGCTGCTCGTGGCCGGCATCTACGACGAGCGTACCTTCGGGCTGGTCGCGGCGGCCTTCGCCGACCTCGCCGCCGGGCGGGAGCCGTTCGTGCCGTTCCCCCTCCGGCCGCTGCCGCCCGCCGGGGTGCCGGGCGTCCCCGCCGACAACCACACCGCGACCAACATCGCCTACCGGTGCGGGGACGGCCCCTGGCCGCGCGACCCCCGCGACTACCTGCGCGACCTCGCCTCCTACAGCGCGCGGTATCCGTTGTTCGGGCCGGCCAACGCCAACATCACGCCGTGCGCCTTCTGGCCCCGGATCAAGGACGAGCCGGTGCGGCTGTCGGCCAACCGGGCACCCGGGGTCCTGGTGACCGCGGCGCTGCGCGACGTGGCCGTCCCGGTCGCCAACAGCCGCGCCGTCGCCGCGCACATCCCCGGCTCGCGGCTGGTGACCATCGACGCCCACACCCACGCGCCGTACCCGTCGTTCGGCGACGCCTGCCTCAACGGCGCCGTCGACGCCTTCCTCACCACCGGGACGCTCCCGCCCGCCGACGTCGCCTGCTGACCGACGCGACGGGGCAGGCCCCCGCGGCTCAGCGGGTGAGAAGGGCGCGCAGGGCCCCGGCGACCACCGCCGGGGCCTCCTCGGCCATGAAATGCCCGCAGGCGACCGTGGAGTGCGCCAGGTCGGGGGCCCAGGCGCCCCACAGCGCCCCGGCGTCGTAGCCGAGCGCGGCCCCCCAGTCCTGCTGGAGCACGCTCACCGGCATCCGCAGCCGGTTCCCCGCCTCCCGGTCCGCCCGGTCGTGGTCCACGTCGATCCCCGCCGACGCGCGGTAGTCCGCCACGATCGAGGGCACCGCCGTACGGCAGGCGTCCAGGTAGGCGGCGCGTACGTCGCCGGGGATCGCCCCTCGGTCGAGGGTCCACAGGTCGAGGAAATGACCGAAGAACGCGTCCGCGCTCGCGCCGATCATCCGTTCGGGCAGGCCGGGCGGCTGGGCCATCAGGTACAGGTGGAACCCGACCGCCGCGGCGGCGCCGTGCATCACCTCCCACATGTCCAGCGTGGGCAGCACGTCGAGGCAGGCCAGGTGGCTGACGGCCGCCGGGTGGTCGAGCCCGGCGCGGAAGGCGACCAGGGCGCCGCGGTCGTGCCCGGCCAGGGCGAACCGCTCGTGTCCCAGCGCCCGGGCCAGGGCGACGACGTCGGCGGCCATCGTGCGCTTGGAATAGGTCTCGGGACCGGCCTCGGCCGGCTTGTCGCTGTCGCCGTAGCCGCGCAGGTCGGGGCAGATCACGGTGTGGTCTGCGGCCAGGTCGGCGGCGACGTGCCGCCACATGAGGTGGGTCTGGGGGAAGCCGTGCAGCAGCACGATCGGGCTCCCCGACCCGGCGACGGCCGTGTTCAGCGACACACCGTCGGCGACCGGCACGCGCAGGTAGTCGAAATCGGGAAGGACGGGCGCCATGACGCGTTCCCTTTCTGTGCGGGATCGGATGTGTCCCCAGGCTGCCGGGCGTGAATGAGCATCCGGTCAGCGCGCTACCGTGACAGGTGCCGTGACCTGGAGGGGAGCCGCAGGTGGGGATCACGTTCGGGGTGCTGGGGCCGGTGACGGCCTGGGACGGCGCCGGCGCCGCGATCGCCCTGAAGGGGCCCCGGCACCGCGCCGTGCTGGCCCGGCTGATCGTCGCCCGCGGGCGCGTCGTCCCGGTCACCCGCCTGGTGGACGATCTGTGGGACGAACCGCCGGCGGGGGCGATCGGGGCCGTACGGACGTTCGTGGCGGCGTTGCGCCGAGCGCTGGAACCCGGCCGGCCGCCCCGCACCCCCGCGCGGCTGCTGGTGACCGAGGGACCGGGGTACGCGCTGCGGGCCGCGACTGGCGCGGTGGACTCGTGGCGTTTCGAACACGCGGTGGCCGCCGCCGTGGCGCTGCCTCCGCAGGACGCGCTCGGGCGGCTGGAGGAGGCGCTGGGGTGGTGGCGCGGCCCCGCCTACGCGGAGTTCGCCGACGAGGACTGGGCCCGCGCCGAGCGCTCCCGCCTGGCCGAGCTGCGGCTGCACGCGGTCGAACGCCGGGCCGAGGCGCTGCTGGCCCTGGGCCGGGCCGCCGAGGCGGTGCCCGACCTGGACGCGCACACGGCCGGGCATCCCTGGCGCGAGGAGGCCTGGCGGCTGCTCGCGCTCGCGCTGTATCGCGGCGGACGGCAGGGCGACGCGCTGGCCGTGCTGCGCCGGGCGCGGGCCCTGCTGGTGGACGAGCTGGGCGTGGACCCCGGCCCGGGGTTGCGCAGTCTGGAGACCGACATCCTGCGCCAGGCCGGCCACCTCGACCCCACCCCGTCCGGAACCGCCGGCGCGGCCGAGCGGGTGTGGGCCGAGGCGACCGCCGCGTACGACCGCGCGGTCGCCACCGGAGCACGGGCCCGCCTGGAGTCGACGGCCGGGCTGCTGCGCGATCTCGCCGTGACCGGGGGCGGCGGTCTGCGGGCGGCCCGCGAGCACCGCGTGGCCGCCGTCGAGGCGGCCGAGGAGCTGGGCGACCCGGAGCTGACCGCCCGGGTCATCGGCGCCTTCGACGTCCCGGCCATCTGGACCCGCTCCGACGACCCCGGGCAGGCGGCGCGGATCGTGGCGGCGGCGGGGCGCACACTGGCCGCCCTGTCCCCCGACCACGAGGTCCCCGACCACGAGGCATACGGTCGCGCGGCCGCCGGTCACGAGGCGGCCCGCGCCCGGCTGCTGGCGACGATCGCGCTGGAGTCGCGCGGCGCCCGCTCCGGCCCCGGGCCGCGGGCGGCGGCGCGGCAGGCCGAGGAGATCGCCCGCCGCCTGAACGACCCCGCGTCGCTGGCGTTCGCGCTGAGCGGCGTGTTCATGCAGACCTTCCACCGCACGGGCCTCGCCGCCCGCCGCGACGGGATCGGCGCCGAACTGGTGGATTTGTCCGCCCGGCACGGCCTGGTCACCTTCGAGGTGCTCGGGCACCTCATCCGGATGCAGGCCCGGTCGGCCCTCGCGGACTTCCCGGCCGCCGACGCGCACGCCGCCGCCGCAGAGAGCCTGGCCGTACGGCACGAGCGGCCCCTGGTGGGGGTGTTCACCGGGTGGTACCGGGCGCTGCGCCTGGACGCGACCGGGCAGGCGCCGGTGGAGGAGGTCGAGGCCGCCTACCGGGAGGCCGCCACGCGGCTGGACGGCGCCGGGATGCCCGGCATGGAGCGCGGCCTGCTGCCGCTCGCGCTGCTGTGCCTGCGCCTGCGGCACGCGCAGCCCGCACCGGACGGCGAACATGCCGATTGGGGGCCGTACGCGCCGTGGGCCCGGCCTCTGGTGCTGCTGGCCCGCGGCCGCCGGACGGAGGCCGCGGCGGCGCTGCGCGCACTTCCCGAACCGCCGCCCGATCTGCTGACGGAGGCCCTGTGGTGCCTGACCGCGCGGGCGGCCCTCACGCTCGGCGACCGCACGACGATGGAACGCGCGTACGCCGCGCTGCTGCCCGCGGCGGGTGAACTGGCCGGGGCGGGCAGCGGCGTGCTGACGCTCGGCCCGGTGGCGGCGCACCTGGACGACCTCGCCGCCGCCCTCGGCATCGAGACGAGCAGGGACGCTTCGCTCAGGGACGCTTCCGTCAGCGGCGGCGGGGGCGCGGCCGGCGCGCGGGCGCCCGGCCCGCCGCCGTGGTCGGACGGGCCGCAGGGCCCGACCAGTGCGACGGCCGGATGAGGCCCGGGGGCAGCTTCGTGGCCTCGTCCCCCTTGGCCGCGTTCAGCTGGACCTGGGTGAGGAAGACACTCCCGGTGAAGTCGGCTCCGCCGAGATCGGCGCCGCGCAGGTCCGCCCCGATGAGGTCCGCCCAGCGCAGGTCGGCCCCCCGCAGGTCCGCCCCGATGAGGTAGGCGCCCCTCAGGTTGGCTCCGCGCAGGTCGGCCTTCCTCAGCCGGGCGCCGATGAGATCGGCTCCCCTGCGGTCGGGGGCGTGGCCCCCGGCCGACGCCCGCACCAGCTCGCTCGTCCGCAGCAGCAGCACGTTGACCTTCTCGCGGTGGGCGGCGACGTCCACGCCCAGCAGGTCGTCGGGGGTGCCCGTCGTCAGGCGCTCGGTCTCCTCGAACGCGCCGCGCAGCTCGGCGTGGATCGGGCGGGCCGCCGGCAGGGACAGCGCCTCGTCCAGGTACCACAACAGCTCGTGCAGGTGCCGCATGACCGGGAAGACCTCGAACATCCGGGCTGCGGTCCGTGGTTCGTCCCGCCAGCTGCGCCCGAAGGTGATCTGCGAGACCTTCTGCCCGGCGCCGAAGCAGTCGTAGACGGTGCAGCCGGGGAAGCCGCTGTCGCGCAGCCGGGCGTGGATGCCGCAGCGGAAGTCGTCCCGCAGGTTGGGGCACGGCCTCCCGGCGTCCTTGGTGATCGCGAAGTCGGCCGAGGCGGCGAAGGGCAGCGCGACGCAGCACAGCCCGAAGCAGTTCGCGCAGTCGGCCCGCAGGCCGGGCCGCCTGCCGCCGGGACCCGCCGGGGCGTCCGTGCCGATGCCTGCGGGGTCGTGCGTGTCGGGCAACGTGCCTGATCTCCTCGTGTTCCGCGGGCGATCGGCCGCTCGCCGGCCCGGCGCCCAGCTAGAAACGTATCCCACCCGCCGAGCGCCGGACGCCGGGCCGCCGTCACCGGTTCAGGCGCTCGCGGAGGCGGTCAGGCGGCCGACCATGCGGACCAGCCCGGCCCGCCGCTCCGCCAGGCTGTCTCCCCGGACCCCCGCCATGATCATCCGTACGATCTGGGGGGCGGTGAACCACCAGGTCGCCAGCGCGTACACCGCGTAGACCAGGTGCGCGGGCTCGACCTCGCCGGTGAGGAGCCCGTCGTCGCGCGCGGCGGCGAAGGCGGCGACCTTGCCCGCGTAGTGGGCGGCCCGCTCGTCTTGCGCGGCCACCTCGGCCCGGCCGTCCTCCAGTCCCTCCCAGGCGAGCAGGCGCAGGAAGTGCGGGTGGGCGCAGTGGTAATCGAACACCCGCCCGGCGTACTCGCCCAGGTCGGCCATCTGCTCGCCGGTGAGGGGGACTGCGGCGGCCACCTTGGCCAGCTCGGCCTCCAGGACGGCGGTGAACAGCTGCCGCTTGCCGCCGAAGTACTGGTAGATGCGCTCCTTGTTCACCCCCGCGCGGGCGGCGACTCGGTCCACCCGCGCGCCCTGCGGGCCGTGCTCGGCGAACTCCTCGACCGCCGCCTCCAGCAGCAGCCGTCTGGTCCTGGCGGTGTCCCATGCCATGACCGGCAGCCTACACAATTCCAACCGTCCAGTTGGTTTTGTGGCGGGCGCCTGCCATACTCCAACCGATCAGTTGGAGATTTCGCCGGCCGGCCGCGCTCCACGCCACCACGACAGATCGGAAAAACGGCATGACCGCCACATCCCGGACCACCCACGAGGTCGTCGACGCCTTCTTCGCCCGCTTCGCCGCCGGCGACCTGCCCGGCCTGCTCGACCTGTTCGCCGACCGGGTGGACTTCCTCGTCCCCGGAGACCCGAAGGTGCCCTGGACCGGGGCCCGCTCCGGCAAGGACGAGATCGCCGAGTTCTTCACGGTGCTCGCCACCGAACTCGCCCCCGAGGAGTTCACGATCGACACCACCCTCGTCGACGGCGGGCACGCGGTGACGACCGGCCGCAGCCGCTTCGGCGTGCTGTCGACCGGCAGGTCGTTCCTGAACGAGTTCGCCCTGCACTTCACCGTCGCCGACGGCAGGATCACCGGCTATCGCATGCACGAGGACAGCCACGCGATCAGCGAGGCGTACGCCGCCTGATCCGGCGCTCCCCGTCCGGCGGCCGGTCCCCGGCGCGGCCGGCCGCCGGACGGAGCGCGGGGTCAGGCGGCCACAGCGTCGTCAGGCGGGCGGCCAGGGGCTCGGCGGGGGCATGCGGGTCGGTCATCGGCAGGGTCCTTGCCGGTCAGCGGTCGACGGTGAGGTATCGCAGGGCGTGCTGTTTGTCCTCCTCGGTGGCTGGCCGTGGACGCGCAGGGTGTCCAGGCGGGCGTGGCCGGTCATCTCGGCGACGGTGATGAGGTCCTCGCCGCCGCGGATCAGCCGGGTGACGAAGGTGTGCCGGCCGGCGCGGGAACATTTGTCCAAGACCGACAGCCGGTCGCCGGTGCACAGTCTCCGCATGAATGAATACGACAGTGAACGCTCGCATGGGATGCACGTGGTTCATGACGGCCCGCGGCAGGCGCCGCCCTTGCTGCTCATCCACGGGTCGGGCGCCTCGGGCGGCTTCTGGGGCCCGGTGGTCCCGGCCCTGGCCGGCCACCATCACGTCATCCGCGTCGACCTGCCGGGTTGCGGCCAGTCCCCGCCCGCGCCGTCGTATGACGTGCCCGCGCAGGCGGGCCAGGTGGCGGCGCTGCTGGACGGCCTCGGCCTCCGTCACGTCGCCGTGGCCGGGCACTCCAGCGGCGGCTATGTCGCCACCGCGCTTGCCGAGCGACGTCGCGACCTCGTGGGCTCGCTTGCGCTGATCAGTAGCGGCCCGAGCCCGGATGCTCTCCGCCGGCAGCCGTTCATCCTTCGGGTGCTGCTGGCCCCGCCGTTGGGCCCGCTCCTGTGGCCGAGGCGTTCGGATGCGATGATCCGCAAGGGGATCAGTGCGACGGCCGTTCGCCCGGTGGACCTCCCGGACGACGTGGTCGCCGACGTTCGGAACATCACCTACCGCTCGATGAGGACGGTCCTGCGCCGCAACACCGCCTACATCGCCGAGCGGAGCGTGCCCGAGCGTCTGGCCGCCCTCGGCCTCCCCGTGCAAGTGATCTTCGGCGCTGCCGACCCCCGCTGGGAGCCGTCGTCGGCGCACCGCTACAACGCGGTGCCGGGCGCTCGGGTCGAGCTGCTGCCCGGCATCGGGCACCTGCCCATGCTGGAAGCGCCCGAGACGGTCGGCGAACTGCTGCTGAGCTTCACGGCGACGGTCGACGACCGGTGATTCCCTGATGCCTAGACTGGCCGGGTGCTGCCGACCGGGACGTCACTTGACTGGGCATGGGTGGACGTCGCGGTCCCGCGCCCGCCGGTTCGGCTGCCGGGGGTCAGCATGGCCGGGTTCCGCCATCGCGCCCCGGCCTCGGTGGACATCTCCATGGTCGCCTACCCCTCCGTCACCCTGCTCATCGATCTGAACGAGGGTTCCGGCGTCGTCTACGAAACCCATGGCCGGCACGAGCGCGGCAGTGTCGTCGCCGGGCTCCTGCCCGGCGATCTCCGGGCAACCGGCCGGGGAGCCGGACAGTTGCTTCAGATCCGGCTGGATCCGGTCGCGGCGGCCGCGGTGCTGGGCGCGTCGGCCGAGCTCAGCGGGACGGTGGCAGCCCTTGAGGATGTCTGGGGCCGCGACGCCGGGCGAGCCGAGGACAGGCTGCGCGCCGCCGCGTCGTGGGACGAGCGGTTCGCGATCGCGGCGGACATCCTGGGCCGGCGGCTGGGCGCCCACCCGCCGGTGGACCCCGAGGTCGCCCACGTCTGGCGGCGGACGCTGTCCAGCCGGGGGCGGGTTCGCATCGACGGGCTGGCGGACGAGGTCGGCTGGAGCCGCAAGCGGCTGTGGTCCCGCTTCGGGTCCCAGCTCGGCATCACCCCCAAACGCGCTGCCAGGCTGGTGCGTTTCGACCATGCCGCCCATCTGCTCGCGGCGGGTCACACCGCCGCCCGCGTTGCGGCCGAGAGCGGCTACGTCGATCAGTCCCACCTGCACCGGGAGGTCGTGACGTTCGCCGGGCGCACGCCGACGGCTCTGGCGGTCGCGCCGTGGCTCGCGGTCGATGACGTCGCGTGGCCGGCTTCGTCGCCCACCGGCGCGAGCACGCCGTCCCGGGATTGGCCATGCGCGCCAAGCTCCCGCCGCGGATGACGCCGGAACCCGCCACCCGCACGTTGGCCGCCACCGGCACGAACCAGCACACCGGCCGGCTTACGGTCGCCGAAGGCACCGGCGCGATCGTCGGACTCGCGATAATCGACGCCGACGGGCGCCATGGCATCACACTCCAACCGGGAGGGTCATGACCGCGGCACTGCGGGCGATCCAGATGGGTTGGACGATTTCGTCCAGTTTATGGTGGTATGTCGGGTAATATCAAGACTTATCTCCAGCGGGGCCGCGTGCCCGAAGGTGGGGTTGTCGCATGGCCGATCGAGGGCCGAGGAAGGATCCCCCACGGCTCACCGCACGTGGCGCGGCCACTCGCGACCGCATCGTCGCCACCACCTCCGACCTCATGTTCAGGCAGGGGGTCGCGGCGACGACCCTCGATCAGGTGGTGGACGCCTGCGGCATCAGCAAGTCGCAGCTCTATCACTACTTCCCGGACAAGGAAGCCCTGATCGCCGAGGTGATCGCGATACGGGAGCATCGCATGGTCTCCTCGCAGAAGCCGCAGCTCGACCAGGTGCGCTCGATGCGGGATCTCGAACGATGGCGCGACTGGCTGGTGACGAACCGCCGGGAGCGCGGCGAGCCCTACAGGTGCCCCATCGGCTCACTGGCCAACGAGCTCGCCTGCCGGCACGACGACGCCCGCCGTTCCCTGGCGGCCGTCTTCGACACCTGGCAGGGCCTGCTCGCCGGCGGCCTCGCCCGGATGCGGGAAAGCGGCGAGCTCGACCCCGGCGCCGATCCCCGGGAACTCGCCGTCGCGGTCATCGCCGCCCTGCAGGGCGGTTACCTGCTCGCCGAGACCATGCAGGACGAACGGCCCCTGGCGGTCGCCCTCGACATGGCGCTGGACCACGTGAAAGCCCACGTCAGGATCCCTGTCGCGAATTTGACACAACCAGACAACTAACCCCAAAGTGGACGAAATCGTCCAATCCTTCGTGGTACCGACCGTCCACGGGTGCGGCAGGAGAGTGGTGAGGCCGATGCCGTTCCTGCGCTCGATCCAGAAGCGCTACACGACAGCCGTGGCGGTGCTGTTCCTGCTGTTCGCGGCCCTGGGCGGGGTGAGCCTCGACCTGGCGATCCGCTACGGCGTCGAAGACCGGGTGTTGTTCGACGCCGAGCAGGTCGCCGCCCTGTGGAGCGCGCAGGTGCGCAACGGCACGCTGCCCACCGCATCCGTCCCGGGCCCCGTCTCGGGTTCCGTCGACCTGGTCCAGCTGGTGGACGCGCGGGGCAGGGTCGTGGACGCCAGTCCCGCCGCGACCGGACGACCGCCTCTGAGCTCTTTCAGGCCCGGGCCGGACAACCGGCTCCAGCGGCGCGTCGAGTGCGGGCCGGGCGAACGGTGCGTCCTGCTCATGGCCGACCGGGTGTCGACGGCCCCCGACGCCCCCGTCGTCTACGCGGGCACGGCCGAGCCGCCCCTCCTGGCGACACACCGCCTCGAATACCTCATCGCGGCGGCCGCGCTCCTCGTCGTCCTGCTCGGCGGCCTGCTGACATGGTGGATCACGGGCCGGACGCTGCGCCCGGTGGAGCAGCAGTTCCGGCTCGCCTCCATCACCTCCCACGAGCTCAGGACGCCGATCGCCGGGCTGCGGGTGCAGCTGGAGGAAGCGCTGCTCTACCCCGACGACGTCGCCCCCCGCGACGCCATCCGGGGGGCGCTGTCGGCCACCGGCCGCCTGGAGGCGATCGTGCAGGATGTGCTGGCCGTGGCCGGGCTGCGGGCCGGCCGGCCCGCGCCGCACGAGCCGATCGACCTCGGCGCGCTGGTGACCGAGGAGGTGGAGGCACACCCCGGCCGTACGCCCGTGGAGGTCCACATGACCGGGGACGTGTGGGTGCACGGCTCACGGGTGCAACTGGTCCGGGTGGTCGGCAATCTGCTGAGCAACGCGCGCAGGCACGCGGCGACCGGCGTCACGGTCCGGGTCGGGTCCGCCGGCGGCCAGGCGGTCGTGGCGGTGACCGACGACGGGAACGGCATCGCACCCGCCGACCGCGAGCGGGTCTTCGACCGGTTCACCCGGCTGGACGAGGGGCGGCGCAGGGACGCCGGCGGCACCGGGCTGGGTCTTGCGATCTCCCGCGACATCGCCCGGGCCCATCGGGGCACCCTGCGCGTCGAGGACTCTCCCCGCGGCGCGCGGTTCGTCCTGCGGCTGCCGCTCATGCGCCGGAACGCGATCGGCGGCGTCCCGTCCGCATCGGAGCCCCGAGAAAAATCTTGAAAAAAAATTCGGGAGAGATGTCGATCCGGGCTCGTCCCGTTCGAGGAGTGGGTGAAGGGCCGGTGAGGGACCGGCCCCCGCCCGGAGGGACGACCACCCATGACCACCGCCACCGCTCACGCCGTCACCCCGTCCCGCGCCTGCGACCGCCGCGACGCCGTCACCCGCAGCCTGCTGGGGTACGGCGTGATCGCCGGCCCGATCTACGTCGGGGTGTCGCTCACCGAGGCCCTCACCCGGGACGGATTCGACCTGACCCGGCACGCCTGGAGCCTGCTCGCCAACGGCGACCTCGGCTGGATCCACATCACGAACCTCGTCCTGGCCGGGGCGATGACCATCGCCTTCGCCGCGGGCCTGCGCCGGGCCGCCGGACGCGGCTGGGCCCCCCGCCTGCTGGCCGTCTACGGCCTGAGCCTGCTGGCGGCCGGGGCCTTCCGGGCCGACCCGGCCCAGGGCTTCCCCCGCGGCGTGCCGGGCGGCGAGGTCAGCTGGCACGGCATCGCGCACCTGGCCTCCGGCGGCGTCGGGTTCGCCTGCCTGGTCGCGGCCTGCTTCGTCCTCGCCCGCCGCTTCGCCCGCAGCGGGAGGACGGCCTGGGCGTGGGGGTCGCGGGCGACCGGCGCGCTGTTCGCGGCCGGCTTCCTGGCCATGGTCTCCGCCGCGGGCGCGGCCTGGTCCAACCTCGCCTTCACCGGCGCCGTGGTGCTCGGCTGGGCCTGGATCGCCGCCCTGGCCGTGCACACCTACCGGAACGCCTGACCCGTCCCGCGATCACCTGATAGATCATTGCTTGAAGGGAGACGACCGATGCGATACATGGTTCTGCTCAGGGCCGCCCAGCCCGCCACCCCGCCGCCCGCCGACCTCATGGAGGCCATCGCCAAGCTCGGCCAGGAGGCGACCGTCGCCGGAGCCCTGCTCGACACCGCCGGCCTGGCCCCCAGCGTCTCCGGGGCGGCCGTACGGCTCGCCGAGGGCGGGCTCAGCGTGACCGACGGCCCCTTCGCCGAGTCGAAGGAACTGATCAGCTACGCCCTGTACGACGTGCGGTCGAAGGAGGAGGCGGTCGAATGGACCGCACGCTTCATGCGCCTGCACCGCGACCTGTGGGAAGGCTGGGAAGGCGAGGCCGAGGTGGTCAAGGTGCTCGGCCCCGAGGACTTCGCCCCACCGGCCTGAGCACCCCATGACCGGCACCGAGCCGCGGCTCGCGGCGCACCGCGCGATCGAGGCGGTCTGGCGGATCGAGTCGGCCAGGCTCGTCGCGGGGCTGGCCCGCCTCGTCGACGACATCGGCCTGGCCGAGGAACTCGCCCAGGACGCGCTGCTCATCGCGCTGGAGCAGTGGCCGGAGGCGGGCGTTCCGGACAACCCGGGCGCCTGGCTGATGGCCACCGCCAAGCACCGCGCGATCGACCACCTGCGGCGGCGCGGCCGATACGAGCGCAAGCTCCAGGAGATCGGCCGCGACCTCGGCAGCAGGCCGGAGCCCGACCCGGACGCCGACATGGACGACCACATCCGCGACGACATGCTGCGGCTCATCTTCACCGCCTGCCACCCCGCCCTGACCACCGAGGCCCGCGTCGCGCTCACGCTGCGCCTGCTCGGCGGCCTGACCACTGGGGAGATCGCCCGGGCCTTCCTGGCCACCGAGCCGGCGGTGGCCCAGCGGATCGTCCGCGCCAAGCGCACCCTGGCCGCGAAAGGGGTCAGGTTCGAGATGCCGGCCCCCGACGAGCTGGCCGGACGGCTGGCGTCCGTGCTGGAAGTCGTCTACCTGATCTTCAACGAGGGCTACTCGGCCACGGCGGGCCACGACTGGACCCGTCCCGACCTCTGCCACGAGGCGCTGCGCCTGGGCCGTCTCCTGACGGGCCTGCTCCCCCGCGAAGCGGAGGTGCACGGCCTGGCCGCGCTGATGGAACTGCAGGCCTCCCGGCTGCATGCCCGCACCGGGCCCGGCGGCGCGCCGGTCCTGCTCGCCGACCAGGACCGGCGGCTGTGGGACCGGCTGCTCATCCGCCGGGGGCTCGAGGCGCTGGAGCGGGCCGAGTCGCTCGGCGGCGTCTTCGGCCCCTACGCCCTGCAGGCGGCCATCGCCGCATGTCACGCCCGCGCGGCCCACGCCGGCGAGACCGACTGGGAGCGCGTCGCCGCCCTCTACCGGGTCCTCGCCCACGTCTCACCCTCCCCCGTCGTGGAGCTGAACCGCGCCGTCGCGGTCGCCATGGCCGGCGACCCCGCACGCGGGCTGGAGATCGCCGACGCCGTCGCCGCCGACAAGGCCCTGCGCGGTTACCCCCAGCTGCCCGCCGTACGCGGGGACCTGCTGGCCCGGCTGGGCCGTACGGAGGAGTCGCGGCGGGAGTTCGAGCGGGCGGCGTCGCTGACGGGCAACGAGCGGGAGCGGGCCCTGTTCCTCGGCCGCGCCGCCGGCAGCCGATAGCCCCGTCCGGCGGCGAGCACGCCGTACGGTCCGACGAGTCGAGGAGGAAGCCGGTCATGTCGGTGACGCGGGAAGTGCGCGCCTACTACGAGCAGGACAGGGAGCACGGCAGGCTCCGCGCGGGGCGAGGGCGGTTGGAGCTGTGGCGGACACAGGACGTGTTGCGCCGGGCGCTGCCGTCGCCGCCCGCCCGGGTGCTCGACGTCGGCGGCGGCACCGGCGTGCACGCCGAATGGCTTGTCGCGGACGGTTACGAGGTCGAGTTGCTCGACCCGATCCCGCTCCACGTCGAGCGGGCCGGGGCCCTGGCCGGAGTGACGGCCCGGCTGGGCGACGCACGCGACCTGCCCGCAGCGGACGCGAGCGCGGACGCGGTCCTGCTGCTGGGCCCGCTCTACCACCTGGCCGACCGCGCCGACCGGGTCACGGCCCTGACCGAGGCGCGCCGCGTGGTGCGCCCCGGAGGGCTGGTGGCCGCCGCCACCATCAACCGCTACGCCGCCGTGCACGACACGATCAACCTCGGGGTCTACACGCAGGAGCCGGAGCGGCGGGCGGCGCACCAAGCCGTGACGGACGGCGTGATGCTGTCTCCCGGGCACGGTTTCTCCGCCTACTTCCACGAGCCCGACGAGGTGGTCGGGGAGTTCGCCGACGCCGGGTTGCCCGAGGCCGAGCGGTACGGTCTGGAGGGCGCCTTCTGGCTGTACGGCGACGTCGACGACTGGCTCGACGACCCCGAACGCCGCCGGCTCATGCTCGACGCCCAGCGCGCCATGGAGCGCGTGCCGTCCCTCCTCGGCGTCAGCGGCCACCTGCTCACCCTGGCGCGCCGCCCCGCGTAGCGCCCTACGGCGCGGGCTCCTGCTTGGCCTTCGGGCGGGCACGCAGGTGGGCGCGCTCACCCTGCTGCCCGAACAGGCTGAGGAACTCCACCGCGTGCGCGTCCGCGGCGCCGAACCAGTGCGGCAGCCGGGTGTCGAACTCGGCCGCCTCCCCCGGGGAGAGCACCAGATCCTGCTCGCCGAGGACCATCCGCAGCCGCCCGTTGAGCACATAGAGCCACTCGTAGCCCTCGTGGGTCTTCGGCTCCGGCTTCCTCCTGGCGCTGCCCGCCGGGATCACCAGCTTGTACGCCTGGATGCCCCCGGCCCTGCGGCTCAGGGGCAGCATGGTCATCCCGTTGCGCACGACCGGACGCAGATGGACGCGGGGATCCCCGGTCGGCGGGGCGTCGACGAGCTCGTCCAGCGTGACACCGTGCGCCCGCGCCAGCGGCAGCAGCAGTTCGAGGGTCGGCCGCCGCGACCCCGACTCCAGGCGCGACAGCGTGCTCACCGAGATGCCGGTCGCCGCCGACAGGTCGGCCAGGGTCGTCTCGCGCTGCCGGCGCAGCGCGCGCAGCCGCGGCCCGACCGCGACGAGCGCGTGTTCGAGGTCGTCGTCCACGCCGTCAGCTTGCCATACCCCTCACACCGCTGACGAAGAGCCGGAAATAAGACGTCAACTCATCATTGGTAGGTTCCTGGACAGACATTGACCTATTGAACGGAGGAGCAGCGCCGTGGATGTCGAGCAGACGGTGTTGCCGGGGATCGGGTTGCGGCACGAGTTCACCACCCGCTCGGGACGGCGAATAGGAGTCGTCTCCCACCGCACCGGGCGACGCGATCTGGTGATCTACGACCCCGACGATCCCGACAGGGCCTGTGAGACGGTGAAACTCAACGATGAGGAGGCCGACGCGCTCGTCGAGCTGCTCGGCGCCCCCCGCATCGTCCAGCGGCTCAACGCACTGCACCGCGAGGTCGAGGGACTGGTCAGCGTCCAGCTGCCGATCTCGCCGGGCACCCCCTTCGCCGGCCGTCCCATGGGCGAGGCCCAGGTGCGCACCCGCACCGGCGCCTCCATCGTGGCCGTGGTCCGCGCCGGGCGCGTCTTCGCCAGCCCCGCTCCCGACTTCGTCCTCGCCACGGACGACGTCGTGGTCGTGGTGGGCAGCGAGGACAGCACCGCCGCCGTCGCCGACATCTTCGCCAGCGGCTGAGGGCAGCGCGTGCACAATACCGCGATACTTTTCCTGGAATTCGGCGCCGTCGTCCTCGGACTCGGCATCCTCGGGGCACTGGCGCTGCGCGTCGGCATCTCCCCGATCCCCCTCTACCTCATCGCGGGCCTGGCCTTCGGCACCGGTGGCATCCTCCCGCTGGCCACCAGCGAGGAGTTCATCGCCACCGGCGCCGAATTAGGTGTCATCCTGCTGCTGCTCACCCTCGGCCTGGAATACAACGCCGACGAACTGGTGACCAGCCTCAAGGGCAACGCCCGCGCCGGCCTGGTCGACCTCGTGCTCAACGCCGCGCCCGGCGCGATCCTGGCGCTGCTGCTCGGCTGGGGGCCGGTCGCCGCGGTCGCCATGGCGGGCGTCACCTACGCCACCTCCTCCGGCATCACCGCCAAGGTCCTGTCCGACCTGGGCTGGATCGGTAACCGCGAGACCCCCGTGGTGCTGTCGCTGCTGGTCTTCGAGGACCTCACGATGGCGGTCTACCTGCCGGTCCTGACCGCCATGCTGGCGGGCCTGAGCGCGGTCGCCGGGGCGATCACCGTGGCCATCGCGCTCGCCGCGGTGAGCGTGGTGCTCCTGGTCGCGCTGCGCTTCGGCCGCTACATCGAGGCGTTCGTCGCCAGCCCCAACCCCGAAGTGCTCGTGCTCAAGGTGGTCGGACTGGCGCTGCTGGTGGCGGGACTGGCCCAGCAGCTGCAGGTCTCGGCCGCGGTCGGCGCGTTCCTCGTCGGCATCGCCCTATCGGGCGAACTTGCCGAAGACGCCCAGGCACTGCTCGCGCCGCTGCGCGACCTGTTCGCCGCGATCTTCTTCGTCTTCTTCGGCCTGCAGACCGACCCCACCAAGATCCTGCCCGCCGCGGGCCTGGCCGCCGGTCTCGCCGTGGTGACGATGATCACCAAGCTGCTGACCGGCGGGTACGCCGCACGCCGGGCCGGCATCGCCCGCGCCGGACGCGTCCGGGCCGGCATCGCGCTCATCCCCCGCGGAGAGTTCAACATCGTCATCGCCGGGCTGGCGGTGGCCGCCGGCGCCCACCCCGACCTCGGCGCCCTCGCCGCCGCGTACGTCCTGATCCTGGCGGCCTTCGGCCCCCTGGCGGCGCGCCTGGTCCAGCCGCTCCTCACCCGGATAGCGGCCCGCGCCTGACGACCGTCACCCCCCGTCGCCCCCCGGCATCGGCCTGCCCCCGCACCGCGGCGGCAGGCCGTTGTGCTATCGCGGTGAAATGGTCGTCCACGGCCGGAGCTTGTCGGGGTTGCGTACCGCCCAGATGTGCGTGATCCGGTCGCCGACGATCTCGAACGCGTACACCGACACGGTCACGCCGTCCTGCTGGGCGACCAGGCCGGGCCGGCCGTTGACCGTACGCTCCAGGATCGTCAGGTCGCGGAGCCTGTCCTGAAGACGCACCAGGGAACGCACGATCCGCTCGGCGCCTTCGATCGGGTGCAGCGTGGTGCTGACCAGGCCGCCGCCGTCGCTGACCGCCGTGGCGCCGGGGTCGAGGAGCCCGATGAGGGCGTCGATGTCCCCGGTTTCCAACGCCTGTTTGAAGTCTCTGACGATCCGGGCCTGCCGGGCCACGGGAGCCGCCGGAACCCGCGTGCCGCGGATGCGGCGGCGGGCCGAGGAGGCCAGCTGGCGGCAGGCCGCCGGGGTGCGCCCGACGATGCCGGCCACTTCTGCGAAGGAGTAGCGGAAGACGTCGTGCAGGACGAACGCGACCCGCTCGGCCGGGGTCATCGCGTCGAGCACGACGAGGAAGGCCAGATTGACCGACTCGTCCAGGGTGATCCGGTCGGCCGGGTCGGCGGTCATGCCCGGCCGGCCGCCGGGCCACTCCGCGGGGTCGGGCAACGGCTCGGGAATCCATTCCCCCACGTAGGTCTCCCGCCGGGCCCGCGCCGAGGAGAGCACGTTGAGACAGACACGTCCGGCGACCCTGGTCAGCCAGGCGCCGGGGGACGCGATGGCGTCCTGCTGCTGCCGGGACATGGCATACCAGCGGGCGTAGGTCTCCTGCACGACGTCTTCGGCGTCCGCAAGGGAGCCGAGGAGGCGATACGCCAGATTGATCAGGTGACGCCGCTCGCTCATGATCACGCTCAGGCCGGGATCGACCCGGCCGCCTCCCGGCTCGGACTGGATGGTCATGGTGTGCTCGGCTCCCTCGCTCGCGTCATCCTTACCTGTCCGACAAGGCAGCGCGGCGAAGTGTAAGGCCGACGGCTCGCCTCACATTCCGGGCAGGTGCGTTGTCGGACTGGTGGAAGAGCCACTCAGCGAGTTCGAGAAGGGAACCCACCATGTCCACGACCGGACACCACGCCCCCCACAGGGTCGTCGTCATCGGCGGCGGTTACGCCGGCACGCTCGCGGCCAACCGGCTGCGGAGGCGCCCCGACGTCGGCGTCACGCTGGTGAACCCACGCCCGGAGTTCGTCGACCGAATCCGGCTGCACCAGTTCGCGGCCGGCACCGGCCAGGCCACGGCGGACTACGGCACGCTGCTCGGCGACGGCGTCCGGTTGGTCGTCGACAGCGCCGAGCGCATCGACACCGCCGCCCGCACGGTACGGCTGGCGTCGGGCCGCGCGCTGGACTACGACTACGTCGTCTACGCGGTCGGCAGCACCGGCGCGGTACCGTCATCGGTGCCCGGCGCGGCCGAGTTCGCTGTGCCCATCGCCGAACTGGAGTCCGCGCGGCGGCTGCGTGCCAGGCTGCGGGAGCTGCCCCTCGACGCTCCGATCACCGTGGTCGGCGGTGGGCTGACCGGTGTAGAGACGGCCGCCGAGCTGGCCGGGCAGGGGCGCGGCGTCACGCTGGTGTGCGGCCACACCCTGGCGCCGTCGCTGAGTGCGCCGGGTCGCCGTTCCCTGTCCACGTGGCTGTCCCGGCACGGTGTCGTGGTGCTCGAGGCCGCCGTGGTGAACGAGGTCCGGCCGGATGCGGTCGTCTTCGCCGACGGGACGGTCCGGGCCAGCGCGTTGACCGTCTGGGCCGCCGGTTTCGGCGTACCGGAGCTGGCGGCGGCCAGCGGGCTGCGCACCGACGCACTCGGCCGCCTGCTCACCGACGAGACGCTGACCAGCGTCGACGACGACCACGTCGTCGCGGCCGGGGACGCCGCCGCACCCTCGGACCGGCCGCTGCGGATGAGCTGCTACGCCGCCGGACCGCTCGGGGCACAGGCCGCCGACACCGTGCTGAGCCGCATCGCGGGAACCACTCCGGCGGTGATCGACCTGGCCTTCACGGGATCGTGTGTCAGCCTCGGCCGGCGCGCCGGCCTGCGACAGTTCGCCCGCAAGGACGACGCCGCGACGAACGTCCACTTCGACGGCCGCATGGGCGCCATGTACAAGGAGCTGACCTGCAAGCTCGCGCTGTGGAAGATCCGCCGCGAGGCCCGCAGACCGGGTTCCCTGATCTGGATCAAGGGCGGTCCGCGACCCGGGCAGCCGGCCGCCCACGGCGTTCGGGACGATCACGGCGCTCGGGGCGCCAGGTGGTGACGAGGGCGGCGGCGAGAAGGAGCTCGGCGATGTCGCCGCCGTAATACATGATCTCCGCGCCGCCCCGCACCTCGGCCACGGGAGCCCGCACGTCCAGCCGGAAGCCGCCGTACATCAGCTGCGCGACGATCGCGTGCACGGCGATGGCGCAGCCGAGGTAGACCAGGCGCGCACGGACGCCCGGCCTGGCGGGCGCGGGATCGGGACCGGCGATGACATGGGCGAACAGGCAGCCCGACAGCAGGAAGTGGGCGTGCAGCAGCCAGTGCCCGGCCGGGTGCGCCGCGGCGGCGTCATAGAGCGGCGTGAAGTAGAGGACCACGAGGCTGCCGGCGGACAGCAGCAGGGCGGTCGCCGGATGGGCCGCCAGCCGGCCGGGACCACTGTGCACGACGGCGGTCAGCCGCCGCGCCCCGGCGACGGGCAGGGTCCGCAGCAGCAGGGTGACGGGAGCGCCCAGCACCAGGCCGATCGGGGCGTACATCCCGATCAGCATGTGCTGCACCATGTGACCGCGGAAGTCGGCGTGGGCGAGGGACGCGACGGGCGGCAGGAGCGCCGCCGCCACCAGGACGAGCCCGGCGGCGAAGCTCGCCGTACGCCACCCGCTCCAGCCCAGGACCGGGTTGCGGCGGCGCGCCCGCCGGGCCAGGCGAAGGTACACGAGCAGGACGAGGACCGGCGCGAGCACGCCGGACACCCCCGCGAAGTGGGCGCCGTGGTCGGTCACGCGGGAGTCCCGGCGGGGTCGAAGGACCGCCCGCTGCGCGCGAGCAGATACCCCCCGGCGAGCAGCAGCGCGCCCAGGACGAGGAACCCGAGGTCCCACCACAGCTGGTGGGGGCCGCCGCGGACGTGATGGATGCCCAGGATGTGGTGGTCCAGGACGCCTTCGACGAGGTTGAACACGCCCCAGCCGGCCAGGATCCACCCCCACAGCACCCGCGAGGTCCACACCCGGCGCCGCTCGCGGGTGACGCGCGAGTACAGGATCGCGAGGCCGACGAGCACCGCGAGCCAGCACACGGTGTGGAACAGGCCGTCCCACACCGTGTTCATCTCCAGCCCGGAAACCGTGCGGGGGTCGTAGTACCGCACCCCGATGCGGTCGGTGTCGGTGCTGCTCAGCATGTGGTGCCACTGCAGGAGCTGGTGCAGCAGGATCCCGTCGACGAACCCGCCCAGTCCCACCCCGAGCACCATGCCCGGCAGGCGCAGACTGGCCGGCGCCGGGCCGGTCCCGGCCTCGTCCGCGCTGGTCGTCATCGCCCTGCCCCCGTCCCCCGGCCGCCGCTGTGCGGATCTCCGCCTGGGCAGGGTCCCCGGATCGGGCGCCGTAGTCACGCAGGCACGCGCGGATGCCCCGCCGGGCCTACCGACTCTTTAGACAGGACCTCTCAGACAGGACCTCTCAGACAGCGCCTCGTCCGGCGGCGCGGGCGGCGGCGCGGGCGGCGACGAACGCCTCGATGCCGTCGAGCACCCGCTGCAGGCCGAACTCGAACGCCTGGTCCGGGTCGTAGGCCGCGTTGTAGGCCTCGCCCGCCGCCGCGCCCACCCGGGCCGCCAGCGGATGCCGCCGCGGATCGAAGACCTTGGCAAGATAGGGCGCGTGGGCGTACCACCACTGCTCGTCGGTCACGCCCGTGTCCCCCGGCGCCTGCGCCGCCTCCACCGCACCCCTCGCCGCCCCGCTCACGTAGCCGTTGAGCAGCGTCACCACCGAGTCCATCTCGAGGTCGTCCAGGCCGATGCCGTCGACCGCCCGCAACTCGTAGTCGTACTTGGCGATGAAGTTGGGACCGAGCGGGGGCCGGCTCACCGTCGGCACCTGCAGCATCCACGGATGCCTCCGGTACAGCGCCAGACTCTCCCGGGCGATCAGCTCCAGCCTGCCCCGCCAGCCGCCCGGCACCTCCGCGGGCGCGGGCAGCTCGCCGTACGCCGTGTCGACCATGACGTCGATCAGCTCGGCCTTGCCCGGGACGTAGGTGTACAGGGACATCGTCCCCACACCGAGCCGCTCGGCGACCTTCCGCATGGACAGCGCGGCCAGGCCCTCGGCGTCGGCCACCGCGATCGCCGCGCGCACGATCCGGTCGACGCCGAGGTCCGGTTTACCCTTACGCCCGGTCCGCTCACCCGTGCGCCACAGCAGGGCCAGACTCCGCGCCGGGTCCGCCTGCGAGCTGTACTCCGTCATCGCCTGCGAATTCTATGCGCACCGCCGCTCTGTGACCCACGCCACATGGGGTTCCTGTCAGCAATCGGGGCGCTGCTCCGCTCAACTCACCGAGAGCAAGCGAGCCGACAGGAGCATCACATGAAGCACCGCATCGTCGTCCTCGGCGCCGGTTACGCCGGGGCCTACGTGGCAGGAACCCTGGCCCGCCGGCTGTCCCCGGCGGACACCGAGATCACCGTGGTCAACGCCGTGCCGGACTTCGTCCAGCGAATGCGCCTGCACCAGTTGGCGGCCGGCCGGGACATCGCGGCGCCCACGCTCGCCGACGTCTTCGCGGGCACGGCGATACGGCTGCGCCTCGCCCGCGTCACCGTCGTCGACCCCGAGCACCGGGTCGTCGCCGTGGCCGACGCCGACGGAGGCGGCGAACTCGGCTACGACACGCTCGTGTACGCGCTCGGCAGCCACGGCGACGACCACGCCGTCCCCGGCGCCGCCGAGCACGCCTTCGACGTCGCCGCCAGGCCCGCGGCGCTGCGCCTGCGCGAGCGCCTGAACACCCTGGACAGGCGGCGCGCAGGCGGCCGCGTGGTGGTCGTCGGCGACGGGTTGACCGGCATCGAGACCGCCACCGAGATCGCCGAATCCCGGCCCGGCCTGACGGTCGCACTGGTCGCCCGCGGCGAGCTGGGCGCCCGGCTCTCCCCCGGGGCCCGCGGCCACCTGCGCCGGGCCTGCGACCGTCTGGGCATCACCGTCCTGGAGCACACCGCCGTCGAAACCGTGGAAGTGACACGGGTGCTGTGCGCCGGCGGCACCGCCCTGGAGTCCGACGCGACCGTGTGGACGGCCGGGTTCGCGGTCGACCCCATCGCCGCCACCGGCGGGCTGCACGTCACCGGAACCGGTCAGATCGTCGTCGACCGCACCATGCGCTCGGTCT
This sequence comes from Microbispora sp. NPDC004025, assembly GCF_053604425.1. Lineage (NCBI taxonomy): Bacteria > Bacillati > Actinomycetota > Actinomycetes > Streptosporangiales > Streptosporangiaceae > Microbispora > Microbispora sp. NPDC004025. Next base: position 10,621 of record NZ_JBSGHN010000012.1, on the reverse strand, counting down.
CGCACCCGGACGTCTACGCCGTCGGTGACAGCGCCCACGCCATCGGCGACAACGGCCGGCCCCTGCCGATGTCCTGCGCCTCGGCCGGCTACACCGGCCGGCAGGCCGTCGAGGCGATCACGGGACGCCTGACCGGCCGCGAGATCACCCACACCAGGCTGGCCTACACGTACAACCACATCAGCCTCGGGCGGCGGGACGGGATCCTGCAGCCAATCGACGACGAAGGGCAGGCGAAGCCGACGTACACGGGCGGCCGGAAGGCCGCGCGCGTCAAGGCGGGCATCCTCACGATGTCGCTGTGGGCCACCTCGCACCCGACCTTCGGCATGCCCCAGCGCAAGCGCCGCCTCGCCGCCGCAACGGACACGACCGCCGAAAAGGCCGTCGCGTAGCCGCCTAGGGTGGTCCACGTGCACAGCAGCGCCACCGATCGCTTCGACACCAGCCGGTTCGAGGCCAGCCGGAACCGGCTGGCCGCGCTGGCCTACCGGCTGCTGGGTTCCGCCGCCGACGCCGAGGACGCCGTGCAGGACGCGTTCCTGCACTGGCAGGCCGCGGACCGGCGACGGATCGAGGTGCCGGAAGCATGGCTGACCAAGGTCGTCACCAACCTGTGCCTCGACCGGCTCCGCTCGGCGCGAGCCCGCCGCGAACACACCGCCGGCGCCTGGCTGCCCGAACCACTCCTCGACGGCGACCCGATGCTCGGCCCGGCCGACTCGTTCGAGCAGCGCGAATCGGTCTCCCTGGCCGTGCTGACGCTCATGGAGCGCCTGTCGCCCGTCGAACGAGCCGTCTACGTCCTGCGCGAGGCGTTCTCCTACAGTCACGCCGAAATCGCGGAGATCCTCGACATCACCGAGTCCGCGAGCCAGCAGCACCTCCACCGGGCCCGGCGCCGCGTCACCGCCGCACGCCGCAACGGCGGCGTGGTCGACCCCGCGTCCGCCCGCAGGGTCGTCGAGGAGTTCCTCGCCGCCGCCACCTCGGGACGCACCGAACGGCTGGTGGAGCTTCTCACCGACGACGCCACCGCGATCTCCGACGGTGCCGGCCTGGCCGAGAAGCTGATGTGGTACGACACTCCCCAGCGCGTCGCCGCCGTCGTCCGGGCGGGCCTCAAACCCACACCCGCCAAGCGGCGATTCGCCGGCGGCACGCCCGCCATCCACTACGCGCTCGTCAACCGCGCCCCCGCCATCCTTTTCGTGATCGGCGACCGGGTTATCGGCGCCGTGACGTTCGACATCACGGGCGGCAAGATCGCAACCGTGCGCAGCATCGCCGCCCCGGCCCGTCTCCTCCGCCTCGCCGAGACCTGGCGGCGGCACGGACCGGACACGCCGCTCATCAGCCGCTGGTGACCCCACGCCATCCGAGTCATGCCAGCCGTGCCCGGCCTGGCACGGCAGGCCGGACACGGGGCGGAGGTGCGCCACCCCGTGCGCTAGCGTGATCGCCATGCTGCGCCGATGGATGCTGCCGATCCTCTTCCTCGCCCTCGGGCTCGCCGCGGCGGCCCGGCAGAGCGCCCAGGGATCCCCGGGCGGCGCCGTCACACTGCTCCTGCTGTTCCTGGTGGCAGGCGTCCTGCTGTCCCCCCCTGGCGTTCCCGAAATCCGTGAGCGCCGCCGAGGCGCTGCGCCGCAGCGCGACCGACGGCCGCCCGATCGTCTACTGGCGCCCCGGCTGCCGCTACTGCCTGCGGCTGCGCACCCGGCTCGGCAGGCACGCCCACCGGGCGCACTGGGTCGACATCTGGCGCGACCCCGAAGGCGCCGCGGCGGTCCGGGCGGCCACCGGCGGCGACGAGACCGTGCCGACCGTGGTGGTGGCCGGCACCCCTCACGTCAACCCCGACCCCCGATGGGTGCGCGCGCAACTGCCCTGACCTGCCTCAGCCCTCCCGGCTTGCGCGGTCCAGGCCGCGCAGCGTCCGTGCGGCACCGGCGAGCAGCGCGGCACGCGACAGGTCCCCACCCCCGGCGCACCAATCCGCCACCGCCTCCAGCACCGTCGCCCGCACCGTCTCGTCACCCGCGAGCCCCGACGACTCCAGCGCCGACCGCAGCGACCGCCACGCCGACGCGCGGTCACCCCGCTCCCCCCGCACCCGGGCCAGCTCCACGTGGACCGTGGCCAGGAACTGCGCGGGCACACCCGCCTGCCCGCCCGCCAGCTCCAACGCCTCCACGAGCAGGGCCTCCGCCTCGGCGGGCACCCCACGCCGGCGCGCCACCTCCCCGGCCGCCTGCCGCACCCGCGCCAGCGCCACCCGATCCCGCGTACGACCGGCCACCTCGCCGGCCCGCGCCAGCTCCCGCTCCGCCCCCGCCAGGTCACCCGTACGGGCGCGCAACTGGGCCAGCCGCACCCGCAGCATCAACGGGACGGGAATCGCCTCCATCCCCCCGATCAGCCCCGCCGGCTCCGCCGCCTCCTCCAGCAGCGTCAGCGCCTCCGCCGCGTCCCCCCGGTTCTCCGCCACCAGCGACAGCCAGTACAGCGCCAGGGACAACCCCCACCGCTCCCCCAGCGCCCGGTAGCCCGCCAACGCCGCGCGCAGCCGCGCCTCGGCCGCCCCGGCCCCCGCCCCGCCGTACTCGAACTCCGCGATCCCGCCCATCAGCAGCGCCGTCGCCCGCGCCCACGGGTCCTCGTGGTCACCGAACGCCCGCATCGCCGCGATCGCCCGTCGCCAGTGCTCCGCGCCCCCGCCGGACGGCCTCACCCCCACGGTCCAGGCCCACAGCGCCACGGGATGGCGCGACTCCTCCACCACACGCAGCGCCTCACGCGAGGCGTACGGCCCCTCGGACGCCAGCAGCGCACACACCATGGCGGGCAGCTCCAGCCCGGCCGGCGCGTCCCCGTCCGGCGCAGCCCGTATCGTCCGGATCGCCCGCGCCCACCTCACCGCCTCGTCACCCCGCCCCCGCACCGTCCACGCCCACAACCTGGCCATGAACAGCCGCAGCGCCGCCCGTTCCCGCCCGGTCCGTACGGCATGGCCGAGCGCCGCGTCGAGGTCGCCCCGCTCGGCGTCCAGCGTCGCCAGCAGGCGAAGCTGCTCACCCGTCCGCAACCCGGGCTCCGCCGCCTCCGCCGACTCCAGGAAGAAACGCAGATGCCGGTCCCGGACCGCCCGCGCCTCGCCCGACTCCTCCAGACGCTCGGCGGCGTACGCCCGGACGGTCTCCAGCAGCCGATAACGCACCTGTGCCGCCCGGGCCGACGACCCGCCCGGCTCGGTCACCACGACCAGCGACTTGTCCACCAGCGAGGCGACCGTCTCCAGATCGCCCCCGCACACCCGCCGCACCGCCTCCGCCGTCGCCCCGCCCGAGAACACCGACAACCGGCGCAACACCACGCGCTCCCCCGGCGACAGCAGATCCCAGCTCCAGTCGATCACCGCCCGCAGCGTCCGGTGCCTCGGCCCCGCCGTACGGCTGCCGCGCAACGTCAGCCGTTCCCCCATCGCCTCCACGAGCTGCCGCATCGTGAGCGATCGCAGCCGGGCCGCGGCGAGCTCGATCGCCAGCGGCAGGCCGTCGAGGTCCCGGCACAGCGCGACCACCTCCGCCACCACGGAGTCGTCCACGGCGAATCCCGGGCGGACCGCCGACGCCCGCTCCGCGAACAACGCCACCGCCGGGAACTCGAGCGCCCGCGCCGCGGCCACCCCGTCCGCCGGCAACGCCAGCGGCCGCACCGGATGAAGGTGCTCGCCGGGGACGTCCAGGGGCTCCCGGCTGGTGGCCAGAATCCGCAGCCCGGGCACCCCCGACAGCAACCGCTCCGCGACCGTCGCCGCCCCGTCCACCACGTGCTCGCAGTTGTCCAGCACGAGCACGAGCTCCCGGCCGGCCAGCGCCCGCACCAGCGCGTCGAGCGGCGACGCGGCCGGCCGCCCGGCAGGGTCCCCGTCCGGCTCCGGCCCGGCCGCCGGTATGGCCGCCGGTATGGTCGCCCGCACCGCGGCGGCCACGTCCGCCGGGTCCCCGACGGCGGCCAGCTCGACCAGCCAGACGCCCGAGGCCGCGGCGAGCCCGCCCGCCACCTCCACCGCCAGCCTGGTCTTGCCCGCGCCGCCCGGCCCGGTCAGCGTGACCAGCCGCGCGGCCGACAGCAGGCTCCGCACCCGTGCCACGTCCTCCCGCCTGCCGACCAGGCTCGTCACCGGCGCCGGCAGGTTTCCCCGTACGGCCCGCGCGACCCGTACGGCCCGTACGGCCTCTACGACCCGGGCAGCCGGAGGATCGCGCACCGCCTCCAGATGTGCCGCGCGCAGTCCGGGCCCGGGGTCGACGCCCAGCTCGTCCGCCAGCCGTCGCCTGACGCGCTCGAACGCCTCCAGCGCGTCCCCGCGCCGCCCCGCCACGCACAGCGCCCGCACCAGCAGGGCGTGGAACGGCTCACGCAGCGGATGCGCGGCCGCCAGCTCCTCCAGCTCCGCCACCAGCGCGCCGGCCGCCGTCGTGTCGGCCGTCGTGTCGGCCACGGCGAGGTCGGCGCCCACCCGCGACTCCAGTGCGGAAAGGCGCAGCTCGTCCAGCCGTGCCGCGGCGACCCGCGCGAACGGCAGGTCCGCCGCGTCGGCGAGCGGCGACCCGCGCCAGAGCGACAGGGCGGCGCGCAGTGACGCGGCGGCACGTCCCGGATCGCGCTCGGCCCGGCCCGCTCGCACCAGGCGTTCGAACTCCGCCGCGTCGACCTCCCGCGCCGGGACGTCGAGCAGGTAACCGGCCGGATGCGACATGACCGCGTCCCGCAGCGCTTCGTGTAGCTCTCGGCGGAGCCGCGACACCAGGGAGTGCAGCGCCGCCGCCGGGTTCAGCGGCGGCTTCTCCCACAGGTCGTCGACGAGGCTCCCGGCGGCGACCACCCTGCCGGGTTCCAGGGCCAGCCGGATCAGGAGCGCGCGCAGGCGCGCGCCTCTGATGGGGGCCCCCTCCACGTGCAACGGCCCGAGAATCCGGATTCGCATGGTCCCCTCATTGTCGTTGAGGGTTTTGGCTGGCGATCTAAATGATCTTGTAATAATCGAGCGCCTTTACATTGTAGATTCATAGTAGGATCACCGTGATGAACACGCCCGCCGTCCCCGAGCGGGACACCCCCGCGCGGCCCGAGCGCGACCCCTACCGGGTGTATCTCGACGCGCTCCAGAGTCCCGAGTCCAAGCGCACGATGAAGGGCTGCCTCGACCGCATCGCCCGCCTCATCACCGGCGACCCCGAGGCGACCGGCGCCGGACAACCCTGGGAACTGCTCCGCTACGAGCACACGATCCGGTTGCGCACGCTGATGCGGGAGCAGGGCTGGTCGCCCGCCCACGTCAACAAGCACCTGGTCGCTCTCCGCCGCGTGCTCAAGGAGGCGTGGCGGCTCGGCCTGATGAGCGGCGAGGACTACCAGCGCGCCGCCGACCTGCCCGCCTACAAGCACACCCGCGTCCCGGCGGGACGGCATGTCGAGGCCGAGGCGCTGGCGGCGGCGCTCGAGGTGTGCGACGGCGACCACTCCCCCGCCGGCCGCCGCGACGGCGCGATGCTCGCCGCGCTCTACTCCACCGGCTGCCGCCGGGCCGAGATCGCCGGGCTCACCCTGGCCGACTTCGATCCCCACGCCCGCTCTCTGCGGGTGCGCGGCAAGGGCGACAAGGAACGGCTCGTCTACCTGACCGCGGAGGCCGTCGAACGCCTCGACCTCTGGCTCGCCGTACGCGGCCGGGCGACGGGCCCTCTGTTCTGCCCTATCAACAAGGGCGGGCGGCTGCGGCCGGCCCACATGACCGGCCAGGCCATCGCCGACATCGTCTCCCGCCGCCTGGCCGCCGCCGGGGCGTCACCGCGGACGCCGCACGACTTCCGGCGCACGTTCATCGGCGAACTGCTCGACGCGGGGGTCGACCTCGCCACCACCCAGGCCCTGGTGGGCCACGCCTCCCCCGCCACCACCGCGCGGTACGACCGGCGGCCCGAGCGGCGCCGTCGCGAGGCCGTCGACCGGCTCCGCGTCCCCGGCGCCGCCCGCTGACTCGAATGTGGCGAGTTCAGCGACGGCCGGGGCCGGCGTGCGGGCGGACTTGTTGAGCAGGTAGCCGATCTGGCGGGCCGTCCGCAGAACCTGCGTCCTGGTCTTCGCGTTCACTACCTCCGGATTGTCGAAAACGCGGGAGACGGTTGCCGGGGACACGCCGCAAAGGCGTGCCGGCTCTTTGATCGTTGCCACGGATCAAACGCTGTCGCATCTCGCTGCAACCGGTTTCATGTAACCGGTTTCGCAGAAATTACGCAATCTCGGGAATTTTGTCAAGATGGCAGAAAACTTCATCGGCGTTACGTTTTCGTAATTTGACAGCGCGTGCTGCTGTTATGTCTTATGGCGGGCGTATCGGTCGATTCGTTGCCGCGGTTCGACCGTCGCATCTCGCAGCCACCCCCTCCTCCCTGCCAAGGAGTTCACGGTGTCTGCTTCGAAACTTCGTCTGCTCGTGGGTGTGCTCGCCGTCGGCGTGCTCACCGCCGGCTGCGGCGGCTCGTCCGGCTCGTCCGGCGACGGCCCCGTCACCCTCACCCTCAACCTGTTCGGGAACATGGGGTTCAAGGACCTGTACGCCAAGTACGAGGCCGCCCACCCAAACATCAAGATCGTCGAGCGTACGTCGGCGTACAACGACCACCACCGCAACCTGGCCGCCCACCTGGCGACGGGCAGCGGCGCGGCGGACGTGGAGGGCATCGACACCGGCTTCATCGCCCAGTTCAGGGCGCAGCCGGAGCGCTTCGTCGACCTGCGCAAGCACGGCGCCGACGGGCTCAAGGACCGGTGGTTGCCGTGGAAGTGGCAGGCGTCGGTGGCCAAGAACGGGGCCCAGATCGGATACGGGACGGACGTCGGCGGCCTGGCCATGTGCTACCGGCGCGACCTGTTCGAGAAGGCCGGCCTGCCCACCGAGCGCGACGAGGTGAGCAAGCTCTGGCCGGACTGGGCGTCGTACTTCGAGGCCGGCAGGAAGTACACCGCGAACAAGCCGGAGGGCGCCAGCTTCTTCGACGGCGGCGCGCAGATCTTCAACGCGATGATCGGGCAGGCCGAGACCGGCTACTACGACGCCTCCGACCACGTGGTCGTCGCCACCAACCCGGTGGTCCGCTCGGCGTACGACGAGGTGCTCAAGGCCGTGGCCGACGGCGAGTCGGCCAAGCTGGTGGGCAGCTCCCCGGCGTGGAACACCGGCTTCGCCAAGAGCCAGTTCGCCACCATCGCCTGCCCCGCCTGGATGCTCGCGAAGATCCAGGACCAGGCCAAGGCATTCGCCGGCAAGTGGGACATCGCGGCCATCCCCGGCGGCGGCGGCAACTGGGGCGGCTCCTACCTGACGGTTCCGGCGCAGAGCAAGCACGCGAAGGAAGCGGTGGACCTGATCACCTGGCTGACGGCTCCCGAGCAGCAGATCGAGGTGTTCAAGGCGCACGGCATCCTGCCTTCGACCGTGGCGACGTACGAGAAGCCCGAGGTCAAGAACCTGAAGAACGCCTTCTTCAACGACGCCCCGGTCGGGCAGGTCTTCACCACCGCCGCGCTGAACCTGAAGCCGCAGTACCAAGGGCCGCGGGCCGGCGACATCCAGACCGCCATCCGCGACGCGATCAACCGGGTGGAGGAGGGCAAGCAGGACGGCCCGCAGGCCTGGGAGCAGATGCTCAAGGACGTCGAGCGCATCGAGCAGTAGCCGCCCAGCCAAGCCGGGTGACGGCGGGAGGTAAGGGCCCGCCGTCACCCCTTCCCCCGGGATGGACCCATGACCCTCGCACGATCCGGGCCACGGCGCCGCTGGGCCTACCAGCTCGACGTCAAGGGCTCGCCGTACTTCTACATCGCCCCGTTCTTCCTGCTGTTCGGCGCGGTGGGGATGTTCCCGCTGCTGTACACCGCGTACGTCTCGCTCACGAACTGGAACCTGCTGGAGCCCACCCGGCACTGGGTGGGGCTGGCGAACTACGCCGAACTGCTGACCGACGACTACTTCTGGAACGCGCTGTTCAACACCGTAAGCATCTGGCTGCTGTCCACCGTGCCGCAGCTGCTCGCGGCCCTGTTCATCGCGCACATGCTCAACCGCAGCCTGCGTGCCCGCACGTTCTTTCGGATGGGCGTGCTGCTGCCCAACGTGACGTCCATCGTCGCCGTCACGATCATCTTCGCCCAGCTCTTCGGCCGCGACTTCGGCATGGTCAACTGGGCGCTCGATCTGGTGGGGCTCGACCCGGTGGACTGGCAGGCGGGCACCCTGTCCTCGCACATCGCCATCTCGCTCATCGTCATCTGGCGGTGGACCGGCTACAACGCGCTGATCTACCTGGCCGCCATGCAGACGATCCCCGAGCATCTGTACGAGGCCGCGACGCTGGACGGGGCCGGCCAGTTCACCCAGTTCCGGAAGATCACGATCCCGATGCTGCGGCCGACGATCATCTTCACCGCCGTCGTGTCCACCATCGGCGGCTTCCAGATCATCGCCGAGCCGCTGCTGTTCCAAGCCGGCACAGGCAACCCCACGGGAGGCTCGGACCGGCAGTTCCAGACCGTCGGCCTCTACCTCTACGAGCAGGGGTTCAGCCTGTACAAGTTCGGCTACGCCTCGGCCATCGCATGGACCCTGTGCCTGATCATCGTGGTCATGGCTCTGGTCAACTACTCGGTCACCCGCCGGATCAGGAGAAGCTGACGTGACGACGATCATCACCGAGGCGCCCCGGCAGGCGCGCGTGCCCCGCTCGCGGGCGGCCCGCTCCCGCGGCGGGCGCCGCTCGGCCGGGTTCTGGACCTACGCGGCGCTGGCCGCCGTCCTGCTCGGCTCCCTGTTCCCCGTCTACTGGTCGCTCATCGTGGCGTCGCACGACAACGACGCCATCGCGCGCGTGCCTCCCGTCCTGACGCCCGGCGGGCACCTGTTCGAGAACATCGCGCGGGTCTTCGACACGACCGCGTTCGGCAAGGCGATGCTCAACTCCTTCATCGTCTCCGGCTCGGTCACCGTCTCGGTCGTGCTGTTCTCCACGCTGGCCGGGTTCGCCTTCGCCAAGCTCCGCTTCCGGGGCCGGACGTCGCTGCTGGTCGTTGCCATCGCGACCACCACCGTGCCGCACCAGCTCGGGATCATCCCGCTCTACATCCTCATGGCGGAGCTCGGCTGGACCGGCCGGCTGGAGGCGGTGATCGTGCCCGGCCTGGTCACGGCGTTCGGCGTCTTCTTCATGACGCAGTACCTGTCGAGCGCGGTGCCGGACGAACTCCTGGAGGCCGGACGGATCGACGGCTGCTCCACCTTGCGCCTGTTCTGGCACGTGGTGGTGCCCGCGGCGCGGCCGGCCGCGGCCGTGCTCGGGCTGTTCACGTTCATGCAGGCATGGAACGACTTCTTCTGGCCGCTGGTGGTCCTCACCCCGGAGAACCCGACCGTGCAGGTCGCGCTCTCCTCACTGGCCAGCGGCTACACGACCGACTACGCGCTCGTGCTCACCGGCACGGTGCTGGCGACGGTGCCCGTCGTGGCCGTCTTCGCGGCCCTGGGCCGGCAGATCATCGGAGGAATCATGTCAGGAGCGATCAAGGGATGACGGCGACCGACGAACGTCCCGCCATGCCGCGGACCTTTCCCGCGGGCTTTGTGTGGGGCACGGCCACCGCGGCGTATCAGATCGAGGGGGCCGTCGACATCGACGGCCGGGGGCCTTCGATTTGGGACACCTTCTGCCGGGTGCCCGGCGCGGTGGCACGGGGCGAGTCGGGTGAGTTCGCCTGCGACCACTATCACCGCTGGCAAGAGGATGTCGATCTCATGAAAGACCTGGGGGCGGGGGCCTACCGATTTTCCGTTGCCTGGCCGCGGGTGCTGCCCGAGGGCCGTGGGCCGGTGAACCGGCGCGGGCTGGACTTCTACCGCCGGCTCGTGGACGCCCTGCGTGAGGGCGGTATCGAGCCGTATGTGACGTTGTACCACTGGGACCTGCCGCAAGCGCTGGAGGACCGCGGGGGCTGGCGGGTCCGCGAGACCGCCGAGCGGTTCGCCGATTACGCCGAGGTGATGTACGAGGCGCTCGGTGAGTCGGTCTCGAACTGGATCACGCTCAACGAGCCGTACTGCTCCTCGATCGTCGGCTACGGCGAGGGACGGCACGCGCCCGGTGCCACGGAGGGGGAGGGCGCGCTGGCCGCGGCCCACCACCTGCTGGTGGGGCACGGCCTGGCCGTCGCCCGCCTGCGCCAGATGGCCAGGCCCGGTCAGCAGATCGGGGTGACGCTCAACATGTCGCCCACGGTTGCGGTGACCTCCTCCCCGCAGGACCTCCAGGCCGCGCGGCGGATGGATCTGCTGGTCAACCGGCAGTTCACCGAACCGCTGTTCGGCGGGGCCTATGCCGCCGACATGGGTGAGACGTTCGGGCGGATCACCGGCTTCTCCTTCCGCCGGGACGGCGATCTGGAGATCATCGGCAGGCCGGTGGACTTCTTGGGGGTCAACTACTACTACCGGCTGCATGTGGAGGCCGCGCCGTATGACGAGCCCGATCCCGCGCGGCGTACGGCGTTCGATCTGGGTGTGCGG
>NZ_JBSGHN010000011.1:277324-307977 GCF_053604425.1 Microbispora sp. NPDC004025 | reverse complement strand
GTCTCGCGGCTGTTCGGCTCCCCGCCCGGTTACGTCGGGTATGAGGAGGGCGGTCAGCTGACCGAGAAGGTGCGGCGCAAGCCGTTCTCCGTCGTGCTGTTCGACGAGGTCGAGAAGGCGCACGGGGACATCTTCAACTCGCTGCTGCAGATCCTGGAGGACGGTCGCCTGACCGACGCCCAGGGCCGGGTGGTGGACTTCAAGAACACCGTCATCATCATGACGACCAACCTCGGCACCCGGGACATCTCCAAGGCCGTCGGGCTGGGCTTCGCGAAGGCGAACGACGAGGAGAGCACCTACGAGCGGATGAAGGTCAAGGTGCAGGAGGAGCTCAAGCAGCACTTCCGGCCGGAGTTCCTCAACCGCGTCGACGACATCGTGGTCTTCCACCAGCTGACGCCCAAGGAGATCATCCAGATCGTGGACCTGATGCTCGCCCAGGTGGCCGAGCGCCTCAAGGACCGCGACATGGGCCTGGAGGTGTCTCCGGCGGCCAAGCAGGTGCTGGCCGACCGCGGGTACGACCCGGTCATGGGCGCGCGTCCGCTGCGCCGGACCATCCAGCGCGAGCTGGAGGACACGCTGTCGGAGAAGATCCTCTACGGCGAGCTGCGGGCCGGCCAGGTCGTCAAGATCGACATCGAGGGCGAAGGCGACGCGGCCAAGTTCACCTTCGCGGGCGAGACCGCGCCCGCCGCCGCCGGCGCGCCCGCCTCCGCCGCGTCGAACGGCTGATCCCGGCCCATGGCCGGACAGCAGGCCTTCTGGATCGACGGCCGATCCGACCGCGAACGCGTCCGCTACGGCGGTGTCAGCCACTACTCCGAGCGCGTGTGGGAGAACATCGGCGAGTTCGAGGGGGTGTGGGGGGACATCGCCCCGGTCGCGTTCGCGTGCGCGGCCTGGCGGATCGCCACCCCACCCCTGACCTCGCCGGGGTTCGTGCGCTGGCACCGGCGAATCCTGTCGGCCTCCTGCGAGCGCAACACCTGGGACGGGTCGCTGACGGCGCGCGTCACGATCGTCTCCCCGCAGCCGGCCGCGCTGACGGTGTCGCGTGACTGGTGGCGCGACCGCGGCTGGCGGGGCTGGCCGGAGATCTTCGGCCAGTTCGTCGAACCCGCCGAGCAGGACCTCGCAAAGGTTCCCCATCTGCGGCCCACCCTGCTCGTGGACGCCCCTGTGCCGCTCGAAGACCTGCCGGCCGCGCCGGACGGGCCCGCGCACGATCTCGCCGAGACGGCGCACCGCGCCCTCACGGTCCTCGTACGGGAGCTGAACGACCTGCTCGCTCCCGTGATCGCCCACCTGGAACAGCCCCCTCGCTGACCCCTGCCACCCACGACCCGCCGTGATCTCGCAGGCTGCCGGGGTGGTCTGACCGGCTGGTGAGAACGCCGGTCGGCCTCTTGACACTGGCCCTGCACGGCCTCAGTCTGTTGCGCATAGTGCTATGTGTTTCGTCTTGCACAACTAATGCACGCTGACTGATTCGAGGGAAAGAGAGACCATGGCGCACGAAGTCCGCGGGGTCGTCGCGAGGGGCAAGGGACAGCCGGTCAGCCTGGAGACCATCGTCGTCCCCGACCCGGGCCCGGGTGAGGCGCTCGTGGCCGTGCAGGCCTGCGGGGTGTGCCACACCGACCTGCACTACCGCGAGGGCGGCATCAACGACGACTTCCCGTTCCTCCTCGGGCACGAGGCGGCCGGCGTGGTCGAAGCGGTCGGCGAGGGCGTGACCGACGTCGCACCCGGCGACTTCGTCATCCTCAACTGGCGCGCGGTCTGCGGCGCCTGCCGGGCCTGCCTGCGCGGACGCCCGCAGTACTGTTTCGCCACCCACAACGCCACCCAGAAGATGACGCTCGCCGACGGCACCCCTCTGTCCCCGGCGCTCGGGATCGGCGCGTTCGCCGACAAGACGCTCGTCGCGGCCGGCCAGTGCACCAAGGTCGACCCGAGCGCTTCCGCGGTCGCGGTGGGCCTGCTCGGTTGCGGGATCATGGCGGGGCTCGGCGCGGCCATCAACACCGGCGGGGTGACCCGCGGGGACTCGGTCGCCGTCATCGGCTGCGGCGGCGTGGGCGACGCGGCCGTCGCGGGCGCGCACCTCGCCGGCGCGACCACGATCATCGCGGTCGACGTGGACGACACCAAGCTCGACTGGGCCCGCCGATTCGGCGCCACCCACACGGTGAACTCCCGCGACACCGACCCGGTGGAGGCGATCCGCGACCTGACCGGCGGGTTCGGCGCGGACGTCGTGATCGAGGCGGTGGGCCGCCCCGAGACCTACAAGCAGGCCTTCTACGCCCGTGACCTCGCCGGGACGGTCGTGCTGGTCGGCGTGCCGACCCCGGAGATGACGCTCGAACTGCCGCTGCTCGACGTCTTCGGGCGCGGCGGAGCGCTGAAGTCCTCCTGGTACGGCGACTGCCTGCCCAGCCGCGACTTCCCCATGCTCGTCTCCCTCTACCAGCAGGGACGGCTCGACCTGGACGCGTTCGTCACCGAGACGATCGCGCTCGAGGACGTCGAGGCGGCCTTCGAGAAGATGCACCACGGCGAGGTGCTGCGCTCCGTCGTGGTCCTGTAACCGGCATCCCCCTGATCATCTCGATCCCCGACGTGCGACGTACGACCTTCAGGAGCCACCAGTGAGCACCACGAGCCTGCCCCCAAGCCTGTTGGCCACACTGCCGGGCGAGCACTACACCGACCCCCGGGTCTTCGCGCTGGAGCAGAAGCACATCTTCGAGTCGATGTGGTTCTGCGCCGTCCGGGCCGCCGACCTGCCCAAGCCCGGGGCGTTCAAGACCGTGCAGGTCGGCTCCGAGAGCATCCTGGTCACGAGGGCGCGGGACAACTCGATCCGTGCGTTCTACAACGTCTGCCGCCACCGCGGCGCCCGGATCTGCACCGAGGAGTCCGGCGAGGTCAAGCGGGCCTTCCAGTGCCCCTACCACGCCTGGACGTACGACCTGGAGGGCAAGCTCATCGCGGCCCCCAACCTCACCAAGATGCCCGACCTCGACCGGGTCGAGTACGGCCTGGTCAACGTGGCGGTGCGGGAGTGGCTGGGCTACGTGTGGGTCTGCCTGGCCGACGAGCCGCCGTCGTTCGAGGACACCGTGCTCGGCGAGGTGCGCACGCGCCTCGGCGACGTGGCCTCCCTCGACAACTACGACGTCGCCAACCTGGCGCTCGGCCGCCGGATCGTGTACGACGTGAAGGCGAACTGGAAACTCATCGTCGAGAACTTCATGGAGTGCTACCACTGCGCGACCATCCACCCCGAGCTGACCGAGGTGCTGCCGGAGTTCGCCGACGGCTACGCGGCGCAGTACTACGTGGGCCACGGCGCGCTGTTCGGCGAGGACGTCCAGGGGTTCACGGTCGACGGCTCCGAGGGACTCGACCGGATCCCGACCATCAGCGAGGATCAGGACCGGCGCTACTACGCCATCACGATCAAGCCGCAGGTGTTCGTCAACATGGTGCCGGACCACGTGATCATCCACCGGATGTTCCCGCTCGCGGTGGACCGCACGGTGGTGGAGTGCGACTGGCTGTACCTGCCGGAGGTCGTGGCCGAGGGCAAGGACATCAGCCGGTCGGTGGAGCTGTTCCACCGGGTCAACGAGCAGGACTTCGACGCCTGCGAGCGCACCCAGCCCTCGATGAGCTCCCGTACGTACGCCAAGGGCGGGGTGCTGGTGCCGAGCGAGCACCACATCGGCCTGTTCCATGATTGGGTGCGAGGCAAGCTCGGCGAGTGAGGTCGCCGGACTCGGTGAGGTTGGAGGAGATGCGGGGTGACGCGTAAGGCGCCTCGGGAGGACGTCGGAGACGAACGCCTGGAGATCGGCTCGCCCAAGACCTGGGCGGGCGGGGTCCCGGCGGTCGGCCACGCGCTCGGCACGGCGTACCGGCAGATGGGCGCGGGGCGGACGATGCTGACCCTGCTGCGGGTCAACCAGAAGTCCGGCTTCGACTGCCCGGGGTGCGCCTGGCCGGAGGGCGACGGCCATCGCAGCCCCGCGGAGTTCTGCGAGAACGGCGCGAAGGCGGTGGCCGAGGAGGCGACCGTCCGCCGGGTCACCCGCGACTTCTTCGCGGAGCACCCGGTGGACGAGCTGGCCCGGCGCAGCGACTATTGGCTGGGCCAGCAGGGCCGGCTCACCGAGCCGATGTACAAGGCGGCCGGCTCGGACCACTACGAGCCGATCTCGTGGAAGGACGCCTTCGGCGTCGTCGCGCGCGAACTGCGCGCGCTCGACCACCCCGGCCGGGCCGTCTTCTACACCTCCGGCCGCACCTCGAACGAGGCCGCCTTCGCCTACCAGCTCCTCGTCCGCCGGTTCGGCACCAACAACCTGCCCGACTGCTCCAACATGTGCCACGAGTCGAGCGGCTCGGCGCTGACCGAGACGCTCGGCATCGGCAAGGGCACGGTGCTGCTGGAGGACCTGCACCGGGCCGACCTGATCTTCGTGGTCGGCCAGAACCCCGGCACCAACCACCCGCGCATGCTCACCGCGCTGGAGCGGGCGAAGCGGGGCGGCGCGCGGATCGTGGCGGTCAACCCGCTGCCGGAGGCCGGGCTGCTGCGCTTCCGGAACCCCCAGCGGGCCTCCGGTCTCGCCGGGACCGGGACGGCGCTGTCCGACCGCTTCCTGCAGATCCGTCTCGGCGGCGACCTGGCGCTGTTCCAGGCGCTGTCGCTGCTCCTGTTGGAGGCCGAGGACGCCGCCCCCGGCACGGTGGTGGACCGCGAGTTCGTCGAGGCGCACACGCACGGGTTCGACGCCTGGGAGGAGCACGTACGCGGGCTCGACTGGGCCGAGGTGCTGGAGGCGACCGGGCTGACCCGCGCCGAGATCGAGGAGACGGCCCGCGACGTGCTGGCCGCCCGTTCGGTGGTGGTCTGCTGGGCGATGGGCCTCACCCAGCACCGCAAGTCGGTCCCGACGATCAGGGAGGTCGTCAACTTCCTGCTGCTGCGCGGCAACGTCGGGCGTCCCGGCGCGGGCGTGTGTCCCGTACGCGGGCACTCCAACGTCCAGGGTGACCGGACGATGGGCATCTACGAGAAGCCCAGGCCGGAGTTCCTGGACGCGCTGGAGAGGGAGTTCGGCTTCCCGCCGCCGCGCGAGCACGGCCACGACACCGTGGAGGCCATCCGCGCGATGCGCGACGGGGACGCCGAAGTGTTCTTCGCCATGGGCGGCAACTTCGTCTCGGCGACGCCGGACACCGCCGCCACCGAGGCGGCCCTGCGCCGCTGCCGGCTCACCGTGCAGGTGTCGACCAAGCTGAACCGGTCGCACGCCGTGTGCGGCGAGCAGGCTCTCATCCTGCCCACGCTCGGCCGTACCGAGCGCGACGTCCAGGCCGGCGGCGAGCAGTTCGTCACGGTCGAGGACTCGATGGGCATGGTGCACGCCTCGCGCGGCCGGCTGCGCCCGGCGTCGGACGCGCTGCTGTCGGAGGTGGCGATCGTGTGCCGGCTGGCCCGCGAGCTGTTCGGCGACGATCCGCACGTGCCATGGGCGGAGTTCGAGGCCGGATACGACGCGATCCGGGAGCGCATCGAGCGGGTGGTGCCCGGGTTCGGCGACTTCAACGCGCGGGTGCGCAGGCCGGGCGGCTTCGCGCTGCCGAACGCGCCGCGCGACGAGCGCCGATTCCCCACGGCCACCGGCAAGGCGAACTTCACGGTGAACGCGCTGGAGGTGCTGCGGGTGCCGCGGGGCCGCCTCGTGCTGCAGACCATCCGCAGCCACGACCAGTACAACACCACGATCTACGGCCTGGACGACCGCTACCGCGGCATCAAGAACGGGCGGCGGGTGGTCTTCGTCCACCCCGACGACCTGGACGAGCGCGGGCTCGCGGACGGCGACATGCTGGACATCGTCAGCGAGTGGCCGGACGGCGAGCGCGTGGCCGAGGGGTTCCGCGCGGTCGCCTATCCGACGGCGCGGGGCTGCTGCGCGGCGTACTTCCCGGAGACGAACGTGCTGGTGCCCCTGGACTCGGTGGCGGAGACCTCGAACACGCCCACCTCCAAGAGCGTCGTCGTACGGCTGCGCCGTGCCATGGAAGGGGCCGCGGAAGGAACGGCGGAGGGGACGGTCAGCCGCCGAGGCGGTGACTGATCTCCTCGGCTCCCTTGACCAGGACGGACGCCAGTTCGCGCATGCGTTTCTCGCTGAACCGGTAGGCGGGCCCGGACGCGCTGATCGCCGCAACGACCTCTCCGCGGAAGGAGCGGACGGGGGCGGCGAGCGCGTTCAGGCCCACCTCCAGCTCCTCCAGGGACAGGGCGTAGCCGTGCTCGCGCACCTCCGCCAGCTCCCGTTCCAGGTCCTCCACCGAGGTCACCGTGCTCGGTGTGTAGCGCGCCAGGCCGGCCGAGCGCAGCAGGTCCGCGCGGCGCTGCCGCTCGACGTACGCCAGCAGGACCTTGCCGCTCGACGTCGCGTGCAGGGGCGTGAGCTGCCCCACCCAGTTGTGGGCGGTGACGGCGGAGGGGCCGCGCACCTGGTCGAGGTTGACCGCGTAGTGCGAGCGCAGGACGGCGATGTTCACCGTCTCGCCGATCTCCTCGGCCAGCCGCTGGGAGACGGGCCTGCTCTGCTGGGTGACGTCCATCCGCATGGAGACGCTGCCGGCGAGACGAACGAGCCCGAAGCCGAGGCGGTACTTGCCGCGGTCCTCGGTCTGCTCGACGAGGCCGCGTGCCTCCAGGGCGCCGAGCAGGCGGAACGCGGTCGACTTGTGGACCTCGATCTCGGCCGCGATCTCGGTGACTCCCGCCTCCCCACGGCCGGCGAGGATCTCCATGATGCTGATCGCGCGATCGACGGACTGCACGCCGCCGCCGTTGGCGGCGGAGGCGTCGTTGCTCATGGCGAGACTGTAGCGCTTCACGCAACGCTGAGCCGGGGCGTCAGGAGATTCCCAGGGAGATCTTCTGATGCGTCCGACGCGAGCGCCGGCGCCGTTTTCCGCACGTGAGGTGGCCGGCGAGCCGGTAATTGTCGGACGCGTCCGGCAGGATCGCTGCCATGGTTTCCTATCAGCTGGTCGTCGACTGTGCGGCACCGGAGCGGATGGCCCGGTTCTGGGCGGGCGCGCTGCGGTACACGGTGGAGCCGCCGCCGGGCGGCTTCGGCACATGGCGGGATTACTGGCGCACTGTCGGAGTGCCGGAGGACGAGCTGGGCGAGGGGGACGGCAGCGACAGCATCGTCGATCCCGAGGGGTACGGGCCGAGGATCTGGTTCCAGCAGGTGCCTGAGGGCAAGGTGGTCAAGAACCGGTTCCATCTGGATGTGAAGGTGGGCGGCAAGCGGGAGGACGTACCGCTGGAGACCCGGAAAGCGCGGGTGGATGCCGAGGTGGAGCGGCTTGTCCAGGCGGGTGCGTCCGTTGTGCGGGTGCTGTCGCAGCCCGGGATCGATCACTATGCGGTAGCGATGGTGGATCCCGAGGGAAACGAGTTCGATGTGGTCTAGCGCCGTTCGAGCGTGAGCAGGGGCGAGGGATCCGCAGGCGCCGCCGCCTGCGGCTCGTGGCGGCTCCGTGCGATGGCCTACGCCCGCCCTGGCTACGAGGAGGCTGTCCAGGACGCGCTCCAGGAGCGTGCAGAGATGTTCACGCGTTACACCCCGCCCGAGTGGGAAGGTCGGGTGTGAGCTACAAGTTCGATGGATTCCACGGACGCGCCCTGTACGGGCTGAATGGTCTTCCCCAGGAGGTCCGCGACCGCCCATTGCTGGAGCGTCTCATCGAACTCCTCCGCGATCCGTGGGACGCGGTCGTGGAGCGCCCCGGCCAATCAGCCCTCTGCGGAGTTTGACGAGCAGATTGCCTACCGCCCACGGGAAGGCCTGATGGGGCGTCTCGGACTGCGCGGGACGCTCGGCCGGGAAGATCCCGGCCGAGCGTCCCGAAACGGACGCCGCGGTCCTGCTATGGGGGCGCGAGCGCGGTGCTCCGCCCTCAGCTCGGGCGGGGGTGCGAATCAGCTCTTGGGCGCCAGGCAGAGTACATATCCTGCCTTGCCCTTCTCGCCTTCCCAGAAAGTTTGGTCCGTTTTTGGATACGCAGAGCAGATTTTTCCGTCATTGTCCGCGTCCCATTCCTGCTCGGTCTTGCCCTCGACGCGGCCTTCGACGGTGAGCGCCGCGGCGGGGTCGGTGCAGGAGACGACCTTGAGCTCGTCGGCCGTGGCGCCGGACATGCAGTCGCCGGCCTTGGCGATCTCGGGAGCTCCGCTCAGCTGCTTGTACGCGAAGCCGCCACCGGCGAGAACGGCGGCGCCGACGGCATAGGCGACGACGCGCTTGCCGAAGACCTTGCCCGCGCCTGCGGCCTTCTGGCCGAATGTCGAGGGCTCCTGGGGGGTTTCCGTCATTATCTGATCCTGTAGAGGGGCGACATATGGAGGTATGAACTTACAGTCGCCATGCACTCCGTTTCATGTGAATTGTTATTTTCCTGCCCACCGGCGCGCGGGCGGGACGCCTGGCCCCGATGGCGATGGAGCTATTTCCCGTGCGGGTCGGAGTTGTTGAGCGTCGCGACGACCTGGTCGTAGTCGCCGCGCGCCTCGCCATAGCGCAGGAACTTGACGCGTTCGACCTGGATTTCCTTGGCGTCGGGCCGGGCCTCCAGGAGCGCCATCACCTCCGCCACGAACTCCTCCAGCGGCATCGCCGCCTCGTTGTCCTCCTGGCCGGGCAGCAGCGAGGTGCGGACGGACGGGGGTTCGAGTTCCACGACCTTCACGCTGGTGTCGGCGAGCTGCAGCCGGATCGACTCGCTCAGCATGTGGATCGCGGCCTTCGAGGCGTTGTAGCTGGGGGTGACCTTGAGCGGCGTGAACGCCAGGCCCGAGGAGACCGTCATGATCGTGGCGTCGGGCTGCGCCCGCAGGTGCTCGATGAACGCGGCGATGAGCCGGATCGGGCCGAGCACGTTGGTCGTCATGACGGACTCGGCGGAGGCCAGGAACGACTCGGGCCGGTGCCAGTCCTCGACGCGCATGATGCCGGCCATCGTGACCAGGACGTTGAGACCGGGGTGGTCGGTCAGCACCTGCTTCGCGGCGGCCCGGATGCTCTCCGCGTCCGCCGTGTCGATTCGCACCGTGCCGATGCCGGGATGCTCCGCGGCGATCCGCTCCAGCAGGTCCGCGCGCCGGCCGCCGACGATGACGGTGTTCCCCCTGTCGCGCAGCGCGATGGCGAGGGCGAGACCGATGCCGCTGGTCGCGCCGGGGATGAAGACGGTGTTTCCGGAGATCTGCATGAGTCCAGGCTGGCCGCCCGGCCGCGACAGGTGCAGAGACCGGTTATCGGGGGATCGGCGATCCCCCGCTCACTCACGAAGCCTCGGGTGACGAACGGACATAATCGGAGACATGGATCGTGCGACACTGGCGGACTTCCTGCGCCGGCACCGTGAGGCTCTGCGGCCGGAGGACGTCGGGCTTCCCGCCGGTGCGCGGCGCCGGGCCCCCGGATTGCGGCGTGAGGAGGTGGCGGCCCTCGCCGTGATGTCGGCCGACTACTACACCCGTCTGGAGCAGCAGCGGGGCCCGCAGCCCAGTGTGCAGATGCTCGCCTCGCTCGCCCGTGCGCTGCGGCTGACCGACGACGAGTGCGACTACCTGTTCCGGATCGCCGGGCACAACCCCCCGGCTCCGATGCCGGGCGCGACGCATGTCGCTCCCGCGCTGCTGCGGGTGCTGGACCGTCTCGACGACACACCCGCGCTCATCCTGTCCGGCTTGGGCGAGACGCTGGTGCAGAACCGGATGGCCGAGGCGCTCTTCGGCGACAAGTCGGGCTACTCGGGTCTGGCCCGCAGCGAGATCTTCCGGTGGTTCACCGACCCGTCGGAACGGCTGCGCTATCCCGAGGACGACCGCGACCGCCAGAGCCGCGCCCTGGTCGCGAATCTGCGTGCCGCCCACGGCGCGATGGGCGCGCAGTCGCGGGCAGGCGATCTCGTACGCGCTCTGCGGGAGGTGAGCGCCGAGTTCGCCGGGCTGTGGGAGCGGCACGAGGTGGCCAAGCGCTTCGAGGACCACAAGACGCTCATCCATCCCGAGCTCGGCCCGATCGAGCTGGACTGCCAGGTGCTGTTCACCGAGGACCAGTCACAGGCGCTGCTCGTCCTCACCGCTCCTCCCCGCACGGAGGCGTACGAGAAGCTGCGACTGCTCGCGACGCCGGCGCGGCAGCGCCGCACCGAAACCGAGACCGAGACCGAGCCCGACCGCGGCTCGGCGGACGAGACCACCCGGCAACCGGCCGTCCGGTGAGCCGACGGCCGTGAGTCAGCGGCGGAAGACGCCGTAGGTCAGCGGAAGACGACGGTGCGGTCGCCGTTGAGGAGGACGCGGCTCTCGCTGTGCCAGCGCACGGCCCTGGCCAGCACCTGCGCCTCCACGTCGCGGCCCACGGTGACGAGCTCGCCGGGGTCGAGCGAGTGGTCCACGCGTGCCACGTCCTGCTCGATGATCGGTCCCTCGTCGAGGTCGGCGGTGACGTAGTGCGCGGTGGCGCCGATGAGCTTCACGCCGCGCTCGTGGGCCTGGTGGTACGGCTTGGCGCCCTTGAACCCCGGCAGGAAGGAGTGGTGGATGTTGATCGCCCGGCCCTCGAGGCGCTTGCACATGTCGTCGCTGAGGATCTGCATGTAGCGGGCGAGCACGACCAGGTCGGTGCCGAGCTCCTCGGCCAGCTCCAGGACGCGCTGCTCGGCCTCGGGCTTGGTGTCTGGAGTGACGGGCACGTGGTGGAACGGCACGCCGTAGAACTCGGCCAGCTGTTCGAGGTCCCGGTGGTTGGAGACGATGGCCGGGATCTCGACGTTCAGCGCGCCGACCCGCTGCCGGTAGAGCAGGTCGTTCACGCAGTGGCCGAACCTCGACACGAGCACGAGCGTCCTCGTCGGTGTCACGGCGTCCCTGATCTGCCAGTTCATCTGGAAGGAGTCGCCGACGTAGGAGAAGCCGCGGCGCAGCTCCTCGATGTCGCCGCGGCCCTCGGGCACCCCGAAGTGGACCCGCATGAAGAAGTGGCCGTTCGTGCGGTCGTTGAACTCCTGGCTCTGCAGGATGTCGCCCGCGTGCTGGACGAGGAAGCCGCTCACCGCGTAGACGATCCCCGGCCGGTCCACGCAGGAGAACGTGAGGACGAACTCGCGACCCGGGCGAGCGGACATGGAGCCTCCTGAGTGCGCAATACGCAACATGGTGACGTATACGCAACAGAGTGACCCGATGTCCGGGACAGGTCAAGAGCCTTGTGCGTAATCTGCGTAGAGTTGTGCCATGAGCAACGGGCCGGGTGACGGTTCGGCGGTGCAGTCCGTCGACCGCGCACTCACCATCCTGAAGTTGCTCGCCCGGGACGGCGAGCTCGGCGTCAGCGAGATGGCGGCCGTCCTCGGCGTGCACAGGTCCACCGCGTTCCGCCTGGTGGCGACGCTGGAGAGCCACGACCTGGTCGAGCAGGACAGCGATCGCGGCAGGTACCGGCTGGGCGTTGGCCTGGTCAGGCTCGCCGGTGCGACCAGCGCCCGGCTCGACCTGGTGCGCGAGAGCCGCGCCGTCACGCCGGCGCTCGCCCGGACGGTGGGGGAGACCGTGAACGTGGCCGTCCTGTCCGGCCGGGAGGCCCTGTACGTCGACCAGGTGGCCGGGCCGTCGGCGCTGCAACTGCACAACTGGGTGGGCCAGCGCATCCCGCTGCACGCGACGTCCAACGGCAAGGTGCTGCTCGCGTACGCCCCGGCCGCGTTGTACGACGAGGTGGTCGCGGCGGGGCTGCCCGGCCTCGCCGCGCGGACCGTCACCGATCCCGGGCTGCTGCGCGCGGAGCTGGCCGAGGTGCGCCGCCGGGGGTACGCGGCGGCGGTGGACGAACTGGAGGACGGCCTGAGCGCGGTCGCCGCGCCCGTCCGGGGGGCGGACGGCTCCGTCGTCGCCTCGCTCAGCGCGTCCGGCCCGACCTTCCGGATGCCCGAAAAGGCCGTCCCTGCCGTAGCGGAGCAGGTCATGGCGGCAGCTGACGAGGTATCTGCCCGAATGGGATGGTTTGGGTCGGCAGTGTAAAAAGGCGCACAAGCCTTGACTCTCCGCGAGTGTCGGGTCGATTCTGTTCCTCGATAAGCAAACAGGTGCGTAATACGCAACGGATGCGCGCTTGCTTTGTCGTGGCGACCGGAAGGCCCTGCCTGTGGCAGACCTCTACATCGGTGGCGTCTGCATCGACGCTGTCGCAGGCGGACGTCAAGGAGTGTGAGGTGTCATGACCGTATCCTCTGTGGCCGAGCAGGAGAGTCCGGCGAGCGCGCCGGACGGCGACAGGCCCACGGTCCTCGACGTACGCGGCCTGTGGAAGGTCTTCGGGCAGCGCGCCGACCGCGTCGTCGGCACGCCGCTGGCCACGCTCGACCGTGCGGAGCTGAAACGGACGACCGGGTGCGTGGCGGCGGTGCGGGACGTCTCCTTCTCGGTGTGCCGGGGTGAGGTCTTCGTCGTCATGGGCCTGTCCGGCTCGGGCAAGTCGACGCTCGTACGCTGCCTGAACCGGCTGGTCGAGCCGACGGCGGGCGAGGTCCTGCTCGACGGTGAGAACGTGCTCGGCTACGCCGGCAAACGCCTGCGCGAGCTGCGCCGCCACCGATTCGGCATGGTGTTCCAGCACTTCGGCCTGCTGCCGCACCGGCGGGTCCTGGACAACGTGGCCTTCGGCCTGGAGATCAGGGGCGTGAAGAGGGCCGACCGCCTGGCCCGGGCCCAGGAGGTGCTCGAACTGGTGGGCCTCGCCGGGTTCGAGGGCTCCTATCCCGACCAGCTCTCCGGCGGCATGCAGCAGCGGGTCGGCCTGGCCCGCGCCCTCGCCGTGGACCCCGAGGTGCTGTTCTTCGACGAGCCGTTCTCCGCGCTCGACCCGCTGATCCGGCGCGAGATGCAGAACGAGGTCATCCGCCTGCACCACGAGGTGGGCAAGACGATGATCTTCATCACCCACGACCTCGGCGAGGCGCTCAAGCTGGGCGACCGCATCCTCATCATGCGGGACGGCGAACTCGTGCAGACGGGCACCCCGGACGAGGTGGTCGGCGCCCCGGCCGACGACTACGTGCGGGACTTCGTCAGCGACGTCCCCCGCTCCGACGTCCTCACGCTGCGCTGGATCATGCGCGACGCCGCTCCGGACGACCCTCTCGACGGGCCGGAGCTGAGCCCGGACACCGTCATCCGCGACGCGGCGCGCACGGTCCTGTCCGCCGGGCGCCCGGTCAAGGTCGTGCGCGACGGCGACCTGCTCGGCGTGGTGACCCCGGCGGAGGTCCTGGAAGTCATCGCCGGCGCGGGCGGGCAGAGCTGATGGTGGCCCTCAGCGCGCCGGTGACGCGCCGGTTCCCCTCACGTACGCACGTCACGGGCGCGATCGTGGTCGCCTGGATCGTGCTGTGGGTGGTGCTGAACGGCCGCGACACCCTGCCGCTGGGCGGCGCGCAGCTCACGCCCCTGCACAACCGGCTCGGCGAGGCCGCCGACGCGATCGACGCGAACCGCGACAGCAACCCGCTGTTCCTCTACTTCGTCAACTACATCCGGCTCTTCCTCGACGAGGCGGTGACGTTCGTCCAGGCCCTGATCAGCCAGCCGTCCTTCGGCCGCCCCGTGCCGCTCGTCGGCTGGCTCGGCGTGACCGGCGTCGCCACCGCGATCGCCTACCTCTACGGCAACCGCAAGGTCGCCGTGCTGACGGCGGCCGGGTTCGCGTCGTTCGGCCTGCTCGGGCTCTGGGAGGAGAGCATGGACACGCTCGCCCTCACCCTGACGGCCGTCGCGCTGTCGCTCGCGGCCGGCATCCCGCTCGGGATCTGGGCGGGGCTCAGCGACCGCTTCAACCGGATCGTCACGCCGGTGCTGGACTTCATGCAGACCATGCCGACGTTCGTCTACCTGGCCCCGCTCACGCTCTTCTTCCTGATCGGGCCGGCCAGCGCCACCGTCGCGACGATGATCTACGCCGTCCCGCCCGCGATCCGGCTCACCGCCCACGGCATCAGGCAGACCCCGCCGGCCACGCTGGAGGCCGCCGACTCCCTCGGCGCCACGGGCGGCCAGGCGCTGCGCAAGGTGCGGCTGCCGCTGGCCAAGCGGACGATCGTGGTCGGGATCAACCAGACCATCATGGCCGCCCTGTCCATGGCGACGATCGCCGCGCTGATCGACGCGCCCGGCCTCGGCAAGACCGTGCTCAAGGCGCTGCAGACGCTCGATGTGGGCACCGCGTTCAACGCCGGGCTGGCCATCGTGATCATGGCGATCGTGCTCGACCGGGTGACCTCGGCCGCCGGCCGCCGGGTGGAGAGCGTCCACCGCGCCGGGCGTCCGGGCAGGTCGCGGCTGCGCCGGGTGGAGACCGCGATGACCGCGGCCGTGGCCGTCGTGCTCGTCTACCTCTCCTACACCTACGTATGGGCCGCGGAGTTCCCCGGCGGGGCGGACCTCGGCTCGTACGTGCGGCGCGGCGCGGACGCCGCCAGCACGTGGGCGCAGGACACGCTGGTCGCCTACACGAACGGGCTGAAGAACGTCATCACCTACGCCCTGCTCAACCCGTTCGAGGCGTTGCTCGCCCGGTCGCCCTGGTGGCTGGTCGCCGTGGTGGCGGTGGCCCTCGCGCTGCTGCTCGCGGGCGTGCGCGCGGCGATCACCGCCGCGGTGGGCTGCGCGCTGCTCGTCGCGCTCGGCCTGTGGCACGACAGCATGGTCACGCTGGCCACCACGCTGGTCGCGACCCTCCTCGTGATGGTCCTCGGGGTGATGCTCGGAGTGTGGATGGGACGCAGCGACCGGGCCGACCGCGTGCTGCGGCCGGTGCTCGACGCCGGCCAGACCATGCCGGCGTTCGTCTACCTGGTGCCGATCCTCGGACTGTTCGGCGCCACCCGGTTCACCGCCATCATCGCGGCCGTCGTGTTCGCCGCGCCGGTGTCGGTGAAGCTGGTCGCCGAGGGCGTCCGCGGGGTGCCGCACACGGCGGTGGAGGCGGCGACGGCCGGCGGCGCGAGCGCCTGGCAGCTCATCTCCAAGGTGCAGTTGCCCATGGCCCGCGCCGGTATCACGCTCGCGGCCAGCCAGGGCCTCATCTACGTGCTGTCGATGGTCGTCGTCGGCGGCCTCGTCGGCGCCGGCGCGCTGGGATACGACGTCGTCGCCGGATTCTCCCAGCACCAGCTGCGCGGCAAGGGCCTGGCCGCGGGGCTCGCCATCGTCGTACTCGGAATCATGCTCGACCGGATCATGCGGGCCGCCGCCTCGCGGGCCGGGAGCTCCCCGGCTTCCCGATGAACCTGTAACACCCCCACAGGAGGACCAACGTGGCAGTGACAAGGAACTATGGGCCGCGCGCGCTCGCGCTCGTGGCCGGCGCAGGCCTCCTGCTCTCCGGCTGCGCAGGCGCGAAGGTCGGGGAGACGCAGGCGGCCTCCGACGGCAAGGGCGGCTGCGGCACCGTCAACCTGGCGATCAACCCGTGGGTCGGCTACGAGGCCAACGCCGCCGTGATCGCGTACGTGGCGGAGAAGGAACTGGGGTGCACGGTCGTCAAGAAGGACCTCAAGGAGGAGGTCGCCTGGCAGGGCTTCGGCACCGGCGAGGTGGACGCCGTCGTGGAGAACTGGGGTCACGACGACCTGAAGAAGAAGTACATCGACGAGCAGAAGACCGCCGTGCCGGCGGGCGTCACCGGCAACAAGGGCGTCATCGGCTGGTTCGTGCCGCCGTGGATGGCGGAGAAGTACCCCGACATCACCGACTGGAAGAACCTCAACAAGTACGCCGACCTGTTCAAGACGTCCGAGTCGGGCGGCAAGGGCCAGATGCTCGACGGCGACCCGTCCTTCGTCACCAACGACGAGGCGCTGGTCAAGAACCTCGACCTGAACTACAAGGTGGTCTACGCCGGCAGTGAGGCGGCTCTGATCACGGCCTTCCGCCAGGCGGAGAAGCAGAAGACGCCGCTGCTCGGCTATTTCTACGACCCGCAGTGGTTCATGTCCGAGGTCAAGCTGGTCAAGGTCAACCTGCCCGAGTACACCGAGGGCTGCGACGCCGACGCCGAGAAGGTGGCGTGCGACTACCCCGTCTACGACCTCGACAAGATCGTGAGCAAGAAGTTCGCCGACTCCGGCAGCCCGGCCTACCAGCTCGTCAAGAACTTCACCTGGAGCAACGACGACCAGAACCTCGTGGCCAAGTACATCTCCGAGGACAAGATGTCCGCCGAGGACGCGGCCGCCAAATGGGTCAAGGACAACCCCGACAAGGTGAAGGCCTGGCTGCCCCAGGGCTGACTTCCGCTTCACCCTCGCGGCCGCTCCTCTCCGGGAACCCAGCCCGGGAGGGAGCGCCTTCACCGGAGGTCCCGGCCAGGTCCGGAACCTCACTCCGTGCCCGGTGCCGATCTTCCCCCTGGATCGGCACCGGGCACGATTTTGTCCTGTTTTTGACGCTTGACACCCGCACGGTGACGCGTCACGCTTGTTGCGTTAAGCGCATAACGTTGCGGATTATGCAACATCGGAGGTGGGTATGACGGGCCCGCGCGTCGTCATCATCGGAGCAGGCGTCGTCGGTGCGGCGCTCGCCGACGAACTGTCACTCCGAGGCTGGACGGACGTCACGGTGGTCGACCAGGGCCCGGTGCCCGCGACCGGCGGCTCCTCCTCGCACGCGCCGGGACTGGTCTTCCAGATCAACGGCTCGAAGACCATGACCGAGATGGCGCGTTACACCGTCGAGAAGTTCTGCTCGCTCGACCTCGACGGCGAGCCCTGCTTCCTCCAGGTCGGCGGCCTGGAGGTGGCGACCAGCCCGGAACGGCTCGCCGAGTTGCACCGCAGGCACGGCTGGGCCACGTCCTGGGGCGTCGAGGCGCGGCTGCTCACCCCCGCCGAATGCGCAGAACTCTTCCCCCTGCTCGACCCCGGCGTCGTGCTCGGCGGTCTGCACATCCCCGCCGACGGCGTCGCCAAGGCCGTACGCGCGGTCGAGGCGCAGCTCAGGCGTGCCCGGTCCCGTGGCGTACGGGTGCTGGAGCGGCACGAGGTGCTCGACGTCCGCACCGAGGACGGCCGGGTCGTGGGCGTGGTGACCGACCAGGGTGAGATCCCCACCGACGTCGTGGTCTGCTGCGCGGGCATCTGGGGGCCGAAGGTCGCCGGAATGGTCGGAATGCCGCTGCCGCTGACCCCGCTCGCGCACCAGCTCGCCTGGACCGGCCAGGTGCCCGACCTCGCCGGACGCGAAGAGGAGGCGACGCTGCCGATCCTGCGGCACCAGGACGCCGACCTCTACTACCGTCAGCGGTTCGACGGCGTCGGCATCGGCTACTACGGGCACCGCCCGATGCCGATCAAGCCCGAGGACCTGCTGTCGGTGGACGAGGCCGAGGTCATGCCGTCGGTGCTGACGTTCACGCCGGAGGACTTCGAGGACGCCTGGACCGAGACCCAGCGGCTGCTGCCCGGCACCCGCGCCGCGAAGATCGACGAGGGCATCAACGGGCTGTTCTCCTTCACCCAGGACCACATGCCGCTGATGGGCGAGTCCCCGGACGTGAAGGGCTTCTGGGTCGCCGAGGCGGTCTGGGTGACCCACTCCGCGGGCGTCGGCAAGGCCATGGCCGAGTGGCTCGTCGACGGCCACTGCTCGTCCTTCGACCTGCACGAGTGCGACGTCAACCGGTTCGAGCCGCACCAGCTCGCACCCGACTACGTGCTGGCCCGCGACTGCCGGAACTTCGTCGAGGTCTACGACATCATCCACCCGCTCCAGCCGATGGAGGAGCCGCGGCCGCTGCGCCTGAGCCCCTTCCACACGCGGCAGCGCGAGCTGGACGCCTTCTTCCTGGAGGCCGTCGGCTACGAGCGGCCCCAGTGGTACGGCGCCAACGCCCGCCTGCTGGAGGGCCGCGACATCCCCACGCCCGGAGACTGGGCGGCGCGCTACTGGTCGCCGATCGTCGGCGCGGAGGCCCAGGCGTCCCGCGAGTCCGTCGCGCTCTACGACATGACCGCGCTGAAGCGGCTGGAGGTCGCGGGCCCCGGCGCCCTGGCCTTCCTGCAGCGGCTGACGACCGGCCAGATGGACAAGTCGGTCGGCTCGGTGACCTACTGCCTGCTGCTCGACACCGACGGCGGCATCCGCAGCGACGTGACCGTCGCCCGGCTGGGCCGCGACGTGTTCCAGGTCGGCGCCAACGGCAACCTCGACCTCGACTGGTTCCACCGGCACCTGCCCGCGGACGGCTCGGTGATGGTCCGCGACATCACGGCCGGCACCTGCTGCCTCGGCGTCTGGGGGCCCCGCGCCCGCGACCTCGTCCAGCCGCTGACCGACGCCGACTTCTCCAACCAGGGCTTCCGCTACTTCCGCGCGAAGAAGGCGTACATCGGCACGGTGCCGGTCACCGCGCTGCGGCTGTCGTACATCGGCGAGCTGGGCTGGGAGCTCTACACCACCGCCGACCTGGGCGCCAAGCTGTGGGACACGCTCTGGGAGGCCGGGCGGCAGCACGGCATCATCGCCGGCGGGCGCGGCGCCTTCGCGAGCCTGCGGCTGGAGAAGGGCTACCGGTCCTTCGGCGCCGACATGACCTTCGAGCACGACCCGTACGAGGCGGGGCTCGGGTTCGCGGTGAAGCTGGACAAGGGCGACTTCATCGGCCGTGAGGCGCTGGAACGGCGCAAGGAGAACGTGCGCCGCCGCCTCGCCTGCCTGACCATCGACGACCCCGCCTCGGTGGTCATGGGCAAGGAACCGGTGTACGACGGCGAGAGCGCCGTCGGCTACGTCACCAGCGCGGCCTTCGGCTACACGATCGGCAAGGGCATCGCCTACGCCTGGCTGCCCGCCGAGCTGGCCACGCCGGGACGCACGCTGGAGATCGGCTACTTCGACCGGCGGGTGACCGCCGTGGTCGCCGAGGAGCCCCTGTTCGACCCCGCCATGGAACGCCTGCGCAGCTAGTGAGGACTGAAGTGAACGATTCGGTGATGGACGCGCCGCTCGCCGAGGCCGACCCGGAGGTGGCGGCGGCGATCGGCGAGGAGACCCGCCGCCAGCGGTCCACCCTGGAGATGATCGCGTCGGAGAACTTCGCGCCCGTCTCGGTGATGCAGGCGCAGGGCTCGGTGCTCACCAACAAGTACGCCGAGGGCTACCCGGGCAGGCGCTACTACGGCGGCTGCGAGCACGTCGACGTGATCGAGCGGCTGGCGATCGACCGGGTCAAGGCGCTGTTCGGCGCCGAGGCCGCCAACGTGCAGCCCCACTCGGGGGCGCAGGCCAACGCGGCGGCGATGTCCGCGCTGCTGGAGCCGGGTGACACGATCCTCGGCCTCGACCTCGCGCACGGCGGCCACCTCACCCACGGCATGCGGATCAACTTCTCCGGCCGGCTCTACAACGTCGTGGCCTACCACGTGCGCGAGAGCGACAGCCTCGTGGACATGGACGAGGTCGAGCGGCTCGCCCGCGAGCACCGGCCCAAGCTGATCATCGCGGGCTGGTCGGCCTACCCCCGTCACCTCGACTTCGCCGCGTTCCGGCGGATCGCCGACGAGGTCGGGGCGTACCTGATGGTGGACATGGCGCACTTCGCCGGGCTGGTCGCGGCGGGGCTGCACCCGTCGCCCGTCCCGCACGCGCACGTCGTCACCACGACCACGCACAAGACGCTCGGCGGGCCCAGGGGCGGGGTCGTCCTGTCCACCGAGGACCTGGCCAAGAAGATCAACTCGTCGGTGTTCCCGGGGCAGCAGGGCGGCCCGCTGGAGCACGTCATCGCGGCCAAGGCGGTCGCGTTCAAGATCGCGGCGGGGGAGTGGTTCCGCGACCGGCAGCGCCGCACGCTGGAGGGCGCGCGGGTCCTCGCCGACCGGTTGCTCGCCCCCGACGCCGCCGAGGCGGGCGTACGCGTGCTGTCCGGCGGGACGGACGTCCACCTGGTGCTGGTCGACCTGCGCGAGTCCGAACTGGACGGCCGTCAGGCCGAGGACCGGCTCCACGAGGCCGGGATCACGGTCAACCGCAACGCGGTGCCGTTCGACCCCCGGCCCCCGATGGTCACCTCCGGATTGCGGATCGGCACTCCGGCCCTGGCCACCCGGGGCTTCGCCCGCCCCGAGTTCGAGGAGGTCTCCGACGTGATCGCACGGGTGCTCCAGCCCGAAGCCGACCTGGTCGCGCTGCGCGCCCGGGTCGAGGCCCTCGCCGCCAAGCACCCGCTCTACCCCGGCCTGAACGGGGAGGCCCGATGAGCCTCCGCACCACCGAACCACCGGGAGCCGACCTGCCCGACCACCCCGACCGGCTGTGGCGCTCGGCCGAGCCCAAGCGCGCGTACGACGTGGTGATCGTCGGCGGCGGCGGCCACGGCCTGGCGACGGCCTACTACCTGGCCAAGAACCACGGGATCACGAACGTCGCGGTGCTGGAGCGCGGCTGGCTCGCGGGCGGCAACATGGCCCGCAACACCACCATCATCCGGTCCAACTACCTGTGGGACGAGAGCGCGGGCATCTACGAGCACGCGCTGAAGCTGTGGGAGGGGCTGGAGGAGGACCTCGGCTACCCGCTGCTGTTCAGCCAGCGCGGCGTGCTCAACCTCGCGCACAGCCTGCAGGACGTGCGCGACAGCGTGCGCCGGGTCAACGCCAACCGGCTCAACGGCGTGGACGCCGAGTGGCTGACGCCGGAGCAGGTCAAGGAGGTCTGCCCGATCGTCGACGTCTCGCCCGACGTGCGCTACCCCGTGCTCGGCGGCACCTACCAGCCGCGGGCCGGCATCGCCAAGCACGACTACGTGGCGTGGGGCTTCGCGAAGGCCGCGGCCGACCTCGGGGTGGACATGGTCGAGCACTGCGAGGTGACCGGCCTCGACGTGCGCGACGGCCGGGTGACCGGCGTCCGGACCACCCGCGGCCCGATCGCGGCCGGGAAGGTCGCGCTCGCCGCCGCCGGGCACTCCTCGGTCGTCGCCGGCTACGCGGGGGTGTCGCTGCCGCTGCAGAGCCACCCGCTGCAGGCGCTGGTGTCGGAGCTGCTGGAGCCGGTGCACCCCACCGTCGTCATGTCGAACGCGGTCCACGTCTACGTGAGCCAGGCGCACAAGGGCGAGCTGGTCCTGGGGGCGGGCATCGACGCGGCGAACTCCTACCGCCAGCGCGGCGCGTTCCACATCATCGAGCGGCAGATGTCGGCCGCGCTGGAGCTGTTCCCGGTCTTCGCCCGGGCGCACGTGCTGCGGACCTGGGGCGGCGTGGTGGACGTGACCCCCGACGCCTCGCCGATCGTCGGGCTCACCCCCGTCGAGGACCTGTACGTCAACTGCGGCTGGGGCACCGGCGGGTTCAAGGCCACCCCGGGCGTCGGCTGGTGCTACGCCCACACGGTCGCCACCGGCGAGCCGCACCCGCTCAACGCCCCCTTCTCCCTCGAGCGGTTCACCACAGGAAAGCTCGTCGACGAGCACGGCGCCGCCGCCGTCGCGCACTAGTACGGAGTCGAAATGCTGCTGATTCCCTGCCCGTGGTGCGGGCCGCGGGACGAGGCCGAGTTCCACTACGGGGGGCAGGCCCACGTGGCCTATCCGGAGGACCCGGCCGCCCTGTCCGACGAGGAGTGGGCCCGCTACCTGTTCTTCCGCGACAACCCCAAGGGCCTGTTCGCGGAGCGGTGGAGCCACACCGCCGGGTGCCGCCGCTGGTTCAACGCCGTACGCGACACCGCCACCAACGAGATCCACGCCGTCTACCGCGTGGGCGAGCCGCGGCCGGTGATCGCATGAGCGAGCGTAGCGAGCGAACCGGCGGGGCCGCCGCACAACCGTTCCGCCGCGAGGGGGCGACGGATAGGACGCTGCGCTTCCGGTTCGACGGCCGTGAGTACGAGGGCCTGGAGGGCGACACGCTGGCCTCGGCGCTGCTGGCCAACGGCGTGCGCGCGGTGGCGAGCAGCATCAAGCTCGGCCGCCCGCGCGGCGTCTACGCCGCGGGCTGCGAGGAGCCGAACGCGCTCGTCCAGATCGAGGAGCCCTTCCCCGAGCCCATGCTCCAGGCGACGACCGTCGAACTGTACGACGGCCTGGTCGCCACGGGCCTGCCGGGACAGGGCAGGCTGGCCGACCGCCCCGACCCGGCGCGCTACGACGCCGTGCACGCCCACTGCGACGTGCTCGTCGTGGGGGCGGGACCGGCGGGCATCGCCGCCGCGGGCGTGGCCGCCCGGGCCGGCGCCCGGGTGATCCTGGCCGACGAGCGGCCCGAGCCGGGCGGCAGCCTGCTCGGCACGACCGAGAGGCTGGACGGCAGGCCGGGCCGCGAGTGGGCGGCCGAGGAGGTCACCGCGCTGGCCGCCCTGCCGGAGGTGCGCGTGCTCCGCCGCACCACGGTGCTCGGTCACTATGACGACAACTACCTCGTCGCGGTGGAGCGCCGGACGAACCACCTGGGCGCCGCGGCCCCCGCCGAGATGGCGCGCGAGCGCGTCTGGCGCATCCGGGCCACGCGGGTTGTGCTGGCGACCGGCGGTCACGAGCGGTTCGTCGCCTTCGCCGGGAACGACCTGCCCGGCGTGATGCTGGCCGGCGCGGCCCGGACGTACGCGAACCGGTACCGGGTCCTGCCCGGGCGCCGGGCGGTGGTGTTCACCACCAACGACAGCGCGTACGCCGCGGCGCTCGACCTCGCCGACGCCGGGGTGGAGATCGCCGCGATCGCCGACGTACGGCAGGCCCCCGGCGAGGCGTGGGCGGCGCGCTGCGCCGAGCGCGGGATCGAGGTCCTGACCGGCCACGTGGTCACCGCCGCCAAGGGCGAGAGCGAGGTGTCCTCGGCCGAGGTCGCTCCGCGAGAGGGTGGCCAGGCCCGGGAGATCCCCGCCGACCTGCTGCTCGTGTCCGGCGGCTGGACGCCGGTGGTG
The DNA here is from genome assembly GCF_053604425.1 of Microbispora sp. NPDC004025. Lineage (NCBI taxonomy): Bacteria > Bacillati > Actinomycetota > Actinomycetes > Streptosporangiales > Streptosporangiaceae > Microbispora > Microbispora sp. NPDC004025. The sequence continues at coordinate 284,942 of NZ_JBSGHN010000011.1, read as the reverse complement.
CACCTGTTCAGCCAGTCGGGCGGCACACTGCGCTACGACGAAGGGCTGGGCGCGTTCACGCCCGGCGAGACCCGCCAGGCGGTCGAGGCCGCCGGTTTCGCCCGGGGCGTGACGACTCTGCGCGGCTGCCTGGAGGACGGCGCCGAGGCGGGCCGCCGCGCGCTGTCGGCCGCCGGGTTCGCCGCGCCGTCCGGGACGGCTGTGCCGTCCACACCAGTTGTGCCGGCCGTAGGCGAGGAGCCTCCCGCCGCGCCCGCCGAGCACCTGTGGCTCGTCGAAGCGGAAGATTATGGCGCTCACTTCGTGGACCTGCAACGGGACGTGACCGTGGCGGAGGTGCTGCGCGCGGTCGGCGCCGGCCTCGGCTCGGTCGAGCACGTCAAGCGCTACACCACGGCGGGCACGGCGCACGACCAGGGCAAGACGTCCGGGCTGCTGACCAGCGGCGTCGTGGCGCACGCCCTCGGCGTCGACGTCGCCGAGCTCGGGACCACGACGTTCCGCGCGCCGTACACGCCGGTCTCGTTCGCCGCGCTGGCGGGCCGGGACCGGGGGCCGCTGCACGACCCGGTCCGCGTCACCGCGCTGCACGAGTGGCACGTGGCGCGCGGGGCGCTGTTCGAGAACGTCGGGCAGTGGAAGCGGCCCTGGTACTACCCCCGGCCGGGTGAGGACATGGAGGCCGCCGTGCTGCGCGAGTGCCGGGCGGCGCGCGAGGACGTGGCGGCGATGGACGCCTCCACGCTCGGGAAGATCGACGTGGTCGGTCCCGACGCGGCCGTGCTCCTCGACCGGCTCTACACGAACATGATGAGCACGCTCAAGGTCGGGTCCATCCGCTACGGCGTGATGTGCCGCGCCGACGGCATGGTCTTCGACGACGGCACCGTCATCCGCCTGGCGGACGACCGCTTCCTCGTCACCACCACCACCGGCAACGCGGCGGCGGTGCTCGACTGGATGGAGGAGTGGCTGCAGACCGAGTGGCCGGACCTGCGGGTGCACTGCACCTCGGTCACCGAGCAGTGGGCGACCGTGGCGCTCGTCGGGCCGCGCTCCCGCGAGGTGCTGGCGCGGCTCGCCCCGGGTCTCGCGGTGGGCAACGACAGCTTCCCGTTCATGACCTGGCGGGACGCCGAGGTCGCCGGGATCGGGGCGCGGGTCTGCCGGATCAGCTTCTCCGGCGAACTGGCCTACGAGATCAACGTGCCTTCCTGGTACGGCCTCGCCCTATGGGAGGCGGTCATGGCGTCCGGCGAGGTCACGCCGTACGGGACCGAGACCATGCACGTCCTGCGCGCCGAGAAGGGGTTCCCCATCGTCGGTCAGGACACCGACGGCACGGTCACCCCGCAGGACCTCGGCATGGAGTGGGTCGTCTCCAAGAAGAAGGCCGACTTCGTCGGCAAGCGGTCCTTCGCCCGGGCCGACACCGCCAGGTCCGACCGCAAGCACCTGGTCGGCCTGCTGCCCGAGGACCCCGCCGTGCTGCTGCCCGAGGGCGCCCACCTCGTGGAGACGTCGTCGCTGCCCGAGCCTCCGGTGCCGACGCTCGGCTTCGTCACCTCCAGCTACCGCAGCGCCGCGCTCGGCCGTACGTTCGCGCTCGCGCTGGTGAGCGGCGGGCGCGAGCGGACCGGCGAACGGCTGTACGCGCCGGTCGGCGCGGACCTGGTGCCCGTCACCGTGACCTCCCACGTCCTGTACGACCCGGAAGGAGCGCGCCGCGATGGCTGAACGCAGGAGTCCGGCCGCGGCGTTCGCGGCGAGGTTCGAGGCGGCGAGCGCGGGCGGCGGCCTACGCCTGGCCGAGGTCCCCTTCCTGACCCAGATCGACCTCCGGGCGGAGCCCAAGAGCCCGGCGGCCGAGCGGATCGGGACGGCGATCGGCGTGCCGCTGCCGATGGAGCCGGGCACGGTTGTGCGCGGCGGGGACCTGAGCGTGCTGTGGCTGGGGCCGGACGAGTGGCTGGTGCTCGGCCCGGACGGCGCCGCCCCGGAACTGGTGGAGCGGCTCACCGAGGCGGCGGCCGGCGAGCACGTGTCGGTCGTCGACGTGTCGGCGCAGCGCACCACCCTGGTGGTCGCCGGCGAGCGGGCGCGGGACGTGCTGGCCCACGGCTGCGCCCTGGACCTGCATCCCCGGGTGTTCGGCCCGGGCCGGTGCGCCCAGACCACGCTGGCCAGGGCGGGCGTCGTCCTGGTCGCGGGCGAGGACGGCTTCCGGGTGCTGGTCCGCTCGTCCTTCGCCGCCTACGTCGCGGAGTGGCTGCTCGACGCGGCCGTCGAGTACGTCACGGCCCCGGCGGGGGAGGCCGCCCCGGCCTGACGGCGGGCGGTTGTCCAGCCGGTGAGGCACGTGACATACCATCGAGGGCGCTCGTAAGGAGGGCCGTCCGCACCCCGGTGGGAGATCATGTTCCGCACGCTGATGAAGTCGAAGATCCATCGCGCCACCGTCACGCAGGCCGATCTGCACTACGTCGGCTCGGTGACGATCGACGCGGACCTGATGGCCGAGGCCGACCTCGTCGAGGGTGAGAAGGTCGACATCGTCGACATCGACAACGGCAACCGCCTGTCCACGTACGTCATCGAGGGCCCGGCGGGCTCCGGCGTCATCGGCATCAACGGTGCCGCCGCCCGCCTCATCTCGGTCGGCGACCTCGTGATCATCATCGCGTACGCGCTGGTCGCCGAGGAGGAGGTCAAGGCGCTGAAGCCGCGCGTCGTCTTCGTCGACCGCGACAACAGGCCGCTGCACGTGGGCGACGACCCCGCCGCCGTCCCCGACGGCATGGGCCTGGTCCCCGGCGACCTCGCCCCGCCCGCCCTTTCCTGACCCGTCGGCGCGGGTCTGCTCGGGGCTGGTCGGGGCCCGCGCCGGCAGGCCTGCTCGACGGCGGGGGCGCGGGGGTCAGAGGAGGGTCATCTGGCCGGAGCCCGCGAGGGGGTCGCGATGCTTGCGCAGATGCCGCCACCGGGGCAGGTCGTCGAGGTAGGACCACGACAGGCGGTGGTGGGGTGTCGGGCCCGTCTCCGCCAGCGCCCGCTGGTGGACGGGGGAGGGATAGCCCGCGTTGGCGGCGAAGCCGTACGCCGGGTGCTCCTCGCCGATCTCCGCCATCAGCCGGTCGCGGTGGACCTTGGCCAGCACCGACGCGGCGGCCACCGACACCGAGCGCTGGTCGGCCTTGACCTCGCACCGCACCCGCCACGGCCGGCCGAGGAAGTCGTGCGCGCCGTCGAGGAGCACCACGTCGGGCCGTAGCGGCAGGGCCTCCAGCGCGCGGCACGCGGCCCGGCGCAGCGCCTCGGTCATGCCGACCTCGTCGATCTCCTCCGGGCCCGACTCGCCGTACGCGTGACAGGTGAGCCAGCCGGGCAGGACCGCGGCGAACGCCTCACGCTGCGCCGGGCCGAGCAGCTTGGAGTCGGTCAGCCGGACCGTGCGCTCCCCGCGTCCCGGCAGCTCGGGCGGCGGGCCGAAGGCGGTGACGGCGGCGCAGACCACGACCGGGCCCGCCCACGCGCCGCGACCGACCTCGTCCACGCCCGCGACGTGGACCGCCCCCGCGGCACGCAACTCGTCTTCGATCTCGTATCCGGCCGCCCGCCGCAGCGGGACGGCGGGCGCGGACTGGGCGGGGGCAAGCCCGGGCAACGCGTCGGTCATCCCGCCATCATCCCAGGAGCCCGCGCGCCATCCCGGCGGTTCAGTCCGAATCGCCGATCTCGTAGATGTCGACCCGCCATGGCAGGTGCGCGCGCACCGGCTCCCACCGTTTCAGGTCGGCGGCGAGGACGGGGAAGGCGAGATACCGGGCCACGGCCACCGTGTGCGCCGCCGCCATGTCCTGCTGCTCTGTGAGGTGCGCCGAGACCGCCGACAGGCGGAGCACGTCCTCGGTGGAGGCGATCGGCTCCAGCCGGACGTGCTCCAGACGGTGGATCATCCCGTGGACGGCCTCGGTCTGTGCCTCGCTCAGGGTGTGCTGGGCCGCGGCGAGAGTGATGACGGGGACGCTCATGCGGATGGCGTGCTCGTCCAGGGCCGCGACGAGATTCGCCACCACCGGATCACCTCTGCCGAGTTCGCTTATCGTGACGTCGTCGAGGACGTATCCGACGCTCATGGGGTCGCGGGCCGCCGCAGGTGCTCGATCGCGCCTTGTGCGATGCGTTCGGCCTTGGCCACGGCGTCGGGGTCGGCCTTCGCCCGTGCGAGTAGTTCTTCGAATGCCAGCCGCTGGCGGAGCCGAAGTGTCTTGTGCTCTTCGAGAAGCTGGGTCAGCACGTCGGCCAACGTGGTGCCGCGTCCTCCCTGGTCGGCCAGCTCGTTGAGCTCGTCTCGAATCGCTTTGGGAACCTTGATGCTGGTCATGTCGGCAGTCATATCAGAATTCTACCGGGGTAGAAGGAGGGTATTCCAGATCCGTTGATGACGGTGCGGGAAGGGCGATGCCCGCGGCCCGGCGCGCCCATGAGGGACGGCCGGGCCGCGGGGGACGGTCAGGATCTCGGCTGTCGCATCATGACGTCGTGCAGGGGCGGCCGTTGAGGGTGAAGGCGGACGGGGAGGGGTTGCCGGCCGTCTGCCTGCCGTTGAAGCCGATGGAGAACGACTGGCCGGGCTTGATGGTCTTGTTCCACAGGAGGTTCTCGGCGGTGACGTCGCTGCCGGTCTGCGTCCACTTGGCGTTGAAGCCGGAGGCGACTCGCTGGGTGGTGAGCGGGAAGGAGAAGGCCAGCGTCCATCCGTCGATGTCGGTGGTGCCGGTGTTGGTCAGCTTCACGCTGGCGTTGAAGGCGCCGGGCCAGGTCTGCGTGACGTAGGAGACGTCACAGTAGGCAGCCGGCGGCAAGGCCTGCGCGACGGCCGCGTAGGGGGCCGAGGGGGTGCTCAGGTTGCCGGCGGCGTCGCGGGCGACGACCTGGAAGGTGTACGAGCGACCGCCTTCGAGACCGGTGACGATGTCACGGGGGGTGGCGTTCTCGCCCTCGTAGGCGTAGCCGTGGTCGGTCCGCCGGAACAGGTCATAACGGGGTGGGAGGCCGCTGTTGTCGCTGACGGTGTTCCATCCCAGGGCGATCCCGTTGGGCACGGACATGCCGCCCAGGATGGTCAGGCCGGTCGGCGTGCCGGGAGGAGTGGTGTCCGTCCCGGGGCTGGGGCTGGCGGCGGGAGGTTCGACCATGGCCCGCTGGCGGACCAGGTCGGACGGTGCGCTGAGGTTGCCGGCGGCGTCCTTGGCCACCACGTAGAACAGGTAGTCGCGGCCGGGGGTGAGGTCGTAGACGACCGCTACGACCTTGTCGCTCGACGAGGAGAAGCGGGCGTCCACGCGGGTGAAGGCGCCGTCGATCCAGGCGTACACGTCGTAGCCGGAGACCGCGACGTCGTCGCTGGACTTCGTCCAGGTCAGACCGGCCGCGCCGTTGACGTAGGCGGCGTACGGCTGCACATCCCCGGGACGGGTGGGCGGGGTCCGGTCGGGGGTCGTCGGCGACGCGGCGGGGCTGGGCGACGCCGTCCCGGTGTAGACCGTCGCGACGGTGGTGTACTCGGCCGACGGCGGGCTCGCGTTCCCCGCCGCGTCCTTGGCGATGACGCGGAAGGTGTAGCTCTGCCCGCTGACGAGAGATCCGACCGAGACGCCGGTGAAGGTGGTGCTCTGGATCGTGACGAACCCGCCGTCCTGCTTCATCTGCACGTCGTAGCTCACGACGCCCACGTCGTCGAGCGCGCGGCCCCAGCACAGCGGCACGGTCGCCTTGGGGGCGGTCGTGGGAGTGGATTTGGGCGTGGGAACGGGGGCCGGGGGCGCCGACGGGACCGGGCAGGACGAGATCCACGGTGGGGCCGCGGGCGGTGTGGTGTCGGCCGAGGCGGCGGAGGCCGGTACGGCCGCCGCGGCGAGCGCGAGGCCGGCGCCCAGCAGGGCGGCGGCCGTGCGGAGACCCAGGACGTGCATGTGATTCACCTTCCTGTGAGGGCGGCCCGGCGCGTGAGGGTGCCGCCGGGCCGCGGGTTGGGGGATCACGAGCAGGTGGTGCCGTTGAGGGTGAAGGCGGCAGGGGAGGGGTTGCCGGCCGTCTGGATGCCGTTGAAGCCGATGTACAGCGACTGACCGGGCTTGATGGTCTTGTTCCACGCGGCGTTCTCGGCGGTGACCTCGCTTCCCGTCTGCTTCCACACGGCCGAGAAGCCGTAGTCGAGTCGCTGGGTGCTGAGCGGGAAGGAGAAGGCCAGCTTCCATCCGTCGACGGCGGTCGTGCCGGTGTTGGTGATCTGCACGTTGGCGAGGAAGCCGCCGGGCCAGGTGTGAGCGCTGTAGGAGACGTCGCAGGAGAGCGCGGGCTCCTCCTCCTCGGACTGCGCGACGGCGGTGTACGGCGCCGAGGGGTTGCTCAGGTTGCCGGCGGCGTCGCGGGCCACGACCTGGAAGGTGTACGACTTGCCGCCTTCGAGGCCGGTGACGATGTCGCGGGGGGTGACGTTCTCGCCCTCGTAGGCGTAGCCGTGGTCGGTGCGCCGGAACAGGTCATAACGGGGTGGGACGCCGCTGTTGTCGGAGACGGTGTTCCAGGACAGGAAGATCCCGCCGGGTATGGGCAGGCCGCCGCCGGCGCTCAGACCGGTCGGCGTGCCGGGCGGGGTGGTGTCGGTCGCGGTCCCGGGGCTGGGGCTGGCGGCGGGAGGTTCGACCATGGCCCGCTGGCGGACCAGGTCGGAGGGCGCGCTGAGGTTGCCCGCGGCGTCCTTCGCCACGACGTAGAACAGGTAGTCGCGGCCGGGGGTGAGATCGCCCACGATCGCGAGGACCTTGTCGTCGGCCTGCGCGGAGACCTGGGCCGGCACCCGGCTGAAGGCGCCGTCGATCCAGGCGTACACGTCGTAGCCGGAGACCGCCACGTTGTCGGTGGAGCGGGTCCAGGTCAGGCCGGCCGCCCCGTTGATGTAGACGTTGGACGGCCCCACCCCTTCCGGACGGGTCGGCGGGGTCCGGTCGAGCGGGGACGGGCTGGGCGGGGGGCTGGACGGCGGCATGCCGCTGAGATAGTTCGCGGTCGCCGTCACCTGGTTGGACGCCGGGCCGGCGTTCCCCGCCGCGTCCCTGGCGACGACCCGGAACGTGTACGACTGCCCCAGGGTGAGGTCGCTGACGATGGATCCGATGCCGGTCGTGGTGCGCGCGGTGGTGAAGACGCCGTCCTGCTTGATCTGGACGTCGTAGCCGGTCACTCCGACGTCGTCGGTCGCTGCGCCCCAGCACAGCGACACGCCGATGCCGAGGCCCGACCCGGGCGCGGCGGGCAGCGGGCAGTGGAACAGCGTCCCCGGAGCGCTGGGCGGGGTGGTGTCCGCGGCTCCCGCGGCGGGCGCGGCGGAGGCGGCGAGCGCGAGGCCGGCGCCCAGGATCGCTGCGACCGGACGGAGACCCTTGACGGGCATGTGGTTCACCTTTCCGATTGGGGCGGCCCGGCGCATCGGGGAACGCGCCGGGCCGTGAGCGGATATCAGGAGCAGGTGGTGCCGTTGAGGGTGAAGGCGGCCGGCTTGGGGTTGGCGCCGGTGTAGGTGCCCTGGAAGCCGATCTGGGTGGACTGGCCGGGG
>NZ_JBSGHN010000011.1:0-277227 GCF_053604425.1 Microbispora sp. NPDC004025 | reverse complement strand
GGTCGCGGTGAACCCGCCGCCCCAGTCGTTGGCCGCGTACGTCACCGTGCACCCGGCGCCGGGCGAGGGGGACGGCGACGGCGACGGGCTGGGCGAGGGGGACGGGCTGGGCGAGGGGCTGGGAGAGGACAGGCCGGTCTGGGCGGTGGCGGTGAGCGTGGCCGAGGGCTGGCTGGTGTTTCCGGCCGCGTCCCTGGCCACCACGTAGAACGTGTAGCTCGTGCCGGCGACCAGCCTCTCCGCGACGTAGAGGGTCGTCGCCGATGAGCCGATCTTGGTGTAGCCGGTGCCCTGCCTCATGTACACGTCGTAACCCGCGACCCCGGTGTCGTCGGTCGAGGCGGTCCAGCACATCGGCACCGCGTTCGCGAAGTCCGCCCCGCAGACCCGCAGCCCGGTGGGCGCGCTCGGCGGCGTGGTGTCCACCGGAGAAGGCGAGGACGACGGCGACGGGCTGGGGGAGGGGGACGGCGAGGGGGAGGCGGTGCCGCCGGGCGGGGTGCCCCAGACCAGCGTGTCACCGTCGTACACCGGCACGTGGGAGGCCCCCGACGCCGACCAGTCGTTGGCCGGGTCCCAGGTCGCGCCGTTCGGCACAGAGATACGCAGCTGCGTGCCCCGCTTGTAGAGCTGGGCGTCGCCGGGGTAGATCGGCTTGCCGGTGCAGTCGACTTCGGCGTAGTAGGTGCGGTCCCCCGCGGGCGCCGGCCCGCTGACCGCGCAGCCGCTGCTGTCGCCGCCGGTCACCTTCACCTGCGAGATCGAGGTGGAGCCGTCGAGTGTGAAGTAGTAACGCGCCTTGCCCGACTGGAGGACGCGCGGTGGCCAGTTCGACGTGTTGGTGATGGTGACGGTCATGGACGTGCCGTCCACGCCGGTGTAGACGTTGCCGGTCTCGGCGCGGATCTCCGGGTACTTCTCCTCCGGCGCGGGGAAGTTCGCCACGGGCGTCCCGCCGTACTCCTTCGCGAATCGCGCGAGCACGTTGGTGATGCCGGAGTTGTAGTCGATCGCCACCTCGTTGCGGACGTAGTCCGTACGGCTGTCGGTGTAGGCGTCGGCCTGGTCGGGGCCGCCGGCGAGCGCGCCGTACAGGACGTGCAGGTTCGGGCCGGCGGTGTCGCTCATGTAGCCGAGGTACTGGCCGCTGGCCGCGCGATGGTGGACGTGCGTGGGCGGGTTGCTCCCGAAGCCGACCATGTAGCTGGAGCGGCGGGGATTGTCCCCGAGCGCGTAGTCGACCTGCCGTTTGGCGAAGTCGTGGTAGCGCGCGTAGAGCGGGTCCCCGGGCCCGAGGTGGTCGGCGTAGACCAGGGCCACCCAGGCGGTGTTCAGCGCCATGCGCAGCGAGGCCCAGTTGAAGATGTACGCCAGGCCGCCGGGGGTGACCGGCCCCTTCTTGCCCTTGTAGCCGGCCGTCCAGTAGTCGAGGTAACGCCGGACGTCGTCGGCGTACTTCTGCTCTCCGGTGAGCGTCGCCATCAGGGCGTAGACGCCGTACTCCTTGTCGTTCCATCCCAGCCCGAACGTGTAGGCGGGCACGGTCGTGCCGCCCGCGCCCTGGCCCACGTCGGGCTCGCTGCCCATCTTCGGGTAGAACTCGCGGGCCTTGTCCAGGTAGCTCCCGGTGCCGGTGGCCCGGTAGAGCCACACGGCCGCCCAGGCCAGCTCGTCCCAGTACATCTTCGTCGCGCCGGGGTGGTCGGCGCCGCCCTCCCAGGTCGAGTTGTAGTAGCCGGAGATGCCCGGCACGCAACTCGTGTACGCCGTGTCCTGGCCGTTCGTGCCCTTGGTCGTGTCGGCGAACGTGAACAGCTGCCTGGCGTGGGTCAGCAGCGTGTCCGCGTACGCCGGGTCGGTCTGGCGGAAGGCCATCGAGGAGGCGGCCATCGCGGCGGCCGTCTCGGCGACGACGTCGGTGCCCTTGCAGGTCGGCGTGATCTTGTAGACGGGCCGCGACATGCCCTTGATGTCGATCACCTCGGGCGGGCCCCAGTAGGCGTGGTCCACGCTGCCGTCGCCCACCTGGACGTACAACGTCTCCGGCTCGGGGTGGGCGGCGATCAGGTAGTCGGTGGCCCATTTCAGGTTGTTCAGCATGGGCGTGAGCTGCGTGCCGTACCCGGACCGGTTCTCGACCACCCCCCAGGCCAGCATCGTCGTGGTGAACGCCATCGGGAAGCCGAACTTGACGTGGTCGCCCGCGTCGTACCAGCCGCCGGACAGGTCCACCCCGGCCGCCTTGCCGTCGTTCAGCGTGCGGTCGCCGCGCCATTCGACGCGGCTCCAGCCGGGCTTCCTGCCCGACTGCTGCGCCTCGTAGAAGTAGATCGACTTCTGCAGGGCCTCGGTGTAGTCGTACGACCCCGCGGCCTGTGCGGGCGTGGACCCGGGCACGAGCAGGGCGGCCAGCAGGGCGGCCATCCCGCCCAGGGACAGCAGTCTCATCGGGGGCCTCGTCTCAGGAGCAGGTGGTGCCGTTGAGGGTGAAGGCGGCCGGCTTGGGGTTGGCGCCGGTGTAGGTGCCCTGGAAGCCGATCTGGGTGGACTGGCCGGGGTTGATGGCCTTGTTCCAGTCGAGGTTGACGGCGGTGACGCTGGTGCCGGTCTGGGTCCAGGTGGCCGACCAGCCGGGTGGGCTGATCTTCTGGGTGCCGGGGAAGGTGAACTTCAGGGTCCAGCCGTTGATCGCGGTGGTGCCGGTGTTGGCGATGGTGATGGTCGCGGTGAACCCGCCGCCCCAGTCGTTGGCCGCGTACGTCACCGTGCACCCGGCGCCGGGCGAGGGGGACGGCGACGGCGACGGGCTGGGCGACGGAGACGGGCTCGGTGAGGGTGACGGACTCGGCATGCCGCTCTGGGCGGTCGCGGTGAGCGTTGCCGAGGGCTGGCTGGTGTTGCCGGCCGCGTCCCTGGCCACCACGTAGAACGTGTACTGGTTCCCGGGCCGCAGGCCGCCCGCGTAGTAGATCGGTTTCGTGGTCGACCCGAACTTGACGAACTCGGTGCCCCGCTGCATGTAGACGTCGTATTCGACGTATCCGGAGTCGTCGGTCGAGGCGGTCCAGCACATGGGGACCGCGTCCTGGATGTGGAAATCGCACACGTGCAGGTTCGTGGGCTGGGTCGGCGGCGTGGTGTCCACCGGAGAAGGCGAGGACGACGGCGACGGGCTGGGGGAGGGGGACGGCGACGGGCTGGGCGAGGGCTCGGCGCCGGGCGCCGTGCCCCAGATGAGGCGGCCGTCGTTGCCGTACAGGGTCATGTGGTCGGCGCCCTTGGCCGACCAGTCGTTGGACGGGTCCCAGGCCGCGCCGTCGGCGACGCCGATGCGCAGCTGCACCTCGCGGCGGAACTCCGACTGGCCGCCCGGGAAGATTAGCGTCCCAGTGCAGTCGACCTCGGCGTAGTAGGTGCGCCCCTCCAGCGGGTGCGGCCCGGTGGGCTGCTTGCACTGCGTGTAGGACGTGCTCACCGTGACCTGGCTCGCCGTCGTCGAGCCGTCGAGCGTGAAGTAGTAGCGGAACTTCGCCTTGTCGAGCACGGTCGCCGGCCAGGCCGACTTGTTGATGACGTACGTCTTGGCCGCCGTCTCCCGGGTCGTATGGGTGATCGTCGGCTCCAGGTAGAACTCCGGGCCGTCGGGGGTCTCGCGCGGCAGCGTGGTCAGGGGAGAGCCGCCGTACTTGCCGTAGAGGACGGCGAGCGAGCTGGTGATGCCGGAGTTGAAGTCGAGCGCGACCTCGTTCTTCACGTAGTCGCCGCGGCTGTCGGTGTAGGCGTCGGCGCCGTCCGGGCCGCCCACGAGGGCGCCGTACAGGATGTGCCTGCTGACGGCGGGCTCGCCGTCGGGGCCGGCGTTGGTCCAGGCGCCGTGCGCGCCGCGGTGGTGCGGGTTGCGCGGCGGGTTGGTCCCGAAGCCGATCATGTAGCTGGAGCGGCGCGGGTTGTCGCCGAGCGCGTAGTCGACCTGGCGCTTGCCGAAGTCGTGGTAGCGCGCGTAGAGCGGGTCGCCGGAGCCGAGGAAGTCGGCGTACCTCATCGCGACGAAGGCCGTGTTGGCGGCCATGCGCAGCGAGGCCCAGTAGAAGATGTAGGCGAGGCCGCCCGGGGTGACCGTGCCCTTCTTGCCCTTGTAGCCGACCGTCCAGTAGTCGAGGTAGCGCTGGACGTCGTCCTTGTACTTCTGCTCGCCGGTCAGCTCGGCCATCTGCTCGTAGACGGCGTACTGCTTGTCGTTCCAGCCGAAGCCGAAGTTGAACACCGGCACCTGGGCGCCGTTGCTCCCCGGGTCCTCCTGCGTGCCCATCTTGGGGTAGAACTCGCGCGCCCGGGTGAGGTAGCTCGCGGTGCCGGTGGCCCGGTAGAGCCAGACGGAGGCCCAGGCCAGCTCGTCCCAGTACATCTTCGTGGCGCCCTCGACCTGGCCGCCCTCGCCCGTGGAGTTGTAGAAGCCCTGCGCGGCGCTGACGCAGTTCACGTACGCCGTGTCGCGGCCGTTCGTGCCCTTGGTCGTGTCGGCGAACGTGAACAGCTGCTTGGCGTGGGTGAGCAGCGTGTCGGCGTACGCCGGGTCGGTCGGCCGGAAGACGACCGACGAGGCGGCCATCGCGGCGGCGGTCTCGGCGGCGACGTCGGTGCCCGGGCACGACGCGGTGATCTTGTAGACCGGCCGCTTGTGGCCCTTGGCCTCGACGGTCTCCGGCGCACCCCAGTAGGAGTGGTCCTCGCCGCCGTCGCCGACCTGGACGTACAGGACGTTCGGCTCGGGATGGGCGTCGATGAAGTAGTCGTTCGACTGCCGGAGCGTGCGCAGCAGGTACGGCAACTGGCCCGAGCGCTCGTACGACGCCCGGTAGTCCGCGCCGCCCCAGGCCAGGGTGGTGGTCATGGACGCCATCGGGAAGCCGAACTTCACGTGGTCGCCGGCGTCGTAGAAGCCGCCGGACAGGTCCACCCCCGCGGACTTCCCGTCGTTGACGGTCGAGTCGGCCCGCCAGGTCACCCGGTTGCCGGACGGCAGGTGCCCCGATTCCTGTGCCTCGTAGAACAGGAACGACTTCTGCAGCGCCTCGCCGTAGTTGAAGGAGGCGGCCGAGACGGGGGTGGAGGTCGAGGTGACGGCCAGCAGGGCGCCGGCCAGTGCGGTCGCCGTGCTCGCGCTCAGCAGCCGTCGCGGTAGTCGCATCACGTGCCCCTCGGAAGGACGTCGGGCCGGCCCCGGGCGTGCGGGGCCGCCCCGGAACGGGCGGGACGATCTCGGGAGGGCTCCCGCCCGGATGGTGCGTACGCGAGGTGGCGCGATCCAAGCACGCTCCGGTCACGGACCCGTATGGCCAGGTCAGAGCGGCCGGGGGCACGTCGCGGAGCTGAAACTTTCAGCTCGCCGCCCCGCCGGCGGGGACGACAGCCGGCGGGACGGCGGCTCGCCCGGCTACGCCTGCACCGGGGCGGGTGAGTACGTCTCGACGTCGTGGTGCCGCATCCGGTGGATCAGCGTGTCCAGCGCCCAGGCGCCGGGCCCGAAGACGGCGATGAGGAAGAACGACCAGCAGAACATGGCCGCCGCCTCACCGCCGTTCTGCAGCGGGAACAGGTTCTGCGGCGCGTGGACCACGAAGTAGGCGTACGCCATCGAGCCCGAGCAGAGCAGCGCGCTGACACGGGTGAGCAGCCCGGCGAGGACGAGCGTCCCGAACACCAGCTGGATGGCCGCCGCCCACCAGCTCGGCCACGTGCCGAACGCCACGGCCTGGCCGGTTCCGCGGTTGCCGCCCAGCACGCCGAAGATCGTAGCCGCGCCGTGGCAGACGAACAGCAGCCCCGTCACGATGCGGAAGAGCGAGAGGACTGGTCCGCGGATCTGGTCCGATTTCATGTGATCACCTTCTTGTCGTGCCTGCCGGGTGGGCCGGCCGCGTACGCGTGGTCGCGATCGGGGCCGGCCCCATGGAAACGCGCCGGAAATCACCGGCGAAAGAGAAAGGGAAAACTCCGGCCGTCGCCTATCGAGAGTCAGAGAGCAGTAAACCGGCCGTCATTTCCGCCGTCCCGTGGCTCACATTGTCGGCGAATTGGACGTCCGGCGGCGAGAAGCCGCGCGGGACTGCGCCCAAAGAGGCGGATTCCCTGGTCAAAGCCTGGAACGAGCGGCATCGTCGTTGATGCTGCGGTGTTTCGCCCATGGACCACGGTGGCCGCGCCTCGCTTATTCAGCAGCGAATACGCGTCGGGCGGCGTAGTTCCAAGATTGCTTATAGGGGTGCCGCTAGTCAAGGCTTCAAGTAATTCTGCGTCAGCTTGTTGCCACGAGGTGTCGGCGAGTGCGCGACGGCACCCCGGTCACCTGCCGCTTCTTTGGACGGACGGTCCGCCGAATTCTGGGAGGCCACGTGAAACTTTCTCGCCGACCGCGGTCCGCCACGCGACGAGCACCTTCGGTCACCGCCTGGGCGCGCGGGCTACCTCGTCCACAGGCACTCCTGCGCCGTCCGCACGAGGGCCATCAACCCGGGCGACACACGTTCGCCCCGCCACGCGAGCGCGTAGGTCAGGCGGAGGTCGCCCGCGTCCAGGGGGACGAAGGCGACGTCGTCCCTGCGGACGGACGTGACCACCAGGAGCGGAGTGGGCAGCAGGCCGACGCCGGCCGCGACCAGGTCGAGCGCGGCGGCGAAGTCGTCGATCTCGTCGGCCACCACGTGCTGCCGGTGCGGTCCGACACGGGCGGCGAGCCGTGCCCACACCCCGCCGGGCGGGCGTTCGCGCGGCATCAGCACGCGGTGCCGCGCGAGCCGCTCGGGCTGCAGGCGGGGCAGGCCGGCGAGCGGGTCCCCGGCCGGTACGGCCAGGTGGCCGACGGGCACGTGGAAACGGGCGACCGTGGTCAGCTCCCGGGGGAAGGGCGCGGCGAGGATGGCCGCGGTCACCTCGCCGGCGGCGAGGGCCGCGACGGCGGCGGCGCGGCCGGCCGGGCGCAGTTCCACCTCGGCCGGCGGATCGCGGCGCGCCATCCGGCGGGCGATCCGCGCGGCGAGGCCGCCGGCGAGCGGGGGATAGGCCAGGCGGACACCGTCGCCCTCCGGCGCGGCGAGCCGTTTCGCCTCGGCCGTGAAGGCGGCCGCCGACTCCAGCAACGCCTCGGCGTACGGCAGCAGCGCCTTGCCGGCCGGTGACAGGTGGACCTCACGGCTCGTCCGGTCGAACAGGCGGACCCCGAGCGCGCGCTCGAGACGGCCGACGGCCTGGCTCGCGGCGGGCTGGGAGACGCCCAGTTCGGCGGCGGCACGGGAGAAGCTGAGATGCCGGGCGACGACGGCGAAGCAGCCGATGTCGCGCAGCGGCGGGCCGGAGTCCACGCTCCAGTATGGAGAGATCAGGCGGTCCGGCGCAGACGCAGGTCGCACCCCGTCTGGTGGTAGAACGCCAACTGGTCGTAGTAGACCCGCCCGCTGGCGAACACGCCGTCGTCGCCCATCGTGTAGGCGCCCGCCGCCGGGAAGACCACGGGGCGGCCGCTGCCCGTGATCTCCGTGCCGCCCGGCAGCAGCAGCACGCCGGTGTGGGTGCCCCTGAACGTCCACTCCACGACGACGGTGTCGTCGAGGACGGCCCGCGCGGTGGTGACGTTGTGCATGTCGGGAAACGCCGTGAAGAGCTGCCGGAAGTACCAGGCGATCTGCTCGTGGCCCTCCATCACCCCCGCGGGCGTGACGAAGACCGCTCCCGCGGCGAAGCAGCGGACCACTCGCTCCTCGTCGTGAGAGTTGATCGCGTCCGCGAGTGTTTCGAGCAGTGCGACGATCTCCGCCATCCGGTTCCCGTTCCCCTCGTCCTGGAACTCCTACCCATGGCGACGGGTGGCGACGCCGGGGCGAAGGCGGGGGCCCAGGATTCCCGGGGGTGCCGGGTTCGCCCGGGTGCGGGGTTCGCGTGGGGGTTCAGGGCTTGCGGGCGACGCCGCACAGCGCGTCGACCTCGGGCGCCTCACCGAACTGGCTGGGCTCGGGCCGCCATCGGGACACCGACACCACACCCGGCTCCAGCAGCGTGAGGCCGTCGAAGAAGCGCGCGAACTGCTCGGGCGTCCGCAGCCGGTAGGGGTCGCCGCCCTCGGCGCGGATGCGCTCGGCCTCGTCGGCCGCCTCGGGCGCGACGACCTTCGTGCCGTCCTCGAACACCAGATGGCTGCCGGACGGCAGGGCGTCCATGAGGTGACGCACGATCCCGTACGCCTCCTCGTCGTCGAGCACCTGGCCCATGATCCCCAGCAGCATGAGCGCCACCGGCTCGCCGAAGTCGAGCGTCTTCGACGCGCCCCGCAGGATCTTGTCCGGGTCGCGTACGTCGGCCTCGATGTAGTCGGTCACGCCGGGCGGACTGCTGGTCAGCAGGGCGTTGGCGTGCACCAGCACCAGGGGGTCGTTGTCGACGTAGACGATCCGCGACTCCGGCGCCACCCGCTGCGCCACCTGGTGCGTGTTGTCGGCGGTCGGCAGGCCGGTGCCGATGTCGAGGAACTGCCGGATGCCGGCCTCGCCCGCCAGGTGCCGTACGGCACGGCCGAGGAAGCCCCGCGACTGCCGGGCGATGTCCACGATGCCGGGGTACGCCTGCCGGATCTGCTCGCCGAGTTCGCGGTCCACGGTGAAGTGGTCCTTGCCGCCCAGGAAGTAGTTCCAGATGCGTGCCGAGTGGGGCACGCTCGTGTCGAGCTTGGGGCGGTGCTCCTCGCCGGGACCGTCCACCGGTACTTCGCCCACCTGGTCCTCCTGCCGTCAAGTGATCACCCCACACCTTAGATACTCGGGCGTCCGCCGCGAAAGCCGTACGGACCGGGGCTTGAGTCTCCAGCCGCTGGACGGTCCACACTCGGGGTCATGGACGACGACGAGGGGCTGTTCACCATCGGACGGCTCTCGCGCCGCACCGGGCTGCCGGTGCGCACGATCCGGTACTGGTCGGACGTCGGCGCGCTGCCGCCCGCCGGGCGGAGCGAGGGAGGCTACCGGCTCTACGACGCGGACGCCGTGGCCCGGCTGGAGCTCGTCAAGACGTTGCGCGAGCTCGGCCTCGGCCTCGGCGACGTACGCCGGGTGCTGGAGCGGAGGGTCACCCTGGCCGAGGTCGCCGCCGTCCACGTCAGCGCACTTGACGCGCAGATCCGCACCCTGCGGCTCCGGCGTGCGGTGCTCGCCACCGTCGCGAGGCGGCGGTCCGACACGGAGGAGATGAAACGGTTGAACGACCTGGCACGGCTGTCCGCCGAGGAACGGCGGCGAATCATCGAGGACTTCGTGGACGAGGTCTTCGGCGGCCTGGACGCCGATCCCGAGCTGCGGCGCAGACTGCGGCACACCGAGGTCGACCTGCCGGACGACCCCACGCCCGAGCAGGTGGACGCCTGGGTGGAGCTCGCCGGGCTCGTGCGCGACCCGGACTTCCGGCGGCGCATGCGCGAGGTGGTGGAGCAGAACACCCGCGGCCGGGCGGGACAGGAGCCGGGGGCCTTCATGTGGTTCGCCAAGAAGGTCGCCTGGGCCGCCGGGGAGGCGCGCGAGAAGGGCGTGCGCCCGCAATCGCCCGAGGCCGCCGAGGTCGTCGCCCGCCTGCTCGGCGACATGGACGCCGCCGGCCGGGCGGCCGTCAGGGAGCGTCTGGAGGCCGGCCTGTTCACCGAGGCCGAGCGCTACCGGCGTCTCATGGCCGTGATCAACGGCCGGGAGCCCAAGCCGTCCCACGCGGACGACTTCGCCTGGCTCCTGGAGGCCCTCCGCGCCCATCCCTGAGCGGGGAGCCGGTATCGGCCCACGCGGCAGGGGTCCGCCGTCCTCGGCGCCGTCGTGCGGGATCCCGCCGACGTCGAGAGGTTCACCTCGGGTCTGCGGTGGGCCGGCGCCCTGCCGGCCCTGCTGTGGATCGCCGCGATCGTCATCACTCTCCGTACGGTGCCGGGCCGTCGAGACCGGGACGCCGCCCCCGGGCGCCGAAGAGTCGCGCCGGCCGGCCGATCCGCTCGCGCACGGCCTGCCGGAAGTGCACGCAGCCGGCGACGTCGTCGTGGTCGCAGCCCAGCGCGCACTCGACGATGTCCAAGGCGGCCCGCGCCCGTTCGATGCGCCGTCGCAGCTCGGCCTGCCGGCGGCGGAGGATCTCACGCCGCTCGGACGGCTTGCGGGTGGCGAGCATCTCGCGGATCTCGTCGAGGCCGAGCCCGGCCTCCTTCGCCCGCAGGATGACGGCCACGCGGAAGAGGTCGTCGGGGCCGTAGCGACGCCGGTCGCCCGCGACGCGGGAGGGGGTCAGCAGTCCCACGGACTCCCAGTGCCGCAGGACGTGCGTCGCGAGACCGAACCGGGCGGCCGCCTCGCCGATGCCGATGGTCGCGCTTGACTTCATGCCGACATTAAGTCGGACGCTGTCCTTCATGTCGAACCAATCCCTTTTCGCCCTGCTCGACCGCGTGGACCGGCATCCGGACCAGGAGGCGCTGCGCGCGCGCTCCTACGAACTTCTCGCTCTCGCCGCCGGGAGCCGAGTGGTGGACGTCGGCTGCGGCCTCGGACTCGCCGTCGCCGAGATGGCCGCCCTGGGCGCGCGGCCGATCGGCCTGGATGTGGACGGGCACGCCGTGGCGGTCGCGCGGTCCCGGCATCCCGGCCTGGAGTTCCGCCAGGCGGACGCCTGCGACCTGCCGTTCGAGGACGGCGAACTGGCCGGTTATCGGGCCGACAAGGTCTACCACGGCCTGGCCGACCCGGCGCGTGCGGTGGCCGAGGCGTGGCGGGTGCTCGCTCCGGGCGGGCGGATCGTGCTGCTGGGGCAGGACTGGGACACGTTCGTCGTCGACTCGGACGACCCCGCGGCCACGCGGGTCATGGTGCGGGCACGGGCGGACGCCGTCCCCAGCCCGCACGCGGCCCGCCGCCATCGCACCCTCCTGCTGGACGCGGGCTTCGCGGACGTCACCGTCGAGGTCCGTACGGGGATCTTCACGGATGGTTCGTTCCTGCCGATGGTCACCGGCATCGCCGAGGGCGCGTACGCCGCGGGCGCGGTCACCCGAGGGCAGGCCGACGACTGGATCGCGGAGCAGACCGGCCGCGCGCGGCGGGACAGGCTCTTCCTCGCCGTCCCCATGTTCCTGGCCGCCGCCCGGCGCCCGTGAGCCGGCGTCCCATGAGCCCGTTCGCGGTCAGGACATGGAGATGACCTGCCCGGTGACGCGACGGGCCTGGTGCGAGGCCAGGAAGACGATCACCTCGGCCACCTCCTCCGGCGTGCCGATGTGCCCCAGCGGGCCGGCCGCGCGGACGGCCTCCTCGACCGCCGGGGTGACCCAGCCGGTGTCGGTGGCGGGCGGGCGGAGCATGTTCGCCGTGATGCCGTAGCGGCCGAGTTCGGCGGCGGCCGACATGGTGTAGTTCTCCTGCGCCGCCTTGGCCGCGCCGTAGGACACCTCCTCGGGGAATCCCGCGGGCCCGCCGGAGGTGAGCCCGATGATCCGCCCCCACGTGGCGCCGCGCCGCACATGGCGGCGGGCGAACTCCGCGATCAGCAGGGCCGGTGCGCGCACGTCCACGGCGAACTGCCGGTCGTGAGAGTCGGCGTCCACCGGACGCAGCGCCCGCCCGAAGCGGTCCCGGGCGTCGGGAAGGAAGGTGTCGGCCAGCCAGCCGCTGGCATTGTTGACCAGGATCTCCACCGGCCCGAAGGCCGCCTCCGCCCGGTCGAACAGGTCGCCGACCGCGTCGGCGCGCGCGAGGTCGGCCTCCACCTGTTCGGCCCGGCCGCCCTCCCACCGGATCCGGGTCACGACCTCCTGGGCGTCCCGCGCCCGCAGCCTGCCGTACGCCTCGGGGAAGGCCGGATCGCCGGCGTGCTCGGCGGGATCGAGGCGCTTGTAGGTGAGGAGGACCGCTGCTCCGCAGGCGGCGAGCGCGACTGCGGTTGCCGCGCCGATGCCCTGGTTGGCCCCGGTGACCAGTGCCACCCGGCCCGTCAGTCGAGGATCGATCACCGAGAGGAGTCTGGCACTCGCCGAGCTACCCGGGCCACGGATTTTCTCCGGGAGGTCGTCCGCGGCGGGACGCCGGCCGGAATGTCGGTGGCCGCGGCTACGGTTCGCCCGTGCCGATGTTCGCTCTCTCACGGCCGGCTACGGCGAAGGCCGTCCGCTTCGAGGAAGGCTTGTGATGGTCACGGTCGACGACGTACGGCGGGTCGCCCTGCCCCTGCCCCGCACCGAGGAGGCGCTGGTGCGCGACCACGTGAAGTTCCGGGTCAGAGGCATCGTCTACGCCTCCGTCTCGCCGGACGAGACCCTGATGGGCTTCGCGTTCCCCAAGGAGGAGCGGGCGGCCCTCGTGGCCTCCGAGCCGGAGAAGTTCCTCATGCCTCTGCCCTCGGACGAGCGCTACCAGTGGGTCCGGGTCAGGATGGCGGCGATCGACGAGGCCGAGATGCGGGAGCTCGTCGTCGACGCCTGGCGCATGGTCGTGCCCAAACGGGTCGCGGCCGCGTACGACGCGGGCTGACGCGGCTCAGGCGCGGGCTCCGCCGTCGACCCGCAGGACGGTGCCGGTCACGAAGGACGAGCGGTCGCTCAGCAGCCAGGCGGCGGCCTCGGCGATCTCGGCCGGGTCGGCCGCGCGGCGCAGCGGTGTCTGCGCCGTGAGCCGCTCCTGGAGGCCGGGGGATTCCTCCTCCCATTCGCGGATCATGTCGGTGAGCGTGTTGCCGGGGGCGATCGCGTTGACGCGGATGCCTTCGGGGCCGTAGGTGACGGCGGCCGACTCGGTGAGGCTGTTGACCGCCCGCTTCATCGCACCGTAGGCCGGCAGCTCGGGGTTGCCCCGCAGGCTGCCGACGGACGAGTTGTTGACGATGGCGCCCGTGCCGGCGGTGGCCCGGATCGCCTCCACCTCGGCGACCATGGCCTGCCAGACGCCCTTGAGGTTCACGGCGTAGATGTGGTCGAAGTCGGCCTCCGGCATCCGGTCCATCGGGCCGGGCCGCTGGATCGCCGCCCCGTTGTTGAAGGCGACGTCGAGCCGGCCGTACAGGTCCACGGCGCGGCTCACGGCGGCGCGCACGCTCGCCGCGTCGGCCAGGTCGCACACGACATGGTCCGCGGTGCCGCCGGCCGCCCGGATCTCCTCGGTCACCGCCTTCAGCTGGGCCCGCGTCCGGGCCGCGAGCAGCACCCGGGCGCCCTCCCGGGCGAACAGCCGCGCCGCCGCGGCTCCGATACCGCGTCCGGCGCCGCTGACGAAGGCGACCTTGCCGGCCAGCAGGCCAGCGGCGGGGGTGAGCGTCTCAGTGGTCGATGTGTTGTCCATGGCACTCAGCCTTCGCCGGTGGGCGTGACGCATCCAGGCACCGGCGGTACCTGGATCGCCGGCGCGTCCCGGTCACACTGGAGGTATGGATCGACGAGAACTGGCCGGATTCCTGCGCAGCAGGCGCGAGCGGATCACCCCCGCCGACGTGGGACTGCCAGCCGGGCCCCGGCGCCGGACTCCGGGGCTGCGCCGTGAGGAGGTGGCGCAGCTGGCGTTCATCTCGGCGGAGTACTACACCCGGCTGGAACAGGCCCGCGGCCCGCGCCCGTCACGCGAGGTGCTGGCCGGGCTGGCCCGGGCCCTGCGCCTGTCGGACGCCGAGCGCGCCCACCTCCACCACCTCGCCGGCGCCCCGCCCGCCCCGCCGCCGGGGCCCCCGCGCGAGGTGCGGCAGAGCATCCTGGACCTGCTGCGGAGGCTGCCGCAGACCGCCGCGTTCGTGACGTCCGCGACGCTCGAGGTGCTCGCCTGGAACGACCTGGCCGCCGCTCTCATGGAGGACTTCTCCGCCCTGCCGCCGCGCGACCGCAACCTGGTGCGCCGCGTGTTCCTCGGACCGCATCGCGACGGGCGGCGGTTGTACGGGGTCTCCGACGCCGAGGAGTTCGCCCGCCACGCGGCCCGGCGCCTGCGTGCCGCCGCCGCCCGCTACCCCGACTCGCCCGAGGTGACCGAGCTGGTGGACGAGCTCCTCGCGAAGAGCGCGGAGTTCGCGCGGTTGTGGGAGTCCCACGACGTGGGGAGCGGGCCCACGCTGTGCAAGACCTTCCGCCACCCGATGGTCGGCCCGGTCACCGTCAACTGCGACGTCCTCGACATCAGCGACCGCGACCAGCAGGTGGTGATCTACACGGCCGTCCCCGGTTCGCCGTCCGAGGAGGCGCTGCGGCTGCTGTCGGTCATCGGCACCCAGCGCATGGACGCCCCCCGCTGACCTCGCGGCCGTCCGCTGCTTATGGATGCCCGCGGCTTATCGAGGTGGCAGTGCGGTGATCCATAAGCACGGGCAATGGATCCGGCCCGGACGCCTCGGGCGCGGAGAGGATGCGGAGCGTCCTGTCTGACGAACGAGGAGTCGTGATGACGTCGTCTTTTCCCGCGTCCACCGTGCTGGGGTACCCGAGGATCGGCCCGGATCGGGAGTTGAAGCGGGCGCTGGAGTCGTACTGGGAGGGACGCACGAGCCGGGCGGATCTGGAAGGCACGGCGCGGCGTCTGCGGGAGGACACCTGGCGGCGGCTCGCCGCGCTGGGCCTGGAGGGACTGCCGTCGAACACGTTCTCCTACTACGACCAGGTCCTCGACACGGCGGTGCTGCTGGGCGCGGTGCCCGCGCGTCACCGGCAGGACGACGACCTGATGACCTATTTCGCGATGGCCCGTGGCGCCGAGGGAATACCCCCGCTGCGCATGACCAAGTGGTTCGACACCAACTACCACTACATCGTCCCGGAGATCGGCCCGGAGACGGTCTTCGCCCTCGACGCGGGCAAGCCGCTGGCCGAGGTGCGCGAGGCTCGCGCCCTGGGGCTGGAGACCCGGCCTGTGGTGGTCGGGCCGGTGACGTTCCTGCTGCTGGCGCAGGCCGCGCCGGGCAGCCCCGACGGGTTCGTCCCGCTCGACCGGCTGGACGACGTCGTCGAGGTGTACGCGCGGCTGCTCGCCGAGCTGGCCGCGGAGGGCGTCGCCTGGGTGCAGCTCGACGAACCCGCCCTGGTCGCCGACCGCACCCCCGCCGAGCTGGCCGCGGTCGAGGCGGCGTACGGGCGGCTGGGACGGCTGGAGAACCGGCCCGCGCTGCTGGTCGCCTCCTACTTCGGGGATCTCGGCGACGCGCTGCCGGTGCTGGCCGCGACGCCGGTCGAGGCCGTCGCCCTGGACCTCGTCCGCGGCACGGCCGACGGCGTGGACGCCCTGGCCGGCAAGACGGTCGTCGCCGGGGTGGTGTCGGGCCGCGACGTGTGGCGCACCGACCGGGACCGGGCGCTGGCCACGCTGCTGGCCGTGCGGGAGCGCGCCGGCCGGGTGGCGGTGGGCACGTCGTGCTCACTGCTGCACGTGCCGTACGACGTGGAGCGGGAGACCGGCCTCGATCCCGCGCTGCGGGAGCGGCTGGCGTTCGCCGAGCAGAAGGTCGCCGAGGTGGTCGAGCTGGCGGGCCTGCTCGCCGCCGCGCCCCGCCAGCATTCACCCCGCCATCACGCACCCGGCCGTCATGTGTCCGGACGGTCCGCGGTCCAGGACCGTGCACAGGCGTCCGGACACCGGACCGCGCAGGGCCGTGCCCCCTACCCCGTACGCGCGGCGGCGCAGGCCGAGCACCTCAAGCTGCCGCTTCTCCCGGTCACCACGATCGGCTCGTTCCCCCAGACGGGCGAACTGCGCCGGGCGCGGGCCGCGCTGGCGGCCGGGGAGATCGGCGAGGCGGCGTACGAGAGCGTGGTCCGCACGGAGATCGAGCGGGTGATCGCGCTGCAGGAGCGGCTCGGGCTGGACGTCCTCGTGCACGGCGAGCCCGAGCGCAACGACATGGTGCAGTATTTCGCCGAGCACCTCGACGGCTTCGCCGTCACCCGGCACGGCTGGGTCCAGTCGTACGGCTCACGCTGCACCCGCCCGCCCATCCTGCACGGCGACGTACGGCGGCCTGAGCCGATCACCGTCCGCTGGGCGCGGTATGCCCAGTCGCTGACGAGCAAGCCGGTCAAGGGCATGCTGACCGGCCCGGTGACGATCGTGGCGTGGTCGTTCGTCCGCGACGACCTGCCGCTGCGCGAGGTGGTGTTCCAGGTCGCCGACGCCGTACGTGAGGAGGTTGGCGACCTCGAGGAGGCGGGCATCAGCGTCATCCAGGTCGACGAGCCGGCCCTGCGGGAACTGGTGCCGCTGCGGCGTGCCGAGCAGGCCGCCTACCTGGAGTGGGCCGTCGCGGCCTACCGGTGGGCGACCTCGGGCGCGAGCGAACGCACGCAGATCCACACGCACCTGTGCTACTCGGACGCCGACCAGATCCTCGCCGCGATCGACGGCCTCGACGCCGACGTCACGAGCATCGAGTCGGCCCGCTCGCGGGGGCGGCTGCTCGGCGCGGTCGGCGACTTCTCCCGGGGGCTCGGACCTGGGGTGTACGACATCCACTCGCCGCGCGTCCCGGGCGCCGACGAGGTCGAGGGCCTGCTCACGGAGGCGCTGCGGGCGGTGCCGGCCGAGCGGCTCTGGGTGAACCCCGACTGCGGGCTGAAGACCCGCTCGTACGAGCAGGTCGAGGCCGCGCTCGCAGGCGTCGTCGAAGCGGCGGCCCGCCTGCGTGCGCGACACGCCTGAGCACGCTCAGCGTGGCCTGACGGAACCCCGGGCGACCACCAGGCCGGATTCGTAGGCGAACACGACGAGCTGGGCGCGGTCGCGCGCGCCCAGTTTCGTCATCGCCCTGCTGACGTGGGTCTTGGCGGTGAACGGACTGATCACCATGTGCGCGGCGATCTCCTCGTTGGTGAGGCCGCGCGCGACCAGGGCGACGACCTCCCGTTCGCGGTTCGTGAGTTCCTCCAGGGCGGCCGTGGGCACGGCGTCCGGCGGGCGGGAGACGTACTCGCTGATCAGCGTCCGGGTGACGGCCGGGGACAGCAGGGCGTCGCCGCGCGCCGCGACCCTGATGGCCTGGAGGAGCTCCACGGGTTCGGTGTCCTTGAGCAGGAACCCGCTCGCGCCCGCCCGCAGCGCGTCGAACACGTACCGGTCGAGCCCGTAGTTGGTCAACATCACCACCCGCGTCGCGGCCAGGCGGGGGTCGGCGGCGATGTGGCGGGTCGTCTCGATGCCGTCCATGACGGGCATCTGGATGTCCACGAGCGCGACGTCGGGCACGTGCCGCTCGGCCAGCGCCAGGCCCTGGGCGCCGTCGCCCGCCTCGCCGACCACCTCGATGCCCTCCTCGGCGTCGAGCAGCGCCCGGAACCCGGCCCGGATGAGCGCCTGGTCGTCCACGAGCAGCACCCTGATCACGCCGCACCCTCCTCGACGCGCGGCTCGCCGGTGACGCCGGTGAGGGGCAGCTCGGCGTGGACGGTGAACCCGCCGTCCGGGCCCGGCCCGGCCTGGAGCCGCCCGCCGAGCGCGGACACCCGCTCCCGCATGCCGGTGAGACCCACGCCCGCGCGCGCCGCACCGGACCGCTCCGCACCGGACCGCTCCGCACCGGGCTGCTCCGGGCGGGGCTGCTCCGGGCCGGGCCGCTCCGGGGCGGACGGTCCGCCGGGCAGGCCCCGGCCGTCGTCCTCGACGCGTACGACGAGGACGCCGGGCCGGTAGCCGACGTGCACCGACGCCGAGGCGGGGCCCGCGTGGCGCGCCACGTTGGTGAGCGCCTCCTGCACGATCCGGTAGGCGGCGAGGTCGACCTCGGGCGGCAGGGCGCGGGGCGTGCCGGTGACCGCCAGCGTCGCCGGCACGCCCGCCGACCGCGCCCGCTCGACCAGCTCGCCGATCCGGTCGGTTCTGGCCGTGCCGGGCGCGTCGTCGGCGCCGGGCTCGCGCAGCACCTCCAGCGTCGCGCGCAGCTCCCGCATGGCGTCCGCGCTCGCGTCCTGGATGGCCAGCAGCGCGGGTGGCACGTCCTCTCCCCGCTTGCGCGCCAGATGGGCGGCCACCCCGGCCTGCACCTTGATGATGGAGATGCTGTGGGTGAGCGAGTCGTGCAGTTCCCTGGCGATGCGCAGCCGCTCCTCGCCGGCCCGGCGCAGCGCGGCCTCCTCGCGGGTGCGCTCCGCCTCGATGGCGCGCTGCTCGGCCTGGCGCAGGTAGGCCCGGCGCTGCCGTGAGACGACCCCCGCCACGCTGGCGGCGACGAACCAGCCGAGCAGCAGGCCGACCCGGTCCACCACCTCGCGTGGGGTCCGCGTGCCGAGGTCCGACAACTCCACGAGCAGGACACCGGCGAGGTAGACCGCGCTCACCGACGCCGCCCACACGCGCCGGCCGGCGTTCGCGGCGGAGAAGACGGTGATCATCACGGGGACCGCGGTCGCGGTCTCGGGGGGCACCCGCAGGGCGTAGGCCAGCATGCAGGCGGCAGAGACGACGAGTGCGGTCACCGGCGCCGTCCGCCGTACGGCCAGGGCGGCCGACCCGCCCGTCAGGAGCAGGTAGCCCACCACCCCCACCCGAGCCGGGCCGCTCGGCGCGCCGGGCAGCAGGGTCGCGCCCGCGAGCAGCGCCGCCACGACGCCCGCGAGCGCGGCGTCCGCGGCGTAGGTCCGGGGGAGGCGCCTGGCACCCGTCCGGCTGTCCGGCGGAGCCGGTGCGACCACGTCGGTGTCAGGCGACGCCTTCTGATCCGGGAAGACGGGCGGGCCGGGGGAGGCCCGCCGTGCGCGATCGCCGTGCATGTGCGAAGCGTAAACCGCGACCGATTCGCACCGCCTCCTCCCGGCGGACCGATCCGGCACTACTCCCGCCGTAGTACGGCGGCCGCCTCCCGCCGTGCCGGGGAGCGGCGTGGAACGCCTTCCGCCGTACGACGACCGGGACGGCGGCGACCGGCAGGATCGGGCCGCATGAGAGCACGACCGATGGGGAGGCCAGCATGCCCACGCCGTACCGCTACGTGACCCCGGTGCCCAGGGAGGCGGCGACCGGCAGGGTGGCCGAGGTCTACGACCAGATCGCCCGGGATTTCGGCATGGCCCGCATGCCGCTGTTCATGACGCTGTCCCCGGCTCCGGACGTGCTGGCGCCCACCTGGGCCGTGCTGCGCGAGTCGCTGCTCGCCGGGCAGGCCCCGAGGGCGGCCAAGGAGGTCGTCGCCGCCGGGGTCTCGCTCGCCAACAAGTGCCCGTTCTGCGTGGACGCGCACACCATGCTCCTGCACGCGACCGGCGAGCACCGGCTCGCCGAGATCGTGGCGCGCGGGGAGACGCCGTCCGATCCGGAGCACGCGCGGCTGTTCGCCTGGGCCACCGGCACGGCGACGGCCGGACAGGCGCCGCCGTGCCCGCCCGATCAGGCGGCCGAGTACGTCGGCACAGCCCTCGCCTTCCACTTCATCAACCGGATGGTGTCGTCGCTGCTGACCGCCGATCTCCTGCCCGCCGGCCTGCAGCGGTCCCGGCTCGTCCGCAACCTGGGTGGCAGGGCCCTGTCCAGGACGGTACGCCGCAGGCTGCCGCAGGGCGAGGCGCTGCCCCTGCTGCGAGGGCTGCCGTCGGGCAGGGTCCCGGCATGGGGGGTGGGCACGCCGGCGGGAACGGCGTTCGCCGCGCTGCACGCCACGGCGGGGGAGGGGGCCGCCCTCCTGGGCGGCACGGCCGGGAGGGTGGTCGTGGAGGTCGTGGCCTCCTGGGACGGCGCGCACCCTGTCCTGTCCGGTGGGGCCCTGTCCGGTGGGGCCCTGTCCGGTGGGGCGCTGTCCGGCGGGCCGTCCGGTCCGCTGGCGGAGGTCGCGCCCGCGGAGCGACCGGCGGCCCGGCTCGCGTTGCTGGCCGCCCTCGCGCCGTACCGGGTGACCGACGCCGACGTCGCCGCCTGGCGGGAGGCCGGGGGCGGCCGGTCCGACGCCGACCTCGTTCGGCTGCTGGCGCTCGGGGCGATCATCGCCGTCTGGCGGATCGAGGCGGCACTCGCCGTGGCGACTCCCTGACGGGGAACGGCGCTCAGGAGGCGGGGGCGCAGACCACCCGGCGGTATCTGCCCGGGGAGATGCCGTGTTCGCGTTTGAAGGCGTTGCCGAACGCGAACTCCGAGCCGTACCCGACGCGCCTGGCCACCTCCGCCACCGAGACGTCGGTCTCCTGCAGGAGGCGGGCCGCGGTGGACAGCCGCCACCAGGTGAGATAGGTCAGGGGCGGCCTGCCGACGAGGTCGGTGAAGCGCCGGGAGAAGGCGGCGCGGGACAGGCCGGCCCGCTCCCCGAGCGACTGGACGGTCCAGGGATGGGCGGGGTCGCGGTGGATGGCGTCGAGGGCGGCGCCGACGGCGGGGTCGGCGAGGGCGGCGGCCCAGCCCCGCCCGGTGCAGTGCGCCCCCTCGGCCTCGAACCACGCGCGCAGGATGTAGAGCTGCAGGATGTCGAGCAGGGACGAGACCACGGTGTCGGCGCCCAGGCTGGGGGTCTCGATCTCCCGGGCGAGCAGGTCGACCGCGGCCCGCAGCTCGGGGTGACGGCCGAGCCGGGCGGGCAGGTGGATCACGTCCGGCAGCGACCGCAGGCTCGGATGGCTCCTGGCCGGGTCGAGCCGGTATCCGCAGCAGAGCGTGACCGTCTCCGCTCCGGCGCCGCCGAGGGTGGTGTTGATCACGCCCATGTCCCGGTAGGGGTCGCAGACGGGCTCGGCCAGGGGCGTCGTGGGGCTGTCGGCCAGGCCGTACCCGTCGCCCCGGGGGAGGAACACCACGTCTCCCACGCTCAGCGCGACGGGGTCGCCCTCCGGCGGGAGGAACCAGCAGGACCCCCGCATGACCACCTGGAAGGTGGCCGAGCCGGGCTCGGCCGGAAAACGCTGTCCCCAGGGCGCCCGCCACGACACGCGCGCGGAGCGCGGACGGCCCGTACGCATGATGGCGATGACGTCGCTCAGGACATCCATGCGGCGAGTCTAGTCGGCAAGACTCCCGCGTATAAATGCCATATCCAGACGCATTGGTCTTCTCCCGGCCGCTTCCTAGAGTTGTCGGCATCGGGCCCGGCGCCGAGCCCCCTCGCCCACGGGAAAGGGACCATTCGCATGATCAAAGTAGGTGTCATCATCGGCAGCACCCGCCCGGGCCGCAACGGGGAGGCGGTCGCGCGCTGGGTTCACGACCTGGCGGTCAAGCGCGGCGACGCCGACTACGCGCTGGTCGACCTCGAAACCTACGCGCTGCCGCACCTCGACGAGCCGCAGCCCGCCGGCACCGGCCATTACGAGCACGCCCACACCAGGAGGTGGTCGCAGGCGATCGCCGCGCTCGACGCGTTCGTCTTCGTGACCCCGGAGTACAACCGCTCGACGTCGGGCGTGCTCAAGACCGCGATCGACTTCCTGTACGCCGAGTGGGCGGACAAGGCCGCCGGGTTCGTGGGCTACGGCCTGAACGGCGGCACGCGCGCCATCGAGCACCTGCGCCAGATTCTCGCCACGCCCGGAGTGGCCGGCGTGGGTCCGCAGGTCGCTCTCTCCCTCCGGGACGACTTCGAGGACTTCTCCCGTTTCCGGCCCGGCGCCCATCAGGAGGACGCCGTGGGGCGCATGCTCGACAAGCTCGTGCCCTGGGCCCAGGCTCTGCGCACGGTCAGAGCGTGACCGGAAGCGAGGTCAGACCTCCAGCTCGCCGGACCAGATGGTCACCGCCCGCCCGCCGAGTTCGACCCGGTCGCCGCGCAGGGTCGTGCGCACGGTCCCGCCGCGCTGCGACAGCTGTTCCCCGACGAGCGTGTCACGGCCGAACCTGTCCGACCAGTACGGCGCGAGCACGCAGTGGGCCGAGCCGGTGACCGGGTCCTCCGGCACGCCCACGCGGGGCCCGAAGAACCGGGAGACGTAGTCGGCGGAGGTGCCCTCGCCGGACGCCGTGACGATGACGCCCCTGGCCTCGACCTCGGCCAGCCGCGTCATGTCGGGCTCGGCGGCCCGCACCTCGTCGGCCGACCCGACCTCGACCAGGACGTCGAACCGGCTGCGCCCGGTCCACAGCGGGGCGACGCCCAGGGCCTCGGCGAGGCCGTCCGGGGGCGGGCACGGCGCGGCCGCGTTCGCCGGGAAGTCCATCGTGATCAGGCCGTCGCCCGCCCGCTCGGTGGTGAGCACGCCGCTCTTCGTGGCGAACTCCAGCCGCCCGGACTCGCCCAGGGAGTAGAGGACGTGCGCGGTGGCCAGGGTGGCGTGCCCGCACAGCGCGACCTCGACCGCGGGGGTGAACCAGCGCAGCGAGCGCGGCCCGTCGTCCTGCGGCAGCACGAAGGCCGTCTCCGAATGGCGCATCTCGGCGGCCACCGCCTGCATCCACTCGTCCGGTACGGTCTCGTCGAGCAGGCAGACCGCGGCGGGATTGCCCCGGAACGGCCGGTCGGTGAAGGAGTCCACGGTGAAGATGCGCATGTCCGCGGATTCTACGGCCGTTCGGCTTCACCGGCACGGCCCAGCGCGGCGAGGGTCTCCCGGGCGACCTGGAGCTCCTCTCGGGGCCGTACGACGAGGACCGGCACGCGGGCGCCGGGCGGGCTGACGACGAGGTCCCGGTCGGCGTCGGTCACCGCGGGCGGCTCCACGCCGAGCAGCGACAGCCTGGCGCACACCGCCTCGCGCACCTCCGGCTGGTCCCAGCCGATCTCGCCGGTGAACACCACCGCGTCGAGCCGGTCGAGGGCGGCGGTCGCGGCGGCGATCTCCCGGCTGATCCGATAGGCGAACACGTCGAGCGCCAGCGCCGCGGCCTCGTCGGTCGAGGCGACCAGGTCGCGGGTGTCGCCGGACAGGCCGCCGGAGAGCCCGAGCAGGCCGGAGTCGTGCTCCAGCCCGTCGCGCAACTCCTCCAGTGTGAGACGTGAGCCGGACAGCAGCCACAGGAGCATGCCGGGATCGACGCTGCCCGAGCGCTTGCTCATCGGCACGCCCTCCAGCGGCGTGAATCCCATCGAGGTGTCCACGCTGCGGCCGTTCCGTACGGCGCAGACCGAGCAGCCGCCGCCGAGATGCGTGAGGACCAGATCGACCTCCTCGGCCGGCCGGCCGAGCAGTTCGGCCGCCCGCCGGGCCGCCCAGGCGTACGACAGTCCGTGGAAGCCGTAACGGCGCAGCCCCCATCGGCGCCGCCACTCGGCGGGCAGGGCGTAGGTCGCGGCGGCGGCGGGCAGCCCCGCGTGGAAGGCGGTGTCGGGACACAGCACGTGCGGCACGGACGGCAGCACCCGCCGGGCCGCGTCCACCAGCGCGAGCGCGGGCGGCACGTGCAGCGGCGCGAGGTCGGCGTATCCGCGCACGGCCTTCACCACGTCGTCGTCGGCGATCGCCGGCGCGCGGACGGCCTCGCCGCCGTGGACGAGCCGGTGGCCGACGGCGGTCACCTCGGCGTCCGCCCCGGACAGGAAGTCCGACAGCGTACGCTCCGCCGCGTCGGGGTCCGGGCCGTGCTCGCTGTGCTCGGTCCGCAGCACGCGGCCGTCCCGCACCAGGTGCAGCTGGAGGCTGCTGGAGCCGGCGTTGACGGTGAGCACGACCGGTTTCATGGCGTCCGTCTCCCCGGCGATCCGGCGGGCAAACCCGACGGCGGCCCGCCGGTCCGGGGTCCCTGCGGAATTACGGGCGCACGCCGCAGAGCAGGCGGTTGTGGCCGCGCTGCCACAGCGTCCCGATCTCGGCGAAACCCGCCGCGCGGAGAGCCTCGACGTGAGTGGACAGATGGAGCGACTCCGAGCCGTGGTGCGACGCGGTGGCCGGCCGGGGCGCCGCGACACCCGCGAGGTCGGGGTCGGCGGCGATCGCGTCCCACCACTGGCGCCAGTCTTCGGGACGGCCGCCGGCGAAGCGCCGCCGCTCCTCGCTCTCGTGCACGGCCTGCTCCAGGCGCGCCAGCGCGGGAGTGGTGTCCTCGGTGACCAGATGGTCGCCGTTGAGGAACAGCCCGCCCGGCCGCAGCACGGTCGCGAGCTCGGCGTACACGGCCCGCAGGTCGGGCTCGGCCAGCCAGTGCAGGGCGGTCGTGCTCACCGCCGCGTCCGCCGGCCGGTCGAGCCCGAGCGTCCGGCTCCACCCCGGTTCGCGCAGGTCCAGGTCGGCGAAGCGCAGGCCGTCGCGGTCGCCGTACGCCGCCCGGCCGAGCGACAGCAGCAGGGGGTCGGTGTCGACCGCGACGACCGTGGCCCGGGGCAGACGGTCCAGCAGCCGGGCCGAGAGCGAGCCGGGGCCGCAGCCGAGGTCGATCACCAGGGGGTCCGGGCGGCCCACACCCGCCTCGACCGCGTCGATCAGCGCGGTGAAGCGCTCCTCCCGATCGGGGAGGTAGCCCTCCTGCTGGCGGTCCCAGCGGTCGATCCACCGGGTGGCGACGTCCAGAGTGAGCATGCCGTCTCCTTGTAACTGGCGTGTATGCTTTCGGCAGTTACAAACGTAGAGCGCAAGGGCGTAACTGGTCAAGTGAATTTCAACAGTCACACTGATTCCGTTGTGTCGGTCGCCGTGGGCCTGGTCAACGCGCTGACCGCGGGTGAGGCGCGGGGCCGGCCGTACGAGCCGCCCACGGGCGAGGCGCGGGCCGCCGCGGTCGCCGACATCCTCGTGAGCGGCGACAGGCGGGCGCCCGAGGTCGCCGAGACGGAGGCGGACGCGCTCGCGGAGGTCGCGGGGCGGCTGCGCGGCGTGTTCGAGGCGGTGACGGGTGGCGACGTGGACGCGGCGGCGCTCGCCGTGAACGGCCTGCTGGCGGAGACGGACGCGCGCCCGCACCTGGACCGGCACGACGGGGAGCCCTGGCACCTGCACTTCCACGGCGCCGGCGGCACCCTGGCCGGCAACTACGCCGCCAGTTGCGCGACCGGCCTCGCCGTGGTGCTCGGCAGCGAGCTGCACGACCGGCTCGGCGTGTGCACCGCGCCGCACTGCGACCGCGTCTACGTGGACACCTCCCGCAACGGCACCCGGCGCTTCTGCTCCACGGCCTGCCAGAACCGGGTGAAGACGGCCGCCTTCCGGGCGCGCGGCGCCTGAGCGTCCGGCCCGCGAGCGCTCGGGTGAGCGGCGCCTGAGCGTCCGGCCCGCGAACGCGAGGTCCGATCGCCGCCGGACCTCCCGCCGCCGTCCCCGCCATGCTCGACACCATGAACGAGATCAACGACATGAACGGCAAGGCGGCGCTGGTCACCGGGGGTGGCCGGGGCATCGGCGCGGCCGTCGCGCTGAAGCTGGCCGAGCGCGGCGCGGACGTGGCGCTCACCTACGAGCGAGACGAGGACAGCGCGGCCGCCGTGGCCGGGAAGCTGAAGGGGATGGGCCGGCGGGCGCTGGTCATCCGGGCCGACAACGGCGACGCGGCGGCGGTGACCGGAGCAGTGGCCGAGGCCGCCGCGGCCTTCGGCCGCCTCGACGTCCTGGTCAACAACGCGGCGGTCTTCCACGTCGCGCCGATCGAGGACCTGGCGCCGGAGGACGTCGACCGTACGCTCGCGGCCAACGTGCGCGGGCCGTTCCTGGCCGCGCGGGCGGCGGCGGCTCACATGACCGAAGGCGGCCGGATCGTCACCATCGGGAGCAACATGGCCGAGCGGGCCGTCTTCCCGGGCTTCGCCCTGTATGCCATGAGCAAGACGGCCATGACCGGGATGACCAAGGGGCTCGCCCGCGAGCTCGGGCCGCGCGGTATCACGGTCAACCTGGTCAATCCCGGCCCGACCGACACCGCCTCGAACCCGGCGGACAGCCCGATGGCGGACGCGATCCGGGGGCTGACGGTCCTCGGCCGCTACGCCGAGCCGGAGGACATCGCCGAGACCGTCGCCCACCTGGCGGGTGACGGCGGGCGCTACGTCACCGGCGCGACGATCAACGTCGACGGCGGCTGGGCCGTCTGACGTCCGTCGGGGCGCACCAGGCAGCGTGGAGGGCTCGCCGGGCGGAGATCGCGTGGCATGGCAGGCGGCGGGCGTGGACCGGCTGCGGGATGCGAGGCGGAGACGCCGGACGTCTTTGTCGGTCCCGCCCGGCACGATGGCAGCATGACTGAAGCGCCCCCCATCGACGCGATCCTCGACGAGACGGCCTACGCCGAGGCGGTCCAGCTGGCGGCCGACGCGGCCGCGGCCTACTACGGTGACGGGACCTCCCCCCTGGACGACGACGCCTACGACAGGCTCGTCCGTGGCATCGCCGCCTACGAGAAGGTTCACCCCGGCCAGGTGCTGGAGGCCTCGCCGACGGGCAAGGTCGCCGGAGTCGTGGGCGACGTCCCGCACACCGTGCCCATGCTCAGCCTGGACAACGTGTTCGGGCCCGAGGGGCTGGCCGGCTGGGCCGCCTCGCTGGAACGCCGCCTCGGCCGGCCGGTGACCGCGTGGTCCGTGGAGCCGAAGCTGGACGGGCTGGCGATCGCCGCCCGCTACCGTGAGGGCCGCCTCGTCCAGTTGGTCACCCGCGGCGACGGGAGCGCGGGCGAGGACGTCTCACACGCGATCGGCACGATCGTCGGTCTTCCCGGGCGGCTGGCCGACCCCGTCACCGTGGAGCTGCGCGGCGAGGTGATGATGACGGCCCGGCAGTTCGAGGAGGCGTGCGCGAAACGGCAGGCGCATGACGGGACGACGTTCGCGAACCCGCGCAGTGCCGCCGCGGGCACGCTGAGGGCGCAGGATCGGCCGTACGTGTGCGAGCTGACGTTCTTCGGGTACGGCGCGCTGCCGCTGCCCGATGACTCCTCCGACCTCGCGACGCGGCTCCGGGAGTCGCCGCACAGCCAGGTGATGGACTGGGTCGCCGGACAGGGGGTGGGGACCACGGCCGGGACCGCGGTCGCCGGGATCGTCGCGGCAACGGTGGAGCAGGTGCGGCAGCGGATCGAGGAGATCGCCGCCGCGCGGCCGGAGCTGCCGTTCGGGATCGACGGCATCGTGGTCAAGGCGGACGACGCGGCGGATCAGGCACAGGCCGGGTTCAGCTCGCGGGCGCCGCGGTGGGCGATCGCCTACAAGCTGCCCGCCGTGCAGAAGATCACGAGGCTGCTCCAGGTGGAGTGGAACACCGGCCGCACCGGGGTGATCGCCCCGCGGGCGGTGCTGGAACCGGTGGAGCTGGACGGCTCCGTCGTGACCTATGCGACGCTGCACAACCCTGCCGACATCACGCGCCGCGGGCTGATGCTGAGGGACAGCGTCGTCGTCTACAAGGCCGGCGACGTGATCCCGCGGGTGGAGTCCCCGGTGGTGCACCTGCGCACCGGCGACGAGCAGCCCATCGTGTTCCCGCAGGTGTGCCCGTCCTGCGGCGACGAGATCGACACCTCGCAGGAGCGGTGGAGATGCGTGCGCGGCCGGAACTGCCGCGCGATCGCCTCGATCCGGTACGCGGTCGGCCGCGACCAGCTGGACGTGGAAGGGCTGGCGGACAACCGCGTCCAGCAGATGCTGGACGCCGGCTTGATCGCCGACTTCGGCGACCTGTTCTTCCTCACCCGCGAGCAGCTACTGGGCCTGGAACGGATGGGGGAGGTGTCCTCCGACAACCTCCTGGCCGCCCTGGACAGGGCCAGGACCAGACCGCTGAGCCGGGTGTTCTGCGCGCTCGGGGTCAGGGGGACGGGGCGCTCGATGAGCCGCCGCATCGCCCGGCACTTCGGCACCATGGAGGCCATCCGCGCGGCGGACGCGGAGGGGTTCCAGGCGGTGGACGGCATCGGCCCGGAGAAGGCGCCCGTGATCGTCGCCGAGCTGGCCGAGCTGGGCGACCTCATCGACAAGCTCGTCCGCGGCGGGGTGAACATGACCGAGCCCGGTGTGGCGGCGGCCGGTGACGAGGGCGGCACGAGCACCCCGGCGCCGGGCGGCGACGAGCCGGACGCTCTGCCGCTGACCGGGATGACGGTCGTGGTCACGGGTGCGATGAGCGGGCAGCTGGCGGCTTTGTCCCGCAACCAGATGAACGAGCTCATCGAACGGGCCGGGGGCCGGGCGTCGTCCAGCGTCTCCGCGAAGACCTCGCTGGTCGTCGCGGGAGAGAACGCGGGGTCCAAGCGGGCTAAGGCCGAATCCCTCGGCGTTCGGATCGCCTCCCCCGAGGAGTTCGCCGAGATGGTCGCGCAGCTGCTGTAGGCGACCCTGATCGTCGGCGTGCAGCCACGCCAGGTCGGTGACCGGGGTCATGCGGGTCCATCGCGCTCGACGCGATGACCCCGGCCGAGATGGTGGCGTCCAACGGGCGACATGTCGTGCCGTCATCGGCGGTCGTCTTGAAGATCACCGCTGATCCAGTCCCAGCTGGTGATCGTGGTGCGCATCAGCCGGGCGGCGGCCGGCAGGTGGCTGCCGGCCCCCCAGTACAGGATGACCGTGCGACGGCAGTCGGGGCTGTCGACGGTGATCCAGGCGACGGGGGCATCCGACGTGCCACGCCAAGCGAAGGCGGGGACCAGGCCGATGCCCAGTCCCGCGCCGATCAGCCCGGCGATGGTGCTGTGTTCGTCGCTCTCGCAGACGATTTTCGGCGTGAGGCCTCGTGCCGCGAAGAGCCGGTCGAGCAGCCGGCGTAGCCAGTGCCCCTTGCGGGCGGTGACGAAGGGCTGCCCGGCGAGGTCGTCGACGCTCACGGAGTCACGGCCCGCCAACGGGTGGTCGAGTGGGACGCACACCCCTACAGGCTCCTCGAACAGTCGCACCGACTCCAGGCCTTCGGCGTGGATCGGCTGTGAGGCGACACACAGGTCGACCTCCTGGGTCCGCAGACGGCGGGCCATGTCCTCCGCCAGGGACCAGGCAAGCTCGATCTCGACGGAGGGATGGGCTCGTTTGTAGGCCGCCAGCGGGCCGATGAGGGTGAGGAAGGTCTCCGACGCGATTCTCACGGTGCCCAGGCCCTCGCCGGCGGCCTCGGCGACCGCGCGTCGCCCCGCCTCGAGCTCACCCAGGGCGCGTTCGACGTGGTCGCGGAAGAGCCTGCCCGCGTCGTTGAGCCGGAGCCGGCCGCTGCGGTCGAACAGCGGGGTGCCCAGTTCGCTCTCCAGCCGGGCGATGGTGCGGCTCAGCGACGGCTGGGCGACGCGCAGCTCGTCGGCGGCCCGGCTGAGGTGTTCCAGCCGCGCCACCACCAGGAACTGCTTCAGCGCGTGCAGGTCCATGATGACTCCCCGGACATATCGCTATAGCAATATTGATCTTAGAAAGGATAGCCCCATGGCTATAGCGTTCACTGTGAGGCGCTCATGAAGCGAAAGCGCAGTGAGGAGGAATTTCCATGCTCACCGTGGCCCCGCCACGGACGGCACCCACGGGATGGATGCTGCGGGCCGTCGTCAGCGCGCACGCGCTGGCGATCGCCGGTCAGCCGGTGTTCGCGGGAGTGTATCTGAGCGGTGACTACGCGGGTTTGAGCTTGCACACGGCCGGCGCCGACACCGTCACCTCCATCGGTTGCCTACAGGTGATCGTCGCGATCGCGGTCTGGGTCCGGCTGCGCCGGGCCCTGCCGTTCCTGACCACGACGGCAGTGGTGGCTGCGGAGACCGTGCAGTACTTCGCCGGGCTGGACGGCACGTTGTGGCTGCATCTTCCGCTGGGGGTGACGACCGTCGTCG
Organism: Microbispora sp. NPDC004025; assembly: GCF_053604425.1. Lineage (NCBI taxonomy): Bacteria > Bacillati > Actinomycetota > Actinomycetes > Streptosporangiales > Streptosporangiaceae > Microbispora > Microbispora sp. NPDC004025. The sequence goes on along the minus strand of NZ_JBSGHN010000011.1, from coordinate 247,639 downwards.
CCGTCGTGGTGCAGTTCATCGACGTATGGCGGCGGCCTCTCCTCCGCGAGGGGGCCGGCGATGACTGACAACCGTGGCGTGACCAGGCGGCGGGCGCTCGGCATCGGCGGTGCGCTCGGACTGATGACGGCCGCCGGGCTGTCGGGCGCGGCCGCGCTGGCCCGCCGGCCGTCCATCACCGGTGCCCAGCTGCGTAGCGCCGTACCGCTCCCGCCGCCGTTCCAGGTGCCGCTGCCGATTCCCGCAGTGCTGAAGCCGGTCGGCACCTCGGGCGGCGCCGACCGCTATGAGATCACCCAACGTGAAGCGAGCGCGGAGATCCTGCCGGGAGTGAAGACTCCGTTGTGGACGTACGACGGGACCTTTCCCGGGCCGACGGTCGAGTCGCGCCGCGGCCGGCCGGTCACCGTGTCGCACCGCAACGAGCTGCCCGTCCCGACGGTCGTGCACCTGCACGGCGGCCGGACTCCGGCGGCCTCCGACGGGTACCCGACCGACCTGCTCCTCCCCGAGGGCTGGCGTAAGCACTCCACGCACGTGGGACACGGCTTCGCTCATGGCATGCACGACCCGAGGGCCGTGGTGACAGAGCTGACGCGGGACTACATCTTCCCGCTGGACCAGCGGCCGGCGCTGCTGTGGTACCACGACCACCGGATGGACTTCACCGGCCCCGCGATCTGGCGGGGCCTGGCCGGGCTGCACATCGTGCGCGACGACGCCGAGGACGCCCTCGGCCTGCCCTCCGGGCCGCGCGAGCTGCCCCTCGTGATCGCCGATCGGGCGTTCGCCGCCGACGGCGGTCTCGCCTACCCCGCCCTCGACCCCACCCTGCGTGTACGGCCCGGCGTCCGTGAGCCGTATCTCGCCGGGGTCCTCGGCGACGTCATCCTGGTGAACGGTGCTCCGTGGCCCATGCACGAGGCCGACGCGGCCCGTTATCGGCTGCGCATCCTCAACGCCTCCAACGCCCGCCACTACGAACTCGAAGCGGTCACCGACGATGGGCGTCGCCTCGACCTCGTCCAGATCGGCGCCGATCAGGGACTCCTCACAGCCCCGGTCGTCCACAGACTGCTGCCGATAGCGCCCGCCGAACGCTACGACGTGGTCGTCGACTTCTCCGGTCTCCCGACGGGGAGTCTCGTCAGACTCGTCAACAGGCTCGGCGCCGGCCGAACCCGGGACGTGATGGCCTTCAGGGTCGCGCGCAAGGCCGCCGACGACAGCCGCATCCCGCGCACCCTGTCCGCCGACCTGCCGGCCTGGCGGCGCTCGGACGCCGTCAGGATGCGCGACTTCGCCTTGCGTACCGGGCAGACGCACGCGGGCCGCGGCTGGCTGATCGGCGGCCTGCCCTTCGACCCCGCCCGCACTGACGTCACCACCCGGCTTGGCGATGTCGAGGTCTGGCGGCTCATCGCCGACGTCCACCATCCCGTTCACCTGCACCTGGCCGCTTTCCGGATACTTTCCCGCAGCGGCAGGCCGCCGCTGGCTCACGACGTGGGGCTCAAGGACACCGTCTCGCTGCGGCCCGGCGAAGCCGTGGAGATCATCACCCGGTTCGAGGGCTATCGCGGCCGTTACCTCTTCCACTGCCATAACGCCGAACACGAGGACATGGGCATGATGGCCAACCTCGAGATCGTCTAGCAGGCTTCGTCGATGCTCTCGAAGTGTGGAGATGGTCCGCCGGCACGCGGTCCTTCGCCGTGGGGGCAGGCCGGAGACGGAGGGTCAAGCCCAGCCTTGCGTGTACCTGCTCCCGGTGACCTTCTTCGCGCGCTGGTTGTCCTGCCGGCACGGCGAAGCCTGCCGACCTGGGAGCCCTGGGAGCCGGTCAGCAGCTCCGGAGGGCCGCTCTCGCGGTGCGGGGGATGGTGTTCCCGGCCTCAGGCGTCGGCGGGTTGGACGTCGGCGACCACGCACGAGATGTTGTCGGGTCCGCCGCCCTCGTTGGCCAGCTCGATGAGCCGGAGGACCGCCTCCTGCGGATCGGTCACGGTGGTGAGCACGTGGTGCAGCGTCTCGGGTTCGAGCACCGAGGTCAGCCCGTCGGAGCACAGCAGATAGCGGTCGCCCGGGTACGCCTCGCGCAGCGACAGGTCGGGCTCGGCCAGGCCGCTCGTCTCCAGCGCCCGCAGCAGCAGGGAGCGGCGGGGATGACGGGCGGCCTGGTCGGGGCTCATCCGCCCGTCGTCCACCAGCGACTGCACCAGCGTGTGGTCGCGCGTGATCTGGTAGAGCGCGCCGTCACGCAGCATGTACGCCCGCGAGTCGCCCACGTGGGCCAGGGCGAACTTCCCCTGGCCGTCCCACAGCATCGCGGTGACCGTGGTGCCCATGCGTTCGAGCGCCGGATCCTGCGCGGCGAGGTCGCCCAGGCGCTGCCCCGCCTCCCGTACGGCGTCCGCGAGGGTGGCCACGGGGTCGGCGGGAGCCGGGCCGTCCTCCAGCTTGGCCAGGGTGGAGATGACGGCCGCGCTGGCGACCTCACCGTGTCCGTGCCCGCCCATCCCGTCGGCGATGGCGAGCAGGCGCTCGCCGGCGTGCACCGAATCCTCGTTGTTGGCACGCGAACGCCCGACGTCCGACCCAGCGGCGTACCGAATACGGTTGTGCGTCATGGTTTTGAGTAAACCATTGGTTGAGTCACTTCACAAGCATAGTCTAGGCTCGTGTTCATGAGCCACGACGCCCAGGCGGACAACACGGCGGACACGTCGGCGCGCCCGGCCGCCGCGAGCCCGCTCGAGGCCGCCGTCGAAGCGGCGGTCGAAGCGACCGTGAACGCGGGCGACATCGCCCGGCTCGCCGACGTCGGCAGGGCCGCGGTCAGCAACTGGCGCCGCCGCTACGAGGACTTCCCCCAACCGGTCGGAGGTACCGCCTCCAGCCCGCTTTTCTCGCTGCCCCAGGTGGAGGCGTGGCTGCGCAGAAACGGGAAGTCGTTCGAGGTGTCCCAGGGCGAGCGCGTCTGGCAACGGCTGCGCGCGTCGGCCGACGACCTGCGTCTGGGCGAGGTGCTGGGGGAGGTCGGCGCGTTCCTGCTCTACACGTTGCGCGATCCCGACGGCTGGAAGCGGCTGTCCGCCGCCGCCGACCTCGCCGCACGGCTCCCGCGCGCGGTGGCCAGGGCGACCGCCGACCTGCCCCGGCGCGGCGGGGACGCGACGCCGGTGGAGCCCGGCGTGCTCCGGCTGGTAGCCGGCATGGCCGAGCGGCACGGCGCGGCGGGCGCCTTCGAGTTCCTCTGCGAGCGGTACGCCGAGGCGCACAGCCGCAGGCTGGCGCTGACCCGGCCCGACGTGGCCGCCCTGATGACCCGGCTGGCATGCGCGGGCGCGCGTACGGTGCTCGACCCCGCGTGCGGCATGGGCACGCTCCTGCTGGACGCCGCCGCGGGCGCCGGCGGGGCGGCGGACGAGGTGCGGCTGCTCGGCCAGGACGCCAACGAGACCGTCGCGCTGCTGGCGGCGCTGCGGCTGTTGCTGCGCGGCCGGGACGCCCGGGTCGTCCCCGGGGACGCGCTCCGGCACGACGCCTTCCCGCCGGACCGGCCGACGGACCCGCTCGGCGACGCGCTCGTGGACGCCGTCGTGTGCGACCCGCCGTTCAACGAGCGGGCGTGGGGCCACGAGGACCTCGTCGGCGATCCCCGCTGGCAGTACGGCATGCCCCCGCGGGGTGAGCCGGAGCTGGCCTGGGTGCAGCACTGTCTCGCCCACGTGCGGCCCGGCGGCCTGGTGGCCATCCTGATGCCGGCCGCCGCCGCGAGCCGCCGTCCGGGCCGTCGCATCCGCGCCAACCTGCTGCGGGCGGGCGCGCTGCGGGCGGTCCTCACACTGGCGCCCGGGGGTCCCGATCTCTGGCTGCTGCGCCGCCCCGAGCCCGGGGAGCGGCGGCCCGGCGCGATCCTCGTGGCCGACGCGAGCGACGACCCGGCCTCCGTCGAGCCGGCCTGGCGGGCCCACCTCGCGGGGACCGAACCGCCGTCCGGCGGCCGGATGGTCCGGATCATCGACATCCTCGACGACGAGGTCGACGTGAGCCCGGCGCGGCACCTGTCGCCGCGGGCCGACACCCAGGGCTTCCCGGCGGCCAGGGAGCGCTTCAGGCAGGCGGCCGCGGCGCTGGCCGGCGGCGTGCCCGAGCTGGAGGTGCTCACCGGCGCCACGGCCGGCTGGGACGCGTCGTGGGCGACCGTGGCCGAGATGGCCAGATCGGGACTTGTCACCATCCGGCACTCGACGCTGCGGGCGTTGCCCGCCGATGCCCCCGACGGCGAGGCGCCCCAGGGAGGGATGTCCGAGGGCAGGGTGTCCGAGAGCAGGGTGCCCGGACATGGAGTGCCCGAGAGCAGGGTGCCCGGACATGGAGTGCCCGAGGGCGGCGTGCCCGTGCTGACGGCCGACGACGTCGCGGCCGGGACGGCGCCGTCGCGGCGGATGCCGCCCGCCCCCGGTCTGGTCGCCGTACGCCGGGGAGACGTCGTGGCGTCGGCCGTCACCGCCCGGGTCGTCACGGCGGACGGGGCGGTCCTCGGCCCGCATCTCAGCCTGTTCCGCGTCGATCCGGACAAGGTGGATCCCGAGTTCCTGGCGGGGTTCCTGCGCTACGCGGCGGGCGGCGGCCGGCCGCACCTGACCAGCAGCCGGGTGGAGGCCCGGCGGGCCCGCGTCCCCCAGCTGCCCCTGGACGTCCAGCGGACGTACGGCGCGGCCTTCCTGCGGCTGCTCGCGTTGGAGGACGGCCTGCGCGAGGCGGCCGCCGCCGGGGAGGCGCTCGCCCGGCTCGGGGTCGAGGGACTCGTCGACGGACGTCTGCGCCCCGCCGGTGACGCGCCGAAGGCTCCCCGTGGTTGAGACCCGGTTGCCGAGCCCGAACATCGCGGACGAATCCGGTAGCTTTTTCCCCGATAGGCCGACGGGAGGGGCGCATGGTCATCGGCGACCGGTATGAGCTGGACGACCTTCCCCTGGGCCAGGGCGGCATGGGCGCGGTGTACGGCGGGCACGACCGGCGGCTCGACCGCAAGGTGGCGGTGAAGTTCCTGCGGCTGCCCGACGGTCCGGACGAGGAGCTGCAGCGCCGGTTCCTCCGCGAGGCGCGGATCCTCGCCAAGCTCGACCATCCGGGCGCGCCCGTCCTGTACGACTTCGGCACCTACGAGCAGCGGCTCTTCCAGGTCATGCAGTTCATCGAGGGGGTGACGGTCGCCGATCTGCTGAGCGAGCACGGCCCGCTGCCGGTGCCGTGGGCCGCGGCCGTCGCCGCCCAGGCGTGCGCCGTGCTGACCGCCGCGCACGAGCTGTCGATCTGCCACCGGGACCTCAAGCCGACCAACCTCATGCTCTGCCCGGACGGCAGCGTGAAGGTGCTCGACTTCGGGCTCGCCATGCTGCGTGAGACGGATGTCGCGGGGGTGACGGCGCAGTTCACCCGGATCGGGCAGATCCTCGGCACCCCGGCGTACATGTCTCCCGAGCAGATCCAGCGTGGCGTCGCCGGGCCGAAGAGCGACCTGTACTCCCTCGGCTGCGTGCTGCACGAGATGCTGACCGGCAACCAGCTGTTCACCGGGCCGACGGAGTACGCCGTGTTCGACAAGCAGGTGAAGGAACGGCCGCCCCGGGTGCCCGGGGTCCCCGCCGAGCTGGACCGCCTGCTCGCCGAACTGCTGGAGAAGGAGCCGGACAACCGGCCGCCCGACGCGCACACGCTGTTCGAGCGGCTGCAGCCGTTCGCGGTCGACCTGCCCCCGCTGCCGGGTTTCCTCAACCCGTCGTCGGTGCCCAGCCCGGGGCGGATGTACGCCCAGATGGTCGGCCGCGTCCGCTGAGGACGCTCACGCGCGCCAGGCGGTCAGGACCTCCTCGACCCGGGACCGGATCCGCTCGCGGGCGGTCATCCGCGGCACCCCGGACATCAGCATCTCGTCGTAGTCGGTGTCCAGGTGGCGCACGCTCGCGACGACGGCGAGCGTGATGGCGCTCTCGTCCAGCACGCGGGCGGCGGCGGTGCGGCCGACCCGTCCGCTGCCGCGTACGGCGGCGTGCGCGGCGACGGCCTCGGCCCGCTCGGCCGGGCAGCGGGGGAACAGGCGGCGGATCTCCGCCGCCATCCTCTCCTGGAACTCGGCGTCCTCACCGGCCCTGCGCTCGCGGTCGCGTTCCCGGCGGCGCAGCCGCGCCTCCTCGTCGGCCAGGCACTGCTCCTCGGCCCGCGTCAGCGCCTCCTCCTCGACCAGCACGCCGAGCCGCTCGTACCTCTTGCGCCGCCGGTTGAAGCGGACCACCACCGCCGACAGTCCGCTCTCCTTCTTGGCGCGGCGGCTCAGCGCCGCGTTCCCCGCCGGGAGAAGGCACAGGTGGTCCATGTCGGCGCAGGTCAGGCAGTGCGGCCGGTCGTCCTCCATGATCAGATAGGGCCCGGTCTCCCCGCAGCCGGCGCAGGTCCACGGGTCCAGCGGCGCGACCACCACCAGGTCGGGGGCCTTGCTGTGCCGTTCGGCGATCTGCCGCCGCCGCGCCTCACTCAGCTGCGGCGAGAGCCAGTGGACGCGGAAGGCGCGCTCCAGGTCCTCGTCGCCCGCTGCCGTGAAGCGCAGCGGCCGCCGGTCGCGGGTGCCCGCCGTGTACGCCGCCTCGCTCTCCAGCAGATCGCGGGACAGGGCCCACGCGCGCAGGTGCGACAGCGCCTCCTCCATCCGGACGGCGTCCACCGCGGCCAGCCGCTCCAGGCTGTCGGCGCGGCCCTGCCGCCAGGTCTCCACGTGGCGGTCGTGCAGCCACCGCAGGCCGGTGAGGACGTCGATCGGGGTCACGTACTTGCGGGTGGCCAGGGCGATCTCCGCCGCCTGGGCCACCCGTCCGCCGAGCTTGCTGCGCATTCCTCCAAGACTGCCCTATGCCGGCGTGCGCGTACGCCGGTTCACGGCCGCCAGCAGCCCCACGGCCGCGAGGCTGGAGATCGTGGCCGACCCGCCGTACGACACGAACGGCAGCGGCAGCCCGGCGACCGGCAGCAGGCCCATGGTCATCCCCACGTTGACGAACGTCTGGAACGCGAGCCAGCACACCACCCCGCCGGCCACGGCCGTGCCGAACGGCGTGGGGCTCTTGGCCGCGATCCGCAGGCCGCGCCACAGCAGGGCGAGCATCAGCAGGATCACGCAGGCGGCGCCGACGAAGCCGAGCTCCTCGCCCGCGACCGTGAAGATGAAGTCGGTGTGCTGTTCGGGCACGAAATGTCCCGCCGTCTGCTCACCGTGGAACAGCCCCTTGCCCAGCAGGCCCCCGGAGCCGATCGCGATCCTGGCCTGGGTGGCGTTGTAGCCCACGCCCAGCGGGTCGGCGTCCGGGTCGGCCAGCACCATCAGGCGCTGGAGCTGGTAGGGCCGGATGAGGTCGAGCCGCCACACCAGGAGCAGCGCCGCGGCCCCGGCGGCGGCGAACGCCGCGAACCACCTCTTCGGCGCGCCGGACACCGCGATCATCCCGGCGGCCACCACCAGGAAGACGAGCGCGGTGCCGTAGTCGGGCTGCAGCGCGATCAGGCCGACCGGCAGCGCGACGAGGCCCAGGCCGAGCAGCACGGCCCCGGCGCCCGGCCTGCGCTCGCCGTCGCGCGGCTCGCCGAGCGCCGTCGCCAGCGCGAGCACCATGGCCGCCTTGGCGAACTCGGACGGCTGGAACTGCAGCCCGTGGCCGAGCACGATCCACGCGTGCGAGCCGTTGACCGTACGGCCCAGCGGGGTCAGCACGGCGACCAGCCCGGCCAGCCCGAGCAGGTACAGCACCGGGACGTAGGCCCGCAGCACGCGCAGGTCGATCCGCGAGACGGCCCACATGAGCACGAAACCGATGCCCACGCTGAGCGCCTGCCGCTGCGGCAGCGTCGAGCCGGGCTCGTTGCGGGTGGCCGACCACACGAGCAGCAGCCCGATGGCCGACAACGCGGCGGCGGGCAGCACCAGCCCCAACGCGGGGAGCAGGGCGAGGCGCGCCTGCGACCGGCGTCTCGTGGCGCGGCCCGCCGGCAGCCGTACGGACAGGGGACCGAGCGTCGTCATCGCGTTCCCCCGTCGTCCTTCTTGTGCTTCTTGCTCTTCTTGCCGTGGCCGAGGGCGGCGATGCCCTCCCAGATCTCCCGCGCGGCCGGGGCCGCCGTGGACCCGCCCGTACCGCCCTGGGAGACGACGACCACCACGACATACTTGGGCTTCTTCAGCGGGCCGAAGGAGGCGAACCACGAGGTGTCCCGCCTGCCGTACGCCTCGGCGGTGCCGGTCTTCCCGGCGATCGGCAGGCGCTTGAACGCGTACCCGTCGAACGCCCCCGCGGCCGTGCCGGTGCGCGGCACGCCGGCCAGCGAGTCGCGGATGAACCGCAGCGTCTTGCGCGACGCGTCGACCTTGCCCACGACGGGCGGGGTGATAGTGCGGACCACGGTGCCGTCGGGCCGCACGACCTGCTTGCCGATCCTGGGGCTGAAGACCGTGCCGCCGTTGGCGAGCGCGGCGTACCCCCGGGCGAGCTGGAGCGGCGTCACCAGCACGTCGCCCTGCCCGATCGAGAAGTTGGCCGCGTCACCGGCCCACCAGACGCCACCGGAGCGGCAGTTGTCGGAGGCGAGCGCCTTGAGGTAGGCCGCCCGCTTGCGGTCGGACATCTCCGGATAGCCGGTCTTGGCGCGGCGGCAGGAGTCGGCCTTGGTCCGCTCCCAGTTGGCCTTCTTCCAGGCGCGGCCGGGCACCCTGCCCGCCGCCTCGTGCGGCAGGTCGACGCCGGTGGCGGTGCCGAACCCGAACTCTTCGGCCATCGCCTGCATCGGGTCCTTGGGCCGTTTGACCGGCTTGAGCCCGCCGTCACGCTGCCACATCTTCTCCGCGAACCGGTAGAAGATCGTGTCGCACGACACCACCAGTGCGCGGCGCATGTCCATCCGGCCGAGTTCGGCGCTCTCGAAGTTGTGGAACACCCGGCCGCCGATCTTGTAGCCGCCGGGGCAGTCGTAGGAGGCACGCAGCGAGTAGCCCGCCTCCGCCGCCGCGGCGGTCGAGGTCACCTTCCACGTCGAGCCCGGCGGCCACTGCCCCTGCACGGCGGCGCTGACCAGCGGCAGGTCCTCGTAGTCGCGCTGCGAGATGCCCCCGGTCCACACGCCCGGGTCGTAAGTGGGATAGTCGGCGATCGCCGTCACCCGCCCGGTCTTCGCCTCCAGCACCACCGCCGCGCCGCTGTCGGCGGGCTCGCCCCGCTTGCGCGCGGCGGTCACCGCCCGGGTCAGCGCCCGCTCGGCCACCTCCTGGACGCGCGCGTCGATGCTGGTCACCAGGGTGTCCCCGGCCACGGCGGCCTCCTCGCGGACCAGGCCGGTGACCTTGCCCGTGCTGTCCACCGCCATCTGCCGGATGCCGGTCCGCCCGGCCAGCTCGCGGTCGTACTCCGCCTCCAGGCCGTCGCGGCCGATCAGCTCCGGGCCGCCCTCGGGGTCGTCGGGGGAGGGCGGCTGCAGGTAGCCGAGCACGTGCGCCGCGGCCGAGCCGAGCGGGTAGGTCCTGACCGGCCGCAACGCCGTGCTGACGCCGGGGAACTCGCTCTGCCGCTCGGCGATCCACAGCGCCGTGCGCACGCTCACGTCGTCCGCGACGACGATGGGCTGGTACGGCGAGCCGGGCCAGCACGGCCGGGGCATGTTCGCGGAGCACAGCCGCGCCCGGTCGGCGATCTCCTGGTATGGCCGGCCCAGCGCCCGGGCGAGCCGGGTCAGCACGTCCTTCCCGCCGTCGGGCTGGTGGATGAGGGCCATGTAGTCCACCGACACCTGCGGCTTGGTCTCGTTGGCCACCAGCGGCCGGCCGCGCACGTCGAGGATCCGCCCCCGCACCGGCGGCAGCACGACCGAGCGCACCCGCGCCTCCGTGGCCGCCCTGACGTACGTCGGGCCGGTGACGACCTGGAGGTACCACAGGCGGCCGAGCAGGGTCAGCATGAGCGCGGTCACCACGACGAGCACGAACGTGAGACGGGCGGGGTGGACGCTCCTACGCAAGCCGCCTCCCGGGCGCGTACGGATCGCGTGGTCTGTCCCGCGGTCTGCGCACCCGCCCGAACGACCGGCGGCGGGGCAGCAGGGCGAGCGCCGCGGTCACGAGCGCGGCCAGACCGGCGGTCCAGGCGAGGGCGCCGGGCGCGAGGGCCGTGCCCCAGGGCGTCCCGTCGAGCAGGGCCGCGAGCACGCCCCCGGCGAGCGCCGCGCCCAGGGCCACGGCGGTGGCGACGACGGCCCGCCGCCCGGCCGTCGCGCCCGAGGTGAGCCGCGTGCACGCCCACCCGGCCAGGCACAGAACCAGGGCGAGCCGCCCGATGGTGTGGTCGGCGGGCGGCGCGATGTCGGCGGCCAGGCCCGCGGCGAACCCGAGGAACGCCCCCGCCCCTCCTCCCGCGGCGCCCCGCTCCGGCAAACCCCTGGCCTCCGGCCTGGGCCGCAGCAGCGGCGCGAGCGCGACGACGCCGATCAGCACGACGTCGGGCCCGCCGCCGGGCAGCGCCGACCCGTTGACCACGGCGACCTGGAGCACCGGTGCGACGAGGACGACGAGCAAGGACAGGATGACCGCCTTCATCACGCCCCCTTCGCTTTCTCCGCGCTGCTCTTGTCCGCGCTGCTTTTCTCCGCGCTGCTTTTCTCCGCGCTGCTCTTGTCCGCGCTGCTCTGGCCTGGGCCGCTCTTCGCCGGGGCCGCGGCGTCCGGCAGCGGTCCGAGGACCACGGTGACGAGGTCGAGCGCGGTGAAGCGGGCGAAGGGCCGCACGAGCGCCGTCCTGGTCAGCGCGTCCGGCGCGGGCTCGACCGCGACCACGGCGCCGATCGGCACGTCCGGCACGTACGGCCGCATGTCGCGCGAGCCCAGCGTCACCACCCGGTCGCCCGGCTTCACCTCGGCGGTGGGGTTGAGCAGGCTCAGCCGCAGCAGCCCGCGTTCGGGGACGCCGGTCACCAGGCCGACCTCCCGCGAGCCCTCGAGCCGTGCGCCGATCGAGGCGCCGGAGGCGGTGGCGAGCTGGACCGTCGCCGTACCGGGTCCGGACCGCAGGACCCGGCCGACCAGCCCGTTCCCGTCGAACACGGTCATGTCGCGGGCGACGCCGCCCTCGGAACCGGCGTCGACGGTGACCGTGCCGTCCCGGCCGAAACCGACGACATGGGCGGGCACGGCCCGGTAGCCGTCGGCCGGGGCAGGGGAGGGGGTCACGCGACGGGCGGCGAGCAGCTCGGCGCGCAACCGGGCGTTCTCGGCTTCGAGCTCGGTCACGCGGAGCTGCCCCGGCGCCCAGCGGACGCCGGCGGACGCCGCGTTCTCCAGCCCGCCGAACACGGCCGACCCGAACGCCCGCAACGGGTCGAGCGGCGTCAGGGTGTCGGCGACGATCAGGGCGACGGAGACGAGCGCCAGCAGCACGGGCGTCCGGCGTCCGGCGGCCCTCATCGACGCGTTTCGGGAAGGAACACGTCCTGCATGTCGTCGAAGCGCTCGACGCACCGGCCCGCGCCCTGCACCACCGACTGGAGCGGCTGGTCGACGAGGTGGATCGGCATGCCGACGGCGTCTCCGAGCCGTTCTGCCAGCCCCTCGAGCAGCGCGCCGCCGCCGGTCAGCACGATGCCGTTGTCGATGAGGTCGCCCGCCAGCTCGGCCGGGCACTGGTCGAGCGTGGTCTGCACGGCGTCGACGATCGTCTGGACCTGGTCCTCGATCGCCTCCCTGACCTGCGCCCGGTTGATCGTGGCGGTCTTGGGCAGGCCGGTCACCAGGTCGCGACCCCGGATCGGCAGCGAGGTCTCGTCGTCGCCGCCCGGCAGCGCGCTCCCCATCTTGATCTTGATGTGCTCGGCTGTGCGCTCGCCGAGCATCAGGGAGTGTTCCTTCTTGACGTAGTTGACGATCGCCTCGTCGAGCTCGTCGCCGCCGACCCGCACGGACTTCGAGACGACCACCCCGCCGAGCGAGACGATCGCGACCTCCGTCGTGCCGCCGCCGATGTCCACGACCATGTTGCCGGTCGTGTCCCCCACGTTGAGCCCCGCGCCGATCGCCGCGGCCATCGGCTCCTCGATGATGTGGACGCGGCGAGCGCCCGCCTCGTACGCCGCCTCCCTGACCGCGCGCTGCTCGACGCTCGTGGTGCCGCTCGGCACGGCGACGACGACCCGGGGCTTGGCCAGGTAACGGTTCTTGTGCGCCACCTGGATGAAGTGCCGCAACATGCGCTCGGCCGCGTCGAGGTCGGCGATCACACCGTCCTTGAGCGGGCGCAGCGTGGCGATGTGGGGCGGGGTGCGCCCGATCATCTCCTTCGCCGCGGTCCCGACCGCCACGATCCTGTCCGTGTGCAGGTTGATCGCCACCACCGAGGGCTCGTCGAGGACGACGCCCTTCTTGCGCACGTACACGAGCGTGTTGGCTGTGCCGAGATCGACCGCCATGTCCCGGCCGAGCAATCCCCACGGGAAACCCATCGCCGACCAGCTTTCAGAGAGGAGGGAGAGCACGCGTGATCGCTGCCCGGCGGCCCTGCCTCTAAACAGAACGGCCCCTCCCGTACGAACCGGACACGCTAGGCGACGCTGAGATAGAGGTCTCTCGCCAGCTTCGTCACCCGCTCCGCCGACTTCGTGAAGGACGCCCCCGAGGGCTGCAGGGTGAGCACCACCATGATCAGCCGGTCGCCGATCACGCCAGTAGTGTGGAGCACGGGACGGCCGAAATCAACCGGGTTGCCGCCCATTGTGACCGCCCCGATACGGTGTGACGCCACCGTGGCGCGGGTGCATTTCACGGGAGGAACCGCCCCGTATCCCGACCATCCCTGCTTGATCGCCCAGGGCCGGGGGACGGCACGCGGAATCCCGAAATACTGGTCGAATCCGTCGCTCGCGCACTTCGACGCATCGCGCAGGTTGCCGAGGACGAAGTCGCGGACGCGAGGTTCGGCCCGCCGCAGCAGATACCGGTAGACGAGCGCGATGTCGGCCGCGCTGATGGCGGTGTAGCCCCAGAACCCGGGTTTGGCCGCGGGCGGCGGGGTGGTTTCGGTCAGGCCGATCCGTCGGGCCATGCGGCGGACGATCTCGCCCTGGCCACCGCGCCGCCACAGGGCCGTCGCCGCGTCGTCGTCGCTGCCGCGCAGCATGGGCGTCAGGAGCGCCTTGTCCCGGGCGGGAACGGCGCCCTTGTGCCGCTCCAGGTAGTCGGTGGCGATGAGGATCTTCACCACCGACGCCGACCGGAACCGGTGGTGCTGCTGCCGCTGGACGACCGTCTTGCCCGTGGTCACGTCGACCACGGCGTACCCGGCCGTCACCCCGGCGGGCACCCGTACGGGCTTCGAGGGGGACCGGAGCGGACGGGCGGCCTCGGCCGCCGTCTCCCCGGTCGCCGGCCCGCTCGCCCCTGCCGTCGCGCTGCGGTCGGTGCCGGAGGATGCCGGGTCGGAGGATGCCGCGTCGGTGGAGGGCGCTGTCGCCTGCGCCGCCGTCGTCCCTGCCGGGCCCGCGCCGCGGCCGTCCACCGCGCAGCCGGTCAGGAGCGCCGGGAGCACGGCGGCGACGGCCAGGACGGCGGCGGTTCTCGATCGCGTCATCCGACCATGCCTACCAGATCGGCTCCCGGCCATGGACGGAAATGTCCGGCACGCGCCGTTTTACGAGGCGGATCAGCGGCCGTCGAGGAGGGGCTGCTTCGGGTCCCATCGGGAGCCTTCCGCGGCGTCCCTGCGGCGGCGGGCGATCGCCGACAGCGCCTCCAGGACGACCCGGTTGCCGAGATACGCCGTGATGTCCGCGTGGTCGTACGGCGGAGCCACCTCGACGATCTCCAGGCCGACGACGGGCAGCTCGTAACAGGTGCGGCGGACGGCGTCGAGGAGCTGGCGGGCCGACAGGCCGCCCGGCTCGGGCGTGCCGGTGCCCGGCGCGTGGCCCGGGTCGCAGACGTCCACGTCCACCGACAGGTAGACCCCGTCGCAGTCGTCGAGCGCGATCGCGTACGCCTCGGTGAGGCACTCGTCGAGGCCCCTGGCGACGATCTCGGTCATCTCGTACGACCGCATGCGCTGCCCAACCATCCAGTCGAGGATGTCCGGCCCCGGCCAGTAGCCGCGCAGGCCGACCTGCAGGAAACGGTCGCCCCGGATGGCGCCCGACTCGATGAGCCGCCGCATCGGCTGCCCGTGGCCGTGCAGGTGGCCGAACTCGATGTCGCCCGTGTCGGCGTGCGCGTCGAAGTGGATCATCGAGACCCGGCCGAAGCCGTGGTGACGGGCCACGCCGGTCGCGTCGGGCAGGGCGATCGTGTGGTCGCCGCCGAGGACGACGGGGATCGCCCCGGAGGCCGCGATCGCGGCGACCGCGTCCTCGATCGCGCGCAGGCTGCCCTCGATGTCCCCGGCGTAGGTCTCCACGTCACCGGCGTCCAGCACCCGCAGGTCCTTGAGGGCGTCCACGCGGAGCGCGAGGCTCGGGCGGGAGCCGTCGTGGGGGAGATAGCAGGTCTGGCGGATGGCGTTCGGGCCGAAGCGCGCACCCGGGCGGTGGGAGGTGCCGCCGTCGAACGGCGCGCCCAGGATGACGACGTCGGCGTCCGCGTAGCCGGCGGGGTCGTCGAGGTCGCACCGCTCGACGCCGAGGAACGTGATGTCGGGGCCGAACATCTGGCCGTAGCGGGACAATCCAACTCCTGACGAACAACCGGTCTTATCGGGCATCACATGCTATTAGCTGACAAGGTGGACACGGTGCGGGCCTCGACGAGGAACGGGTCGAGCAGGCCCGGGGTGCCCGCGGCGGCGAGGCGCAGCGCCTCGGCGAGGTCCACGTCGCGCACCTGGTAGCCCTGCTTGCCCGCCGCGGTGGTCGCCGTCAGCGTCGCCAGGCGGGCCCGGCGCTGGAAGAACGACCGCTCGATGTTCCAGCCGATGACGCCGTCGCACTCCAGCACCACGCGGCGGCGCACGATCGAGCCCCAGCGGGTGACCAGGTAGCCGGACGCCAGCGCGTGGCCCAGCGAGCGGTAGCGGTCGGCGGCCAGCAGGGCCGTCAGCGGCAGCAGAGCGGCGACGGTGAGCCACGTCCACGAGGGCAGCCCGGCCCACCACCACAGCGCGAGCAGCGCGGCCAGCACCAGCGCGTGCACGCCGTACGCGCGGGTGAACCTGCGGCGCAGCGCGGCCGGGCCGTGCGCGGTCAGGTCCGCGGTGACCGGCGAGGCGGCGCCGCCGGCGCCTGAGGCATCGGGGGTATCCGTGGCATCCGGGGTGCTGGAGGAGACGCGGGGGAGCACGAGCCGGGCCACCGACACGGCCCGCTCGCGCGGCGCGGGCGGCAGCAGCATCGACCCGCCGCGCTGGGCGCCCTGTGCCGCGCGCAGGCCGGTGGTCACCGCCGCCAGGCGGGCCCCGCGTACGGCGCGCAGGAGCAGCGGTTCGCCGACCTCGACGCCGCGCAGCCGCCGTTCCTCGATGGTGGTGGCGCGCGTGGTCAGCAGTCCCCGGGTCACGTGCAGGGTGCCCTCGGCGTGCCGGGTCAGCCGGAAGTTGCCGAAGGCCAGCACGTAGCCGAGCGTGGAGGCGACGCTCACGAACACGACCAGCACGAGCACCACCGTCGCGATCTCCAGCGGGAGCGACAGCGCGCTGAACCACCGCCAGGTCTCCCGGACGGGCCCGACCCGGCCGAGGTCGACGTTGCCCTCCGAGACCAGGCGGGACACGAAGCCGGCGACGACGCCCACGGTGACGAGCCCGGACATCGTGAACGGGCCGAACCTCACCCACTCGGGACGCATCCGGGCGAGCTCGGTCTCCGCCGCCGGCGTGCTCCCGGCGGGAGGCGTCACGGCGACCGCCGTGGGGGACGCCGTGGACACGGTGGAGGAGGCGCTGGAGGAGGTGGCGGGGGAGCGGTGCAGCAGTTCCACGCGCAGGCGGGCGGCCTCGGCGGCGGTCAGCGCGTCGAGCTTGAGCCGACCCTCGTGCCTGCGCTCCGACGTGCCCGTCCCCACCTCCACCCGGGCCAGGCCGAGCACGCGGTGCAGCACGTGGGAGGTGACGTCCACCGTGCGGACCCGGTCGCGGGGCACGGTCAGCACCTTCCGGGTCAGCAGGCCGCGGCGGACCTGCACGTGCTCCGGGGTGACCCGGTAGGTCGTGGTGAACCAGCGCAGCATGCCGAGCACGACCATGAGGCCGACGCCGGCGACGCTCCACAAATGACCCTTCCCACCGCTGCTCGTCCCCGCGACCAGCAGGCCGAGCAGCGCCGGGGCGGCCCGTACGACCTCCTGGAAGGGATGGACCACCAGCATGCGCGGGCTCAGCCGGCGCCAGACCTTCTCGACCACGGGGTCGATCATGTGGCGTCACCCGCCGTGGCCTGCGCGGCGGCCGTGAGGTCGGCGACCAGGCGCTGGGCGGTGTCCCGGTCGAGGCCGCCGACCTTGATCGGGCCTGCGGCGGAGGCGGTCGTGACGGTGACGTTGGCCAGGCGGAAGAACTGCTCCAGCGGGCCGCGCTCGCTGTCCACGGTCTGGATGCGGGAGACGGGGGCGATGCGCCACTCCTGCTTGAACCAGCCCGACTGCGTGAAGACGGCCGCGGATGTGGCCTCCCAGCGGTGCACCCGGTAGCGCCACTGCGGCATGACCGTGACGTGCGCCGCCGCGACGACGGCGGTGACGACGAGAACGGCCACGTGCGTGGTGACGGACAGGGCGTTCTCGTCGTCCATCACGAGCCAGAAGACCTGGGCCGCGATGACGACGAGCCAGCCGAGGGCGGCCCGGGCGGCCCAGTACCAGACGGCGGTGCGGCTCACACGATGCTGCGGGGATCGGAGGGTCGGGGTGTCCACGCCCCAACTCTGCCCGATCGCCCGCGTTGCGGCGTAGTGGAGTCGATCCTGTCCTTTCCAGGACGAATGTCATGCCCCCGATGCCGTACGGCGGGTCAGAGGGCGGACAGGAGCTTGTGGACGTGGGAGAGCGGGTCGGCGCCCACCGGGCGGACCGCGACCGTGGTGACGCCCGCCTCCCACAGCGCCCTGACGTGCGCGGACGCCTCCTCCGGCGAGCCCGTCGCCATGGCGACCTCCTCCGGCGGCACCCGCAGGAACGCCGCCTGCTCCTCCGCCGCGGGCCGCATGGCCTCGCGTGCGTCGTCGCCGACGTAGAGGTGGACGAACGTCACCACTTCGTGGTCGCCGGTCGCGCCGATCCGTTCGATACGCGACCGCACCCCCTCCGGGCCGAGTCCCTCGGGGAGGATCGTGCCCTGGGCCACGCGCCCCGACAGGGCCAGCGAGCGCGGGCTCACCACTCCGGCGAGGACGGGCGGCGGCTCGGCCGGCGGGTGGACGAGGCGGACGCCGTCCAGGCGCACCTCGCGTCCGTCCAGGGTGACGGCCTCGCCGCGCAGCAGCGCCCGTACGGACGTGATCGTCTCCTCCAGCAGCGACAGCGGAGACGAGGCGGCGGCGCCCACCTGGCGCATCCACGCCTGCACGCCGTGCCCGATGCCGGCGGCGAGCCGCCCGGGGTGCAGGCGGGCCAGGTTGGCCAGCTCCATCGCCAGCAGCATCGGATTGCGCAGGGGCGCCGGGGTGATGCCGATGCCCACGCGCAGGCGGGAGGTCGCGGCCAGCGCCGTGGCGGCCGAGGAGATCCCGCCCGTCCAGCCGAGGTCCTCCACCACCCACAGGTCGGAGACCGCCGTGCCGTCGAGTTCCCCGGCGAACGCCGGGAGCGACTCCGGTGGCAGGTCGCGGTCGAAGACGACTCCAAGCCTCACGGGCGGCCCTCCAGCTCAGGCGAGATCGGCTCTGCGGCCTTCCGAGTATCCAGGACCCGGGAGCGCGCCGCACACGGGGGTCGTCCGGGCATGCCGCGGCGAAGGACGAGGGTGGTGAGGGGGAAGGGCCGGGGCCCTGTCCGGGCCCCGTTCGGGCCCGGTCGGACAGGGCCCGGCCGGATCACGGCGTCACCGCGGACAGCGGATCACTCGCCCTCGGCGGGGCGGTTGGCCTTCTTCGCCTGCTTCGCCGAGCGGGCTTCCTTGATGGCCGTCCTCTTCGCCTTGCCGGTGGACTTCACCGGCTTCTTCTTCTGAGCGTCGTCAGCCATGATTCCCCCGGATGTACGAGGATGCGCCCTATGTGCGCATCTGTGGGGGTTGATACCCAGGAGGGCGATGTGGCACCCGAGTAAGAACGGCCCGCACCACCGGGGTGATGCGGGCCGTGCCGGAGGGCGAGAGGTCAGACCATCTGGTGCTGCTCGGAGCTGAGCGGGGCGGCGATGTCCTCCAGCGAGCGACGGGCCGCCTCCACGCCCATGAACCACTGCACCAGTCCGGCCGCCATCATCAGGATCGCGCCGATGATGTAGCCGACCACGACGTTGCCGACGACCCCGCTCTCCACCAGGCGGCCGAACAGCACGGGCCCGATGATGCCGCCGAGCCCGGTGCCGACCGCGTAGAACAGCGCGATCGCCAGGGCCCTGGTCTCCATCGGGAAGATCTCCGAGACCGTCAGGTAGGCGCTGCTCGCTCCCGCCGAGGCGAAGAAGAACACCACCATCCAGCAGGCCGTGAGGGTCACCGGGGTCAGCACGTGCGCGTTGAACAGCGCGGCGGTGCCCAGCAGGAGCAGACCGGACAGCACGTAGGTGCCCGCGATCATCGTCCGGCGGCCGATCGTGTCGAAGAACCGGCCGAGCAGGACCGGGCCGAGGAAGTTCCCGATGGCGATCGGGATGAGATACCACGGCGTGGTGCCGTCGGGCACCTTGAAGAACGTCGACAGCACCAGCGCGTACGTGAAGAAGATCGAGTTGTAGAGGAACGCCTGGCCGACGAACAGCGACAGGCCGACGGTCGTGCGCTTGGGGTAGCGGCGCAGCAGCGTCGCCGCCACCTCCGTCAGCGGGGTGCGCTCCCGCTGGGTGATCCTGATCTCCCCGCGAGCCGGTTCGAGCGTCTTGCCGCTCTCCTCACGGACATGCCTCTCGATCTCCGAGACGATCTCCTCGGCCTCGCGTTCGCGGCCGTGGATGAACAGCCAGCGTGGGCTCTCCGGCACCGTACGGCGGACCAGCAGGATCCCCACGCCGAGGACGGCGCCCATACCGAACAGCAGACGCCAGCCGAGATCGGCCGGCAGCAGGCCGGTGTCGAGGGCCGGGATCGCGATGAGCGCGCCGAGCGCGGTGCCCAGCCAGAAGGAGCCGTTCACCACCAGGTCGACCGTGCCGCGTACGCGGGCCGGGATGAGCTCGTCGATCGCCGAGTTGATCGCGGCGTACTCGCCCCCGATGCCGGCGCCGGTGAAGAACCGGCACAGGTAGAAGTACCAGGCGTCGTGCGAGAAGGCCGTGGCCACGGTGGCGGCCAGGTAGAGGGCGAGGGTCAACAGGAAGAGCTTCTTGCGCCCGAACCGGTCCGTCAGGTGGCCGAAGAAGAGAGCGCCGAGGCAGGCTCCCGCGACGTACACGCCGGCGGCGATCCCGACCTCGCTGTCGGTGAGTCCCAGCCCGCTGTCCGGGTCCGTGATCCGGGGCCCGATGACCCCGACGATGGTCACTTCGAGCCCGTCGAGGATCCAGACGGTGCCAAGCCCGATGAGCACGAGCCAGTGCCAGCGAGCCCAGGGGAGCCGATCCAGCCGCGCGGGAATGTCGGTGCTTATTTGCGCCATATCGTCCCCTTCTTCGGAAGATATGGCGCCCGTCTACCCCGTATCGGGCCAGAAATTCGTTCTGCTTCTCACGGGTCCCGGCGATGGGCGGTGCGGACCGGAGTTCAGGCCGTCCTCGTGCCCTCGCTCTCCACGCCCCTGGGGGGCGGCACGGCGGCGTCGTTCCCGAGCTCGAACCACACGCAGACCCCGGTGCGGCTGGCCGACACGCCCCAGCGCCGGGTGAACAGGTCCACGAGATGGACGCCCCGGCCCGGCGTCAGCTCGGGGGACGTCCAGCACCCGCAGCCCTGGGTGGACAACGTGACGCGGGCCGCGGCGGGCGCGACCAGGACAGACACGCCGTACCCCGGAGGGCGCCCGCAGGAGACGGCGTGCCGCAGGGACTCGGCGACCAGCTCGCCGATCAGTTGCACGGCGTCGTCACGGCAGGGGTGGCCGTCACCGAGACGGCTCGCCACGAACCGCCGGGCGGCCCGCACCTGGGAGGGGTCTCCCGAGAAGGGACGTGAGATCGCGATTCTCCCCGAGAGGTTGAGAATTGTCATCCCGTGATAACTCCCTGTGCACCCGTCTGCGGATGGCGATTCGAGTCCGTGCAAGACTTCGTTCATCCTGCACTTTGCAAAACGGCTACGCAATATGGCGAATGCACGATTGCATAGTTTCCTTTTGCGGCGAAAGGGAGAGTTCGGCTCATGAGGGGAGTAGGCGGCCCTACGGTCCGGCTCCGCCGGCTTTCCGGCGAGCTGGCGCGTCTGCGGCGTGAATCCGGGTTCGTCCGCGAGGAGGTCGCGCGGCGGCTCGGCGTGGCGGTCTCCACCGTGTACCGGATCGAGTCCGGCCACACCCGCCCGCACACCCGGACCATCCGCGACCTGCTCGATCTCTACGGCGTCGAGGGCTCCGCGCGGGAGGCGCTGATCGCGCTGGCCAGGGACGCCGGCCGGCGCGGATGGTGGCGCGCCTACGACGACGTCCTGCCCGGGCCGTACGTCGGCATGGAGGCCGAGGCGTCCTCGGTGCGCAACTACGAGCCGCTGCTGGTGCCCGGGCTGCTGCAGACCGAGGAATACGCCCGCGCGGTCATCGGCGCCGCCCTCGTCAAGGACCCGGCGGAGATCGAGCGGCGCGCGGCGGCCCGGATGGAGCGCCAGCGGCGCCTGACCGGGCCCGACGCCATGGAGCTGTGGGCCGTCCTCGACGAGGCGGCGCTGCGCCGGCCGGTGGGCGGCGCGCCCGTGATGGCCGAGCAACTGCGCACGCTGCAGGACAGGGCCCTGCGGCCGAACGTCACCGTGCAGGTGCTGCCCTTCGACGCGGGCGCCTACCTCGGCATGGGCAACTCGCTGGCGATCCTGGCCTTCCCCGATCCCGGCGACGCCGACGTCGTGCTGCTGGAGAACATGAGCGGTGAACTTTACCTGGAGGATCCGACGGAGATCCGGGAGTACGTCCAGGTCTTCGATCATCTTCGTGCCGCCGCGCTCGGCCCGGAGAAGTCCATGGAAGTGATCATTTCGGTCGAGAAGGAGATGGCAGGACGATGAGGGGACTCGTACCGGCGGACGACCTGGCCTGCGCGGTCTGGCGCAAGGCGGAGCGCTCGAACACCGTCGGCAACCAGTGCGTGGAGGTGGCGCGTCTGCGTGACGGCGTCGCCGTACGCGATTCCAAGGATCCCCAGGGATCGCGGCTGATGTTCACCCCCGGCGAGTGGGAGGCGTTCATCGAGGGAGTGAAGGGCGGCGAGTTCGACCTGTCCTGAGACCTTCCTCCCCGTACGGCCCGCCCCTCGTCGCGCACCTGCCGCGCGGGGCGGGCCGTACGGCGTTCCGGGGCCTTCCCCGGGGAGCGCGGCGGGGGCGCTGCGGGGGCGGTCCGGTGCGGCCGGACCGGTATGGCGGGCGCTTCATCGGGCAGGAGACCTGGCATGGGAAAGGAAGACGACCGATACATCGATACCGAGGACGAGCCGGACATCGCCGGAGAGTTCACCCCGTCCGCCACTGACCCGCCCAACGCGGAGCCCGACGACAAGAACCCTGACGAACGCTGGGACAAGCCGACAGAGGTATGAAGGAGGACGTCATGACCATGGGAGTCGACCCGCGGGACCTGGGCGACGAGGACCTGATCCGCGAGTTGCGCCACCTGCACGAGACCCGGTCGGAGACGCTCTTCCACGGGTCGGACGACGCGCTGGAGCGCCACACCTCGCGGACACAGGAGCTGGAGGGCGAGTACCTCGCACGCTACCCGGACCGGCAGGTCGATCCGGAGCGGCTGCGTGAGGGGGCGAGACAGCGGAGTGCCTGACGAGAAGAGCCTGGAAGACGCCCAGGAGATGACGACGGCGGAGTTGGCGGTCTACGAGGCCGCCGCCGCCCTGAACGTGAAGGAACAACCGGCGACCGCCGCCGAGGTCGCCGGGATGACCGGGCTCCCCGAGGACACCGTACGGCGCTGCCTCGACAGCCTCGCCGAAGGCGGCAGGCTACGACCCGAGGACGGCGCCTACCTCCTCGGCGACCACGACTGGGGGCTCGAATACTGAGCGGTCGGGGCGATCCCTCGCGAGCGCGCGCGGCCGGCCGCGTTTCACGGCCAGTGGACTCCGCTGGACTCCGCGCGAAGCATCCCACTGGCTGCGCGGCCGGGATGCACGCGAAGCGGGCGGGTGCTCCGGCCCGGAGTGCCGGGACCTACGAAGAGCGTTCGGAAGCGGGCGGGTGCTTGGCCTGCGGGCCCGGTGTCCACGGGGGTATGCGCTCAAAGCGGGCGGGTGCTCCGGCCGGCCGTGATAGTTGCGGTCCGGTGAGCCTCGGGAGCGGCCATCGCGGGCGCGGTGGTACAGGGCACGGTCTTACGCCGGCCTCCGCACCCGCCCGCCCCGGCGCCTGTCGGTGGGCGAGACGGGCGGGCCCGGCCGGACCACGGCGGTACGGGCGAGGGGCGGTGGTGCGCCACACCGTCCGCTCCGCCCGGGGGCACCGGGCCCGGCCGGGAGTCTGCGATCCATCGAAGGCGGTGGCCCGGTCAGGAGCAGGCGGAGGCGAGCTGCTGCGACGCCTGCTGGGCCTTCTGGCCGAACTCGACGAGCTTGGTCGCGGCGTTCGGGTCCGACAGGTCGAGCTTGAAGGAGCCCCACGAGTCGGCCATGCCGGCGAGGGCCACCTTGAGGTCGCCGTCGGCCTTGCCGGACAGGTCCTTGAACTGCGTGGCCAGCTTGCCGGTCGCGGTGTTGAACCCGTCGACGTCGGCGGCCGCACTGGCGACCTTGGAGCTGTAGCCGGTGAGCGCCTCGACGGCCTCCTTGCAGACCGTGGCCTTGCCGCTGCCGCAGGCGGCGGTCAGGCCGAGAAGGGCGGACACCGCGACGACGGCGAGGCTGTTCCTGAGGATGTTCATGATGCCTTCCTGAGTGATCTCTGACGCGTCAGACACTAGGAATCGCCTCTTTCACCGGGCTTTCAGGCCGCTTGCACCCGTACGGCTGATCATCGTTGGCCGGCTGCTCCGCGTCGTATGCTTGCGGCCATGACGCGACGGCTTGCGGAGGTTGCGAAGAAGGTCGGGGTCAGCGAGGCCACGGTGAGTCGCGTCCTCAACGGCAAGGCCGGGGTCTCCGAGGCCACCCGGGAGGCCGTTCTCACGGCTCTCGACGTGCTCGGTTACGAGCGGCCCACGCAGTTGCGCGGTGAGCGCGCCCGGCTGGTCGGGCTCGTCCTGCCCGAGCTGCAAAACCCCATCTTCCCGGCGTTCGCCGAGGTCGTCGGCGGGGCGCTGGCCCAGCAGGGCTTCACCCCCGTGCTGTGCACGCGCACGGTCGGCGGGATCTCCGAGGCAGACTACGTGGACCTGCTGTTGCAGCAGCAGGTGTCCGGCGTGGTGTTCGCCGGGGGCCTCTACACCCAGACCGGCGTCGTCCACGAGCACTATGTGCGACTGGTCGAGCGGCGGCTGCCCACCGTGCTGGTCAACGCGGCCGCCGATCACTGGGACTTCCCGCGTGTCTCGTGCGACGACACGATCGCGGTGGAGCAGGCGCTCGGTCACCTGCGCGCGCTCGGTCACCAGCGAATCGGCCTCGTCGTCGGTCCCGCCGACCACATGCCGTCCGTACGGAAGCTGGAGGCGTTCCGCGCGGCGGGCGGTGAGCTGGTCGAGCACACCATGCACTCGCTGGAGGGCGGCCACGCGGCGGCGCTGAAGCTGGTGCGGCAGGACGTCACCGGCATCATCTGCGGCAGTGACCCGCTGGCCCTCGGGGCCATCCGCGCGGCGCGGCGGGCCGGTCGCCGGGTGCCCCAGGACGTGTCCGTCGTCGGGTACGACGACTCCGCGCTCATGACCTGCGTGGACCCGCCGCTGACGACGGTGCGCCAGCCGATCGAGGCGATGGGCAGGGCCGCGGTGGAGCTGCTGGTCAGCCAGATCGAGGGTGCCGCCGTCGCGACGGGCGAGCTGCTGTTCGAGCCGGAGCTGGTCGTGCGTTCCTCCACCGGACGTGTCGGCATCCCCGTCACCTGAGCACGTCATGCTGTGTGCGGAGCCCGGAGGAGGAGGCGTCCACTCCTCCTCCGGGCGTCCCGTTCCGGGTTACGAGGCGTACGCCTCGAACTCGGAGATCTGCGCGGCCGGCCAGCCGGTGTTACCGGTGACGTTCAGCCGTAGGTAGCGCCGGGCGCCGGCGGGCACGGTGACCGTGACCGTGTTGCCGGTGGCCGGGTTGAACGTGCGGCCCGCCGAGGCGGACAGGGTGGAGTAGTTCGTGCCGTCCACGCTGCCGAGGATCGCCAGTGTCTGGGTGCGGGTGGCCCAGGCGGCGCTCGGCGGCAGCTTGAGCACCACCCTGCCGACCGTGACGGGCGCGCCGAGATCGACGGTCAGGGTCTGGGGGAAGGCGTTGCCGGCCGACTCCCAGTAGGTCGAGGCGTTTCCGTCGGCGGCGTTGCCCGCGACGTACACGTCGGCGTGACTGCTCGCACTGATCGCCTTGCCGGCGGCGAGGTTCCCCGTGGGCAGCGGCCCGGGCGAAGCACTGGGGGAAGCACTGGGGGAAGCACTGGGCGACGGGCTCGGGGTGCCTGCGGCGCCGTACACCTCGAAGGCCGACAACTGCCCGGCGGGCCAGCCGGTGTTGCCGGTGACCGTCACCCGGACATGACGGACGCCGGCCGTGGTGAGCGGGATGCTCACCGTGTTCCCGGTGGCGGGGTCGAACGTGCGGCCCGCCGAGGCGGACAAGGTGGAGTAGTTCGTGCCGTCCACGCTGCCGAGGATCGCCAGTGTCTGGGTACGGGTGGCCCATGCGGTGCTCGGCGGCAGCTTGAGCACCACGCGCTGGACCGGCGTCACCGCGCACAGGTCCACCGTGATCGACTGCGGGAAGGCGTTGTTCGCCGACTCCCAGTAGGTGCCCGCGTCGCCGTCGACCGCGTTGGCCGCGACGTACGACTGGGTGCTGCTCGTCGCCGTGACCGCCTTGCCCCGGGCGAGGTCGCCGCTGCCGGGAGCGCACGCCGTCGGGCTGGGCGAAGGCGAAGGGGAGGTGGAGGGCGAGGCGGACGGCGACGGGCTCGGGCTCGGGCCGCCGCCCTCGTAGATGTAGTTCGGCGCGGGCCACTGGCCGGTGCAGACGGTGGAGCCCAGGCTCCAGCCGGAGTTGCCGCTGCCGTACGTGGGGGCGAAGCCGGTGCCGACGCAGTTGTGGATGGCGACACCCGCGCCGATGTGGGCCGCCCTGACGTTGGTGAAGGTCGCCTTCGCCGCCGCCTGCGCCTGGATCATGTACGTCCCGGTGCCGTCGACGTTCACGTTCGAGAAGTTGACGGTCTGGGTGCTGCCCTCGATGAACTGGATGGCCTCGTAGGAACTGTCGACGATGTCGGTGTCGGTCACGTTGATCGTCGCGTTGACCGGCTCGTTGAGGGCGTCGAACCAGATCGCGCCGACGCCGAAGTTCCAGTTGTAGTCGCTGTTGCCGGCCCGGATGAGCGTGTTGCGGGCGACCGTGATCGTGCCGGCCACCGCGGTGCCCTGGCCGGAGTTCACGCCGGGGTAGCGGTTGGCGACGTGGATGCCGCCGCCGTTGGTGACCGTGTCGCTCACCACGTTGTCGGTGATCTTTATGTCCCGGCCGCCGTACGTGACGATGTTGTTGGCCAGGACCGGCGCCACCACGGTGTTGAACGTGAACGAATTGTTCACGTTGGCCATCCGGTCGGGCCACATCGCCAGGCCGTCGTCCCCGGTGTTGCGGACGAACGTGTTGGTCACCGTGGAGTTCGTGACGCCGGTGTGGAAGTTCACGCCGTCGGCCGTCTGGTCGAGGATGCGGCTGTTCCTCAACGTGAAGCCGTCCATCGGGCCGTCCATCCAGGCCCCGACCTTGGTGTGCTGGATCCACAGGTTGTCGGCCACCGAGTTGGTCATCGCGCCGCCGATGGCGTTGACCTGGTCGTCGTCCACCCGCTCGGTGATATCGCCGGTGATCGCGAAGTCCCGCAGGGTGACGCCCCGGCTCGGGCCGCCCGCCTCGTGCGGCCTGATCCCGCCGGTGTACCCGCCGCCGCTGACGTACTTGCCGTAGACGCCGACGGCCCGGTTGCGCTGGGTGGGGTGACGGCCGGTGAGAACGCTGTACCACGGCCCGGCCCCGCGCAGCGTCACGCCGTCCACGACCACGTGGTCCCACAGGGTGTAGGTGCCGGACGGGATGTAGACCTCCTTGCCCTGGGTCCGGCCGGCGTCGACGGCGGCCTGGAAGGCGGCGGTGGAGTCGCTCGTGCCGTTGCGGTCGGCGCCGAAGTCGTCGACCGACAGGGATCCGGCGGGCCGGGGGATCGCGTCGGGCACGAGCTCGAAGTCGGCGAGGTCCACGACGAACCAGGGCGCGACCGCGGTGGAGGCCACCTGGATCCTGACCTTGGTGCCCGCCGCGAGCGTGGACCCGAACATCGTCCGGGTCTCGTCGTAGAAGTGGTGCGGCTTGTCGCCGGGCGTGTTCCCGAACGGGTAGCCGCCGTAGAACCAGCCGTACCGGGAGGTGAACCGGAGGTCCTTGAGCTTGGTCCCGTTGATCCTCAGGTCGACCGGTGCCGTGATGCCCGTGCCCGCCGCGTTGTCCGGCACGCTGTAGCGCACGGTCATCGCGTTGGCGGGCTTGGGCAGGGTGAACTCGACGTACTCTCCCGGCGCGTCGAGGCGTACGGCCCGGCGGGCCGAGGCCTCGGACGGCAGGCGGGTGTAGACGCGGTCCGGGCCGATCTGCTCGCCGTTGGTCACGGCGGCCTCGGCCTCGATCTCCGTGAACGGCACGGTCGCGCCTCTCCCCGGCACGGAGAACGGCGACGGTGACGTCGCGGCCGACGACGTTCCGGGGAACGCCACCACGCCGCCCACGGCGATCAGCGCCCCCGCCACCGCGACGGCGGCTCCGGATCTTCTCATGAGGATCCTTTCTGCATGCGAGATCCGGGAGATGCGGCGTGGACGCTGGAACCGCCACACCTCCGAAGAAGGTGAGTGGCCACACGATAAGTTGACAGACATCCTTCTGCAATATTTCGACGAGAAGTCGCAAGATAACCCGCACATTACGTCGCTGCGCTCCCGCGGTCGGCAGAGGCGGAGGACTCTCCCCAGGCCACGGTTCGGGACGAAAGATGCCGACAGGCGGGATGCGCAAGCGGATGAAAACATTTGCGCTCGCTGTCGTATAGTTGCGTCCATGACACGACGGCTTGCGGAAGTAGCCAAGAAGGTGGGCGTGAGCGAGGCGACCGTGAGTCGCGTGCTCAACGGCAAGCCGGGGGTCTCCGACGCCACCAGAGAGGCGGTGCTCACCGCGCTCGACGTGCTGGGATACGAGCGGCCCACGCAGTTGCGCGGGGACCGCGGCCGCCTCGTCGGTCTGGTCCTCCCCGAGCTGCAGAACCCGATCTTCCCGGCGTTCGCCGAGGTCGTGGGAGGCGCGCTGGCGCAGCAGGGGTTCACGTCCGTGCTGTGCACCCGCACGGTGGGCGGCGTCTCCGAGTCCGACTACGTGGACCTGCTCCTCCAGCAGCACGTGTCCGGCATGGTCTTCGCCGGCGGCCTGTACGCCCAGGGGGACGCCTCCCACAGCCACTACCGCAGGGTCCTCGAACGCAAGCTGCCGACCGTGCTCGTCAACGCGGCGGTCGAGTATCTCGGGTTCCCGCAGGTGTCGTGCGACGACGTGGCCGCGGCGGAGATCGCGCTCGCCCACCTCATGGCGCTCGGGCACCGTCACGTCGCGATGCTGCTCGGCCCGCCCGACCACGTGCCGTCCCAGCGCAAGCTCGCCGCCTTCCGCGCGTACGCCGCCGCCAACGGCCTCGAACTGGACCCCGATCACGTCGAGCACACGATGTTCTCGCTGGAAGGCGGGCACGCCGCCGCCACGCGCATGATCGCCAGGGGTGTGACCGGCATCATCTGCGCCAGCGACGTGCTCGCCCTCGGCGCCATCAGGGCGGCGCGCCGTGCGGGACTGTCCGTGCCGGAGGACGTCTCCGTCATCGGCTACGACGACTCCGCCCTGATGAACTGCGTGGATCCGCCCCTGACCACGGTCCGCCAGCCCATCGACGCGATGGGCAGGGCGGCCGTCGAGCTGCTGGTGGCCCAGATCGATGCCGCCGTCGTCCCCGGCGACGAGCTCCTGTTCGAACCCGAACTGGTCGTCCGCGCCTCCACCGCCCCCGCCCCCAACCACGGCCGGGCCGATCGCTGACGGAACCATGAGCGGCCGGTCACTGCCATGGTGCTTGGCCAAGTCGGTCACTGCGCCGGAAGGAACCTCCGGTCCTCGCGAAGTCCGCTTCGCTGGACACAACGCTTCGGTCCTCGCTCCCTTCCGCTCCGCTCCCTCCAGTCCGGGTTAACCTGTGCGGACAACGCTGTGACCAGGATTTCCGCCTCGTCGAACTGCGCGCGGAGCGCCGGGGCGGGCGGGTGCGGAGGCCGGCGTAAGACCGTGCCCTGTACCACCGCGCCCGCGATGGCCGCTCCCGAGGCTCACCGGACCGCAACTGTCACGGCCGGCCGGAGCACCCGCCCGCTATGAGCGCGTCCAGCGGCATCGAGCCCAAGCCCCAGGTTCTGACCGGCTCGTGTGTCCTCAGGCCGTTGTGTGCTCCAGGTCGTCGTGTCAGTCATCCAGGCCGTCCTGTGCTTCAGGTCGTTGGTAACTGTCACTTTTTTGCAGAGTTAATGCAGGACTATTGCTCAGTCCTGCATGCCTCTGTATGTTTCTCGCAATCGAGCGGATCGGGGCGCTCCAGGTCGGCCCCGAGCCGCGTGCTTCGACGGGTCGTGGTGCGCGGTTCCAGAAGGGAACGAGGATGAAATCCCACAAGCTCTCGATACTGCTGGTTTCGGGACTTGCCATTGCGGCGGCCGCGGCGTGCGGCACCGACGACAGCGGCGGCAGCGGTGACAAGGCGAGTGCGGCGCCCGGGGCCGCCGGGCCGGTGTCGATCTCGGTCAACTGCGAGCCGCCGAAGACGAACAAGGCGGAGCGCGCGACGTTCGAGGAAGACCTGGCGGCCTTCCAGCAGCTGAACCCCAATATCAAGGTCGCGAAGGTCACCGACGCGTTCCCCTGCTACGACCCGCGCACCTTCGAGCCGAAGCTGGCCAGCGGCGAGCTCGAGACGGTGTTCTACGTCAACTTCCCCAACGTGGGCCGCCTGATCGAGAGCGGCCAGGCCGCCGACATCACGCCGTACGTCAACGAGATCAAGACGTTCCAGGACTACAACAACTCGATCGACCTGTTCAAGAAGGACGGCAAGGTCTACGGCCTGCCGACCGACGGCTACGGCATGGGTCTCGTCTACAACAAGGAGGTCTTCACCAAGGCCGGTCTCGACCCGAGCAACCCGCCGAAGACGTGGGCCGAGGTGCAGGCCGCCGCGAAGAAGATCGCCGGGCTCGGCCCCGGTTACGTCGGGTACGGCGAGTACAGCGGCAACAACGTGGGCGGCTGGCACTTCACCGCCTCCGTCTACGGTCGCGGCGGGTCGGTCATCACCGACGACGGCAAGAAGGCCGCCTTCAACACGCCCGAGGGCAAGGCCGTGCTGGAGAACCTCCACCAGATGCGGTGGACCGACAACAGCATGGGCTCCCAGCTCTACATCGACTGGCCGGCCCTGATGAAGGCCATGGCCGGCGGCAAGATGGGCATGATGCTGGGCGCGCCCGATGTGCTCATCTCGCTGCGCAACGACTTCGGCGGCAAGTTCGAGAACTACGCCATCACCGCCCAGCCCGAGGCCAAGGCCCTGTTCAACGGCGGCGCCGGTTACATGATCAACCCGAAGGCCACGCCGGAGCAGATCAAGGCCGGCCTCAAGTGGATCGAGTACAAGTTCCTCACCCCCGGCAAGGGCCAGTTCGACTACGTGCGGGCCAAGGGCGCCAACCTGACCGTCGGCCAGCCCTACCCCGACCTGTACCGCTCGGACACGCCGTCCGGCCAGGCCGTGAACGACCTGCGCGCGCAGAACGCGAACATCGACGCCGCGCAGTTCGCGAGCTGGGTGGAGGGCTCCAAGGGCATCCCGCCGAAGGCCGAGCCGGGGCCGTACGCCCAGGAGATCTACAAGATCCTCGACACTCCGATGTCGGCCGTGCTGACCCGCAAGGACGCGAACATCGACCAGCTCCTTGCCGACGCCGAGTCGAAGGTCAACTCCCTGCTGGCCTCGAAGGGCTGACCGCCCCGATAATCCGGGGCGCCGCCCGTGGCCGTGACCCACGCGCGGCCGGCGCCCCGGCGAATCGTGCAGGGCGAGTCGAGTGCAGGGCAATCACGTCGAGATCGGATCCACAACGATGACCACAGCGAGCATCCCGGCAGCCAGCGGCAGGCGGCGGCAGCCGACGAAACTGCGGCGCGCCGTGCGGCGCAACGTGACCGCCTACGGCTTCCTGTGCGGCGCTCTGATCTGTTTCGCGTTCTTCTCCTGGTATCCGATGGTCCGCGAGGTCATCCTCAGCTTCCAGCGGACCAACTTCGTGGACCCGCCCAAATGGGTGGGGCTGGAGAACTTCCGTACCGTAATCAGCGATCCCGCCTTCGGGCCGGCCTGGGTCAACACCGCGGTGTTCACCCTGCTCGCCCTGCTGTGCGGCTACGGGATCCCGTTCATCACCGCGATCGTGCTGAACGAGCTGCGGCACGCGAGGGCGTACCTGCGCTTCGTGGTCTATCTGCCGGTCATGCTGCCGCCCGCGGTGAGCGTCCTGCTGTTCCAGTGGTTCTACAACCCCGACTACGGGCTGTTCAACCAGGCCCTCGGCCTGGTCCACCTGCCGGGCCTGCAGTGGCTCAACTCGACGAGCACCGCGCTGATCTCACTGGTCATCGTCTCCACCTGGATGAACATGGGCAGCGGCACCCTGATCTACCTCGCCGCCCTGCAGACCATCCCGAGCGAGCTGTACGAGGCCGCCGAGCTCGACGGCGCCGGCCTGTTCAAGCGGATCTGGCACGTCACGATCCCGCAGACCAAGCTGATCCTGCTGGTGATGCTGCTGCTGCAGATCGTGGCGACCATGCAGGTCTTCATCGAGCCCTACCTGCTCACCGGCGGCGGCCCCGAGAACGCCACGGTCAGCGTCGTCTACCTCATGTACCAGTACGCCTTCAACTTCGGCAATCTCAACGCCGGCAACGCGCTCGGCCTGATGCTCATGATCGTCCTGATGGTGTTCTCCGCGATCTACCTGCGCGTCTCGCGCGACAACACGGTGTGAGGGGGGGAGCGACCATGCCCGACATGATGACCAACGTCACCGCGGCGCCCGACAGCCCGGCCGGAACGCCGGCCGCCCCTGCCCGGACCGAGCGCCGCGGGCGGCGGCGGCCCCGTAAGCCGTTCGGCACGCAGTTCCGCACCGCCGTCTCGCCGCACCAGCTCAACACGACCCGCGGCCGGATCATCTACTGGATCGTGCTGGCGATCGTGGTGGTGAGCTTCACCGCCGCGTTCGTCTTCCCGCTCTACTGGATGGTCACCGGTGCGATGAAGTCCACCGAGGAGCTCAACTCCATCCCGCCGACCTTCCTGCCGTCGCACTTCTCGCTCGACGGCTACCTGGAGGCCTGGGATCTGCTGGACCTCGGCACGCTGCTCGGCAACACGGCCCTCTACGCCGGCGGCGCCTGGCTGCTGACGCTCGCGGTGGACGTCTCGGCGGCCTACGCCCTGTCGAAGCTCCGCCCGGCGCTCGGCAAGGTCGTGCTGGCGCTGATGCTGTCGACGCTGATGATCCCGCCCATGGTCATCATGCTCCCGGCGTACCTGACGGTGAAGGAAGTGCCGATCTTCGGCTGGAACCTGCTCAACACCCCATGGGCGATCTGGCTGCCGGCCGCGGCCAACGGTTTCAACGTCTTCCTGCTCAAGCGCTTCTTCGACTCGATCCCCAGGGAACTGCTCGAAGCCGCCGAGATCGACGGCGCGTCGCCGGGCCGCATCCTGTGGTCGGTGGTGATACCGATCTCCCGGCCCATCCTCGGGGTGGTCTCCATCCTCACCGTCGTCAACGTCTGGCGCGACTTCGTCTGGCCCCTCCTGGTCCTGCCGGACAGCGACAAGATGTCGGTGAGCATCGGCATCGCCTCGCTGTCCTCGCAGATGCCGCAGAACGTGCTGGTCGCCTCCCTGGTGATCGCGAGCATCCCGACCATCGTCGTCTTCTTCCTGTTCCAGCGGCACATCATGGCCGGTCTCACCGCCGGCAGCCTCAAGGGCTGAACGACCCCACCCCTGCCGCCGTCACCCCGTAAGGAGTTGTATCCAGCATGCCCGGCAACACCTCGACCCCCGATTGGTGGCGCGGGGCCGCGATCTACCAGGTCTACCTGCGCAGCTTCGCCGACGGGAACGGCGACGGGACGGGCGACCTGGCGGGGCTGCGGTCGCGCCTGCCGTACCTGGCGGACCTCGGCGTCGACGCCGTCTGGCTGAACCCGTGGTATCCCTCTCCCATGGCCGACGGCGGCTACGACGTCGCCGACTACCGCGGCATCGAGCCGGTCTTCGGCACCCTCGCCGAGGCGGAGAAGCTGATCGAGGAAGCCCACGACCTGGGCATCCGCACGATCGTGGACGTCGTCCCCAACCACGCGTCCGACCAGCACGCCTGGTTCCAGGAGGCGCTGGCGGCCGGTCCCGGTTCGGAGGCCCGGGAGCGGTTCTGGTTCCGCCCCGGCATCGGCGACGGCCCGCCGAACGGCTGGCAGTCGATCTTCGGCGGCCCGGCCTGGACGCGGGTGCCGGACGGCGAGTGGTACCTCCACCTGTTCGCCCCCGAGCAGCCCGACTTCAACTGGAACAACCCGGCCGTACGCCAGGAGTTCCTGGACGTGCTGCGGTTCTGGTTCGACCGGGGCGTGGACGGCGTCCGCATCGACTCGGCCGCCGTCCTCGTCAAGGACCTCGACAGCGTGGAGGAGTCCTACACCGACCACGACGGAGTCCACGAGATCTACCGCGAGTGGCGGCGGGTGTCCGACTCCTACGGCGGGCGCATCCTCATCGGGGAGGTGTGGCTGCCCGACCAGGAGCGGTTCGCGAACTACCTGCGCCCGGACGAGCTCCACACGGCGTTCAACTTCGACTTCCTGTCGAGCGCGTGGGAGCCGGCCGCGCTGCGCCGCAGCATCGACCTGACCCTCGCCACGCACGTGCCCATCGGCGCACCCGCGACCTGGGTGCTGTCCAACCACGACGTCGCCCGTCCCGTCACCCGGTACGGCCGGGCCGTCACGTCCTGGGACAACGCCGAGCGCCGGGACGGCATGTTGTCCGACCTGGAGCTCGGCCGGCGCCGGGCGAGGGCGGCGGCGTTGCTGGCGATGGCCCTGCCCGGCAGCGTCTACGTCTACCAGGGGGAGGAGCTCGGCCTGAACGAGGTCGAGGACATCCCCGAGGAGCTTCTCGACGACCCGATGTGGGAGCGTTCCGGCCACACGGTCCGCGGCCGCGACGGCTGCCGGGTGCCGTTGCCGTGGTCGGGGGAGGAGCCGCCGTTCGGCTACAGCACGGGCGAGCCCTGGCTGCCCCAGCCGGCGGGCTGGCGCGGCCTCACGGTCGAGGCCCAGCAGGCCGACCCGGACTCGATGCTGTGCCTCTACCGCTCGGCCCTGCGCCTGCGGCGCGAGCTGCTCGGCGACGGCACGCTGACCTGGCTGCCGACCACGGACGACGTGATCGCGTTCCGGCGCGACTCCGGGCTGGTCTGCGTCGTGAACCTCGGCGCCGAGCCTGTTCCGTTCCCCGTCCGGGGCTCGGTGGCGCTGGCCAGCGGACCTCTCGACGGCGACCTGCTCCCGTCCGACACCGCGGTCTGGATCCTGGAGGCCCGATGAGAATCCTGCTGGCGGCGGCCCTGGCCGCGACCGGTCTCGTGCTGTTACCCGCGCCCGCGTCCGCCGCGAAGGCGCCCGTCGTGACACGGGCCGCCCTCGATCCGGCTCTCGTCGCCGGGCGCGGGGCCGACGTCGACTTCGCCGAGCAGGAGGCGGAGAACGCGACCACGAACGGGACGGTCATCGGCCCCGGCCGCGACGCGTACACGCTGCAGGCGGAGGCGTCGGGCCGAAAGGCGGTGCGGCTGACCCCCGGGCAGTACGTCGAGTTCACGCTGCCGAAGGCGGCCAATGCCATCACCGTGCGCTACAGCATCCCGGACGCTCCCGGGGGCGGCGGCATCACCGCGCCGCTCGACGTCGCGGTCAACGGCCGCAAGCAGGCCACCATGACGCTCACGTCGCAGTACGCCTGGCTCTACAACCAGTATCCGTTCACCAACGACCCGGACGCCGGGCTGCTGCACCCCGACTGGTGGATCACCGAATGCTCCTGCGTGCCGGCCGCCACCACCCCCACCCCGGAGATCGTCAAGCCGTTCCGCCCGAATCACTTCTACGACGAGCAGCGCCTCCTGCTCGGCCGGACGTACCGGGCGGGTGACACCGTGCGGCTGACGGTCCCGGCCCGGAGCAACGCCACGTGGACCGTCGTCGACCTGCTCGACTCGCACCTCGTCGGCCCGCCGCGGGTGGAGGTCCTCGCGGCGAACGTGCTGGCCTTCGGCGCCGACCCCACCGGCAGGCGCGACTCCGCCGGGGCGATCGACAAGGCGATCGCCTTCGCGAAGCGCACGCGCCTGAAGGTCTACATCCCGCCGGGCACCTACCAGGTGAACCGGCACATCCTCGTGGACGACGTGACGATCACCGGTGCCGGAAACTGGTACACGATCATCAAGGGCCGGCAGACCGACCTGGGCACCCCGGCCCCGGACGGCTCGGTGCACACCGGCGTCGGGTTCTACGGCAAGGACGCCGCGGCGGGCGGCAGCCGCAACGTCCACCTGTCCGGCTTCGCCATCGAGGGCGACGTACGGGAACGCATCGACACCGACCAGGTCAACGGCGTCGGCGGCGCGATGAGCGACTCGACCGTCGACGGGCTCCACATCCGCCATACCAAGGTCGGCATGTGGTTCGACGGCCCGATGCGGAACATCAAGATCACCAACAATGTGATCGTCGACCAGATCGCGGACGGGCTCAACTTCCACACCGGCGTCACCGACTCCGTCGTGTCGGGCAACTTCTTCCGCAACACCGGTGACGACGCCCTCGCCCTGTGGTCCGACAAGACCGCCGACGCGCGCAACACGATCGACCACAACACCGTGCAGACGCCCGTGCTGGCCAACGGCATCGCGATCTACGGCGGCACGGACAACACGGTCGCGAACAATCTGGTCGCCGACCCGATCAGGGAGGGCAGCGCCATCCAGGTCGGCTCCCGGTTCGGCGCCGAGCCGTTCGCGGGCAGGCTCCGCATCACCGGCAACACCACCGTACGCGCCGGCACCTTCGAGCTGAACTGGAAGATCGGCCTGGGGGCCATCTGGTTCTACGCCCTGGAGAAGGACATCGACGCCGACGTCGAGGTCAGCGGCGACCACTACCTGGACAGCACGTACAACGCCGTCATGCTCGTCAGCGAGTGGTCGGTGAAGGACCTGTACGCGATCCCGAAGGTCCGCTTCAAGGACATCCGGGTCGACGGCACGGGCACCTCCGTGGTCAGCGCCCGCGTGAAGGGCTCGGCGTCCTTCCAGAACGTGGACGCCCGCAACGTCGGCGCGGTCGGGGTCAACAACTGCGGCGCCTTCAACTTCCCGCCCACCGGTTCGGAGTTCTCCCTGGACGACCTCGGCGGCAATGACGGCGGCTGGCTCGCTGCCTGGATGCTGCCCAACACCATCACCTGCGACGACCGCCCGCCGGTCGTCCCCCCGCCCCCGCCGTCCCCCTGGTGACGGAACCCCGCACAGAGGTAGAGGGCTTCCCCGGCTCCCGCCGGGGAAGCCCCTTGCACGCGTACCCATCTCGGGTGGCGCCAGGACAGGTCGAGGTCAGGACAGGTCGAACACTCCGGCCTTGACCCCCTGCAGGAAGGCCGTCCACTCCTCGGCGGTGAAGGTCAGCACGGGACTGCCATCGCCCTGCTTCCCATCGCGGACACCGACCCATCCGTCCCGGAGGGCGATCTCCACGCAGTTGCCGTTGTTGCATGCCTGGTGCCACTCGACACCGTCGAACGAAGGTCGGCGTGCCATGCACTCTCCCGGAAGCCGTCCACTCGTGGAGTGAGTTATCATCCGGAAGCATTGTAATCTATCCGCTTTTTGAGAATCTGTCCCGTTTGCCGGGACCATGCGGAGTGGTGTCAATCCTCCGGGTTACTGTGGCCGGTCGTATCCACCGGCCTTTGCGGACGCCACAAAACGACGCCACTCCTCGGGTGAGTAAAGCAGCACGCCGTGGCCTGGGTTTTTCGAGTCACGTAGGGCGACCATTCCGTCGAGGATGGCCACCTGTACACAGTTGCCGCCGTTGCATCTCGTCGAGATGCGCCATTGCGACTCTGTTATCCGCGTGTCTGGCGGGAGTTCCATGAAATCCTCTGTCTCTGCGCTATTGTTCTCCCGGAGACAGGTGGTCACTGCGGGGCAGCGCAGCACTAAAGTCTGATTTGGCTTTCGCGATCCGCCGGATGGACTCGTTCGGGGAGAGTGCCGCCGCGCGGATGATCTCGACGGCCTCTCGATATATCTCCAGCTCCGCTGGTTTCTCCAGGTACTCCACCCGATTGAGCATCTCGACGTAAACGACTTCGGATACCGCCGGGTCCTTCATCCTGAACATGACGAACGGGCCGTCCGCGGACATGTAAGCGCCCACTTCGAACGGAATGACCTGCACGGTCACATGAGGTGCCTGCGCGAGCCTGAGTATCTGCTCCAACTGGTCCGTCATGATCGCGGCGTCGCCGACCTGCCGGAGCAGGGCGGCCTCGTCGATGAAGGTCCAGTAGCGGGGCGGCTCCTTCTGGGTGAGAAGCTGTTGCCGCTTCATCCGCGCTTCGACTCGCCTGTCCAGAAGCTCTTGGTCGATGCGTGGAAGTAGTCCCCGGATGAGCGCCCTGGCATACTCCTCGGTCTGGAACAGACCGGGAATGTAAGCGGTCTGGAGTTCGGTGATGGACACCGCCGCCGCTTCGAGGTCCATGTAGACGTAGATGGCGTCGTTGCCGAGGTCCCCCCACTCCTGCTTCAGGCCCGGCTGCCGGGATTCCCGGGCGAGCGTCATCAGCTGAGTGACGAGCTTGTCGTCCAAAACGCCATAGATGCGGCACAGATCGCGAACATCCCGCTGGCTCACGCCGCGCTGACCGGTCTCCATACGGCTGATCTTCGCGGGGCTGCAGAGAAGTTCCTGGGCCACCTGGTCGACGGTCATGCCGGTCGCGCGCCGCAGCTCTCGAAGACGAGTCGCCAACTGGCGCCGCCGGAGCGTCAGGTTGGTCCCGGCCATAGCGGTCACCTTCTGCGTACGCGTTCTGTGGTGGGCCTCGAAAGGGGCAGCGTAGCATCTCCTGGCACTTGCCGCATGAAAACTCGATTGGCAATTGCCAAATGAAGGTTGCCAACGGCAACTGCGGGGTAAAGCTAGACATAAGCCTCAACGTGGCGGCTGGACCAGCCGGTTCCCGAAGGGAGGCGATGCGACTGGGGCTCGTCTTTCGGCCCCTCCCCTGAAATGCGCCGCTGGGCCGATGGTGGCACATCGACCCAGCGCAGACGACCATCCGACCTGCCTGCTCAGCAAAGGGATGATCCCGTGCACTCTAACAACAAGAACATGCGCGCTCCTTCCCTCACGGGGTTACGGATGCGCATCGTCGCCCTCCTTTGGAGGGTGGGCGAGGAGGCGTTCGCCGAGATCGACGCGTTCGCGTGGGTGCAGCGCTGGGAGATCCGGCGCACCTGGCACACCCACACGTACCGCGACCCGAGGTTCGACGCTCTCACCCCCTGCCGGGTCTGCTCGGCGAAGGGGCGGTGCCCGACCGGCCTGCCGTGCCGTCGCTGCCGGGGGACCGGACGGGTGAACGCGCTCGAATCCCCGCTCTCCCGCAAGCCCGAGCACCCGTCGGGCGGACGGGCATGAGGCATTCGGTCAGGCGGAACACGCATCTGGTCCTGCGGTTCATCGAACGGGAGACCTCCCCCGTGGCGCGGCCCGGGCCGCTGGTGGTGCTGTGGAGATGGCGTTACGAGACGGTGCTGCTGGTGGGAGGGCCTGCGGTCGTCGTCCTCGCGGTACGCACGGCGGGCCCGGCCGTCACGATCGTCGCCGGCTCTCTGGTCTGCCTGCTCGTCCTGGTCTGGCCGCAGGCCCGGCGGGAGGTGGCGGGCCGATTCTGGTGCGTGGTGACGCCCCACCGCGTACGGACGGCCTGTGCCGAGGCGCTGATCGTCAGCCGGCGGGGCAAGCTGCCGGTCATCCTCCGTACGAGGCCGGAGCCGTTCGGCGAGCGCCTGTGGGTGTGGTGCAGGGCGGGGACCAGTCCGGGGGACCTCGAACGGGCCCGCGACGTGATCGCCGCCGCGTGCTGGCTGGCCCGCGAGGTGCGGATCACCAGGGATCCGCACCGGACGTCTCTCGTCATCGTGGACGTGCTGCGGCACTCCGGCCGTCCCGCTTCCCGCGAGCCCGCGGAGACCGGCGAGCGGACGCTGACGCGCTTCAGGCCCTGACGGGGGACAGGGGAGAAGTCAGGCAGGGGGCTTCTCGGCGGCTGCGACGGCGGACAGTTCGACCGTGCAGAACGCGCAGCGCCGGGCGTCGACGGGGATGTCCGACAGGCACTCGGGACACTTCTTCTCCGTGGCTTCCTTGTCCCGGTCGAAGAGGCTCAGGAAACGGCTCATGGGCAGGACGACCAGCCAGTAGACGACGGCCGCGACGATCAGGAACGTCAGCAGGTGGTTGATGAAGTCGCCGTACTTGAACACCGCGCCGTTGACGGTGAACTTGTAGCTGGAGAAGTCGGGCTGTTTGCCGCCGGTGATGGCCGCGATCAGGGGGGTGATCAGGTCCTGTACGAGGGCCTGGATGAGCCCGCTGAACGTCGCGCCCACGACGACGGCGACGGCGAGCTCCACCAGGTTGCCCCGCATGAGGAACTTCTTGAATCCGCTCATGGGCAACGAGCTATCCGGTTTTGCCTTTCCCATGCAAGGGGTTGACCCGGTCGAAATACTCCCAAGCGTGCCACGATGACGTGGAGAGCCGGCCGCGGGAAGGGGAGAGCGATGCAGGACCGATCGGGACGTCTCGCGGACGACGCCGACGATCCGCTCACCGTCCGGCGTCCGACCAGTCATGAACGGATGACGGGCCTGCCCTGGGACGCGTCGTACCACGAGGGTCCCGCGCCGTGGGACATCGGCCGGCCGCAGCCGGCGGTGGTGCGTCTCGCCGCCGAAGGCGGATTCACCGGAGCGGTTCTCGACGCGGGCTGCGGGACCGGGGAGAACGCTCTCCACGTCGCCTCGCTGGGATTGCCGGTCCTGGGCGTCGACGTGGCGGAGACGGCACTGGCGATCGCCCGGGCGAAGGCCGCCGATCGGGGCGTCGCGGTCGAATTCGCCGCGGCCGACGCTCTGCGGCTGGAGCGACTCGGGCGCAGCTTCGACACGGTGCTGGACTGCGGGCTGTTCCACACCTTCGACGGGGCGGAGCGGTCCGCCTACGTGGCGAGTCTCGCGTCGGTGACCGAGCACGGCGGCACTCTGTACGTGCTGTGTTTCGGCGACGGCGGCTCCGATACGGGTCCGCACCCCGTCGGCCGGGAAGAACTGAGAGCGGTGTTCGACCTCGTCGGCGGTTGGAGGGTCATCGCCGTCGAGCCGGACCGGATCCAGACGCGGTACCACGACGACGGGGCACCGGCCTGGTTCGCGACGATCAAGCGGCACTAGATGCCGGAGGGCTGGACGTCGTCCGCCGACGCGCACGGCACTGGACGATTGTTTCGGTCGCGAGGCGGACGCTTATCGGACGCGGCCCGACTTACGGTCCTGACCAAACTCAACAGACGGTTGTTCTGGGAGCGCTCCCATTTCAGGTGTCGCTGGCCTGGGCCGAAGCGGCTTCGACCCGGTCGAGCGCGGCCAGCAGTTCCCCCTTCAGCACCGCCGGCAGCCGTCCCTCGCGATACCGGACCTCGATCTTCTCGCGTACGACGGCCAGCCCCTGACCGTTGTCGACGGCGTTGCGCAGCACCTGTTTGAGGTCGAGGGCGACGTCGTCGTCGATGTCGTGAGTGGCTTCGGCTCCGTCCACCAGCAGGGCGAACTGCCGGACCGCGGTGTCGACCCGCATGGGCGCGGCCGAGGTGGCCAGAGGCAGGGGTGCGACGTCGGACTTGCCGGTGGCCGAGGTCTTCGGCCGCCTGACCGTGTCTCCCGCGTCCCGGTCCTTCTTGACGACCTTGACGGTGCTCGTGGGGGAGGGGCGGTGCCGGGCAGGCCCGGCCGTGCGTACGGGGTCCGCGACGGGCGCGACCGTGTGCCGCGGCCGCTCGACGGGGCCGGCGACGGCTTCGACCTGCGGCGGCGGCGAGGCGGTGGCCTGCGCGTACGCCCCCGACGGGCTGGGCAGGACGGTCACGGCTCCGACCTCGGGGCCGCCCGTCTGGGTGAACCAGAGGATGCCGCCCAGGGCGGCGGCTCCGACGGCGGTGGCGCCCCAGCCGGCCCCGCGCGGGCCCGGCGGCTTCTTCACCGCGCCAAGGGCGGCGGCGACCGCCCGCGCGCTCGGCCGGTCCACGGGGTCGGGGCACAGGCAGCGCCGGCACAGGTCGGCGACCTCCTGCGGCAGGCCCGGCACCCCTTCGGGAACCGGCGGCGGACCCTCCCGCCGTGCCGCCTCGATCGCCTCCCAGGTCTTCTCGGGGTACGGCAGTGCTCCCGTGAGCATCTCGAACAGCAGCACGCCGAGCGCGTAGACGTCCACGGCCGGGTCGGCCGTCGTGCCCTTCAGCCGCTCCGGCGCGACGTACGGCGGCGTGCCGAAGTCGGCGACGAGCTGGTCGTCGGCCTCGCCGATGAACGCGGCGATCCCGAAGTCGAGGAGCTTGGGCCCGTCGTCGGCGAGCAGCACGTTCTCCGGGGTCACGTCGCGGTGGACGATGCCCCGGTCGTGCGCCGCCGCCAGCACCTTCGCCAGCCCGGCGGCGATCTCCGTCGCCTCGGCCCAGGGCAGCGGGCCCTCCATGATCCGGTCGGCCAGCGACCGGCCCTCCAGCAGGCGCATGACCACGAAGGACGC
Organism: Microbispora sp. NPDC004025; assembly: GCF_053604425.1. Lineage (NCBI taxonomy): Bacteria > Bacillati > Actinomycetota > Actinomycetes > Streptosporangiales > Streptosporangiaceae > Microbispora > Microbispora sp. NPDC004025. Next base: position 206,137 of record NZ_JBSGHN010000011.1, on the reverse strand, counting down.
GAGCCTGCCGCCGTTCGTGACCGTCTCGCCGTAGTCGTAGACCTCGATCGCGTCCGGGTGGATCAGCCGGGCGGTGGCCCTGGCCTCCCGGCGCATCAGTTCCCGCCCGGGACTGTCGTCGTCGAGCGTGCCGTCCAGCACCTTGATGGCGACCATGCGCTGGAGTGACTGGTCGAAGGCACGCCAGATGACCGACATCCCGCCCGTCGCTATCCGCTCCTGGAGCAGATAGCGACGGGTCAGGACGTCACCTTCTCGAAGCTCAGGCCGATTCACGAACCACCAGTTCCGTGGGCAGCACCGGATTGCCCTTGGGATTGTCCCCGTCCCCGAGTGTCATGAGAAGCAGTCGTGCGGCGAGCGTGGCCATTTCCTCGACGGGCTGCCGAACGGTGGTCAGCGCCGGCGAGGTGTGCCTGGCCACGGGCGCGTCGTCGTATCCGATGACGGCCACGTCGTCGGGCACCTTCCGCCCGGCGCGGCGCAGCGTCTGCATCGCCCCGGCCGCCATCACGTCCGACGCCGCGAAGACGGCGTCGATGTGCGGCGCCCGTTGCAGCAGCCACTGCATCGCGTGCGCACCGGACGCGTGGGTGAAGTCGCCGTACGCCACCGGCATGTCGAGCACGCCGGCGTCGCGGAGCGTCTGCCGGAAGCCCTCCAGCCGGTCGCGGGCGGCCGGCAGGGTCGGCGGCCCGGCGATCGTGGCGATGTGCTTGCGGTTGTTGAGCAGCAGGTGCTCGGCCGCCTGCCGTCCGCCGTCACGGTTGTCCATGTCGACGAACGGGAGGTCGATGCCGTCTGGCGGCCGCCCGGCACAGCGCACCGGGACGCCCGAGGCCGCCAGTGTTACCGCGAGGGGGTGCCGCGCGCGTGCGCCGATCAGAAGGACTCCGTCGACGGAGCCCGCGACCAGCGGTGGCGCGGCGATGGAGGCGGTCGCCGGGGTCGCGGTCATCACGACCATGGGGACCCCGTGCGTCGTCAGCACCTCCTCGCAGGCGGACAGGAGCCTGGCATAGAACGGCTCGGTGAAAAGGCGTGGACTGTGCTCGCAGACGACGGCGGCGATGATCTGCTCGGCCCGCCTGCCCGCGGATCCCCTGGGGGCGCGGCGCCGTACATAGCCCAGACGCGACATCGCGTCGTGAACTTGTCGGCGGGTCGACGTGGTCACGCGTACCGAGCCGGTCAAGACCCGGGAAGCTGTTGCCGGGGAGACGCCGGCTGCGGCGGCTACCTCTGCGAGGGTGGGAAGATCGGCCATCCGGTCTCCTCGGCCCGAAGGTTCACACGGCTTGGGAGCGCTCCCAAGCGAAAGTATCACTGTTTCGCTCGTGTCAACAGAGGTTTCCTCGGTGTGAAACCTTTCGTAGAGTTTCGCTCCCGTTTGGCACAGTTGGAGGCTAGAGCACGGCAGTGCTCCAGGGAAGTGAATGGGAATTTTGACACGTATTGCCCAGCTTGTCCGATAATCACCGTAAATATGCCGAAATGCCATGCGGGGCGGCCGCAACCACCTCCCGGCGGTAGGGTCCTGCGGCAAGGGATCACGGACGGACCGACCGCGCCCGGCCCCTCGGGGGTGGTCGCGGCCGTCCCCGAGCCAGAACCGGAAAGGCCTCCAGTGACGACCACTATCCGCCGGCTCCCCGTCGTGACGGCTCGTGTGACGGGTGCGTTAACGGGCGTGCTCGCCGCGGTCCTGCTCGCCGGGTGCGGCACGCCGGACCGTGCGAACCAGGGCGCGTCGCCGTCTCCCGCGGTCCCGGCCGCCGCCTCGCCCGCCACCACTCCCGACGCGGCCACCGCAGGCGCGGACGAGACCGGCGCGGACGAGACCGGCCCGGCGGAGGCGTCCGATGGCAGGAACGCCGCCGATGTGACGTTCGCCCGGCAGATGATCCCGCACCACCTCCAGGCCCTGGAGATGGCCAGGCTCGCGGAGACCCGGGCGGGCGACCCGTGGGTCAGAGAGTTCGCGGCCAGGGTCGCCACGGCCCGCGACACCGACATGCGTACGTTCAGGGACTGGCTGGACATGTGGGGCGCCGAGCCGCTGCCGCGCGACCACGCGATGCCGGGCACGCAGACGCGGGCCGAGATCGAGGCGCTCGCCAAGCTCAACGGCCCGCAGTTCGACCGGAAGTACGTGACGCTGATGATCGAGCACGACAACGGCGCGATCAAGCTGGCCCGGGCCGAGCAGGCCGAGGGCGTCTTCGAGGGGGCCAAGGCGCTGGCGGTCGCCACGACGACCGCCCTGGGCGCCGAGGTCAAGGAGCTGAAGAAGTACCGCGCGCTGCTCGACTGAGCATCGCCGTGGGCCTGCGGCCTTTGTCAGTTCTCGTACGTGTCGAGCCGGGGCGGCAGGGCGTTCCAGGTGCAGAACGCCGACGACTCGTGGATGCCGCGGAGGAAGGCGATCCGCAGCCACTGGTCGGTCTCCCAGACCTTGACCTCGTAGCCGTCGTTCGGAGTCGCCGTCACCACGCGGCAGTCCCTGGAGGTCACCGCGATCGTCGCCCGGCCGCCCTTCAGGGTGAACGTGTGCAGGCTCTCTCCGCCGGAGGTCCCGCGTGGCCGGGCGGTGGGCGAGGGCTCCGCCGACGCGGCCGGCCCGGCCGGCTGGGCCGAGCGGGCCGGCCGCGGCGCCGGCGAGGTCCGCGTCGGCGTGGCGGTGTCCGTGGCGCGGGCCGGGGCGCGGGACGGGGACGGGCGGCCGGACGCGGAGGGGGCGGAGGAGGACGGCCGTCCCGACGGCTCGCCCGAGGGACCGCCGTCAGGGGTGTCCTGCGGGGAGGGGGCAGGGGCGCCCGGCGAGGCGGAGAGCGGCGCGGCGACGGCCACCACCGGGGCCAGGGGCGCGTCGTCCAGGATCGCGCTGCGCAGCACGTCACGCACGCCGAGCCAGGACACGCCGACGGCGAGCGCGGTCGCCCCGCACCAGGCGATCAAGTAACCCGTGGCCCTTCTCATGGGGCGCTCACTCTATCTCGTGACGTAGTAAATGCCGCTCGATCCCTTTCGGTCATCCTCTACGGGTTTTTGTCTGCCTTAAATCACGGCGAATCCGTATGTTTCGGATCGCTCTTCCCGGGACGCCGTGCGGAGTGGACGTGTACGTTTCTGCCCCATGGCGACCGTTCTGGTGGTTGAGGACGACGAGTTCGTCCGGTCCGCGATCATCCGCGACCTGACCGGGCGCAGCCACGCGGTCCGCAGCGCGGGCCGCGCGCTCGACGCCCTGCGGGAGATCGCCCACGCCGCCCCCGACGTGGTGGTCCTCGACCTCGGGCTGCCCGACCTCGACGGTGCGGAGGCGCTGAAGATGCTCCGGGCGATCTCCGACGTACCGGTCATCGTGGCCACCGCGCGGGACGACGAGGCGGAGATCGTCCGCCTGCTGCGCGGCGGCGCGGACGACTACCTGGTCAAGCCGTTCTCCGGCGACCACCTCAACGCCCGCCTCGAGGCCGTGCTGCGCCGGGCCAGGCCCGGGACGCCGTCGTCGGTCGCGAGGGTCGGCGGCCTGGTCGTCGACGCCGATCGCAGGGAGGCCCGCTTGGACGGCGTGCCGCTCGACCTGACCCGCCGGGAGTTCGACCTGCTGGCCTACCTCGCCGCGCGGCCCGACCGGGTGATCTCGCGGAGGGAACTGCTGGCCGAGGTGTGGCGGCAGTCGTACGGGGACGACCAGACGATCGACGTCCACCTGTCCTGGCTGCGGCGCAAACTCGGCGAGAGCGCCTCCCGCCCCCGATATCTGCACACCGTGCGGGGCGTCGGCGTCCGCCTCAGCCCTCCCGTAGAGGGCTGAGCCCCCGGCGGGAACCGCGATGACGGTACGAGGTCCGGAGCGGGAGCCGCGGTGAGACGGAGCCTGGCCCTGGTGGCGGTGGCCGTGACGGCGATGGTCGCGCTGGCCTTCCTCATCCCGCTGGCCGTGGCGGTCAAGGAGATCGCGGAGAGCCGCGCGCTCGCGGACGCCGAGCGTCAGGCCGCCACGATCGTGCCCGCCCTCGTCGTGACCGACGACGCGGCGGCGCTGGAGCGCGCGCTGGCCAGCACCCCGGCGGGGACCTCGCGCCTGGCCGTCCACCTCCCGGACGGGCGCACGGTGGGCCGCTCCCGGGTCGCGCCCGCCGACGTCGCGAGCGCGGCGGAAAGAGCCAGGACCGTGCCGGTCGGCAAGGGATACGTGCTGCTCAGGCCGGTCGCGCTGGGCGGCGGGCGGGGGGCCGTCATCGAGGTGTACGCGCCCGAGGCGGACGCGAGCAAGGGCGTGTCCACGTCCTGGGCCGTGCTGACCGGCGTCGCGGTCACCCTCGTGGTGGGGTCGGTGGTGGTGGCCGACCGGCTCGGGGCCCGGGTGGTCCGGTCGGCGCGGCGGCTCGGGCAGGCGGCGGCCGCCCTCGGGGCGGGCGACCTGACCGTGCGCATCGTCCCGGACGGCCCGCCGGAGCTGGTGGCCGCCGGGCGGGCGTTCAACACCATGGCCGACCAGGTGGCGGGGCTGCTCGCGGCCGAGCGCGAGCTCGCCGCCGACCTGTCGCACCGGCTGCGCACCCCGCTGACCGCGCTGCGGCTGAACATCGGCGGCCCCGGCCCCGAGGCCGAGCAGCGCAGGCTCGCCGTCGAGCGGCTCGAACAGGCCGTGGACGAGATCATCGAAGCGGCCCGGCGGCCGTCCCGGGCCGCCCCGGCCGGCTGTGACGCGGCGCTCGTGCTGCGGGAGCGGCTCGCCTTCTGGTCGGCGCTGGCCGAGGACCAGGCGCGGCCGTGGCAGCTCGTCGGCGCGGACGAGCCCAGCCCGGTGCCGGTCGCCGCGGCCGATCTGGGCGCGGTGGTCGACGCGCTGCTCGGCAACGTCTTCCGTCACACGCCGCAGGGCACGGCCTTCCGCGTCACCCTGCACCGGGGGAGCGGCATGGTGGGCATCCTCGTCGCGGACGCGGGCCCGGGCATCCCCGATCCGGAGAGGGCGCTGCGCCGGGGCAACAGCGGGGCGGGCTCCACGGGGCTCGGCCTCGACATCGCCCGGCGCCTGGCCGAGTCGACGGGCGGCGGGGTGCGCATCGAGGACTCGGCACTCGGGGGGACCGGCGTCAACGTGTGGCTGCGCACCGACGGCCGGGCCCCCGGTCCACGCCGCCGTCTGCTGCGGCGTACCCGGGCCCGAGGGGCCCGCCACTGACCCTTTGTTGCCGATTGTCCGGCGAATTGTCCAAAAGGGCCGACTTGGGCGGGATACATTTCGGGGGACCGCAATCGGAGGAGATCACGGTGGAGTTCCGCGTGCTCGGCCCGGTCGTCGTGCTCGACGACGGGGGGACGCCGCTCGACATCGGGCCGTCCCAGCAGCGGGCGGTGCTGGCCCTGTGCGTGCTGGCGGCGCCGCGCCCGGTGAGCACGGCCAGGATCGTGGACGCGCTCTGGGAGCAGGAGCCGCCGCCGGGGGCGGTCAACACCGTGCAGGCGTACGTGTCGAAGCTGCGGCGCGTGCTCGAACCCGGCCGGGTGCGCAGGGCGAGGCCGTCGGTGCTGGTGAGCAGGCCGGGCGGGTACGCCGTCGAGCTGACGCCGGAGAGTTTCGACCTCGGCCGCGCCCAGGCCGCCGTCGCCGCCGGACGCCGGCTGCTGGAGGCGGGCGACCACGCGGGAGCCGCCGGGCGGCTCCGCCTGGCTCTGGCGGAGTGGCGGGGCGAGCCGCTGGCGGGGTTCGAGGAGGAGCCCTGGGCGCGCGACGAGATCGCCCATCTGGCCGAGCTCAGGCTTTCGGTCGTCGAGGACGTGGCCCAGGCCGAGCTCGCGCTCGGGCTCGGCCGGGCGCTGGTGCCCGAGCTGACGAGGCTGGTGGCGGCGTACCCGCTGCGTGAGCGGCTGCGCCGGCTCGGCGCGCACGCTCTCTACCAGGCCGGCCGTCAGGCCGACGCGCTCGCCCTGCTCGCCGAGGGGCGCCGCCTGCTCGTCGGCGAGCTGGGCCTGGACCCCGATCCGGGCTCCCGCGAACTGGAGAGCCGGATCCTGGCGCAGGACCCCGCGCTGACGCCCCCGTCCGCTACTCCTCATGCCCCCGCCCCGGCGGCCGTCGTGAGCCCCGCCGCGCCGGTCACCGAGGCGGACCCGGATTCCGGACAGCGGGAGGGAGCCCTCATCGGCCGGGCGGCCGAATCGGCCGTGCTGCGCCGCGCCGTCGCCGGGGACGGCACGCGCGTCGTGCTCGTCGCGGGGGAGCCGGGCATCGGCAAGACCAGCCTGGCGGAGGACGCCGCGGCGCACGCGCCGGTGGCGGTGTTCGGCCGCTGCTGGGACGGCACGGGCGCGCCGCCGTTCTGGCCCTGGGCCCAGGCTGTGCGCCACCTCACCGGGCGGCACGGCGAACTGGCCGAGATGCTCGGCGCGACCGGGGAGTTCGCGCTGTACGACGCGTTCGCCCGGCTCGTCGCGGAGCACGCCGCGCACGGCAGGGTGAACGGCAAAGTGCTCGTCGTCCTCGACGACCTCCAGTGGGCCGACGCCTCGTCCCTGCGGCTGCTGGAGTTCCTCGCCACGACGCGGGCGTGCCCGGACCTGACCGTGATCGCGACCTACCGCGACACGGAGGTCGGCGGGCCGCTGGCCCGGACGCTCGCCACCCTCGTACGGCTCCCGCACGTCGAGCGGATCACGCTGGACGGCCTGGGCGAGGACGCCATCGCCGAGTATCTGCGGCGGGCGGGCGCGGACGCCACGCGGGCGGCCGAGGTGGCCAGGCGGACCGGCGGAAACCCCTTCTTCCTCGGCGAGCTCGTCCATCTCGACGGCGGCGAGGCGCCGGGCGCGGTCGCCGACGTGCTGCGCGGCAGGATGGCGGCGATGCCGCCCGGCGCGTCCGGCGTCCTGTCGGCGGCGGCGCTGCTGGGTCGCGACGCCCCGCTGGACGTCCTGCTCGACGTGGTGCGGGACGTTATGGACGTGCCGCGCGACGAGGTGCTCGACGTGCTCGACGCGGCAGTCCGGGCGCGCCTGCTCACCGAGCACGACCTCGTCTACCGGTTCGCCCACGACATCGTCCGCGACGTGCTGCGCGACGGCCTCGCCCCGCTGCGCAGGCGCCGTCTGCACGCCGGCATCGCGGCCGTGCTGGAACGGCGCGGCACGCACCTGGCCGAGCTGGCGCACCACTACCGCGAGGGCCTGGTCATCTCCGGCATGGCGGCCAAGGCGATCGAGTACGCCCGGCAGGCGGCCGCCCACGCCATGACCCAGTTCGCCTACGAGGACGCGGCCGAGCACCTGCGGCATGCCGTCGCCCTCACCGGCCAGCTTCCGGTGCCCGACCGGGAGCTGCGGTGCGACCTGCTGCTCGGTCTCGCCGAGGCGCAGTCGGCCGCCGGGATGAGCACGCAGGTCCACGTCACGCTGGAGGAGGCGGCCGAGATCGCCGACGCTCTCGGGGACGACGACCGGCTGGCCCGCGCCGCGCTCGGGTTCTCCGATCCGCTGTCATGGGCGATGTACGAGGAATGGGCCGCAGGCGGGCCGCTGACCGGGCGCATCGAGCGGGCGCTGCGGAGCCAGGGAGAGGGCTCGCCGTGGCGGTCCCAGCTCCTGGCGGCCTTCGCCATCACGGGGTCGTTCACCCGGCCGGTCGAGGACAGCGTCGCGCTGGCGGCCGAGGCCGTACGGGAGGCTCTCGGGCGGGGCGACGACGGACCGCTGCTGCGGGCGCTGAGCGCGTACGAGATCCTCTCGCGGGGGGTCGCCGGCCAGGCCGAGCGGCAGGCGGCCATCGACGAGATGACCGAGGTCGCCCGCCGGACCGGCGACCTGGTGGCGGAGTGGCTGGCCCGGGAGGCCGAGCACGTCGAGCTGGTCAAACAGGGCGAGCTGGAGCGGGCGGCCCGGCTGCTGACGTGGCTGTCGGACACCGCCCGCAGGATCCGCCAGCCCGCCCTGCTCAGTCTCGCCGCCTGGCTGTCGGCCATCCACGCCCATCTCCGCGGTGACACCGCCCGTGCCCAGGCGGAGGCGGAGGAGTCGGCCCGGCTCCATCCGGAGGGCGCGCTGGGCCGCGACCACGCCGAGAGCCGCGCCGCCGTCTTCCGCTGCCTGGCCGCGCGTGCGCGCGGTGACGCGGCGGCGGCGCTGGCACTGGTGGAGGAGGCGCCGGCGCGGCCCGGCGAGCCAGGATGGCGGGTGCTGCGCTGCGCCGTTCTGCTCGACCTCGGCAGGAGGGACGAGGCCCTGGAGGTCTTCGCCGCTCTGGCCGCCGACGGTTTCGCCGGCATGCGGGGCGACCTCGCCTACCGGTTCATTCCCGACCTGCTGAGCGAGGCGTGCCTGGAGCTGCGCGACACGGGCGCGGCGCCGGTGCTGCACGACCTGCTCCTGCCGCATCGGGGCCGTCTGCTCGGCTGGTCGGTGACCGACCTTTGCCTGGCCCGCCTGGCGCTCGTGCGCGACGACCTCGACACCGCGCGGGGTCACCTGCGCGACGCGCTCGCCCTCGTCCGCCGCTCCGGGGTCACCCTGTACGAGAAGCCGATCCTGGACCTGCTCGCCCGCGTGTGATCACCCGTTCTTGAGGGCTTCGGCGAGGGTGTCGCGCAGCGGCGTGGTGGGACGGCCGATGAGGCGGGACAGGTCGCCGGGGGTGTCGCCGAGCCAGCCGTCGGCGATGTCGGCGTCGGTCTGGGCGAACATCGCCGCGACCGGCCCGGGCAGGCCGGCGGCCTCCAGCACCTTGGCGTACTCGGCGACGGGCAGGTCCCGATACTCGACCGGGGTGCCGGACAGCTCGGCGACCAGGCCGGCCAGCTCGGGCAGGCTCCAGGCGACGTCGCCCGACAGCTCGTACACGGCGTCCCGGTGTCCCTCTCCGGTCAGGACGGCCGCCGCCGCGGCGGCGAAGTCGGCCCGCGCCGCCGAGGCGACGCGGCCGTCGCGGGCGCTGCCCGCGATGACGCCGTGCTGCGCGCCCTGCCGGGCCGTCGCGACGTAGTTCTCGTGATACCAGCCGTTGCGCAGGAAGGTGAAGGACAGCCCGCTCGCGCGGATGTACTCCTCGGTCGCCCGGTGCTCGGGCGCGAGGCCCAGCGGGGTGGTGTCGGCGTGCAGGATGCTCGTGTAGGCGACCGACTCCACCCCGGCCGCCTTCGCCGCGTCCACCACGGCCTGGTGCTGGGCGAGTCGCCGGCCGGGCTCGCTGCCGGAGATGAGCAGGACCTTGGCGGCGCCCTCGAAGGCCGGCCCCAGCGTGGCGGGGCGGTCGTAGTCGGCCTCACGCACCTGGACGCCGCGCCCGGCCAGGTCGGCCGCCTTCTCCGGGCTGCGCACCGCCGCCACGATCCGCGCGGCGGGGACGCGCGCGGCGAGCTCCTCGATCACCAGACGGCCCAGATGCCCGGTCGCCCCGGTCACGACAATCATGGTTTCTCCTCTTCAGTACTTTCTATTGGTTAGTGCTTTCTATCAGAGAGTACTTCGAAAGTGTAAGCTGGGGGGCATGGAGGAGTTCGAGGACCTCGTCGCCGACGTCTTCTCGCGCAGATGCACCTCGCGCACGGTGCTGGAGACCATCACCGGCCGGTGGGCGATTCTGGCGCTGGCGGCCCTGTACGAAGGGCCCTATCGCTTCAACGCCCTGCGCCGCCGGGTGGACGGGGTGAGCGAGAAGATGCTGTCGCAGACCCTCCAGGCACTCGAACGCGACGGCATGGTGCTGCGGGAGGCCGAGCACACGATCCCGCCCCGGGTCGAGTACAGCCTCACGCCGCTCGGCCGCGAGGCCGCCGAACGCCTGCTCCCCCTCATCGCCTGGACGGAGGAGCGCATGCCCGAGGTCGTCGCGGCCCGGGACCGCCACGAGGCGCGCTGAGACGGGCAAGCCCGCGCCAAGTTCGGAACAAGACCGTCCGCAGAGCCTGTGAGCATGGAAACACAGCTGACAGGTCCCTGGCGGATCGCGCCCGACGTGGTGCTCGTCCCGGTGATCGAACCGGTCGCGGCGGGATACGCCCACACCAACTCGATGGTCATCACCGGACGCGAGCCGGTGATCGTGGACACCGGCGCGGCCGGGCATCGCGAGCGCTGGACCGAGGACGTCTTCTCGGTAGTGGAGCCGCGCGACGTGCGGTGGATCTTCCTGAGCCACGACGACCCCGACCACGCGGGCAACCTGGAGGTCGCCCTGGAGATGTGCCCGGCGGCGACGCTGGTCACCGGTGCCCCCGCGCGTTCCGGCTCGGCAGGCGGTTTCGCGCCGCCGCCGGGCCGCACGCGCCGGATCGCCGACGATGAGTCGTTCGACGCGGGCGACCGGCGGCTGACCGCGGTGCGGCCACCGCTCTACGACGCGCCGGCGACCCGCGGCCTGTACGACGACCGCAGCGGCGTCTACTGGGCGGCCGACTGCTTCGGCGCCGAGGCGCCGGTGGCGACGGCGGACGCCGGAGATCTCCCTCTGGAGGACTACCTGGAGGCCGTGCGCGGATTCGGCGCCGGGCTCAGCCCCTGGCACCGCTGGCTCGACCCGGGGATCTTCGGCCGGTACGTCGACCGGCTCGCGGCCATGGAGATCATCGCGATCGCCTCGGCCCACGGGCCGACCGCGACCGGGGACCGCGTCGCCCGGGTGATCGACGCCGTACGCGGCCTCGCCGGGGCACCCGGTCCCGCTGAGGGTCCGGCACGCTGAGGGTCGGCACGCTGAGGCCGCCGCGGTCCCCGGCGGGCGAGGGGCGGCCGCGCGGCGGACCGGCCGCCCTCCGCGCTCCCGCGTCGGGCCAGGTCACCGGCGCTTTGCGCACTGATGGCCGGTTCAACCCGTTGCCATACACGCAGTTAACGTGGCGGGACTGTCGGAGCCTTTTCTGGGCAGGCACGATGTCTTGTGAACGACACTCAGCATCACGATCTCGCGCGCGGGGTTCCGGGAAGGGAACGGACCGCGAGCGAGCGCGACCATAGAGCCGGTGGGCTCCGGGCCCGTCCCGGCATGACCGCCGCGCCGGCGGGCGAGGAGGTCCAGTGAGGGAGATCTGGCCGGGGGATTCCTATCCGCTCGGAGCGACGTACGACGGCGCGGGCACCAACTTCGCGCTCTTCTCCGAGGTGGCCGAGCGGGTCGAGCTGTGCCTGTTCGACGACGACGGCAGCGAGGAACGCGTGCCGCTGAGCGAGGTGGACGGCTTCGTCTGGCACTGCTACCTGCCCGGCGTGGGGCCGGGCCAGCGGTACGGCTACCGCGTCCACGGGCCGTACTCGCCCGGGGACGGCCTGCGCTGCAACCCCAACAAGCTGCTGCTGGACCCGTACGCCAAGGCGGTGGACGGCTCGGTGCAGTGGGATCAGGCGGTGTACGGCTACCGCTTCGGCGAGCCGGACAGCCGGGACGACAGCGACTCGGCGCCGTACGTGCCGAGGTCGGTCGTGGTCAACCCGTTCTTCGGCTGGGGGCACGACCGGCCGCCGGCCACGCCGTACCACGACACCGTGATCTACGAGGCCCACGTGCGGGGCCTGACGATAAGCCACCCGAAGATCCCCGAGCGGATCCGGGGCACGTACGCCGCCCTGGGCCACCCGGAGATCATCGACCACCTGACCTCGCTCGGCGTCACGGCGATCGAGCTCATGCCGGTCCACCAGTTCGTGACCGACCACATGCTGGAGAAGCGGGGGCTGTCCAACTACTGGGGCTACAACACGATCGGCTTCTTCGCGCCGCACAACGCGTACTCCAGCTCGGGGCAGCGCGGTGGTCAGGTGCTGGAGTTCAAGGCGATGGTCAAGGCCCTGCACGAGGCGGGCATCGAGGTGATCCTCGACGTCGTCTACAACCACACGGCGGAGGGCAACCACCTCGGCCCGACCCTGTCCATGCGCGGCATCGACAACGCGAACTACTACCGGCTGGTCGAGGACGACCGGCGGTACTACATGGACACCACCGGCACCGGCAACAGCCTGCTCATGCGCAGCCCGCACGCGCTCCAGCTGATCATGGACTCGCTGCGCTACTGGGTGCGCGACATGCACGTGGACGGCTTCCGCTTCGACCTCGCGGCCTCCCTCGCCCGCGAGCTGCACGAGGTCGACCGGCTGAGCGCGTTCTTCGACCTCGTCCAGCAGGACCCGGTGCTGTCGCAGGTCAAGCTCATCGCCGAGCCGTGGGACGTCGGCCCCGGCGGCTACCAGGTCGGCAACTTCCCGGCCCGCTGGACCGAGTGGAACGGCCGCTACCGCGACACGATCCGGGACCTGTGGCGGGGTGAGCCGGCGGCGCTGCCGGAGTTCGCCAGCCGCCTCACCGGGTCGAGCGACCTCTACCAGGACGACAGCCGCCGTCCGGCCGCCTCGATCAACTTCGTCACCTGCCACGACGGGTTCACGCTGCAGGACCTCGTGTCGTACAACGGCAAGCACAACGAGGCCAACGGCGAGGACAACCGGGACGGCGCGGACGACAACCGCTCGTGGAACTGCGGGGTCGAGGGCCCGGCGACCGGCCCGGTCGCGCAGCTGCGCGAGCGGCAGAAGCGCAACTTCCTGGCCACGCTGTTCCTGTCGCAGGGCGTGCCGATGCTGTCGCACGGCGACGAGATCGGCCGCACCCAGCAGGGCAACAACAACTCCTACTGCCAGGACAACGAGATCAGCTGGGTCGACTGGGGCACGATCCTGGAGGCCGGCGCCCGTAACTCCACCACCGGGGACGACGCGGGCACCAGGGAGAAGCGCCAGCTGCTCGACTTCACCCGGCGCCTGGCCCGGCTGCGCCGCGACCACCCGGTCTTCCGCCGCCGCCGCTTCTTCTACGGCCGGCCCGTACGCGGTTCGCACGACCAGCTGAGCGACATCGCCTGGCTCACGCCGTCCGGCACGGAGATGACCGACGCCGACTGGACCAACGGCTACGCCAAGGCGCTGGCGGTGTTCCTGAACGGCGACGCCATCACCGAGCCCGACCGGCGCGGCCGGCGGATCAGCGACGACTCGTTCCTGCTGTTGTTCAACGCCCACCATGAGGTGATCAAGTTCACGATCCCCGACGACTACGGCGAGCTGTGGGCGACCGAACTGGACACGGCGATGCCGGTGCTGAGCGAGTCGCGCGTGTGCCGGGCCGGGGAGGCCGTGCCCGTGAGCGGCCGGTCGGTGCGAGTGCTGCGCCGCGTCTGACCATCCGAGCCGGGCCCGCGCGGGGATGTCGCCGCGCGCGGCCCGGCTACGGTCCTGACCAGCGGCGATGCCGCAATAGAGTGCCCTTCGGTGTTAGTGCGCGTCGCACCGGGCAAGAGGGGTTCCAGTCCGGCGCGCCTGCCGGCCTCGGCGGTGGCAGGGGTGCGCCCGTGACGGGCACTATGTAAACGACCTCCGGGAACGCGCTGTGAAAGGCGGTTCGGTGACTTCTACCTATCGGGTGCAGCTGACGCCTGACTTCGGATTCGCCCAGGCCGCGAGCCTCGTCGGCTACCTCCGTGAGCTGGGAGTGGGCCATCTCTACCTGTCGCCGATCCTCCAGGCCTGTCCGGACTCCCAGCACGGGTACGACGTGACCGACCACGGCCGCGTACGCGAGGAGTTCGGCGGGGAGGAGGGCCTGCGGGCGCTGGCGGCCGAGGGCATGCCGCTGGTGTCCGACATCGTGCCCAACCACATGACGGTGCCGGTGCCGGAGTCGGACAACGCCCAGCTGTGGGCGGCGCTGCGGGACGGGCCGGGGTCGCCGGCCTCCCGGTGGTTCGACTTCCAGTGGCCGGTCACCCTGCCGCTGCTCGGCGACGACGCCGACGAGGCGCTGCGTGTGGACGACGGCGTGGACGGCCGGGTGCTGCGCTACCACGACCACGCGTTCCCGATCAGGCCCGGCACCGAGCACCTGCCGCTGCCGGAACTGCTGGAGGCCCAGCACTACCGGCTGGCCCACTGGCGGGAGAGCCCCGGCTACCGGCGGTTCTTCGACGTGTCGTCGCTGATGGGCCTGCGCGTGGAGGACCCCGAGGTCTTCGAGGCCACTCACGCCGTCACCTTCCGCCTCATCGAGGAGGGGCTGATCCACGGCCTGCGCGTCGACCACCCGGACGGCCTGGCCGACCCCCGTGGCTACCTGCGGCGGCTGCGTCCGCACGTGCCCGGCCCGCTGTGGGTGGAGAAGATCCTCATCGACGGCGAGCGACTGCCCGCCGACTGGCCGTGCGACGGCACCACCGGCTACGACGCGCTCAACATGATCACCCGGCTGTTCGTCGACCCGGCCGGCCGCGACGCGCTCATCGAGACGTTCGGCCGCCACACCGGCGTGCGCGACGACTACGAGACCGTGCGTCACGACGCCAAGAAGCACGTCCTCGACCTGTTCTTCGCGGGAGAGGTCGACCGGCTGACCGACGACCTCGGCGATCCGGCGCTGCGCGAGGCCGTCGTGGAGCTGCTGGCCGCGATGCCCGTCTACCGGGCGTACGTGAACCCGGGCGAGCAGCCGTCCGCCGCCTCCGAGGCGATCATCCAGGAGGCGGCCGCGCCGGCGGCCACCCGGACCGACCCCGACGCGGTGGCCAAGGCGGCCAACCTCGTCCTGTACGGCCCGCCCGAGGCGGTCACCCGATTCCAGCAGACCTGCGGGCCGGTCATGGCCAAGGGCGTCGAGGACACCGCGCTCTACCGGTGGTATCCGCTGGCCTGCCTCAACGAGGTGGGCGGCGAGCCCGACAGGTTCGGCGTGTCGGCGGCCGAGTTCCACGAGTTCTGCGCGGGCCTGCCGCCGCGGACGATGACCACGCTGTCCACCCACGACACCAAGCGGTCGGAGGACGTGCGCGCCCGCCTGGCGGTGCTGTCGGAGATGCCCGAGGAGTGGGCGATGGCCGTCGACTCCTGGGCCGCGGCCGTGTCGTTCGACCCCAAGCTCGACTACCTCGCCTGGCAGTCGCTGATGGCGGCCTGGCCGATCTCCCTCGACCGCTTCACCGACTACCTGCTCAAGGCCGCGCGCGAGGCCAAGACGGCGATCTCCTGGCTCAACCCCGACCCGGCGTACGAGGACGGGATCAGGGACTTCGCCCGGCGGGCCATGGACGCCTGCGGCTACTCGGTCGCCGCGTTCACCGAGGTCGTGGACCGGTACGCCCGGGTCAACTCGCTGGGGCAGAAGGCCGTGCAGCTCCTCATGCCGGGCATCCCGGACGTCTACCAGGGCAACGAGATCACCGACTTCTCCCTGGTCGACCCGGACAACCGGCGGCCGGTCGACTTCGAGCGGCGCCGCCGGCTGCTGGCCGAGCCCGACGACAGCTGGGACGGGCAGAAGATCCGCGTCACCGCCGCCGCACTCGGCCTGCGGCAGCGGCTCGACCCCGAGGCGCCGTACGCGCCGGTCGAGGCGGGGGAGCACGCGGTGGCGTTCACCCGGGGAGTCCCCGGGCAGGGGACGGCCGCGGTCGTGGTCGCGACCCGGCTGCCGGTCGGGCTGGAGCGCAGGGGCGGCTGGGGGAGCGAGACGATCACGCTGCCGCCGGGGCGCTGGCGCGACCTGCTCACCGGCGCGGAGCACACCGGGCAGGTGCGGATGGCCGATCTGCTGTCCGCGTACCCGGTCGCGATTCTCGAGGGCTGACGGCTTCGTTCGATAGGGGGAGATGAGGCATGTTCGAGGTCTGGGCGCCGGCGGCGGAGCGGATCGAGGTCGAGCACGGCGGTTCCCGGCACGCGATGACACGGGGCGAGGGCGGCTGGTGGACCGCCCCCGGCGACGAGCACGACCTCGACTACGCCTTCCACGTGGACGGCGAGGGGCCGTTCCCCGACCCGAGGACGCGGCGGCAGCCGTACGGGGTGAACGGCCCGAGCCGGGTCTACCACCACGACAGGTTCACCTGGAGGGACCAGGACTGGCTCGGCCGCGACCTGCGCGGCGCGGTGATCTACGAGCTGCACGTCGGCACGTTCTCGCCCGAGGGCACCTTCCGGGGAGTGGCCGACCGGCTGGAGCACCTGGTGGACCTGGGCGTCGACTTCGTCGAGATCATGCCGGTGCCGCCCGTGCCGGGCAAGCGCAACTGGGGCTACGACGGTGTCGAGCTCTACGCGGTCTTCGAGGAGTACGGCGGGCCGGACGGGCTGAAGAGCCTGGTGGACGCCTGCCACCGGGCCGGTGTCGGCGTCATCCTCGACGTCGTCTACAACCACCTCGGTCCTTCGGGCAACTACCTGGCCAAGTACGGGCCGTACTTCCACGACGCGAAGGGGTCCTACTGGGGCGACGCGGTCAACCTCGACGGGGCCGGGTCGGACGAGGTGCGGCGCTACTTCATCGAGAACGCCCTGCAGTGGTTGCGCGACTATCACGTCGACGGGCTGCGCCTCGACGCCGTGCACGCCCTGCACGACAAGCGGGCGGTCCACTTCCTGGAGGAGCTGTCGGCCGAGGTCGACGCGCTGTCCACCGCCGTCGGCAGGCCGCTCACGCTCATCGCCGAGTCGGACCTCAACGACCCGCGCATGGTCACCCCGCGTGAGGCCGGCGGCCTCGGCATGCACGCGAGCTGGAACGACGACGTCCACCACGCCATCCACGCGAACGTCACCGGGGAGACCAACGCCTACTACGGCGACTTCGCCACGTTGTCGTCCCTGGCGAAGGTGCTGACCAGGGGATACTTCCACGACGGCACCTATTCGTCGTTCCGGGGGCGCTCCCACGGCAGGCCGGCGACCGGGATCCCCGGCCACCGGTTCGTCTGCTGCGCCCAGAACCACGACCAGATCGGCAACCGGCCCGAGGGCGACCGCATGCGGCCCGAGCAGCTCCGCCTCGCCTCCGGGCTGCTGCTGACCTCGCCGTTCACGCCCATGCTGTTCATGGGAGAGGAATGGGGGGCGACGACGCCGTTCTACTTCTTCACCGACCACTTCGAGCCGCACCTGGCGGAGGGCGAGGGCGAACGGCGCAGGAAGGAGTTCGAGGGCTTCGGCTACGACTGGAAGGCCCCCGAGCCGGGCGACGAGGACACGTTCCTGCGCTCCAAGCTCGACTGGGAGGAGCTGTCGAAGGACGAGCACGCCTCGCTGCTGGGCTGGTACCGCGACCTGATCGCCCTGCGCCGGTCCCATCCCGACCTCACCGATCCCCGTCTGGAGAGGGTGCGGGTCGAGGTGGACGAGGACCGGCGCGTCGTGGTGATCGAGCGCGGCTCGCTGCGGGTCGCCGCCAACTTCGCCGACGACACGGTCCCCGTACGGCTGGCCGCGTCACGGATCCTGCTCGCGTCCGACAAGTCCGCCCGTCTCACCGGAGAGGCTCTGGAACTGCCCGGCCGTTCCCTGGCCATCGCGGAGGTCTGAGCCGGCCGCGACGCCGGGCGTGCGGGTCAGAGCCACGGATGCGTCCTGGCGCCGAACACGGCGGCGAGACGCGTCCAGGCGGTCCGGCTGCTAATTCACCACAGCAGGACCGGCGGCAGGGTCCCGTCACGAGCCTGCTTGCGGTAGGCCTTGATTTGCCGGGTGCGACCTCGACGCGCAGCGCTGGCCGGGCGGGACGCTCCAGCTCCAGAAGCAGGACTGACCAGCCGTGGGGACCGGTGAGATCCGACCGTCGCACGCTTCGCTCGGGCTGTGATCAGGCGGCCTGGGCGACGGGCAGCTCGAAGGTGACGGTGTCGGGGACCGCGGTGTAGAGCCGCCAGCTCAGGCAAGCACGCTGGGCGACGACGGTGACGTGCAGGCCGCGACCCGCCAGCCAGAGGGCCAGGTCGGCGAAGTATCCGTCGCCCGACCCGATCACCGCCCGCTCGAACCGCAGGTCCAGCCGCGCCGTACGGGCCGCCTCGTCCAGGGCCTGATCGGCGCCGTCGCGTCCCGAGCGGGCCAGCAACTGCACCCCGCGCAGCGCGATCCCCACGGAGACGAGCGCGTTGTGGTTGACCGCCACGATGAACTGGTCCAGCGGCCCGACCGGCACCGTCCGCTGGTAGGCGTTCATGACCCGATGTACGTCGCGAGTCGCCGGGCAGGCGGTCCCCGCCAGGTTCTCGATGTCCAGGAGATGGATCGCGCGCCCGCGGCGCAGCGACCTGAGGCGCGTGGTGGGGGTGCTCACGATCCTGGCTCCCTTCCATAACGACTCCTGGCGTCCATTAGAGCATGTGTTGACGGAATCAACCAGCCCTTGCCGGGACGTTGCCCGTGTCTGGTGCATCGGATATGGTCCGGTCTGATCGGACGACTGGGAAGGCGGAGCGGCGTGCGGCGAGACGTACCGGTCACCGCGGCGGACATCGCCCGCCTGGCCGGCGTGGGACGCGCGGCGGTCAGCAACTGGCGGCGCCGGCACGACGACTTCCCCGAGCCCGTGGGAGGCACGTCCACCAGCCCGGTGTTCTCCCTGGCGGAGATCCGGGAGTGGCTGCGCGGCCACGCCGAGGACAGGGAGCTTCCCGCGCACGAGTGGCTCTGGCAGGACCTGCGCGCGACCGTCGACGACGACGACCTCGCCGACCTGATCGCCGACCTCGGGGCCTTCCTCGTGTACGTGCAGCACGAGGCGGAGGACTGGGACGGGCTCTCGGCCGCCGACGACGTGACGGTCGCGCGGGAACTCCCGGCCCGGGTGCGCGCGACGTGCGCGAAGACCGCCGGCGCGGAGGCGTTTCCCGAGACCGTTCCGGTGACCCGGGTGCCGCTGGTCCGCTCGATCGCCCGGCTGGCCGCCGAGCGCGGCGCCCGTGACACCTTCGAGTTCCTGCGCGAGCGGTACTTCGAGGTGCACACCCGGCGCGTCTACTCCACCCCCGTCGAGATCGTCTCGCTCTCGCTCGACCTCGTGGGCGACGGGTTCGGCTCACTGCTCGACCCGGCCTGCGGTTCGGGCCGCATCCTCGGCCGCGCGCTTGAGCGCTCGCCCAGGGCCCGGCTGCTCGGCCAGGACGTCGATCCCGTGGCCGCCCGGCTCACCTCCGTACGGCTCGCGCTGCGCTGCGACAACGCGCGGGTCAGGGCGGGAGACTCGCTGCGCGCGGACGCCTTCCCCGGCGAGTTCGTCGACGCGGTGGTGTGCAACCCGCCGTTCAACGACCGCAACTGGGGATACGAGGAGCTGACGGCAGATCCCCGGTGGGAGTACGGCCTGCCGCCGCGCGTGGAGCCCGAGCTGGCCTGGGTGCAGCACGTGCTCGCGCACCTGGCGCCCGGAGGCGTGGCCGTGCTCCTCATGCCCCCGGCCGTGGCCAGCCGCAGGTCGGGCCGGCGGATCAGGTCCCAGTTGCTGCGGCGCGGCGCGTTGCGCGCGATCATCACGCTCCCGCAGGGCACCGTGCCCAACGTGGCGGTCGGGTTGACGCTGTGGATCCTCTGCCAGCCGTCCGAGGGGGGCGCGCCGAGCCGCGTGCTGATGGTCGACACCTCCGGCAGGCCGGACGAATACGCCCGGGTGGCCGTCGAGGCGTGGCGCGAGTTCGGCGCGGGGCGCGAGCTGGACGAGCCGGGGGTCAGCAGGTCGGTGCCGCTCGTCGACCTGCTCGACGAGGACGTGGACCTCACCCCCGCCCGCTATCTGTCCACGGCGGCCGACGACCTGTCGCCGGAGCGGATCGCCGGAGCCCGCTCGCGGCTCGCCGGGCTGCTCGGGACCGTCGCCGGGCTGATGCCCGTGGCGGGCCGGCCGCCGTCGGAGGAGTTCGCCCCGGTCCCGCTGCCCGAGCTGGTGCGGCGCGGCATGCTCGTCCTGGAACAGCAGACGCCGGCCCGGCCGGGGGAGGAACCCCCGCGGGAGGCGCCGGTGCTCACCGTCGAGGACGTGCTCGAAGGCCGGTCCGCGACGGGGTCTTCGGAGCACGCCGGGGCGAGGTGGATCGTCACGCGGCCCGGTGACGTCGTGGTGCCCCAGGTCGTGACCATCCCGGTCGCGCGGGTGCTGGCGAAGGGCGACGCGCTGCTCGGCCCGTACCTGTCGCTGTTACGGCCCGATCCCGAGGTGCTCGACCCGGACTTCCTCGCCGGTTTCCTCTGCGCGTCCATCAATGTGCGTCATTACAGCGCCATGTCGTCGCGCTACCGGGTGGACGTACGGCGTGCCGAGGTGCCGCTGCTGCCGATGGAGGAGCAACGCCGGTACGGCGAGGCGTTCCGGCGCCTGGCCGAGTTCCGCACGGCCCTGCGCGAGGTGGCGGCGCTCGGAGAGGACCTGGCCGAGCTGATGGCCGACGGCCTCACGCACGGCGTGATCGCACCGGCGGACGACGATGGGAACGGCGCACAGCGCGGGTAACCACCAGAGACACGGCGACTTCGTCTGGTCGGTCGCCGGGCCGGAATCGGTGAGATGCCACCCGCCCGGGAGCGCATCGCTCACGGGCGGGAAGGCACCGGTGGACAGGTTCGTCCCCGGCTCGCGGAGGCCGGTCGGTGTCCGGCTGAGATGGAGCTCAGGTGCAGGTGATGGGGATCGGCGTGGTGGCGACGCGCTTGTCGAAGGCGTGCGGTCCGCCGTTGAGGTTGGCCCATCCGTAGCCCATGACGTGGTAGTTGCCGGGCACACAGCTCACCATGTTGAGCTTGTAGGCGTAAGCCGTGTTGTTCAGACGGATCTCTTCGTAGCCCAGAAAGGTGCCGTCTCGGTACAGGGAGAGGTATCCGCCGATGGCCGTGACGTTCCGGTTGCACTTGACTTCGACGTAGGCGTAAACGTAGCTCGTGTACAACTGGGTCGGGTTGGTGATGGTGATGTCGCACCAGAGGACCGGTAACGGGTTGTCCGCGGTCGCCGCCTGAGCGGGGGACGCGCCGAGCGCCAGGGCCGCCGCCGCGCCTAATGCGAGAGTACGCATTCCACGATGGGGTTTCACGTAGCCATCTCTCCCTACTGCCGGTGGCGATCCGCAGGCGCGGGTGAGGCGCCCGAGACGCCGCGGGATGTCTCTTCTCGAGGGGAGAATCACACAATGGCGGCGGGCCGGACAGGCCCATTCGCAGCACCGGCCGCCCCCTACTCCGGTGCAAGCAGGTGAATAGCGAGTTCCGCGCAGCCCTTAAATCGGGTGCGACCTCACCCGGCGGTCAACAGGCTGGTCCAGGCCGCATGACGCGGTGCGATGTGGCGCTCACAGCCACATAATCACCGTCGTCCGTATGACGCTGTCGGTGAAACTTTCAATACGCGGAAACCCGGCGGCGGGAGATGGGCGATCGCCATGGCTTGATCGATCTCGAGGAAATTCCGCGCGCCTTCGACTTCGCGCCCGTCCGATTGCTGACTGGTCGGCCTCAAGGCCGCTCACTCTGGCGGCGACGCGCTCACAGGACGAGTTCGGCGCACGGTGCCAGTGCGGCGGTCACCTGAACCGCGATTCCGATGACATCGCTCAGTCGTCTTCCGCTTCCGCTGTCAGGTCGCCGGGCATGACCGTGGCGATGAGGCCCGCGACGAACTGGGGCACCTCTTCGGGGGAGAGCACCAATCGCGGTTCGTTGCCGTCCGGGCCCTGGAAGATCTCGACCGACCGCACCTCCGCGTGGTCCGGCGCATCGGCGACTCCGATGATCGTCCAGTTTCTGTGCCGGGTGTTGGCGAAGTGGCTGAATTCGCGTTCTGGCCTGGCCACACTCACTCCTGATAGCGCGTTGTGGTGATCACATACTGCGGGATCCAGGCTTCCGTACCTGTCCCACCCGCCGAGTGTGATCGGGTTGCCGGCCGGCCCGGAAGCCGGAGCCGTCGGAGTTCTCTACTTCGCGATCGATGCTTCGTAACTCTAGCCAGATCGATCACCGTGTCGTCCGGGATCACCCTGAGATCCCCCCTGACATACACCGCTGGGTCCGGCGGCCCCGGAGGCCGTGCGGTGGTCAGGAGAAGGCCCCCGCACACGGGCTCTCGTGGAGGCCGTCCTCCGGTGCCGACGTGATTGGCCTTGCCCAATTTGACTGTTTCGGTCATGTCCTGGTTGATGATCCGCAAGGATGATCACCCTGGACGCCGCCCGGACGGAGGGCGGCGGTTGGGAAAGGACAACGGATGCGCAAGTCCGCGAGTACGGTCGTCGTCGCAGCGGCGCTGGCCGTCGGAGGACTCGTCGCCAACCCGGCATACGCGATCTCCGCCGGCTACACCCCGGAGGGGGTGTGCGGCTCCGGTTTCGGCAGGGTCAGTGACGGCAGCCGAGCCGTGAAGACCCGGTCGGGGGAGGTCTTCGGGTACGTCTACCTGCTCTACAACCGCAGGACGGCCCAGAACTGCGTCGTCACGATCAAGTCGAAGTACGTCGGCACGCCCACCAGGGCCACCGCCCAGCTCATGGTGCGGCTGTCCAGCACGAGGACGGCCGAGAAGATCGACCACGCGAAGAAGTACAAGTACTACGCCGGCCCGGTGAAGCTGAGCGCCAGGGACAAGTGCGTGAAGTACTACGGCACGATCGCCGACACGCGCGTCGACGGGGAGATCGCCAGCGGTGGCCGCCTGAAGTGGGGCAACTGCGGCTGACTCCCGCGAGGCCGTCACCGCGGCCCGATCCGGTGGACCCAGAGGCCGCCCGGCCGGTGCCGGGCGGCCTCGCCGTTCGCCGGGGACCTCTACCATCGGTGCGGCACGACCCGATGCGAGGAGACGTACGTCCAGATGGGCGCCAATCACAGTCACGGCACGACCACTCCGCCCACGCCTGTCTCGCGCCGGACCGTGGTCGCGACGCTGGCCGTCATCGTCCCCGTCGCCCTGGCGACGGTGGCCGCCCTGATCTGGCTGTGGCCGGGCGGCGGCCGGCCGGACAACCCGTCCTCGCCCTCACTGCGGCAGGTCGACGGCACGATCACCGAGATCGTGCCCAAGCCCTGCCCCGTCGTACCGGGCGAGCAGGCGGCCGGGCCGGCGGCGTCCTCCGGCTCCTGCGGGGACGTCCGGGTCAGGATCACCAGCGGGCCCGACGAGGGCCGGAGCGTGACCACCGATCTGCCCACCGGTCCCGGTGCGCAGCGGTTCGCGGTCGGTGAGGACGTGGTGCTGGTCCATGTGCCGGACGGCGCGCTCGACGCACCGGAGTATCTGCTGTCGGACCACGACCGGTCCTCTCCGCTGTGGCTGTTCGTCGCCGCGTTCGCCCTGGCGGTCATCGCCTTCGGGCGCTGGCGCGGGCTGACCGCGCTGATCGGGCTGGCCGTGACCTTCGTCCTGCTGCTGACCTTCGTCGTCCCCGCGATCCTCGCCGGCGAGCCGCCGACCCTGGTCGCGATCACCGGTTCCGCCGCGATCATGCTGGCGGTCCTGTACCTCACCCACGGCTTCACGATCACGACGTCGATGGCGGTGCTGGGCACGCTGGTCAGCCTCGCCCTCACCGGTCTGCTGTCCGCCTTCGCCATCGACGTCGCGTACCTGACGGGCGTCACCGACGACAGCTCGTTCCTGCTGAACGGCAACTACCGGATCAACGGGCAGGGCCTGCTGCTCGCGGGGATCATCATCGGCGCGCTCGGCGTCCTCGACGATGTCACCGTGACCCAGGCGGCCACCGTGCGGGAGCTGGCGACGGCCAACCCCGGTTACGACTTCGGGCGTCTCTACCGGGCCGCCGCGCGCGTCGGCCGGGCCCACATCGCCTCCGTGATCAACACGATCGTCCTCGCGTACGCCGGGGCCGCGCTGCCCCTGTTGTTGCTGTTCAGCGTCGGCGACCAGCCGCTCGCGGACGTGCTGCGCAATCCCGTGCTCGCGCAGGAGATCATCCGCAGCGTCGTCGGCACGCTGGGACTCATCGCGGCCGTCCCCGTGACCACCGCGCTGGCCGCGCTGGCGGCACCTCGGCGGCGTTCCGGGGAGAAGCCGGCGGAGCGTCGCCGGCGGCGCGGGGCGGTCTGGGACGACCCGGACGAGTCCACCGAAAGCCACTGGCCTGCCTCGTTCGGGACGGAAAACGATTGGCCCGCCGGGCGGCGCAACCGATAGAACAGGCGGACGCCTTGACGACGAGAGGAGGGGACGAGCCGATGTACGCCGAGATTGTCGTGCCGGTTCCTTCCGGGGGTACGGCCGGACGCTGACCCCCGGGGGAATGGGCACGCCTCACCTGAGGAAGTGCCGTGAACCCCGATAGCCTGATCATGCGCCCCGTCACGGGGCGTTCGGAACTCGACCTGTTCTGCCGCCTGCCGTACGTGCTGAACGACGAGCTGGACGACGACCTCGCCTCCGGCCGCCGGCGGCCCGAGTGGATGTGGATGGCGCTGCGCGGCGACCGCCTCGTCGCCAGGCTCGCCTGGTGGGCCCCGCGTGCGGGCGAGCCGCCGGCGCTGCTGGACATCCTCGACCTCGACGACGCCGCGCCCGGACCGGCGAGCGTCGACGCCGGTGTCCGGTTGTTCGAGACCGCGAGTGCCGCGGTGCTGCCCGAAGGGGTACGCCCGCCGGAGTACAACGCGTTCATCCCACCGCGGTGGCGTGACGACGCGGAGGCGAGGCGCGCCGTCGAGAACCGCATGGCCGTGCTGGAGCGGACCGGCGCCCGGCCGCTCGTCGAACGGCTGCGGCTGGAGTGGCGCCCGGGCGCTCCCATCCCTGAGCCGAGTGGGCGGCTCGGTTTCCGGCCAGTGACCGGCCGGGAGGAACTCGTCGCCCTGATGACCCTCGTCCTCGACGGCACGCTCGACGCGCACAGCCGCGCCGACCTCGCCCGCATGCCCGCCGAGCGAGTCGCGGCCGAGCATTACGACGACGAGCTCGCCCACTACCGGAGCCCACGGGAATGGTGGCGGATCGCCATGGCACCCGAGGGCGAACCGGTGGGATTCGTCATCCCGGCGCGCAACGAATACAACCCGATGATCGCGTACATCGCGGTCGTGCCCGAGCACCGAGGCAACGGCTACATCGACGACCTGCTGGCCGAGGGGACGCGGATCCTCGCCGGGCAGGGCGTCCCGCGCATCCGCGCGGCCACCGACGTCGGGAACGTCCCGATGGCCCGGGCGTTCCTCCGGGCCGGATACGAGGTCATCGGGCGCCGGATCGACATGACATGGAGCGAAGGCGGGGCGGAGTAGGACGGTCGCCGGCGTCCACCGGACAGCGGAGGCTGTGATGATGTCCTTCTCGCTGCCGTGGTCGCTGTGGACGGGGGAGTCGCGTGAACGATCTGGTCGCCCGGCTGTGGCGGAGTATCGGCGGCTCGCTGCAGTGGCGGCTCCTGTGGCTCTCACAGGCGAAGTTCATGATCGGCGTCACCGGTGTCGTCCGCGACGGGAACGGGCGGGTGCTGCTGCTCCGGCATCGGTTGTGGCCGGAAGGCCGGCAGTGGGGGCTGCCCACCGGCTCCGCGATCAAGGGGGAGACCTTCCAGGACACGGTCGTCCGCGAGGTGCGGGAAGAGACCGGTCTGGAGGTGCGCGTCGGCGAGCTCGTGCGGCTTAGGAGCGGTTACCGGCTGCGGGTCGAGGTGGCGTACGAGGCCGAGTTCGCCGGCGGCACGATGAAGATCGACCCCAGGGAGATCCTGGAGGCGCGGTGGTTCACACCGGACGACCTGCCGGAAGGGCTGCTGGAGTCACATCGGCTCCTCATCCTCGGCGAAGGCGGGCAGGCCGGGGCGTCGTGACCGTCCCGGCCTGTGGACCGCGGCGGAGAAAGGCGGGGACTTGCCCGTTCTGTCCGTCCACCGTTCCACAGAGCGGCGTTCGGGAGAGGCGGGTGGCTGTGGATTCGCGCAGGCTGTGGCCCTGCGGCAGTGCGAGGAGCGGTGGGTGCGGGGCCGGCTGCTCCTGCGGCACTTCCCGCGGCCGCTCCGGCGGTTGTACGTGCAGCACGTCGCGGAGGAGGAGCCATGCGAATCACCTATCCCGTGCCCGCTCAGACCTCGTCGGTCTTCGTCGTCGTCACGGACCGGACGCCGACCGATCTCTCGTCGATCGTCCCCTGGCGGATGGGGCCGTCCCACCGGCGCGCCGCCAGGGACGCGCTCGGCACGCCCCGGCTGACGCTGGAGGCCTTCCGGTCGGCGCGGTCCCCATGGCGGCGCATGGACCTGAGTGCCGAGGACCTGAAACGGGTGAGACGGGCCCGTCATCACGTGGTGGTGACGAGTGCCGCCCCGGTCGACGAACAACCCGAGGCCGCCCAGGTCGCCCGGGCGGCCGCGCGCGGAATCGCGGAGGCCTACCACGGTGCGTTGTACGACCCGCTCACCGGGGCGGCCGTCTACCATTGCGCGGACTGCCCGGGGGAGCGGCGGGACTTCCACCTCGGCGACGACTGGCTGGGCTGGAGGGTGTCGTGCGCCGACGAGGAACCCGCGTGCGCCCTCGGCGCTGCCGATCGGGCCGGAGCCGGAATCGGTGACGCCGGGGCCGATATGGGCGGCGGCTGCTCGTGCCTCGTCACGACCTCGCGCGGTCTGCGACGCTTCGGGCTGCCGGAGATCACGCTGGCCGGCCTCGCCTGCGCGCACAGCCTGTGCTCGGTGACCGTTCTGCGCACCGTGGCCGAGGCGCTGCTCGCGGGCCACTTCGCCTGGCTGTCCACCGGCCTCCGGTCGCCCTGCCGCGGAGTCGCCCGCCGTCTCCGGGTGGCCGGGACGGACTACGCCGTGCTGTCCGGCGGAGCGGACCCGGAGAGCGGTCCCGTCCGCATCCCGGGCGCGGGGTTCGAGTCCCCGCCCGGCATATCGGAGGGGCCGCGCGAACGGCTTGAGGAGACGGCGGGAAGGGGCCCGCTGTCTCGGGAGAGCGGTCGCATCGCCGGCATCGGGGGCGGATCCGTGCCCGGCGTGCCGCACGAGGCGGACGGACTCCTGCGCGTACGCCTCACGCCGGACGCCGCCGCCCGCTCCTGTCTCAGACTCCGGCTGCCTGGCGATCATGACGGGAACCCCAGTCACACCCCCGGTCTGCTGGTCGCGTGACCCCTGGGACGCCGGGAGGACGCCTCGCCGCGGGCCTTGTGCCCAATCCGGGTGGGTGGGCCGGTGCTGCGGCGGGCCGCGGACCTGAGAGGGAACGTTTGGGCATCTATCAGACGTCTGTGAAGTGTGACCCTTTTCGGTGCTATCGACGACGAGATCCGGGACGCGCGGGAGCGCGCCAGGCGCCGGGACCAGCTCACCCGGCAGCGTGCCACTCTCCTGACTCAAATCGAGGAGGTCCGCGGCGTGCTCACGGACCTGGAGCGGCAGCTCGCCAAGGAGGATCGCGACGTCGCCAAGCTGGAGCAGGGCGGTTTCGCCGCCTTTTTGGCGGGGCTGACCGGGGGCAAGGAGGAGCGCCTGGCGCGGGAACGGGCCGAGGCGGCGGCGGCCCGCCAGCGGGTCACCGGCCAGCGGACCCGCCTGGAGTGGCTCACCGGCGACCTGCGCACCACCGACCAGGCACTCGCGGAGCTCGGCAACCCGCACCACGAGCTGGAGGCGTTGCTCGCCCGCAAGGAGCGGATGCTGGTCGAGTCGGAAGATCCGCGCGGCCGGGAGCTCGCGGACATCGCCGCACGGCTGGCGAACGTGAGCGCCGACCTGCGCGAGCACCAGGAGGCGCAGCAGGCCGGGGCCGCCGCGGGCCAGGCGGTCGGCTACGTCCTGCGGCATCTGGGCAGCGCCCGCGGCGCCTCGACCTGGGACATGTTCAGCAACGGCGGGGCCTTCGCCGACATGGTCGAGCACGGGCACCTGCGTCAGGCCGACGAGGCGGCCTGGCACGCGCAGGGGGCGCTCGACCGGTTCTCCCGCGAACTGGCCGACGTCGGCGTCAGCGCGGCGCCCCAGTTGCCGAAGGTGGACACCCGCTGGTTCGCCGACGTCTTCTTCGACAACATCATCACCGACGCGATCAAGCATCAGCGGATCGCCCGTACGGCGGAGGCGGTGCGCGAGGTCGCCGAATGGGTCGCGGCGATGGTCGACCAGATCTCCGACCGCTGCGGTGAGCTGGCCCGCCAGCAGGAGTCCCTTGCCCGGCGGCGCGAGGAGGTCCTCGCTTCCTGACCACTCTCCGCCCGGCCGCGCAGCGTCACCGGTCGGGGTGCGATCCCGGTTGCGCCTTGGTCAGCCCATTCGCACCTCCGGCTGGCCGGTGGGTGTGCGCTCTGTCGGCCCGGGCGTCGTGCCTTGCTTCGCACGTCCGGTCGGCCGGTGGGTGTGTGCTCCCGGCCCATGCGGTTCGCGCCTTGGTCAGCCCATTTGAGGCGCTGCGCACCTGGCTGCGGGCCGTGGCGGTGCACGCCACCGCGATGCGAGGCCTGGTCGCCGCGCGAATGGCCGTGCCGCCCGCGCCGCACGGCGACGCGGCGCTCGCGGCCTGCCACGAGCGGATCCGCGCCACCGGCGCCGCCCTGCTCGAACGCGCGCAACGAGACGGCGAGGTGCCCGGCGACATCGGGATCGCCGACCTCCTCACCCTGGTCAACGCGATCGCGTGGGTCAGCGAGCAGGCTCAGGGTGACGAATATCTTCTTGACCGTCTCCTCGCCCTCGTGCGCGGAATGGAGCCATCGGCCCACGAGGAGGGGACATGACGAGCAGAGTTACGGCGGTTAGCCGCAGCGCGACCCACACCTTCAGCAAGACGCCGCTGGAGTCGATCCGGCTGCTGACCGGCCTGGGCGTCGAAGGGGACGCCCACGCCGGGGTGACCGTGAAGCACCGGTCGCGGGTCGCCCGCGATCCCAGTCAGCCGAATCTGCGTCAGGTGCACCTCATCCACGCGGAGTTGCACGACGAGCTGCGTGAGGCGGGCTTCGCCGTACGGGCGGGGGACATGGGGGAGAACGTCACCACCAGGGGCGTCGATCTGCTCGCGCTGTCCACCGGGACCCGGTTGCACCTCGGCGAGACGGCCGTCGTCGAAGTGGCCGGCCTTCGCAACCCCTGCCTGCAGATCGACGGTTTCCAGGACGGGTTGCTGAAGGCGGTGCTGGACCGGGACGAGGAGGGCAATCTGGTGCGCAAGGCCGGGATCATGGGCGTCGTCCTCGCAGGTGGCGAGGTCCGGCCCGGCGACCCGATCCGGGTCGAGCCGCCGGCCGGACCGCACCGGCCTCTTCGGCCGGTGTGAGCGGTGGGGGCCTACCCGCGGTCCTGCGGGGCCTGCCCGCGGTCCTGTGACGTCTGCTCGCGCTCCTGCGGCGCCTGCCCGCGCTCCTGTGACGCCGCGTTGATCACCTCGTCGAGGACGTCTCGCGAGTTGACCAAATCCGTGATCATGCGGTCGATGCGGTCCCGCTCCGCGACGAGGTCGGTGACGAGCCGGGGGGTGGCGATTGCGGAGGGGCCGCCGTCGGCGTCGCGCATGCAGGGCAGCAGCTGTGCGATCTTCTTGCTGTGCAGGCCCGCCGCGAACAGTTCCTGGATCCGGATGACGCGATCGACCGCCTGCTCGGGATACTCCCGCTGGCCGCCGGGCGTACGCTCGGCCACCAGCAGCCCCTGCTGCTCGTAGTAGCGCAGCGACCGCTCGCTCACCCCGGTGCGCCGCGCCAGCTCGCCGATCCGTATCACGTCACCCCCGCGGGCTTGAACTTGACATCAATGTCAGCTTCTACCGTCGGCGCATGGAGAACACGCTCTTCGACTACAGCCCGATCACCGATCGTCCGACGATCAGCTGGCCCGGCGGCGCCAGGGTCGCCTTCTACGTCGGCCTCAACGTCGAGCACTTCCTGGTCGACCGCCCGTCCACCAGCATCTGGCAGGGTACGGCGGACCTCGTCCCCGACGCCCTCAACTACGGCTGGCGCGATTACGGGGCCAGGGTCGGCATCTGGCGTGTCGCCGACATCCTGGACCGGCACGGCGTCAGGGCCAGCGTCCTGCTCAACTCCGCCGTCGCCGAGCACTATCCGCAGATCATCAAGGCCGGCCTCGACCGCGACTGGGCCTGGCTCCTGCACGGCCGGACCAACTCCGTCCTGCACGCCGGCCTGTCCCTGGAGGAGGAACGCCGTCTCCTCACGGAGATGGCCGGCATCGTCGCCGAGGCCACCGGCCGGCGGCCGCGCGGCTGGATGGGTCCCGGCCTGACCGAGACCTTCAACACGCCGGCGCTGCTCGCCGAGCTGGGATTCGGCTACCTGCTGGACTGGACCAACGACGACCAGCCGTACCCGCTGAACGTCCCCGGGATGATCAGCGTCCCCTACTCCGTCGAGCTCAACGACCTGCTCCTGTTCGACAGGGGCGTCACGGGGCCGGAGTTCGTCCAGACCGTGAGGGACCAGTACGAGCAGCTGCACGCCGACGCCGAAGACAGCGGCAGGGTCATGGCCCTGGCCCTGCATCCCTTCGTAATCGGGCAGGCGTTCCGGGCCAAGTATCTCGATCAGGCGCTGGCCTTCCTCGCCGCGCAGCCCGACGTCTGGCTCACCACCAGTGACGAGATCGCGGCGCACTACCAGCGTACGGTCGGCCGGCCCGCGTAAGGGGCGCGGCACGGACGCGCCGGCCCGGCCCGGCGGCCGGCCCGACGCCCTGTCCGGTGCACGGGCCTCAGTGGATGTGGCCCGGCTCGTCGTGGTCGTGGTCGTGGTCGTGGTCGTGGTCGTCCTCGTCCTCCAGGACCCCCTCCGACGGCTCGACGCCGAGCATCGCCTCACGTGGCTCGACCTCGGTGACGTGTTCGACGAGGCCGAGCACGTGGTCGGGCTCGATCAGCCACTGCAGGGCCGCAGCGCCCGTCTTGTCGGAGTTGACCAGCTCGATCTGCTCCTGCCGCTCGGCGTCGTCCAGTTCGGCCTGGGGGTCGCGGATCTCGGCGAGCGCCGCCGCCTGCAGCGCGTCGACATCGAGGACCTCGACCACCAGGTCGACGGTGAGCCGCAGATAGCGACCGGTGTCCGTTCCATCGCTCATGGTGGTGATCCTATCGGCAGCCGTTATGGCAGTTTCCACTCGACCGGCGCCCCGCCCTGCTGCTCCAGCAGGGCGTTCGCCCGGCTGAACGGACGGGAGCCGAAGAATCCGCTGCGCGCGGACAACGGGCTGGGGTGGGCCGACTCGATGCACGGCACGTCCCCCAGCATGGGCCGCAGGTTGCGGGCGTCGCGGCCCCACAGGATCGCCACGAGCGGCCCGCCCCGCGCGACCAGCGCCTTGATGGCCTGCTCGGTCACCTCTTCCCACCCCTTGCCCCGGTGGGAGGCCGGCTTGCCCGGCATCACCGTCAGCACCCTGTTGAGCAGGAGCACTCCCTGCTCGGTCCACGGGGTGAGGTCGCCGTTCGACGGCGCGGGGTGGCCGAGGTCGGCCGTGTACTCCTTGTAGATGTTGACCAGGCTCCCCGGCAGCGGCCGTACGTCCGGCGCCACGGAGAAGCTCAGGCCGACGGGGTGACCGGGGGTGGGATAGGGGTCCTGGCCGACGATCAGCACCCGGACCTCGTTCAGCGGCTGCTTGAACGCGCGGAGCACGTTCTCGCCCGCCGGGAGGTACTGGCGGCCTTCCGCGATCTCCTGCCTGAGGAAGTCACCCATGGCGGCGATGCGCTCGGCCACGGGTGCGAGGGCCTCGGCCCATCCGGCTTCCACGAGTTCGTGCAACGGACGTCCTGACATGTCCGCGCACTCTATCGGCTTTTCCGCCCCCGTACGGCCCGGTGGGGGAAAGATCGGATGCCCGCTTACCCCCGTGAAGCGGGCATCCGACGTCCTCTCGACACGGTTCACCACACACGGGACATTTCCCATGGTGACCGCGGTGATGCCGGAGGCGCCGGAATGGTCCGGGGCCTCCGGCCGGGCTACTTGACCGAGCCCGCGAGCAGGCCCTGCACGAAATACCGCTGGAAGGCGAAGAACAGCACCAGCGGGATGATGAGCGACAGGAACGCACCCGGCGCGAGGATGTCCACGTTCGTGCCGAACTGCCGCATCTGGGATTGCAGTGCCTTCGTCATCGGCTGGTTGTCGGTGTCGGCGAACACCAGTGCGACGAGCAGGTCGTTCCACACCCACAGGAACTGGAAGATGCCGAGCGACGCGATCGCGGGCTTGGCCAGCGGGAACACCACGGTGGCGAAGATCCGCCACTCCGGCGCGCCGTCCATCCGCGCCGCCTCGAGCAGCTCGCGCGGGATGCCCACGAAGAAGTTGCGCAGCAGGAAGATGGCGAACGGCAGGCCGAACGCCACGTGGAACAGCACGACCCCGAGGATCGAGCCGAAGATCCCGAGGAATCCGTACAGCTTGGCGATGGGGATCAGCGCGATCTGCACCGGGACGACCAGCAGGGCGATGACCACGAGGAACACCGTGTCCCTGCCGGGGAACTCGATCCAGGCGAACGCGTACCCCGCCATGGCCGCGATGCCGATCACCAGCAGGGTCGCGGGCACCGTGATCAGCACCGTGTTCCAGAACGACGAGCTGAAGCCCGACGCGAGGAGGTTCGAGTAGTTCTCGAACGTGATCTGCGCCGGCTTGGTGAACAGCGTCCACCAGCCGGAGGAGTTGTTCTCGGTCTCGCCGCGCAGCGACACGACCAGCAGGCCCAGGGTCGGGAGCAGCCAGAACAGCGCGACGAGGATCATGAAGACCTGCACCACGCCGCTGCCGAGGCGGTCGGTCACCCGCGTGATCAGGCCGCGGGAGACCGGCTGCGCGTGCCGGGGTTCGGCCAGGGTCGTCATCCCTCGTCCCTCCTGAACCGGCGGATGTTGAAGATCATGAACGGCACCACCAGGACGAGCAGGAAGATGGACAACGCGCTACCCATGCCCTGGTTGCCGCCGCCGCCGAACGAGACGCGCCACATCTCCAGCGCGATCACATTCGCGTTCGGCTGCACCGACCCGGGGGCGATGATGAACACCAGGTCGAAGACCTTGAGCACGTTGATGATCATGGTGACGAAGACGACGAGCAGCACCGGCGACAGCAGCGGCACGGTGATCCGGCGGAACACCTGCCACTCGGTCGCGCCGTCGATCCGTGCCGCCTCCAGGGCGTCACGGGGGATCGCCGACAGGCCGGCCGCGATCAGCACCATCGCGAACCCGGCCCACACCCAGATGTACGCGCCGATGATCGCAGGGGTGATCAGCGACGGGCCGAGCCAGGTAAGGCCGTTGAACGGCGCCGTGAAGTTGTCCTGCGGCAGCCGTACGACGTAGGAGCCGGACGGGAGGCCGGAGAAGCGGAACGTGCCGTCCGCGGCCGTCTCGGTCGTCGCCTTGACCGCGCCGCCGGAGACCGCCTCGACCGTGACACCGGCCAGGCCCTTCTCCTGCGGGTCGATCTGGTTGAGCGTGCCGCCGCCGCCGCGGACCACGTCGAGCCAGACCGTGCCGCTCAGGCCGTCGCCACCGGCGGCCGGGGCGGCCTTGGCGGGCGCGGCGTCCTTCACCACGTCCTGGCCGAGGCCGACGAGCGGGATCAGCACCGGGGTGCCCGGCTGCGCCTGCTGCCGGGTCACCACCGCGCCGCCCTGCACGACGGCGGGCGCCTGGTCGTTCTCGCGTGGCCGCGCGCCGGGGTATCCGGCGCTGGAGGAGAACGTGTCGTGGACGGTGGTGATGATGGCGTTGGCGACGCCCTTGTC
Organism: Microbispora sp. NPDC004025; assembly: GCF_053604425.1. Classification (NCBI taxonomy): domain Bacteria; kingdom Bacillati; phylum Actinomycetota; class Actinomycetes; order Streptosporangiales; family Streptosporangiaceae; genus Microbispora; species Microbispora sp. NPDC004025. Next base: position 172,646 of record NZ_JBSGHN010000011.1, on the reverse strand, counting down.
GGGGTCCTGCTCGTAGACGAGGCGGAAGATGACGCCGGCGGCGAGCAGGGAGACGGCCATCGGCATGAACAGCACGAGCTTGAACGCCGTGGACCAGCGGATGCGCTCGGTCAGCACCGCGAATATCAGGCCGAGCGCGGTGACGATGATCGGGGCCACCACGACCCAGATGATGTTGTTCCTGATCGTGGTGAGCGTCGCGGAGTCGGTGAAGATCGACAGGTAGTTGCCCAGTCCGACGAAACGGTCGCCGGTGGCGTCGTAGAGGCTGCGCCAGATCGAGTAGATGACCGGGTAGATCACCCACGCGGCGAGCAGCAGCACCGCGGGCAGCAGGAACAGCACCGCCAGCCTCGGCGACGGGCCGAGCCGTACGGGCGCCTGCGCCGCGGCCGCGGGGGCGACCGCGCCGGGCGGGGCCGCGGTCGGGTACCCGGCCGCCGCCGGACCCGCGGGCGGCTCCTCCGCGGCCGCCACGGGGTCTCCCGCGGCGGTGGAGTCCGCGGCGGCGGTCTCCGGGTCGAGCGAGCCGGAGGAGTCCGGAGCGGCGGTGGAGTCCGCGGCGGCGGTCTCCGGGTCCGGCGAGCCGGAGGAGTCCGAGGAGCCCGAGGGGGCGGGGGAAGGTTCTGCAGGGGTTTCGCGCGGGCCGGAGGAGGCCCCGGCGGCGGAGTCGCCGCCGCCGGCGGCCTGCGGGCCGTCCAACCGTTCGGTCACGGCCGTCCTTCCTTTACTTGAAGGCCTTGGCGGCGTCCGCCTCGAGCTTCTCCTGCGCGCCCTTCACGTCGGAGGGGTTGCGGAGGAAGTCCTGCAGGTCCTTCCACTCGCCCTTGCCGTCGGTGCCGCCGAAGGCGCTGGGCGCCAGGTCGGACATGTCGTACCGCACCGACTCGCCGGCCGAGATGATCGTCTGGGCGAGCTGCTTGGTCAGGTCGTCGGGGTAGTTGTCGGGGGAGACGTTGCGGTTGGGGGACAGGTAGCCCGGCTGCTTGGCCCAGACCTCGCCGCCTTCCTTGGAAGCCAGGTACTCCAGCAGCGCCTGCGCGCCCTTGGTGTCCTTCATCGCCACACCGACGTCGCCGCCGAGGACGACCGGGGCGGTGTCGCCCGCCTTCGGGAACGGCATGACCTTCGCCTCTTCGCCGACCTTCGCGCCCGACTGGCCGACGGAGGCGGCGACGAAGTCGGCCTCGATGACCATCGCGGCCTTCTTCTGGCCGTACACCTGCGTGACGCAGGTCGGGAAGTCGGTCTGCAGCGCGCCGGACGAGCCGCCGAGCATGAGCTCCTTCTTGCCGAAGATCTGCGCCATCTTCTCCAGGGCCGTCTTGACCGTGGCGTCGGTCCAGGGGATCTCGTGCTTGGCGAGCTTGTCGTAGTTCTCCGGGCCCGCGGTGGACAGATAAACGTTCTCGAACAGGTCGGTCAGCGTCCAGCCGGAGGCGGCACACAGCGCGAACGGCGCGACGCCGGAGTCCGACAGCGTCTGGGCGTTCTTGATCAGGTCGTCCCAGGTGGCCGCGGGCTGCACCCCGGCGTCGTCGAAGGCCGACTGGCGGTACCAGACCAGAGACTTGTGCGCGGCCTTGACGAGCACGCCGTACACCTGGCCCTTGGCCGAGCCGAGCTCCTTCCAGTACGGCGTGTAGTTCTGGTCGATCTGCGCCTGCACCTCGGCGGACAGCGGCTTGAGGGCGTTCTCGTCGGCGTACTGCTGCACGAGGCCCGGCTGCGGCAGGATGGCGACGTCCGGAGGGTTGCCGCCCTGGATGCGGGGGCCGAGGTAGGCGCCGGTGTCCTCACCGGTGGAGGCGTAGGTGACCGTGGCGCCGGTCTTCTCCTCGAACGCCTTGAGCACCTTCTCGAAGTTGGCCTGCTCGTCGCCGGTCCACTTCGCGGCGATCTCGATCTTCTCGCCCTCCAGCGGCTTGGCGCCGCCGGCGGCCGAGGCGCTGCCCTGGGCCGCCGGCTCGCTGCCGGAGCCGGTGCCGGTCCCGGAGTCGCTGCCGCACGCGGCGGCGGCGGCGAGAGCGAGGCACGCGACCATGATCGGGGGGAGTTTGCGCATATCTATCCTCCGGGCTGGATGACCTCGCCGAGCCCCTGTTTGAGGTCGGCGACGGTCTCGTCTACGGGTTTGGCAAGGGTGAGCGCGCCGGTGACGGCGCTGGAGATCAGCAGGCTGACCTGGTTGTAGTCGGCGGTGACCGGCCTGGGCCGGGCCGACACGATGGCCTCCTTGAGCGCGGGCAGGTACGGGAACCGTTCGATGAGCTCCGGGTCGTCGTACAGGTCCGCCCACACCGGCGGGAACGAGCCCTCGGTGAGCACGAGCCGCTCGTTGTCCCGCCCGGTGAAGTAGCGGATGAAGTCGAGAGCCGACTTCTGCCGCTTCGAGAAGGCGCTTATGGCGAGGTTGTAACCGCCCAGCGAGCTGGACCCGGGCCCGTTCAGGCCGGGCAGCCGGGCCACCGAGAACTTCCCGGCCAGCTTCGAGTGGGCGGCGGGTCCGTACGCGTGCGGCCAGTTGCGGGCGAACAGCAGCCGCCCCTCCTGGAAGGCGAGCCGGGACTCCTCCTCCTTGTACGTCAGCGCCTCGCGGGGGATCCACCCCTCCTTGACGCCGCCGACCAGGAAGCCGAGCGCGGCCCGCGCGCTGCCGAGGTCCATCGTGACCGTACGGGCGTCCGGGCTGAGGATCGACCCGCCCGCCGACTGGACGGCCTCGGCGAAGTTGACGGTCAGTCCCTCGTACGGCAGGAACTGCCCGGCATATCCCCCGATGTGATACTTCGCGCTCAGGCGCGTGGCCTGCTCGCGCAGCTCCGCCCAGGTCCTGGGCGGCTTCAGGTGCTCCTTCTTCAGGATGTCCGACCGGTAGTAGAGCAGGCCGGCGTTGCTGGTGTACGGCGCCGCCCACAGCCTGTCGCGGTAGATGGCGGTGTCCGCGACGCCCTTGAGCAGCTTGTCCAGGGGGAACAGGCTGCGGTCGAGCGGCGCGATCCAGCCGGCGTCGGCGAACTCCGCCGTCCACATCACGTCGAGCGCGAGCACGTCGTAGACGTCGTTGTGCGCCTGCAGGTTGGCCACCATCTGGGCGCGCTGCTCGTCGGCCGCCTCGGGCAGTTCGAGCAGCGACACCGGCTCGTCCGGGTGTGCCTGGTTCCACCGGTCCAGCAGCGGACGGAGGTACGCGGTGGTGTCCCGGCCGATCGCCAGTGTGATCGGCCCGGTGCCGTCGCTGCCCACGTCGGACTCGGTGCCGGTGTCGGCGAGCCCCGCACACCCGGCCACCAGGAAGGTGACCAGGACGACGACGGCTCGGCGAACCATGTGGCCTCCGCGTGAAAAGCCGGTTACATACGTGTTAGGTAGGTGCATGCATGTTATGCATAGCGATAATGTGAGCGTCAACGGATCAGCCCGTAACGCTCCGATAACTGCTCGATACGGCTTGGGGGTGGGCGCGTGCGGCAGTCGCTGCTGGCGCTCCTTGCGAAGGAACCTGCCCACGGATACGAGCTGAAACAGGCGCTGGAAACGATCTTCGGCGGCGCCTACCCGTCGCCCAACATCGGGCAGATCTACGTGACCCTGGGCCGGCTGGAGAAGGACGGCTTCGTCCGCTCGGTCGACGTCGAGCAGGCCAACCGGCCGAACAAGAAGGTCTACTACATCACCGCCACCGGCCGGGAGGCGCTGGAGACCTGGGTGGAGGAGCCCACCGAGGGCCCTCGCGTGCGTGACGAGTTCTTCATGAAGCTCGTGCTGGCCCCGATGACCGGGTTGTCCGACCGCATGGCTTTGGTGAACCGGCAGCGACGGCACTACCTTGCGCTCATGAGAGACCTCCGCGAGCTGGCCGACCGCACCGACCCGGCCAACCGCGTCGCGCTGCTCCTCATCGAGGGGGCCATGCTCCACCTGCAGGCCGACCTCGACTGGCTCGAACGCTGCCAGGAGGACCTGCCGTGAACGCCGGCGCTTCCGTCGTCCGGGCGGTCAACCTGGTGAAGATCTACCAGACCGGCGGGCTGCCCGTGCCTGCCGTACGCGGGGTCGACCTGACGGTCGAGGCGGGGGAGTTCGTCGCCATCATGGGCCCGTCGGGGTCCGGGAAGTCCACACTGGTCCACATGCTCGGCGGCCTGGACACGCGTACCAGCGGCGAGATCTGGCTGGACGGCAAGCGGGCGGACACGCTGTCGGAGAGCGGGTGGGCCGTGCTCCGCCGCGAGAAGATCGGCTTCGTCTTCCAGTTCTTCAACCTGGTCGCCAACATGACCGTGGCCGACAACGTCGAACTGCCCGCACTGCTGGGCGGCGTTCCGCCCCGGCAGGCCAGGGAACGGCGCGAGTACCTCCTCGGCGAGCTCGGCCTCACCGACCGCGCCGAGGCGTCGCCGGCGCAGCTCAGCGGCGGCGAGCAGCAGCGGGTCGCGCTGGCCCGCGCGCTCGCCAACCAGCCCCGGCTGCTGCTGGCCGACGAGCCGACCGGCAACCTCGACAGCCGCAACACCCGTGACGTGCTCCGCCTGCTCGGCAAGGTGCACGGGCAGGGCCAGACCATCGTGCTGGTCACCCACGACGCCCGGGTGGCGAGCATGGCCGACCGCGTCGTCAGCCTGCTCGACGGTCAGATCGTCGACGACGGCGCCATCCCGAAGTCGCGCCGGCGCCCTTCCGGAGCGGCGGGGGACGTCGTCGAACTCCGGAGCTGAACCGGTGCACCGCCAGGAATCGCCCGAACTCCCGGACGGCCCGCGTGATCGCCGGCCGCGCCGCCTCCCGCTCGCGGGAGACCTCGAGATCATGAGTCGTCCCGTCGCGGGGCACGCCCCTTCGCCGCGGCACACCGCGCGATCACGCGACGTCGTCCCCACGGAATGCCCGCCCGATCACGGCAGGGGGGTGGCGTGGTGACGGTGCGGACCGCGGAGCTGCGGTGGATCCGCGCGGACCTGCGGGCACGCCGGGGGCAGGCCGCGCTCACGGTCCTCGCGGTGGCGGGGATCGTCACCGCCCTGATCGTCGCGGCCACGCTGTTGGAGGACGGCACCAACCCCTGGCGCGGCCTGTTCGCGCGCAGCAACAGCGCGCACATCTGGATCCACAGCAAGGACGTCCCCGACGTGTCCGCGCTGCGCGGGCTGCACGGCGTGACCGACGTCGCCGGGCCGTACCGCAGCGCGCCCGCCACGCTGGTCACCCGCGGCCGGCGGGTGCCGATCACGCTGCAGGAGACGCCGGCGGCCTTCCCCGCGGTGGCCCGCCCGCTCCTGCGCGAGGGCCGCTGGCTCGACGTGCGCACCCCGAACGGCGTGGTCGTCGAGCGGTCGTTCGCCCGGGCCCTCGGCCTGCGGCCGGGCAGTCCGTTCAGCGTCACCGGACTCAACGGCGCGACCCACACGCTGACCGTCGCCGGACTGGCCGAGAGCGGCGACCAGGGCTTCTACCCGGAGTGGACCCCGGGTCTGGCCTGGACGCTCGCGCAGACGCTCAACGTCGTCGAGCCCGCGCCCGGCCGCACCGAGACCGTGACCGGGCTGCGGCTGGCCGATGCCGCCACCACCGACCTCGTCGTCCAGAGGGCCGTCTTCACGCTGCGCAACCAGGTGCAGCGGGTGACGACCTGGCGCGAGGTGCGGGCCTCGATGGAGCTGGACAACCGGCTGCTCGGCCTGCTGCTCGCGCTGTTCGGCGGTGCGGGTCTGGTCGCCGCCGCGCTCGCGCTCGCCAACGCCGCCGGTGGCCGGGTGCTGATCCAGCTGCGCGACATCGCCACGCTGAAGTCGCTCGGGTTCACCCGGGGCCAGGTGGTCCGGATGCTCGTCGCCGAGCACGGCACGCTCGGGCTGCTCGGCATCGCCGCCGGCGCGGTCGCCGCCCGCCTGATCACGGCGTACGCCATGGGGGAGACGGTCGTCGTGCCGTTGTCGGCAGGCCCTCTCGCGGCGATCATCGCGGGGACGTCGCTGACGGTGCTGGTCGCGGTCCTGATCCCGGCCTGGCGCGGCGGGCGCACCCCGCCGATCCCGGCCGCCCCCGCGGCGCCGCCGCGCGGGCACCTGTCCCGGCTGGCCAGGGTCGCTCTGCTCGTACGGCTCCCGCCCGCGCTCGTCCTCGGCGCCAGGGACGCCTTCACCCGCAGGACGCCGGCCGCGCTCACGGTCTGCGGCGTCGCCATCCCGATGATGATGATCACGATCGGGCTCGGCTGCTGGGCGACCCTGGACGCCTTCAGCCGCCACCCCGAGAGGGTGGGCCAGGCCGCGGCCCTGTCCCTGCGGCCGGGCGAGCTGACCGCCGAGGAGGCGCGCCAGCGCGCGATGGCCGATCCGGACGTGGTGGCGGCCTACCCGGGAGCCGAACTCGACGCGCTCGTCCCCTGGCAGACGAGGACCGTGCGGACCAGGGCGCTCGGCCTGTCCTCCGACCCGTACCCCTTTCCGGTGGTGGAGGGCCGGATGTTCGCCGACCGGGGCGAGGCCGTGGCCGGGCAGGGCCTGCTCGACCTCCTCGGCGTACGGATCGGCGACCGGGTCCGCGTGACGATCGGGGGCACCCCGCTGATCGTGCGGATCGTGGGCCGGGTGATCGAGCCGGAGCAGGACGGCGAGGTGCTGTCGTTCGGGGTGGACAGCCTGGCGGCCAAGGACGCGCTGCCGCCCCAGTTCTACGCCCTGGCGCTGCGGCCCGGCGCCGACGCCGCGCAGGTGCGTGCCCGGCTGCAGGGGCAGGGGCTCGAGGTGGCACAGGCCGTGAACCCGGCCGACCGGCTGGCGGTCATCCGGGTCATCATCGTCGCCCTGGTCGCCGTGCTGGCCCTGATCGGGCTGGCCAGCCTGCTGACCGCCAGCGCGCTCGGGCTGCGCGACCACGTCCTCGACCTGGCCGTGCTCAAGGCGATGGGCCTGACACCCCGTCAGGTGATGGCCACGCTGGTCACCGCCACCGGCCTGCCCGCGGCGGTGGGGGTCGTGCTGGGAGCGGCGGCGGGGGCGTCCTGCTCGCGGTGGCTGATCGACCTGGAGGGCCGGGGCAGCGGTGTCGGCGCGGGCATCGGCCAGGCCCCGACCCCGGGCATGCTCGCCGCGACCCTCGTGAGCGCGATCGGGGCCGCCCTGCTGGTGGCGCTGATCCCGGCCCGGCGGGCGGCACGGGCACAGGTGCCCGTCACCGCCCGCTGAAGGAACGGCGGACTGTGAAGCGGCCTGTGGCTCAGGCCCGCCCGTGCCGCTCAGTCCCTTCTGAAGACACCGCAGGCGATCCGGCCGCCCGAATCGCCGGCCTTGAGCGTCTCGGCGTCGGGCCCGGCCGTCCCCGAACGGCTGTAGCGGTCGGGGATGTTCGCCTGGTTGTCCGGCTTGGCGTGGACGACGATCGAGGTGCCGTCGCCGCTCAGCAGGTCCTCCACCCTGAACCGGTCGGTGACGACGGCGGCCTGGCCCACGCCGTCGCCGCGGACCAGGAGATCGGGCAGATCCCCGGTGTGCCCGGGGTGCGAGCCCGAGCCGAGATGCGGGCCCGCGCTGAAGAAGGGGCCGCCGGTCGCCGGGTCGGTCGAATTCGGGTCGCAGACGCCCTTGTCGTGGATGTGCACGCCGTGGAATCCGGACGGCAGGCCGGTGGTCCTGATCTTCACCTCGGTGCCGCCGTTCTCGTCGTTCTCCACGCTGACCGTCCCGACGTTCTGACCCTGCGCGTTCGTGAGGGTCGCGGAGGCGTCGACGTCGCGCGGCGCCGCCGGCGTCCGTGCCGCGGCGATCCCGGTGACGGCCGCGCCCGCGACCAGCGCGACGGCCAGGGACAGGTAGGTGTGCCGGAGCATGAGGATCCCCCTCTCGCCGATGCGAGCGATCCGCCCGTCTACGTCACGGTAGGCACGCCGGGCGAAAGGGGTGGGCCAAGGCGGCGTCAAGTCTGCCGTCGACGCGACGACGCCCCGCCCAGGGGCCCGTGAGGGCCCGAGGGCGGGGCGCGCCGGGCGGCCGGATCAGGAGGACGGCCGCATGGACAGCCAGTAGAAGCCGTAGCCCGGCAGCGTGAGCAGGTAGGGCAGGTCGCCGACCACGGGGAAGGAGACGCCGCCCCGGCACTCGACCGGAGTGACCCCGGAGAAGCGCCGCAGGTCGAGCTCGACCGGCTGGGCGAAGCGCGACAGGTTGTTGACGCACAGGACCACGTCGTCGTCCTCCTCCCGCAGGAAGGCCAGCACGCTCGGGTTCGGCGACCACAGCTCGGTGTAGTCACCGGTGCCGAAGATCGGGTGCTCCCGCCTGATCTGCAGCATCCGCCGGGTGAAGTGCAGGAGCGACGACTCGCTCTTGATCTGGGCCTCGACGTTCACGGCCTGGTAGCCGTACACGGGGTCCATGACCACCGGCAGGTAGAGCCGGCCGGGGTCGGCGTCGGAGAACCCGGCGTTGCGGTCCGGGGTCCACTGCATCGGCGTGCGGACCGCGTCGCGGTCCTCCAGCCAGATGTTGTCGCCCATGCCGATCTCGTCGCCGTAGTACATCACCGGCGAGCCCGGCATGCTGAGCAGCAGCGCCGTGAACAGCTCGATCTGGTCCCTGTCGTTCTCCAGCAGGGGAGCCAGGCGCCGCCGGATGCCGAGGTAGGCGCGCATGCGCGGGTCCTTGGCGTACTCGGCGTGCATGTAGTCGCGCTCTTCCTCCGTCACGGTCTCGAGCGTCAGCTCGTCGTGGTTGCGGAGGAAGATGCCCCACTGGGCGCTTTCCGGCAGCTTCGGGGTGCGCGACATGATCTCGGAGATCGGTTCGCGGCTCTGCCGGCGGACGGCCATGAAGATGCGCGGCATCAGGGGGAAGTGGAAGGCCATGTGGCACTCGTCGCCGCCCACGGTGGGGTCGCCGAAGTACTCGACCACGTCCTCGGGCCAGCCGTTGGCCTCGGCGAGCAGCACCCGGTCGGGGTAGATCCGGTCCACCTCGGCGCGGACCCTCTTGAGGTAGTCGTGGGTCTCGGGCAGCCCGGCGCAGGAGGTGCCCTCGCGCTCGAACAGGTACGGCACCGCGTCCAGCCGGAAGCCGTCGACGCCCAGGTCGAGCCAGAAACGGATGACCTCCATCATCGCGTCCTGGACGTCCGGGTTGTCGTAGTTCAGGTCGGGCTGGTGGTGGAAGAACCGGTGCCAGTAGTACTGCTTGCGCACCGGGTCGTACGTCCAGTTCGACTCCTCGCTGCCCACGAAGACGATCGGGACGCCGGAGTACTTGTCCGGGTCGTCCGACCAGACGTAGAAGTCTCCGTACGGGCCCTCGGGGTCGTTGCGGGACGCCTGGAACCACGGGTGCTGGTCGCTGGTGTGGTTCATGACCAGGTCGGTGATGACCCGGAGTCCGCGCTCGTGCGCCGCCTCGATCAGCTTCACGAAGTCGCCGAGGTCGCCGAACTCCGGAAGGATCTTGAGGTAATCGGAGATGTCATAGCCGCCGTCCTTGAGCGGGGACTCGTAGAGCGGCAGCAGCCAGAGGCAGTCGACCCCGAGCCACTTGAGGTAGTCGAGCTTGTCGATCAGCCCGCGCAGGTCGCCGGTGCCGTCGCCGTTGGAGTCCTTGAATCCGCGGACCAGCACCTCGTAGAAGACCGCGCGCTTGTACCAGCGGGGGTCCTGCGAGGTGAAATCGGTGATCTCCGGGAGATCACCGGGTGAGGCCCCAAGTGGCCCCGGAACGGGGTCAGGGCAGGGCGCAGCAGCGTTCATCTGGTTCTCGCTTGAGATAAGAGGGGGCGCGTGGTCAGGTCACACCCGAGCGTTGAAGCTCACGCCGTGATGTTTTGCTCTAGTTGACCAAAAATACCACCCAAGGTGGCCTGACCGAAAAGGCTGACAGGGGTTTGACATGCAGTTTTTACCTGTTTCCGGCTGATCACGTACGGCTACCGCACAAGCGCGCAGCCGGACGGTGCGGGAGACCCGCCGACCATCGCCGGCCGGGGGCGTGGACGGGGCGTGGACGGGCGCGATGTGCGGCGCGGCGGGGTGGGTGCGCGGTCGCGGGTCACCCGCCGGACGGCGCCGTCCAGGGCGGGGTGAGGTCGCCGAGCACGTCCTCGTAGTCGGTCAGCCATGCCCCGAACGCCACCAGGGCGCGCAGCCAGAACCGCGAGTTCCACGACCCGAAGGCGGTCAGCGCGTCCGGCCCGCCGGCGATCGCGTCCAGCATCTGGGGCGACATCAGCCCGGGGATCTCCGCGGCCTTGACCAGCATCCGGTGGTTCCACTCGCGGGCGACCGGTCCGTTCGAGCGGAGCGGCACGCGGCGGTTCGGCATCAGCGGGGTGTTGGTCGAGGGCAGCGCGGCCACGCGGGGGTTGGCGGCCCGGAGGACCTCCCGGTAGAACTTCCCGCCCTCCTTGCGGGCGACCGGCACCGACAGCGCCGCGTCGAAGAACTCCGGGTGCAGGAACGGGAAGACCGGGGTCGCCTCGGGGCCGACGAGGTTGACCGGCGACCGGGCGATGCCGCGCACGGTCCGGGTGTGCAGCACGCTCAGCGGCAGCTCGGCCCGGTGCCCGTGCAGCAGGGAGGTCGCCCGGGTGAACACCGTGCGGACCCGGTCGTCCATCCACGCGGCGGCGGCCTCGCCGAGCACGGGGACGTGGGCGTCGCCGGTCGCCAGCGCCTTCAGCAGCGCCTCCTGGCGCGACGCGCCGGTGCCCGCGCCGACGGCGTCCGCCGTGATCAGGAAGTTCTTCATCAGCGGGCCGCCCGCGAGACCGTCCACCAGTGCCCGGCCCGCGCCGTGGACCTCCCGGGCGAAGGGGGAGTACCACGCGTGGTGGCTGGTGAGGAACTCCAGGCGGCGCGCCGCCCACAGCGCCTCCTGCGGGTAGGCGGCCGGGTCCTGCGGCATGATCCGGTGCGGGATCCCCAGCTCACGGGTGATGTAGCGGGCGAAGTCGATGTCGTTGTCCAGCCCGTCGTCCGGGCTCGTGGTCCACGACTCGACGTCCATCTTCCTGGACACCGCCACGCTGGCCAGCAGGCGCGAGTCGTACCCGCCGCTCACCGGCACCAGCACCCGCTCGTACGGCTTGAGTGCGTCGTGCAGCAGCGCGACCAGGTCGCCGCCGGTGACGCCCCGGTCCACCGGCTCCTCCCGCACCCAGCGCGGGGCCCGCCGGTCGACGCGCAGTCTGCGCGCGCGGCGCGACCAGCTCAGCGCGCTCGCCCCGGGCAGGCGCCGGATCTCGCGGTACGGCGTGTCCTCCAGCAGCGGGTAGGTCAGCCGGAGGATCGCCGCCCACGCCTCCCAGTTCACCTCGTACGGCCGCCGGGCCAGCGCGAGGAGCGGCTCGATGAGCGAGGAGAAGTAGACGGCGTCCCCGTCCCGCAGGTAGTAGACGTCGACCAGGCCGAGACCGCCCGTGTGCAGGCTCACGGCGTCCGGCTCGTCCACCAGGCCCGGGGTCTCGTACGTCTCCGCGACCCGCAGCCACGCGTTCGCCCGGGGCTCGCCCCCGGTCTCCGGCCGCCGGTCGCCCCACGCGTACGCGGTCGTCCGCTCGCCCGTGGCGTACGGCGCCAGGGGAGCCGAGGCGAGCAGCGCGGCCTCCGGGACGCTGTGCACGCCCCGCACGGCGGGCCCCGACCGCGCCAGCAGGTCGAGCTTGGCCTGCTCGAAGGGCCCGACGGCCCCGCAGACGTACGGCCTGGCCTGGAATCGCGGCCACTCACCCTTGCGCACGGTTTGCCCTCCCTTGAACCGCAGCCGAGTCTACGGACCTCGGGCCGGCGGGGGGACCGGAGTCGGTCACGGAGGCGGCCGAGACCGGCGGCTGCCCGGCGTCGGCCGGACGAACGGCTTGGGCTTCCTCCGATACTCCGCCGACAGGCGCCGGTTTCGAGCCGACGCGCGGCGTGACGCTTCAAAGGTGGCAGAGCGTGATATTCCGCATGCAAGCCCATATCTAGGCGAAATATAGATGATCACCTCTTGAGGCCTCGCTTGGCGCTGATATACGTTTCTGAGCGTTTGCTGATATTTGCCTGTGAATGCTTTTTTGCGGGGCTGCTCCACCGCGCTCTGAACGTGACGAAGGTGTCGCCGGGAGAGGGCGTTTTCACCCCCGTCCGTGCGATTGCCTCTGGAGTGTGACGAGCCATGCGGCGTAGCCGTCTTGGGCGCGATTTCGCGCGCCTGTTTGTCCGGATTACCGTGACGATTCAGGTGGCGTTGTTATCCGATTTCATTTCCGCGGGTATCACGTCGGCGGCCGCGCAAAGCGGCCCGCCTCTCGTCTCGGTCGACCTGCCGAACGGCGAGGCTCCACAGCAGTTGACGGGGACGGCCGGCGGTCTGCCGCACCTGGTCGACAGCGCCGCCACGCGGGCGGGTGACCTGCCGGCGCGGAAGACGACCGAGCGTCCGAAGGGCAGCCTGCCGGTCGAGCAGCGGCGCAAGACGTCCGGCGAGCCGGCCGAGGGTGGTCTCGCCTCTCCTCCGCCGTTGCCCGCGGCGCTGAGACCGTCGCCGGCCCCGGCCGCGGGGGCGGCGCGGGACACGGAGAAGACGGAGGTCGTCGCGGCGCTGGCGACGGCACGGCGCACCAAGGCCCAGGTGCTCGTGGAGAGCGCGACCACCGAGAACTCCCGGACCTACGCCAACAGCAACGGGACGCTGACCACGCAGATCACCGCTCCCGTCAGCACGGACACGTACGTGGAGACCACCGAATACCAGAACGGCAGCTACCAGCTCGGGTCCGGTCATCCCTCCTCCTCCTCGCTCTGGGTCGGGACGAGCGCCAACACGTATGAAATTCCCACCAGCTATGTGCGGGACCGGGCGTTTCTGCGTTTCGACCTGTCGTCCGTACCCGAGGGCGCCACGGTGACCGCCGCCGAGATGCAGTTGTGGAATTCCAGCTCCAACGCGTGCAGCAGCGTTTCCGTGAAGGCCGCCATGGTGACGGAGTCGTGGTGGTCGGACATCGCCTGGTACGACCAGCCGGAGGTCGACTGGTCGGAGATTTCCGGGACGAACGTCTCCTCGTCATGCAGCAGTTCCAGCCCCAGGGCGATGAAATGGAACGTCACCGGCATGGCGCAGGATTGGGTCGCCGGTTATGGCAACTATGGGGTGCGGCTCACCGGCCCGGAGGGGACCAGCAGCCAGACGCGGACCTTCGCCTCCACCGAATCGTCCAAAAAGCCCGTCCTGACCATCACCTACCAGCCGCCGAACACCGCGCCCACGGTGGCGGCCCCGCAGATCGCTCCCACTGTGACGGCGGAGACGGGCGGGGTGGTGACCTCGCTGACGCCGGTGTTGTCGGCCGTGCTGTCGGACGCGGACGGCGGCAGCCTCAGCGGGGAGTTCCAGGTGCAGGTGGGCAGCTCCCTGGTGTGGAGCGGCACCGCCAGCGGGGTCGCCGCCGGGGGCAAGGCGACGGTGGCCGTCCCCTCGGGGAAGCTCTCCGACGGGCAGACGATCCAGTACCGGGCCCGCGCCAACGACGGCTCGGCCTACTCCGCGTGGTCGGCGTGGCAGACCGCGCGGGTGACCGCCATGCCGCTGGACACCGTGACCTTCCAGCAGTTCACCCCGGCGGACAACACGCAGGTCGGTTCGCTCACGCCGGCACTGTCCGCGTACGCGCAGGCGCCCGGCGAGGCGGCGACGTCGTACTGGTACCAGGTCTGCGCGGGCCCCAAGGACGACTGGACCTGGTGCGAGTCGTCGACCTGGGTCAAGGGCGCGTGGACGGTCCCATCCGGCAAGCTGCAGTGGGGCAAGACCTACTGGTGGTACGCGCAGGCGGCGACCAGCGCGGCGACGGCGACGTCGTCCTGGCGCAGCTTCACCGCGGTTCCGGAGCAGGACTCGATCAACGCCCTGCTGGCCGCGGGCACGGACGGCCGTGAGTTCAACCACGTGACCGGCAACTACACCCATACCGAGACCGATCTCACGGTCGCCGCGGTGGGGCCGCCGCTGTCGGTGGTGCGCACCTACAACAGCCTCGACCCGCGCACCGACGGAGCGTTCGGAGCGGGCTGGACCACGCGCTGGGACACCCGGCTGGAGAACGAGCCGCTCAGGTCCACCGTGCTGGTCACCTATCCCGACGGGCGGCAGTGGCGGTTCGCGGCCAAGGGCGACGGCACCTACGCGTCTCCGGCGGGCACCTATGCCACCCTCGCCACGCAGAGCGGGGGCGGCTGGCGGCTGATGGACAAGGAGTCCACCTCCTACTGGTTCGACTCCGCGGGCCGGCTGGTCAAGGTCACCGACAGCCGGGGCCGCACGCAGACCCTGCAGTACGGCACGGGCGGGAAGTTGGCCAAGGTCACCGGGGCGGGCGGGCGCTCGCTGACCTTCACCTGGAGCGGCGCCCATGTGACCGCCGTGGCCAGCGACCCGGTGGACGGCGCTCCCATCACCTGGACCTATGCCTATGACGGGGACCACCTCGTCAGGGTCTGCCCGCCGTCGTCCGGCGGCGCCTGCGCCCGCTACGAGTACGGCGACCCCTCCCAGTACCGCAGTGCCGTCATCGACGCCAAACCCCTGGGCTACTGGCGGCTGAACGAGAGCGCCACCGGCATCGGCAGTGCGATCACGAACGTGATGAGCTCGATCTCCGGTCTCGGCAACGGAAGGATCGCCGGGAGCACCGCGGACGCCATCGGCGGCGCCCCCGCGCCGCTCGGCGGCTCGTCCGACACCGCGATGACCTTCAAGGGCACGACCGGTTCCGCGTACGTCTCCCTGCCGCCCGGCGTGATCAACGGGCTCGGCGGCGAGACCACGATCGAAGCGTGGTTCAAGACCACCGGTTCGGGCACCGTCTTCGGCTACCAGAACTCCGCCACCGACGCGCCCAGCGTGTACACACCGGCGGTCTACGTGGGCACCGACGGGAAGCTGCGCGGTCAGTTGTGGACCGGGACCGTCGCGCCGATCACCTCCGCCACGGCCGTCAACGACGGAAACTGGCACCACGTGGCGCTGTCGGGCGCCAGGACCAGCCAGACGCTCTATCTGGACGGCCAGGAGGTGGGCAGCCTCTCCCAGCAGATCACGCACCTGGGCCAGTGGGACGCCCGGATCGGGTACGGTTTCGGCTCCTCCAGTTGGCCGGGCACCGTGAGCTCCAGCCGGGCCTTCCCCTTCGCCGGCTCGATCGACGAGGTCGCCGTCTACAACAAGCCGCTGCGCCGGGAGCAGATCCTCAACCACTACCGCACCCGGCAGGTCCGGCACCAGCTCACGAAGATCACCAAGGTGTCGGGCCGCGTCGCGGCGGTGAACACCTACGCCGCCGACGGCGGCCGTCTGCTGACCCACACCGACGCGAACGGCGGCCTGTGGAAGCTGTCGTCCGCCGCGTACACCAAGGACTCCACGGGCGCGTCCCTGGCCACGATCACCGTCACCGACCCGCGCAACGGCACCCTGACGTACGTCAACGACGCCTCACGTGACGACCGCCTCGTCTCCTGGACCGACCAGCTCGGCAAGACGGCCAGATACGAGTACGACACCGGCGGTTTCGTCGCGAAGGTCACCGACCGCAACGGCGTCGCCTCGCAGTTCGCCAACGACGCCCGCGGGAACCTGCTGGCGAAGACCACCTGCCGGACGAGCGGATCCTGCGGCACGGAGTACCTCGCGTACCACGTCGACGCCGACGACCTCTTCGACCCCCGCAACGACCAGGTCGTCGAATACCGGGACCGCAGATCCTCGGACGAGGACGACGACACCTACCTCACCACGATCGAGTACGACGAGCACGGCGACAGGGTCGAGCAGACCGGGCCGGCCACCGAGGGATTCCCCTCCGGGCGGTCCGTCCACTGGGCCTACACCGACGGCACCGAGCAAGCGGAAGGCGGCGGCACGACCCCGGCGGGCCTGTTGAAGAGCGAGAAGAAGCCGAACGGCGCCGAGACCACCTACCGCTACAGGTCCAACGGCGACCTCGCCGAGACCACGGACGCGGCGGGCCTGGTCACCCGCTTCGGCTACGACGCGCTCGGCCGCAAGACCAGCCAGACCGTCGTGCCGGCGGCCGAGCCCGACGGGGTGACGACCAGCTACGCCTACGACGGTCTGGGCCGCGTCGTGAAGGCGACCGGTCCCGGCGTCGCCAACGAGGTGACCTCCGCCACGCATACCGCCGAGGTCCGCACCGCCTACGACGTGGACGGCAACGTCCTCACCTCCACGCTGGACGACCTCACCGCATCCGATCCCGACCGCGTCACCACCTACACGTACGACACCCTGGGCCGGGTCAAGACCATGACCGGCCCCGAGGGCGGCATCACCGAGTACTCCTTCGACGCCACCGGCGCGCTGGTCTCCGCGACCAGCCCGGCCGGCACCCTGCTGCAGTTCGGCTACACCCCGCGCGGTGAGAAGGCCACGGTCACCGTCAAGAACTGGACGGGCAGCCCGGCCGCCCCGCAGCCGGCGACCGACGTGGTCCTGACGTCCTACGCCTACGACCCCGGAGGCCGGCTGGCCTCGGAGACCGACGCGATGGGCCGCACGACTCGGTACACCTACTGGGACGACGACCTCGTGTCCCAGAAGATCGCCGACGACGCCCGTCTCAACGGCTCCACCACGCCACGCGACGTCGTGCTCGCCTCGTACGAGTACGACTGGGCGGGCAACCCCCGCAAGACGGTCACCGGTGGCGGGAAGACGCGGACCGACTACGTCTACGACGCCGCCAACCTGCTCACCTCCCAGACGCTGGATCCCGGCGGTCTCGGGCGCAGGACCAGCTACGGGTACGACGCCAACGGCAACGTCATCTCCACGACCAAGACCGCGGCGGGCACCTCACGGACGGAAGAAGCGAGGGCGGAGTTCGACGACGCCAACCGCAGGATCAAGCAGATCGTCGAGAACGGCGAGACCGACCTGATCACCAGCTGGAAGTACGACGACCGGGGACTGCCCACCGAGGTCACCTCGCCGCGCGGCAACGCGTCCGGCGCCGACCGTCTCGACTACACGACGCTCAACCGGTACGACGCCGTCGGCCGGCTCGTCGAGACTAAGCAGCCGCCGGTCGCGGTCGAGCGTGGAGGCGGGTCCCCCGCCGACCAGCGGCCCGTCGTCCGGTACGGCTACAACACCGCCGGTGAGCAGACCGACGTCCTCGACCCCGAGGGCCGGGCCAGCTCGGCCGAATACGACCGGGCAGGACAGCGGACCTCGCAGAAGTCCCCGTCGTACACCCCGCCCGGCGGCACGGCGATCACGCCGGTCACCACGTATGCCTACGACGCCGCCGGCAGGCTGACCACGATCACCGATCCACGGGGCAACGTCACCACCAACAGCTACGACGCGCTCGACCGGTTGGTCCGGGTGATCCAGCCGCCCGCCGCCGGCGGCGCGACCCCGGGACACACGGACTACACCTACACGTTGAACGGCGAGCTGCTGTCGGTCACCGACCCGACCGGTGCGCGCAAGGAGGCGACCTACGACGATCTCGGCCGCCAGATCACCTCGACCGTCATCGAGCGCAAGCCCACCACGGCCACGCTGACCTCGTACTCGACCTATGACGACGCGGGCAACCTTCTCACCGAGAAGCGGCCCGGGGGTGACACCACCACCGCGACCGTCAACCCCGCCGGTGAGCTCACGGAGCTGACCGACCCACTGGGCGACACGACGACCTTCGGCTTCGACCTGGCGGGACGGCAGACCAAGATCACCGACCCGCTGGGCAAGGCCAGTGGCATCGTCTACGACCTGGCCGGACGTCCCACCACCGTCGAGAACCTGGACTCCACCGGCGTGACCGTGCGCACCCGCGCGATCGGCTACGACCTCGACGGCAATCCGACCAGCCGTACCGACGCCGAGGGCCACGCTCTCACCTACGCCTTCGACGCGCTCGGCAGGATCACACGAATGGTCGAGCCGGTGAGCGCTGACGACTCGATCACCACGTCGTTCGGTTACGACGCGGCGGGCGCCCGAACCCGGTACACCGACGGTCGGGGCAACGCCACCGTCACCACCTACAACAGCCTGGGGCTGGTGGAGTCGGTGATCGAGCCGTCCACGGCCCAGCACCCCAATGTGGCCGACCGCACCTGGACCACGAGCTACGACGCGGCGGGCAATCCGGTGCGGCAGCTCCAGCCGGGCGGGGTCGTCATCACCAACACCTTCGACAACCTCAACCGGCTGACCCAGCAGGCCGGCAGCGGCGGCGGCGCCGCCCCGGCCGCGCCGAAGACCTTCGGCTACGACCTGGCCGGACACACTGTCTCGGCAGGCGACCTCGCCTTCACCGTCAACGACCGAGGCCAGCTCCTCAAGACCACGAAGGGCGGTGTGGACCAGGCGGCCTTCGCCTACGACGCCAACGACCGCCTGGTGCAGCGCGGTGACACCGCGGGCACCACGACCTTCACCTGGGACGGCAAGGACCGGCTGAAGACCACCGTCGACCCGCTCACCGGCGTGACGGTCAGCTACGGCTACGACAAGGCCGACCGGCTCACCTCGGCGACGTACGGCGACGGCGGGTCGCAGCGTACCTACGGCTACGACGCCCTGGACCGGGTGACCAGCGACGTGCTCAAGACCGGCGGCGGCGCGGATCTGGCGTCCATCACCTACGGGTACGACAAGGAGGACCGCCTGACCTCCAAGGTCACCTCCGGCACGGCGGGCGCGGGCAGCAACGGCTACACCTACGACTTCGCCGGGCGGCTCACCTCCTGGACCGGCCCGTCCTCAACCACCACCACCTACGAGTGGGACGCGTCGGGCAACCGTACGCGGGCGGGGAACGACACCTTCACCTACGACGAGCGCAACCGCCTCACCTCCGGCGCCGGGGTCGACTACACCTACACCCCGCGCGGCACGCTGGCCTCGGCGACCAAGGACGGAACCGTCAAGGCCTTCTCCTTCGACGCCTTCGACCGGATGGTCGGGGACGGGAACGCCGACTACACCTACGACGCCCTCGACCGCATGACCGGCCGCACCAAGGGAGGCGCCACGACCACGTACGTGTACGCCGACATGAGCAACGACCTGGTCGCGGTCACCGACGGAGCCGGAGCGGCACAGGAGACCTACAGCCGGGGCGCCTTCGGCGACGTCCTGTCCGCCAAGATCGGCACCGGCGCGGCCCAGTTCCAGATGGCCGACCGGCACGGCGACGTCGTCGCCGGTTTCACGGCCGGAGCCACGAGTCTGGCCGGCTCCGCCGCCTACGACCCCTTCGGCACGGTCACCACCAGCACCGGCACCCGGCCCCAGCTCGGCTACCAGAGCGAGTGGACCGACGCCGACACCGGCGAAGTGAACATGCACGCCCGCTGGTACCAGCCCGGCACCGGCACCTTCACCAGCCGCGACTCCTGGGACCTGGAACCCATCCCCAGTGTCCAGGCCAACCGCTACACCTATGTCGGCGGCGCCCCCCTCGACCGCATGGACCCGACGGGGCATCAGCAGGTGGAGGTCTGCCTGACTGGCTTCTCCTGCGGAACAGGGCTCATATGCTCTGGTGACACCTGCCACGAGACCGACTCTCATGCGCGGTGGTTCGAGCAGTATGTGAATTCTCCCGGATACGCCTTCTATCATCAGCCGCTGCTGTCGGACGAGGCCATTAAGAGGCTCGGGTACAAGTACATGCCCACCGGACAGGCCGTAGAGGAGGGCGTGCCCTTCTACCAGATGAGCGCGCGCGCCCAAGAGCTGTACATGATTGGCTATTCACCGAAGCTCACACACCAGGAGAACCTCACGCTGGCCGTGGATTCGATGGTCGAGGCCGGGGACATGCAGGGGCTCGAGGTGATGATGGCGCTGCCGAGCGCGGGCGAACCCGGCAAGAAGTACCACGTGTCCGCCAAGAGCCTCGCCAGCGCGTGGCGCGCCAATAAGAAGATGCTGAAGACCCTGCAGGACTGCCACTCCCAGCTCAGCACGCAGGCATGCAAGGAAAAGATCGCATCGGACTGGCGCAACTGGCGGGAGTGGATGTGTGACAATGCGGACTCTCGTCCCTGTAGCCCGAGCAACGTCGCAAGGGCTGCGAGTGTCTGGGGACTTCCGCTGGAGCTCACCATGTTTCTTGTGAACACGCCTCCGTGGATCAGCATGAAGGAGTTCAACAAGGAGGTGAAGAACTGGGCGAAGAGCCGGGGCGGCACCTGTGAGAAGGACAGTGGGACAGGTCTCACCGTCTGCGGCGGACTCACCAGTGGCCTGCACTTCGGACGGGGCGGGACCACCATCGGTTCGGTGTTCCTGAACAAATGGAATCTGGCCGATCTCAGCCCCATTGTCATCAGGCACGAGGCGGAGCACATGCGCCAGTGGAACTACTACTACTCGCAGACCAAATTCTGGCCGACATTCCTCGTGTACTACCTCTCGCAGCCCACTGATGCCTGTCAGAACATTTACGAGAGACAGGCGGACGCGAAGGGCAACACATATCACTGCTAGGAGACTGGGAAGCAAAATGCGCGATCCCCGCCGACGCGGCGTCGTTTACGCCCTGCTCGTCTCGTCGATCTGTATGCTCGCCTCGACGGCGTGCGTCCCGCGACTCGGCGACGACCTGCCACGACCGGTGGGGATCGGCCGCGCTGCCGATGGAAGACTGCGGTTCGTCGTCACCTTGTGCTCCGGCGAGCGACTCTCCTCTTTCAGCGTCGCCGACCGCAGGACGCTCAAGCCTATTTGGAAGGTCTCGAAGCCGACCGGTGCAGTGGAGCAGGGCGGCGAGATAACAGTCGGCGACGCGAACGGTTTCAAGACCCTCGAAGTGCCGATGAAGTTGCCCATTCCGTCGAACGTCCTCGCCACGGCTCGGCTGACGGACGGGTTTGAGCTCCAGGTGTCCTTCCTGCAGGACCAGGTGCCGCGGGAGCTCGCCGAAACGAGCCATGTTCTAGACGGCATGCGGGAGAAGGTCTCACTGGAGGAGTTCCAGCGGGACGTCGAGAGGCGATACTGCTAGCCCGGCCGGTAGCGGCGCCACGGGACCATGCGGCAAGCCAGCGGCCGAGCTCCATGTGGACGGCCCCTTGGAGCCGGCCTTGCGACTGTCGTGGCTGTTGTCACACCTGCCACAGGGCGCTGACGGGCGTGGCGCGCAGGCGGGGGCCGGGGGAGGGTCTGGGTGCCGGTGGAGAGGACGATGCCGGCCACGAAGTCGGCGGCCAGCGGGTTGGTGATCACGCCCGAGTTGACCAAGGACCCGGGGCGTGTGCGCCTTGGATGCGTCACGCCGACGTTCGGCTGCACGCACTGGGCTAACTTGCCTCCCGGAAGGGCTGGAACTGCACGCTGAGCCGGACCTCGAGGGCTTCGGCGAGACGTTCCAGCATGGGAATCGTGGGCATGGTGCCGCCGGCCTCGAAGCGGGCCACCGCAGGTTGTTTGAGGCCTGCGCGAGCTGCCAGCTCCGTCTGAGTCAGGCCGAGCTCCTCGCGCCGCCGCCGCACCGCGTCGCCGAGCTCGAAGCGGAGGCGAGCGGCCTCGTAGGCGGCTCCGGCGCCGGGGCGATTCATGATCTCGGAGCGCTTGTCGGACCATGCGCTGCGCTCGCTCACGTCGATCACTCCTCGTCTGCCGTGTGTGCTTCCGCGACGCATCGCCGCATGGCCCGCACAGCTCGCTCGATCTCTGTCGTCTCCCGCATCCGCTGCTTGCGGAAGACCGTGAGCAGAATGATGCGCCTTCCCGGAGCGATCCAGTAGGTGATGCGGACCGCGTCCCGGGAGAGGTGGAAGCGCAGTTCCCGAAGCTTGCCGCACAATTGCCGGGTGTACGGCTCATCGAGAAGCACGCCGCGCTCGGCCAGCAGATCGACATAGAAGACGGCGGTCTCCTGGTCGTCCTGGCTGAGCGAGTCGAACCACTCGTCGACCTCGGGTTCAAGCTCCACCTTCCCCCAACTCATAACACGGACGTTATAGTCACGGCAAGTGCCATGTCCTTCGAATCGGTAATCGACTGCTCGCGCATTGTCATGGGTGCCGCGACACTTCCAGCGGATTCGAACCCGGCCCAGCGGACCTCGCCCACTGCGCCCGAATCGGTTCACTCGCGCCGGTCGGTCCTGCCGGCGTACGCGTGGGCGCTCGCTGTGGCCCGGCCGAGGCGTCAGATTCTTGGCGAGAAGGCGCACGAGGGTGCCCGTGCCGCTGTGGCGGGCGCCGTTGATCAGCACGACGCAGGTGTCGCCCAAAGCATCCGCGGCCGGCCTTTCCACGCGTCGCGGAACCATCCGGCCGAGCGGGGTCTGCGAAGGGCCTTTCACCAGCTCAGGATGGCATTTCGAACCCTACTCGTGGAACAACGGCCGCACGGTCGCCGGTCGTTTGGTCGCTGCTCCCGTGGTTGGTTGGTCGATGGTCTGGTGGTCGTTTGGTCGTGGGCGGTGTGACGGGCGAGGCGGAGGAGCTGAGGTCTCCGGCTGAGAGCGATCAGGGTGTTCTGCGAATATTGTGACTCTGGTCCTGAAGGTCTACCGCGGAGTCACCCCCTATGAGCGAGGTAAGCGAGCCGGCAGCCGGACAGCCCGAGCGGAGCGACCCGGCGGCGCTGCGGCAGGCGCTGGCGGAGGCGGTGGAGCGGGCCTCCGGCGCGGCGGAGCTGGCCCGGCTGATCACGGACTACCAGCGGCGGCTGGAAGAGGTGGCGCGCTCGGAGGCCGAGGCGCTGACGAAGATGCGTGAGGCCGAGGCGCGGCTGAAGACCGTCGAGCGGCAGAACGCGCAGCTCGCCAAGCAGCTCGCGGAGCAGAAGTACCAGACCGAGGTCGCCAACTGGAAGCTCGCCTCGCTCCAGGACAGCCGGTGGACCAAACTCGGCGACGCGATCCACAGCAAGAAGCCCGGCACGGTGGCCAGGACGCTCAAGGCGCCGGTCAGGAAGCGCCCCGCGCCCAAGCGCTCCGACTTCAAGCCGGAGATCCCCGCCGTCCCCGAGGTGAAGGCGGCCCCCGCGGCGCCCGAGCCCAAGGCTCCGCAGGTCTCCGCGCCGCTCGCCGAGTCGTTCGTGGTGCCCAAGGGACCGACGGCCCGGCCGTACATGACGGTCGCCGCGATCGTGGACCGGCAGACCGAGGCGCTGCTGCGGTACGAGTGGCGGCTGGTGACCAACTTCGGCCCGGACAACTGGGAGGCCATGCTCGACCAGCAGCGGCCGCACGTGCTGTTCGTCGAGTCCGTACGGCCCGGCCCCCGGCAGGGCAACGGCGGGCGCTGGCTGGAGGCGCTGGCAGGGGAGACGCGGGCGCTGCGCGACCTGGTGGCGGCCTGTCACAAGCGGGGCGTCAAGACGGTCTTCTGGCACTCCGGCGGCGCGGTGTCGCGGGCCGTTCCGGCGGCCGAGCACTTCGAGTACGTGCTGGCCACCACGGAGGCCCGCGCCCGCGAGTGGCGGTCGGCGCTGCGCCACGACCGGGTCGGCGTGCTTCCGCTCGCGATCCAGCCTCGTGTGCACAACCCCATCCCCGCCGAGGGCGGCAGGACCGGGGAGATCGTCACGCTCGGCGCGGTCACCCCGCCGGCCGGCGGCGCGGCCTGGCAGCCGCTCGCCGGGCAGGGCGACGACAAGACGGCGTACGACGACGTGCTGACGGCCTACCGGCGGCCGGCCCTGGTGATCGCCGGCGCCGACGCCGAGCCGAGGGTGATAGGGGAGGTCGCGGCCTGCGGCACCCCGGTGCTCCAGGTGCGGGCCGGGGCCAAGGGCGAGGAGATCCTCGCGGCGGCCGAGATCCTCATGGCCGACGCGGGACGGCTGGCCAGGGAGGCCCATCTCGCCTGGCGGGCCCGCACCGGCGTCACGCCGTTGCTCGACCCGATCCTCGACACCCTTGGTGTGCCGAGCGTACGCAACAGCGGCGTGATCACGGCGATCACCGCCGTCTCCGACCCGGCCGAGCTGGACCGCCTGCTCGCCCAGGTCACCCGTCAGATCGAGCGGCCCGGTCAGATCGTGATCGTGGCGGACGGCCTGGACGCGGGCCTGGTCGACAAGACGGTCCGCCAGGCGTGCCCGGACCTCGACGTCGTGGTACGCGCGACACGGGAGCCGGTCACCCGGGGCGCCGCCCTCGATCGCGCGCTCCGGCTCGCCGACGGCGACTACGTGGCCGTGCTCGACGCCAGGGACCTGTACGGCGAGCACTACCTGGCCGACCTCGTCCGCCACTTCGCCTCCACCGACGCCGAGGTGCTGGGGAAGGCGTCGTTCTACGCCCACCTGCCGGGGACCGGCGCGACGCTGCTGCGTCAGCCGGAGGCCGAGCACCGGTTCCTCCCCGAGGTGGCCGGGGGCACCGTCCTGGCCCGCCGCCAGGTCCTCACCGAGCTCGGCTTCGCCGACGTCTCGGAGGAGTGGGGCGAGGTCCTGATGCGGCAGTGCCGTACGGACGGGGTGCGGGTCTACTCGGCCGACCGTTACTCCTATGTCTGCGTCCGCGACTCGGCCGAGGGCTCGCTGCTCGGTTCGGCGCGCATGGAGGGATACGTCCCGGCCGAGCCCCTCGCCCTGCTCTAGACCACCGGTCTCAAACGAGGTCGAGCACGGCCTTGCCGTGGAGGCGGCGGCCGAGGAGGAGCGCCACCGCCTCCTGTGCCTTCTCCCAGCCGCCGCGCCAGGAGATCCCCGGGTCGAGACGGCCGGAGGCGACCTGCCCGGCGAGCCAGGTGAGGTCGGGAGCGAGCCCCCCGCAGGCGAGCAGGAAGAACGTGACCACCGAACGGTCATGACCCCGGTCGCCGGAGAGCGCGCCGAACGGGAAGGTCTCCGCCTCGCCGGTCACGTGCCCGACGGCCACCAGCGTGCCGCCCTCGGCCAGCCTCTCGTACGCCTCCACGAGGGTGGGCCCGCCCACCATGTCGAGCACGCCGTGCACCGGCTCGCCGAGGGCGGATGGCCGGTCCACCACCTCGTGCGCGCCGAGCGCCCGCAGGCCGTCGCCGTGCGCCCCGGGGTCGCCGGTGGACGCGATCACGTGGGCCCCGCCGAGCCGGGCCAGCTGCACGGCGTACCTGCCGACCCCACCGGTGGCGCCGGTGACCAGCACCCTCCTGCCGAGAATGGGCCCGAGCCGGTGCAGGGCGCGCAGCGCGCTGCCGGCGGCCACCGGAATCGTGCTTATCGCGCCGAGGTCGGCGTTGTCGGGAAGCGTTCCGATGTAGGGAGTGTCCACGGCGCGGTACTCCGCCCATGCGCCGTCTAAGCCGAGCGTCACCACGGGCGTGCCCACGGCGGGGCCGGACCCGTCGGCGGCGGCCCGTTCGACCACCCCGGCCGCGTCCCACCCTGGGACGGCGCCGTCAGGGGCGTTCTCGATGCCGAACCTGACCTCGCCGTAGTTGAGCGAGGTCGCGGTCACCCGGACCAGCGCCTGATGCGGGGCGGGCTCGGGGTCCGGAGCCTCGCCGAGCCGCAGGCCGGCGGGCGCGGACCTGTCGACGAGCAGAGCGCGCATGGGTCGTCCCTTCGGTGAGGAAAGTGCCACTCGGTGGCGGAAGTGCGGCTCACTATGCCACTCAGTGGCATGTGCTAGCAAGGCGCACTTCCTGCCGGGCTAGACTGGCCGCGATGACGACCACAGCCGTCCCGGCCGACCACCTCCCGCTGCGTGAGCGCAAGAAGCTGCGCACCCGCCGGGCGCTGGTCGACGCGGCCCTGGAACTGTTCAGCGAGCGAGGTTTCGAGGCGACGACCCTCGACGACCTGTGTGCGGCCGTGGAAGTCTCCAAGCGCACCTTCTTCCGCAACTTCGTCAGCAAGGAAGACGTCGCGCTGACGCCTACGCAGGACATGTGGGCGGCGTTCCTCGACGAGCTGGAGCGGTGCGAGCCCGACGCGAGACGCCCGGTCGTCGAGATGGTGCAGGACTGCCTGCTCGCCGCAATCGGACGGATGACCGCCGACGACTGGGCGCGTCAGGTCCGGCTCAGCGAGCTGCTTGCCGCCCGGACCCCCTCGATGGGGGCGTACGGCCTGCACTTCTGCGACCGCACCACCCGTCAGGCGCTCGCGATCCTGCGCCGTCGCCTCGACCTGCGCGGTGTGGACGACCTGCGGGCGAGGCTCGTGCTCGACCTGCTCGTCGCGGCCTGGCACGGCGCTCTGGAGTCCTGGACGTCCCTGTCGGGCGAACCCGCGTCCGAGGATCTGACCGCGTGCCTGCGCGAGGCGTTCGCCGCGGTCCCCGGGTGTCTCACGCTGACCGCCGTGCCGAAGGACGGCCCGGCCGCGCCATGATCATGGAGGCGCTGCGCGGCGTCCTCGGCGCGCCGCCGGTGCCGCAGGGGTCGTGGGAGCGGGAGGCGCGGTTCGTCTCCACCGCTGCGCTGCGGGGCACGGCGGAGCCCCCGGCCGATGCGGCGGAGCGGCTCGCGGTACGGCTGCGCGCGATGCCCGGGATCCGGCGGGTGGACGTCCGGCCGAACGGCTTCCTCGTCATCGGCGTCGCCACGCCGGGAGAGATCGTCGACGAGGTCCTCGCCGCCCCGGTCGCGGTGCGCCGGTCGCCGGCCGCCGTGTCCCCGCCGCCGGCGTCCTCCGCGGCGCCGTGGCCGGACTTCCCCCGCACGTGGGACAACCCCGGTTTCGCCGTGCGCTACGCGTACGTGCGGGCGGGAGCCGTACGGCGATGGGCGCGTGACCTCGGCGTGCGGGTGGACGCGGCGGCGCGGCCCGAGCTTCTCGACGGCCCGTTCGACCGGGCCGTGCTGCGGGTCCTGGCCGAACTGCCGAGCAGGAGGGAGAGCCGCGATCCGGGGTGGGCGGCGTACCTCGAACGGCTGGCCGAGGTCTACCACACGGCCGTCGAGCGCGCGTCCCCGATTCCCAGGGGCGACGAGGCGCCGTCGGAGGTCCACGCGGCCCGGGTGCGGATGGGGGAGGCGGTGCGCCGGGTGCTCGGCGAAGGGCTGGCGGAGCTCGGCGTCGCGCCGCCCGGCAAAATCTGAACCAAATCTGCTGATCGCCGGAAGCAATGCCGCAGATGACCTGCGGATCTGAATATCTTCCTTCCGGGTCGTCTCGCAGGTTGAACAGCGGGCGCGAGTGAATCGCAGGGTCGGCTAGCCTCGTTCGGGTGAGTCGATTCGCCCACCCTGCCGGCGACCTGCACGCCGCCTCAACTATCGTCGCCGTCACCGCCGGACTGCCCGAGGAGCGTCCGCCGCACGTGCCCGCCGACCTCAACGCGCTCGAACCGGCCATCTGGCCGCGAACGTCCGGCCGGGCCGACGGTGCCGTCACGATCGGCGGAATCGACGTGCGCGACCTGGCCAAGGAGTTCGGCACGCCTCTGTACGTCATCGACGAGGAGGACTTCCGCTCACGTTGCCGCGAGTACCGGTCCGCCTTCCACGACGGCGAGGTCCACTACGCCGCCAAGGCGTTCCTGTGCCGTGAGGTCGCCCGCTGGATCGACCAGGAGGGCCTCGGCCTCGACGTGTGCAGCGCGGGTGAGCTCGCCGTCGCGCTCAGCGTGGGCTTCCCGCCCGAGCGGATCACGATGCACGGCAACAACAAGTCGCTCGCCGAGCTGGAGAAGGCCGTCACGGTCGGCGTCGGCCACATCGTGGTGGACTCGTTCGAGGAGATCGCCCGCCTCGGCTTCCTCGCCGACAAGCACGGTGTGCGGCCGAAGGTGATGATCCGGGTGACCGTGGGCGTCGAGGCGCACACCCACGAGTTCATCGCGACCGCTCACGACGACCAGAAGTTCGGCCTGTCGCTGAGCAGCGGCGCCGCCGCCGAGGCCGTGCGGCGCATCCTCGCGCTGCCGCAGCTCGAACTGGTCGGCCTGCACTCCCACATCGGGTCGCAGATCACCGACACCGGCGGCTTCGAGGTCGCGGCCCGCCGCCTGGCCCGGCTGCTGGTCGAGATCAAGGAGGAGCACGACGTCGTGCTCCCGGAACTGGACCTCGGCGGCGGGTACGGCATTCCGTACGTGGTGGGCGACGAGTCTCTGGACGTCAAGGTCATCGCGGACGGCCTGCGGGAGATCGTCACGAAGGTGTGCGAATCGGCCGGGCTGCCCGTGCCCCGGCTCACGGTCGAGCCGGGCCGGTCGATCGCCGGAGTGTCCGGCGTCACCCTCTACGAGGCCGGTACCGTCAAGGACGTGGAGGGCCTGCGCACGTACGTGAGCGTCGACGGCGGCATGAGCGACAACATCCGCACCGCCCTCTACGGCGCCGATTACACGGCCGTGCTCGCCTCCCGCGTGAGCCAGGCGGCGCCGATGCTGTCGCGCCTGGTGGGCAAGCACTGCGAGAGCGGCGACATGGTCGTGCGCGACCTGTACCTGCCGGGCGACCTGGCCCCCGGCGACCTGATCGCCGTCGCCGGCACCGGCGCCTACTGCCGGTCGCTGGCCAACAACTACAACTATCTGCCCAAGCCCGCCGTCGTCGCGGTGTCCAACGGCCAGGCGCGGGTCATCATCCGCAGGGAGACCGAGGACGACCTGCTCCGGGGGCAGCTGTGACCGGCCGCTCCGGACAGTCCGGCGGCGAAGCGAGGAGGGGTCGTGAGTAAAGCCAAACCGGCGCTCAGGGTCGCGCTGCTGGGCTGCGGCGTCGTCGGGTCGCAGGTCGTGCGTCTGCTTCACGAGCAGGCCGACGACCTGGCCGCCCGCGTCGGCGCGCCGCTGGAGCTGGCCGGCGTCGCCGTGCGCAGGCTCGGGCGCAAGCGGGACGCCGACGTGGACCCCGCGCTGCTCACGACGGACGCGGAGGCCCTGGTCACCCGCGACGACGTGGACATCGTCGTCGAGGTGATCGGCGGTATCGAGCCCGCCAGGTCGCTGATCCTCGCCGCGATGGCGCACGGCAAGTCCGTGGTGAGCGCCAACAAGGCGCTGCTCGCCGAGGACGGCGCGACGATCCACCGTGCCGCCCGCGAGAACGGCGCCGACCTGTACTTCGAGGCGAGCGTCGCCGGGGCGATCCCGCTGCTGCGCCCGCTGCGCGAGTCGCTGGCCGGCGACCGGGTGCGCCGCGTGCTGGGCATCGTCAACGGCACGACCAACTACATCCTCGACAAGATGGACTCCACCGGCGCCTCGTTCAACGACGCGCTGGAGGAGGCGCAGGCGCTCGGGTACGCCGAGGCCGACCCGACGGCCGACGTCGAGGGCTTCGACGCCGCGGCGAAGGCGGCGATCCTGGCCGGCATCGCCTTCCACAGCCGGGTGACGGCCGCCGACGTGCACCGCGAGGGCATCACGGAGATCACCGCGGCCGACGTCGCCTCGGCCAAGGGCATGGGATACGTCATCAAGCTGCTGGCCATCTGCGCCCGCTCCGACGACGGCCGGTCGGTCGGCGTCCGCGTGCATCCCGCCATGATCCCGAGGTCGCACCCGCTGGCCGGGGTGCGTGAGGCGTACAACGCGGTCTTCGTGGAGGCCGAGTCGGCCGGGCGGCTGATGTTCTACGGCGCGGGCGCGGGCGGCGCGCCCACCGCCAGCGCGGTGCTGGGCGACATCGTCGCCGTGGCGCGCAACCGCATCGCCGGCACCCGCGGGCCGGAGGAGTCGACGTACGCCGACCTCAAGGTCCACCCGATGGGCGACAGCGTCACCCGCTACCACGTGTCGCTGGACGTCGCGGACAAGCCCGGTGTGCTCGCCCGCGTCGCCGACATCTTCGCCAGGCACGACGTGTCGATCCAGACGGTGCGGCAGGAGGGCCGCGGCGACGACGCCCAGCTCGTGCTGGTGACCCACCGGGCCAGCGACGCCGCCCTGTCGGGCACGATCAAGGACCTGCGCGACCTGAACATCGTCCGCGCCGTCGCGAGCGTCATGCGGGTCGAGGGCGACGACACGCCCTGACGCCGGAGGCACTCCCGGGTGATGCACCCCGGGAGTGCCCGCCGCCGCATCGGCTGGACTAGAGGGTGACCTTCGCGATCTGGTCGACGTAGTTCTCGGTCAGCCAGACATTGCCGTCGGGCCCGCCGGTGATGTCGAAGGGCCCGGCGAGACTGGTCGGCATGTTGTACTCGATGATGATCCCCGAGGTGGTGACGCTGGCCGCGGCGTTGCCGAGTTGCTCGGCGACCCACAGCCTGCCGTCGGAGCCGCTGGTGATGCCCCACGGGAAGGCGTTGGGGTCGTCCAGTGAGTACTCGGTGAAGTCGCCGTCCGTGGTGACGGAGCCGACCTTGCCGTTGGCGTCGGCGTACCACAGGTTGCCGTCCGGGCCGGTGGTGATCCCTATGGGTATCGCTCCCGAGGAGGGGACGGCGAACTCGGTGATGTCACCGGCCGGGGTGATCTGGCCGATCTTCCCGGAGAACGACTCGGTGAACCACAGGTTGCCGTCGGGTCCGGCCGTGATCCGCATCGGATAGGCGTCGGCGGTCGGCAGGGCGTATTCCGTGATGGTTCCCGAGGTGGTGATCCGGCCGATTCTGTTGCCGATCGTCTCGACGAACCACAGAGCGCCGTCGGGGCCCGCGGTGATGCCCCAGGGATAGGACCCCGCGTTGGGCAGCGCGTATTCGGTCACGACACCGGACGTGGTGATCCGCCCGATCTTGTCGCCGGTCGCCTCGGTGAACCACAGGGCGCCGTCCGGCCCGGTGGTGATGTGCCCGGGCTCGGCGTCGTCGGTCGGCACGGCGTATTCGGTGAAGTCGCCGCCGGTGGTGACGCGGCCGATGTTGCCGGCGTAGTTCTCGGTGAACCACAGGGCGCCGTCGGGGCCCGAGGTGATGCCGACGGGCCCGGACGTGTGGGTCGGGGTGTCCATCTCCGAGACCGTGGGGACCCGGGCGGTGCCGCCGGAGACGGACGGCCCGGCGAGCGGGCGCGGCCGGTGGACGGGACACCGCATGTGCCGGTGCTCCGGCATCCGCTTCAACTTCTGGCAGATCCGCACCCACGGGGGCGTCGGCTTCGGGCGCTCGCCGGGCCTGGCGGCGGCACCGGCGGGCAGGCCGGTGAACAGGGGCGTGGCCGTCGCCAGGGCCAGCGCCATCGCCGCGAGCGGGCGGCGGAGGTGTCGAGAGAGGCGGGGCATGGCATCCCTTCGGCTGAGGAGCGACATGAGAAGCCGGATCGGAAACCCTGCCGCCGGCCCGGCGGGCCTCACTATGGCCGCCCCGCCCGACCGGCAGCCCATCCGCCGCGTCCGTGGCGGGTCACGAGACCCTCAACTCCTGTGCGGATCGATGGCGGTCAGGCGACCGAGTGCGTGATGGTCCCGGTGTAGAGCCCGGCGGCGGCGTTGGACGGGATGGTGATGACCAACGTGGGCTGCCAGCTCGTCGACATCGGCAGGGTCTGCTTGCGCCCGCTGAAGGCGACCACCGGTGAGGTGAGGGCCACCCGGTCGGCCGCGGTGGCCTGACCGGGGTTGCGGGTGCCCGGGCCGGACGAGGCGGTGACCGGTCCCGACCAGTAGGAGACATTCGCCGTTGTGATCGTCTGCGTAGGCGTGCCGCTGCCGGTGGTGAAGTTCGTCGCGGACACGGTCGCCGTCCAGGGAGGCACTCCGCTCCGGCTGTCCGAAACCGTCACCGTGCCCATGGAGGCGCTGATCGTGCCGCCTCGTGAGCCGCTGCCGAGGCTCACCGAGCCGGGCACGGTGATCGTCAGCGGGTCGGCCCGCAGGGGGACCAGGGCCATTCCCGTATCGGCCCGCGCCGCGCGCGCGAGGCCGGGCACGGCGGGCAGAGTGATCGGCAGAGCGATCGGCAGAGCGATCGTCGCGGCCACCGTCGCCGCCACGAACATGCCCGCACCGACTTGCCGCATAGGTGGCCTTCCTCGTCGCCCTGCCGCCGTTCCGCCGCCACGCGGCCGATCTCGCCTGTGAACGACCCACGGCAGGCTAGGGCACCCGCGCGGCTTCAGGCCGTCGCCGCGCCGGAAGAAGGCGTGATCGTGGGGACCGGGCCGCGCGTCTCCCGCGGTTGTCATGTGATCACAAAGGGTCTCCAGACACCGGCGGGACAACCGTGTCGTACGTCCCGGACCGGCCAGGATGTCACCGACCGCGGCCCGAGGCATCGCATCGACGGAGGAGATCGGCTGTGTGCAAGAGGAATGTCGCCGCGCCGTCGGCCGGCATCGCAGGACTGGCGCTGATGACCGCGCTGACGGTGACATCGACCGCGTCGCCCGCCGGCGCGGCCACTTGCCCGGCGTCGACCACCTGCCCCACGACGGTGACCTTCACCGTCAACGCCCCCGACGGTCTGACGATCACCGTGCCCGACGGTCCGGTGAACATCGGCAGCGGTGTGCCGGGGGGCCAGATCAGCGGACCGCTGGGTCCGGTCACGGTCTCCGACCAGCGCGCGGCGCTCACCGCGACGTGGGTCGCGACGGTGTCGGCCGCGGCCGGGGGCTTCGTCACCGGCGGCGGCACTCCCGCGGAGACCGTCCCCAACAGCGCGGTCCTCTACTGGTCCGGCGCGGCGACGGCCACGACGGGAACCGGAACGTTCGTGCCGGGCCAGGCGAACGCGGCGGCCGCCCAGGCGCTCGACGTGCCGCGGACCGCGTTCAGCAAGACGAGCGGCTCCGGCGTCAACTCCGCCACGTGGGACCCGACCATCATCGTCAACGTGCCCGCCCAGGCGGTGGCGGGCGTCTACACCGGCACGGTGAACCATTCCGTCGCCTGACCGCTCGGCCCGCAGGATCATCGCCGTCGGCCTGCTCGCGATCGTGTCGCACGCCGCGGCCGTCACGCCGGCGGCGGCCGACGGCGACGCGCGCCGGCAGGAGAGGTTCGGCATCCGCCTGCTGGAGATCCCCGAGAACCGGCTGGACGACCCCCGCTCGCACGCGTTCATCGTCGACCACGTGAACCCCGGCACCACCTTCACCCGGCGTCTCGAGGTCTTCAGCACCTCGTCGGAACGGCAGCACGTGAGCCTGTACCCCGCCGCGGCGCGGGTGGGCGACGCGGGGTTCACCTTCGCCCCCGCGCGCGCCGCCAACGAGCTGACCTCCTGGATCACGCTCGACCGGACGGCCGTGGACCTGCCGCCGCGCGGCCGCGTCCCGGTGACGGCCACCGTCGCGGTGCCGGCCACGGCGGTAAAGGGCGAGCGGTACGCCGTCATCTGGGCGGAGATCTCCTCGGCCTCGCCCGGCCCGGCGGGCAATGTGGCGCTCGTCAACCGGGTGGGCGTCCGCGCTTACCTGGACGTGGGCCCGGGCGGCGAACCGCCGACGAGCTTCCGGATCGGCGAAGTGACCGCCGGTCGCACCGGCGACGGGCGGCCGCGGCTGGTGGCCGAGGTCGGCAACACGGGGGAGCGGGCCGTCGACCTGGAGAGCGAGGTGCGCCTGTCGGAGGGGCCGAGCGCGCTGAGCGCCGGTCCCTTCCGGAGCACCCGCGCGGTCACCCTGCCTCCCGGCGGCCATGGTCAGGTGACCGTGCTGCTGGGCGACGACCTGCCGGCCGGGCCCTGGCGGTTCCGGCTCACCCTGCGCAGCGGCCGCGTCAGTCGTACGGCCACCGGGACGATCACCTTCCCGGCGGCCGGAGAACGGGCGGCGGCGCGGAACGACCCCAGCGTGCCGGTCCTCGTCGCCTGCGCCGCCGCGGCGATCGCCGCCATGGTGCTCCTGGTCGTGAACCTGCGCCGCTTCCGCCGCCGCCCCCTGGACGGCGAAGCGGCCTGACCCGCCACGCCGTGCCCTGCTCACGGTGGCGGACGCGGCGGGTCAGCGCTCCGCCATGGCCTTGCGGACCGCGTCCAGAGCCTCCGCCTCGGAGGCCCCGAGCCGGCGGACCACGGCCGCGAACTCCTCGGCCGCCTCGCGCAGGTGCAGGAGACCGCCCTCGGCGGCGAGGTCGGTGATCGTCGCCGTACGGCCCCGGCGCAGTTCCACCAGGCCCTCGTCGCGAAGCTGCTGGTAGCCGCGGAGCACGGTGTGCAGGTTGATGCCGAGCGCGGCGGCGACGGCGCGCGCCGAGGGCAGCTTGTCGCCGGGGACCGCCGCGCCCCTGGCGACCGCCGCGCGCACCGAGGCCGCCACCTGGTCGGCCAGGGGCTGGGGGGAGGACGGGTCGACGACGATCAGCATCCGGCGGCTCCCCGTGCCCGGGTGAGCGCCCCGTTCACCAGCGCCGCGGCCGCCTCCGCGTCCCGGGTCGAGTACAGGAACTCCCGGCCGTCGGTGAGCCGCAGGGCCAGCACGGGACCACGCCCGCTGACGTATCCCCATCCCCTGCTGCCGCCGATCATGCCGAGCCCCCTGCCGGACGCCTCCGGCCGCACCGAGGCGAAGAGCACCGTGTCGTACGGCACGGCCCGGCTCAGGCCGCCGAGCCCGGGCAGGCTGACCTGGACGCCGGTGCCGTCGATGCGGAGCCGGGTGCGCGCGGACAGGACCGCGGTGAGCCCCATCAGCCCGAGCAGCGTCGCCCCTTGCCAGGAGCGTGCGAAGTTGAAGAACCCGAACCAGGCGACGGCGAGCATCGCCGCCCCCTGCAGGAGCGAGCGCGGATGCCAGGCGGACACGGCGTAGACGGCCCGCTGGGCCGGCGCGAGCGACAGCAGGGGCACTCCCGGGGGCGGTGCGGTGTACGCCCCGGGCGCGGGCGGCAGGGGACCCGACAACCACCACCCCGCGGCGCCTCCGAGAAGGGTGAGGATGATTTCGGCCGGAACCTCCCACGCCGGCAGGGCTACGGGCCCCGCGGAGTCGATCAGAGTGACCACCGCGACACAGTTCCCCGTCGCCATCGAAACGCCCACGGCGGATGAGGTCGTGGCGGTCCAGCGCTGCAGCCCGGGCCAGCG
Source organism: Microbispora sp. NPDC004025 (assembly GCF_053604425.1). Taxonomy (NCBI): domain Bacteria; kingdom Bacillati; phylum Actinomycetota; class Actinomycetes; order Streptosporangiales; family Streptosporangiaceae; genus Microbispora; species Microbispora sp. NPDC004025. The sequence continues at coordinate 137,838 of NZ_JBSGHN010000011.1, read as the reverse complement.
CCAATAGTGCGTGAACGCCGCGAGGAAGACCACTTCGAAGATCCCTACGGTGAAGGCGGCCGATCGCAGCCACCCACCCCAGTCGGACGCCCATCGCGGCTCCTGGCCGGGAACGTAGGCCCGGTCGGGCAGCCGATCCCGGAAGACGGCGTAGAGCAGCAGGAGACCGAGGAAGGCGAGAACGGGTGGCGCGAGGGTCAGGACCAGGCGGCGCGGCCGGCCGGGACGCCCGGTGTCGTACTGAGGGGGGGAGTACACGGGCCACCTCCAACTGTTTGCATAGCACTATAACAATGCAAACAGGAGGGAGGAAGGCCCGGCTCGCGATCCTCGGCGGGGCTGCGTACGGTGAGGCGCACCGGCGCACGCGTCCGCGGGCTCCGGCGGAGCCGAGGAGCTCGATCCGGTAACGTCCGCGATCATCCGCGCGTCGATCGTGCGCGACGTGCCTAAAGTCACCGAAGTGTTCGCGTCTGTGGGGGAAAGTGTGGTTACCGGCGAGGCGGTTCGGACATCCGGCCGGAGCGCGGGGGCGCGCGCGAGGGACTGGCCCAGGTGGACGCCGTTGCTCGCGGGGCTGCTGACCGCCTGCGTCGCCATCTCCGGCACCACGGCGTCGCTGTCGGGCGACGAGGTGGCCACCTACAGCGCCGCGGTGGCCCGGCCGCTGAGCGGCCTGTGGGAGCTCGTGCAGCAGATCGACGGCCATTTCCTGCCCTACTACCTGCTCGTCCACGTGTGGTCGTTCTTCGGGGAGGCCGAGTGGTGGCTGCGCCTGCCCTCGGCCCTGGCGGCCGGCGTGGCGGCCGGCTTCCTGGCCGACCTCGGCCGCAGGCTGGCCGGGCCGCGCGCCGGAGTGCTGGCCGCGGTGCTGTTCGCCGTCCTGCCGTCGGTGTCCTACCACGGCGCGAACGCCCGGCCGTACGCGTTCGCGGCGGCGGCGGCCGTCGTCTCCGCCTGGGCGTTGCACCGCGTGGCCGAGGCGCCCACGGGATCCAGGGTCCGCTGGTACGCGGTGTCGGTGGCGCTGCTCGGCTGCACGCACCTGTTCTCCGTCCTGGTGCTCCCGGCCCAGTTCCTCGCCGCACTGCTCGTCCTGCCCCGGCGTACGTTCCTGACCAGGATCGTCCCGGCGACGGCCGTGGGGTGCGTCCCCGTCGTGGTCCTCGCCCTGGTGGGCTGGGGTGAGCGCCACGCGATCAGCTGGATCCAGCCGCACGGGCCCGACGTGCTGCTGAAGTTCCCCAAGCACGCGGCGGGCTCCGACCTCGCCGGGCCCACGCTGTTCGCGCTCGCCGTCGTGGGGGTGGTGATCCTGCTGCGGAGGTCGGTCCCCTGGGGAGTGCTCGCCGCCGGCTGGATGGTCCTCCCGCCGGTGCTGCTGCTCGCGATCGACGCGCTGGTGACCCCGGCCTACGTGGACCGTTACGTGTTCGTCGCGGCACCCGCCCTGGCGCTGGCGGGAGCGGTGGCCCTGGCCTCCGTCCGCCTGGCCGCCCTTCCCGCGGCGCTGGTCGCCGTGCCCGTCGTCCTGGCCGTGGCGCTGCTGGGACTTCCCGCGCAGGCCGACTACCGGCAGCGCAACGGCCACTACGACGACTTCCCCGGCGCGGTCGGCGTGATCCGGGCGCGGGAACGCCCCGGCGACGCCATCGTGTACGGCCAGAGCCGGCTGCGCACCGGTTTCGTCTACTACGGCCGCGCGGGCCTGCCCGACGACGTGCTGCTCAAGGGGCAGGGCCCGGCCTTCGAGTACGCCGAGCGCGGCGACCTCGCCGAGGCCCTCGCCGGGCGCCGCCGCGTCTGGGTGGTCTGGCGGGGGACCAAGCAGTCCGGCCTGACGGGCAAGAAGATCCCCCGGGTGGCCGCCGTCCGCGCGGCCGGATACCGCCTCGCGACGGCATGGCACTCCGCGGAGCTGCCGGGCCTGACGGTCGCGCTGTTCGAGCGCCCGCGCGGCAACGGGTAGCGGCAAAGTCTGTGCCGACTGCAAGTAAAGTTTCCGTCTATGCGACTTACGGTGAAGAGACTCGTACCGGCCTGTCTCGTCGCCGCGGCGTCGGTCGCGGGGCTCCAGCATCCGGCCGCCGCGACGGCCCGCGAGACCGTCTCCGCGCACGCGGCGGCCCCACAAGTGGAGACCGCGCGGGCGGCCGGGGTGCCGACCGTGGTCCTCACCTTCGACGACGGCACGGCCGATCACCTCGCCGCCGCCAGGACGCTGAGCAAGCGCGGTCTCAAGGGCACCTTCTACGTCAACAGCGGGCGGCTCGGCAGCCGCGGTTACCTGAGCGTCGCCGCGTTGCGGAGCATCGCCCGCGAGGGCCACGAGATCGGCGGCCACACGCTCGACCATCCGCACCTGTCGGAGCAGTTCGAGGCCGTGCAGCAGGCGGAGATCTGCGACGACAGGCGGGCGCTGCTGAAGCTGGGCTTCGACGTGCGGTCGTTCGCCTACCCGTTCGGCGACTTCGACGACGCCACGAAGCTGCTGGCGATGCGCTGCGGCTACACGACCGCGCGCGGCATCAACGGCCTGTACCGGCCCGACAGTTGCCGTTCCTGCCCCGTCACGGAGAAGATCCCGCCCGCGGACCCCGGCGACGTGCGCGCCACGAGCCAGACCGGCCTGCCGCGTACGGCCCGCACGCTGCGGGAGTTCGTCACCCGCGCCCAGCGGCAGGGCGGCCGCGGGCTGGTGGTCTTCGTGTTCCACGAGATCAAGGACGACCGCCGGGACAGGTACGCGACGGCGCCCAAGGAGTTCGCCGCCTTCGTCGACTGGGTGGCAAAGCAGCGGAAGGCCAAGACGATCGACGTGAAGACGCTGGGCGACGTCGTCGGCGGGCGTGTCTGGCCCGTCCCCGACGAGATGTGATCCTCACCGGCGCGCCGGGTCGCAGCGAGTCGTCAGGTTGACCGCGGCGGTCACAGGAATCCACAAGGTTCGGCTGATAGAAGTTCACAACCAGTAAACGGACGCGCGGGAGGAACACCGTGACGGTGACGACGGACATGTGCTCGCCGTACGGCTTCACGCGCCGTCCCACCGAGGAGACCGCCACGCTGTCCTGGAGCGACGGCCGGTGGACGATCGAGGGCCGGCCGCTGGCCGTCCCGCTCGAGGCCGCCGACGTCGCCCCTCTCCGGTCGTTGCGCGGGCTGCGGGTGCGGTGGCCGGCCGAGCCCGCCGCCGAGGCGTTCGGCCCGGTCGCCCGCCTGGCCGCCGCGGGGGTGCCGCTCACCTGCGAAGACCCGCCCAGGTGGGCGCGTGAGGCCGACCCCGTGCTCGCCCGCCTGGTCGCCGCCTGGACTCCCGAGGCCGACGACGGCAGGCCCGAGTCGGTGGCCGACCTGCGCCGGGAGGAGCACAGCGTGCTCCTGCGCAGGCACGCGCTGCGGGCCGCGGGCGTCGGCACGAACCTCGCCCCGGTGACCGTCGTCATGGCCACGAGGCGGCCTCACTACGTCGGCGACGCGCTGCGGCAACTCGCCCGCCAGCGCGGGGTGGATCTCGAGGTCGTCGTCGCGCTGCACGGCTTTCCCGCCGAGCGGGTACGGCAGGCCGTCGAGGAGTTCCCCCGTCCCATCACGGTGATCGAGGCCGAGCCGGACGCGCCGCTCGGGACCGTGCTCAACCGCGCGGCGGCGCGGGCGTCCACCGGCATCGTCGCCAAGTGGGACGACGACGACTGGTACGGCCCCGAGCACCTCGCCGACCTGCTGCTGGCCATGGCCTACTCAGGGGCGGAGCTGGTCGGGACCGCGCCGGAGTTCTTCTACCTCCAGCCCCTTCACGCGACGATCCGCCGCGTCGACTACGGCAGCGAGACGTGGGCCGACCACGTTGCCGGCGGCACGATCCTGCTCGGCCGCGAGCTCTTCGAGGAGGTCGGCGGCTTCGGGCCGGTGAGCCGCGGGGAGGACGCGCACCTCCTGCGCGCGGTCGAGGCGGCCGGCGGCCGCGTCTACCGCACCCACGGTCTGGGCTACGTGCTGCGGCGGTCCGTCAGCGCCGACCACACCTGGAACCTTCCCCTTGCCCACTTCCTGCGAGTCGCGGCGAACCAATGGCGCGGCTTTCGCCCGAGTGTGATTCTGGAAGCACCATGACGCCACGCATCAGGGGAAACGACTACACCGTCCTCCAGCCGCCCGCCCTCGGATCGCCGTGGACGCCCCGCCTGCGCGCCAGCGTGGTCGTCCCCGCGTACGCCAACCAGGCCAAGCTCGACCTCACGCTCGCCGGGCTGTCCAGGCAGACGTACCCGGCGGACCTGCTCGAAGTGATCGTGGTCGACAACGGCAGCGAGCCGAGGCTGCGCCTCCCGGAGATCCGGCCCCGCCACACGCGGCTGCTGATCTGCGAGACCCCCGGCCGGGCCAGGGCGCGCAACACCGGGCTGGCCGCCGCGACGGGCGACGTCATCCACTGGATGGACTCCGACGTCGTCCCCGAGCCTGAGGAGGTGGAGGCGCACATGCGCTGGCACCACCTCGCGCCCTACCTGTCGGTCACCTCCTACCTGCGCTTCACCACCGCCCCGCTGCCCGATCCCGCGGACGTCGCGGGCACCGACGACCTGGCGAAGCTCTTCGAGCCCGCGGAGCCGCACGCGTGGATCGAGGACCTGGTGGAGCGGTCGCAGGGGCTGACCCGCTCGCCCCGGCCGTTCAGCATCCACATCGGCGGCGCGTCGTCGGTCTCCGCGCGGCTGTTCGAGCGGGCCGGGCCGATGGACCCCGAGATGATCCTCGGCCAGGACACCGAGATGGGCTACCGGCTCGCGCAGGCGGGCGCCGTCTTCATCCCCGACCCGGAGGCCAGGGCGTATCACCTCGGCCCGTCCATGCGCATGCGCGACAGCGCGCCCGTCAACCGCGTCAGCCACGCCCTGGTGACCGACCGCGTCCCCGGGTATCGGTGGCTGCGCACCCACCCCGCCCGTCAGTGGAAGGTTCCGCAGGTGGAGGTCCTCGTGGACGCCACGGCGGGATCGTACGACGACGTCAGGGCGACGGTGGACGGCGCGCTGGCCGGCACGGTGACCGACCTCGCCGTCGTGCTGACCGGTCCGTGGGACGAGCTCGCGCCCGAGCAGCGCGCGCCGCTCAAGGACCCGAGCCTCGACCTCGTGCTGCTGCGCGCCCACTACACGCACGAGGGCCGGGTACGGCTCGCCATGGCGGCGCCCGACACCCTCTCGCCCTACCGCCTGCGTCTGCCGCCCGGCTGGGTGCCGGGGGAGGACAGCATCGGCGGGCTGCTCGCGATGGCGCGCGAGCGGGAGCTCGGGCTGGTGAGCGTGCTCCTGGCCGAGGGCTCCGAAGGCGTCACCGCCGCGCGGCTGGAGCGTACCGAGGCGTATGCCCGCGCCGCCCTCGTCGCCGCCGAGGGCGAGGACGCCGACGACGCCGTGGACGAGATGTTCGGCACCTACTGGGCCGACGGCGAGACCCACGGCTTCCGCGCCGCGGCGGAGGCCCCCGCGTACATGAACCCCCGCACCGCCTACCGCAAGCGGGTGGAGGCGCAGGCCGAGGTCGAGCGGCTGACCAAGGAGGTCGAGCGGCTGCGCGGCCAGGTGACGAAATGGCGGGACGAGGCGGCGAAGTGGCGCAAGTCCGCCGTCGAGTTCCGCCGGGAGATCGGCACCCTGCGACGGCAGGTCTCGACGCTGCGCGGACAGGTCTCGGCGCTGCGTCACGCCCAGGGCCTGCGCGGCATCGCGCGGGGCCTCACCCGGCCCTTCACATTCAAGAAGTCCTGACCGTCCTTTCCCGCCAGTCCTCTCCGGCCAGTCCTCTCCGGCCGGTTAGTTCTGTCCGGTCAGGAGCGGCGGAACAGGCCGCGGCGGCGCGGCGACGCCTCCGGCTGCGGCTGTGGGGCGTGCGCGGTGGCCGGCTTCTCGGCGGCCGGCCGCGCAGCTGGCTGCGTCGCGGCGGCCACTTTCCCGGTGGCCGGTTTCGCCGCGGGTGCGGGGCTCTTGTCGAACTCGCCCGCCGCCGCGTGCCGTACGCCGTGGGTCTGAGCGATCACATCCGCCGGGTCCTCGCCCGGCCCGGCGAGGCGCCGGGCCCGCGCGGCGGCCTCGGTCCGCTCCAGGGTGGCCGTGCCTCCCTCGGGCAGTTCCACGACCAGCAGGCCGATCCGCTCCTCCAGCATCGCCTTGACCGCACGCTCCAGCAGCGCCGGGGCGGGAGGGGCATCGACGGGCGCCGTGTAGCGGAAGGGGACCGGCGCGGCGGTCGGCGCCGCCCGCTCCGCGAACCGCACCCGCGCGTCGTGCCCGAACGCGGCCCGCACCAGGGCGAGGTCGAACGCCTCGGTGCCCGGCGCCCACCTGCGTCCCCCGTCGAGCAGCGACCACGGGCCGGCCAGCGTCACCGCGACGTCGGTGAGCGTGCCGCGCAGCACCGCGTCGACCGCCGCGACGATGCGCCGCTCGTCCGCCCCCGTCACCTCGAAGACCACCTCGACGTACGGCACGAGCCAGCGCCTGCCGGGCTCCTTGCGCAGGTCGCGGCGGAGCGGGACCCGGTGCGCCAGGTGGGTCTCGACGAGCCGGACGATCGACCTGCCGTGCTCGCCGCGCTGCGCGGGCAGGCCGAGGTGCACGGCGCGGGCCTCGGCGTCGGGGACGAACACCGCCCCCGCCTGGGCGAGCCGGTAGGCGAACTCGGTGTCCTGGCCGCGCACCACATCGGTGTCGAAGCCGCGGACCTCGTCGAGCAGGGCCCGACGCAGGGAGACCGTCGGCCCGGTGCACACCTGGTAGGGGTTCTTGCTGGCCCGCAGGCCGTCGAGACGCCGGATGGTCTCCTCGGTCGAGCTGGACACCAGCTCCGACGGGCCGAACAGATCCTCCGGCGAGCCCTGCCGTACGGCGTCGTGTACCTGCCCGGGGGTGAGCGGGCGCTCCTCGGCGAACTTCTTGCCGCCGATCGTGACGACGTAGTCGGTGAGGTGCTGCCAGCGGAACAGCGCCTCCAGATGCTCGCGCGAGATCACCATGTCGGCGTCGAGCCGCTGGACGATCTCGCCCTCGGCGACGGCGATCCCGGCGTTCATGGCGTGCCCGGCGCCCCACCCGCCGTCCGGAGCAGCGATGATCCGCGTGTTCTCGGGGCGCAGGTCCGGCAGGCGCAGAGGCGGATCGCTGCGGTCGTCCACCACGATCACCTCGGTGAGGTGCGCGGGATAGGTCTGCGCGGCCAGCGCGGCCAGCGTCAGGTCGAGGCGGTGCTGCCCGCCGTGGGCGGGGATGACGACACTCGCGCGGAGCGTGGGCGTCCAGCCGCCGATGGGCGGCGGCGTGAGCGGAGAGTAGTCGTTGTGGCGGATCCTCGGCCGGGGCTCCACGCCCGTCAGGTGGGCCAATCCTCGTCCTTCTCAGCGATGGTCAAGAGGCGGCTCCACCCTAGCGAAACCGGGCGGCTGTTCCCTAAGGTGACGCCCAATATGTCCATTTGGTGGACGACGGCGTCCGCGCGTCAGACGGTTGGCCGTAGACTCGGTGACCGATACCCCTGGTGACACGCGTGTGCGCGCGTGGGAGGAGCGACCAATGTTCAGGGCTTGGCGTGGCCTGATCGAGGAGTACCGCGACCGTCTTCCGGTCTCCACGACGACGCCCGTGGTGACCCTGCTCGAGGGCGGCACGCCGCTCGTCCCCGCCAGGCGGGTGTCCCAGATCACGGGCTGTGACGTCTACCTCAAGGTCGAGGGCCTCAACCCGACCGGTAGCTTCAAGGACCGCGGCATGACCCTGGCGATCAGCAAGGCCGTCGAGGAGGGTGCCCAGGCGGTCATCTGCGCGTCCACCGGCAACACCAGCGCCTCGGCCGCCGCCTACGCCGTGCGTGCCGGGCTGACCTGCGCCGTCCTCGTGCCGCGCGGGAAGATCGCGATGGGCAAGCTCGCCCAGGCGCTGGTCCACGGCGCCAAGCTGCTCCAGGTCGAGGGCTCGTTCGACGACTGCCTGGAGATGACCAGGAAGCTCGCGGAGACCTACCCGATCGCGCTGGTCAACTCCGTCAACCCGCACCGCCTGCAGGGTCAGAAGACGGCGGCCTTCGAGATCGTCGACGCGCTCGGCGACGCGCCCGACGTCCACTGCATCCCGGTCGGCAACGCCGGCAACATCTCGGCGTACTGGATGGGCTACAAGGAGTACGCCGCCGACGGCGTGGCCACCAAGCGGCCCCGAATGCTGGGGTTCCAGGCGAGCGGCGCGGCGCCGCTGGTCGGGGGCAGCCCCGTGACCCACCCGCAGACGATCGCCACGGCGATCAGGATCGGCAACCCCGCCTCGTGGCGGCTCGCCGAGGCCGCGCGCGACGAGTCCGGCGGGGACATCCAGGCCGTGACCGACCGCCAGATCGCCGCGGCGTACAAGCTGCTCGCGCAGGAGGAAGGCGTGTTCGTCGAGCTCGCCTCCGCCGCGAGCGTCGCCGGTCTGCTCCAGACGCACGAGCAGGGCCTGCTCGCGCAGGGGCAGCGGATCGTGTGCACCGTGACCGGCAACGGCCTGAAGGACCCCGACTGGGCCATCTCCGGCGCCCCCGCGCCCGTGACGATCCCGATCGACGCCTACGCCGCCGCGGCCGCGCTGGGACTCGCCTGACCGGCACTCTTATTCCCGCCCATTCAAGGCTTCAGGTGACGAATTGACGGACAGTCAGGGCGTCGTCGTCCGCGTGCCGGCGACGAGCGCCAACCTCGGCCCCGGTTTCGACAGCCTCGGCCTCGCGCTCGACCTGTACGACGAGGTCGAGGCCGAGATAGCCGAATCGCCCGGTGTGCGAATCTCCGTAGAGGGCCAGGGCGCCGGTGAGCTGGACGAGGGCGAGGGCCACCTCGTCGTCAGGACCATGCGCGCCACGTTCGACCGCATGGGGTTCAGCCAGCCGGACGGCATCGCGCTGCGCTGCCGCAACCGCATTCCGCACGCGCGGGGGCTCGGCTCGTCGTCGGCCGCGATCTGCGCCGGCATCCTCGCCGCGCGTGCCCTCGCACGCGGGCGGGGCGCGGGCGACCTGCCGGACACCGAGGTGTTCGCGCTGGCCACCGAGCTGGAGGGGCATCCCGACAACGTGGCGCCATGCCTGGCGGGCGGACTCACCATCGCCTGGACGGACCAGTCGGGGGTGGCGAGTATGGTGAAACTGACTCCGCACGAGGACGTCCGGCCGGTGGTGTTGATCCCGGATTTCCGGTTGTCCACGGAGGAGGCTCGGGGGCTGCTGCCGAAGGAAGTACCGCATTCGGACGCGGCGGCCAACGCGGGGCGGGCGGCTCTGCTCGTCGCGGCGCTGACGCGGAGACCGGAACCGGATCTCCTGCTCGCCGCCACCGAAGACCGCCTGCACCAGAGGTACCGCGCACCCGCGATGCCGCGCACCGCCGAAGTGGTGCGACGGCTCCGCGAGGCCGGGGTGCCCGCCGTCGTCTCGGGGGCCGGTCCGACGGTTCTCGCGTTGACGACACGGGACACCAAGGATTTGATCGCGCCAGAAGTGGGTAATGACTGGCACATCCAGCCAATGAACGTCGACCCGCTTGGTGCGTTCGTTCGGTTTCCCGAGACACGCTGATGTTTCTTCGACCTTCAGGGAATAGCTGTGCGCGCTGGTGATGTTAGGCTGATAGCCGCACCAGGTGCCCCCGTGTTGGGTGCGTGCTTGTCATTCGCACATCGCTGCACTTCGCCCCGCGTCCTTCGACGCGGGCAGGGCGATTTCCCCGAAACCGTTTCCTCCAGTCGGCACACCTTCGGGTGGCATGGCCGGGGGTGGCGTTCTCGGAGACATGCGCGTTCGAACCACCAAGACATCTGGTCGGTGGCGGCAATCCGGGGGATCGTCCCCGGGCACCTACCGCTCGCGAATCCCGAGAGTCATCGACACATGAGATTCGCGAAGCCCGACCCGGTCTGTCCCGCCGGGTCGCATCACCGGGACGCCTGGACGCACGATTCTGGCGCCCGACCCCTGGGAAGGACCCTTAGTTGAGCGACACCACCGAACTCCTCTCCGACGGCCAGGCCGCCGGCGACACCCCCACTTCCGCCCCGGCCCGTCCGCGACGTCGCTCCGGCACCGGCCTGGCTGGCATGGTGCTCCCCGAGCTTCAGGCCCTGGCGACCAGCCTCGGCATCACGGGGACCGGACGGATGCGCAAGAGCCAGCTCATCGCGGCCATCCAGGAGAAGCAGGGCGGACCGGGAGAGGCCGCGACCGCGGCCGAGCCGAAGGCCGCCGCCGAAGCGCCCGCAGTCGCCGAGCGCCCCGCCCGTGGCCGCAGGGAACGTTCCCGCGCCGCCGCGGCGCCCGCACCCGAGGCCGCGCCCGCTGCCGGGCCCGCCGCCACGTCCGCTGCCGAGCCGGCCGTCGCGGCCCGCGAGGAGCGTCCCGTGGTCGAGGCCGCGCCCGCCGTGACCGCCGAGGCCGTGCAGAACGGCGTCGCCGCCGTTGCCGAGCCGCAGGCTGAGGCCGCGCCGTCCGAGACCCGCGCCGAGCGTCCGGAACGCGGCGACCGCCGCGAGCGCCGTACGCGGGGCGAGCGGGGTCGCGAGCGCGACGGCCGCGGTGACCAGCGCGGCGACCAGCGTGGCGACCAGCGCGCCGCCGACGCGGGGGACGGCGGCCAGGGCCGTCGTGACCAGCAGAGCCGCGGCGACAACCGCACCGACGGACGCGACGGTCGTGACGGTCGTGACGGCCGTGACCGCTCCGAGGGGCGCGGCGACAGCCGTACGGACAACCGCGCCGACGGCAAGGGCGACCAGCAGGGCGACGACAGCCGCGGGCGCCGTGGCCGCTTCCGCGAGCGCGGCCGCCGCGGGCGTGACCGCTTCGAGGGCAACGAGCCGGTGATCAGCGAGGACGACGTCCTGATCCCGATCGCCGGCATCCTGGACATCCTCGACAACTACGCCTTCGTGCGGACCAGCGGCTACCTGCCGGGCTCGAACGACGTGTACGTCTCCCTCGCCCAGATCCGCCGCAACGGCCTGCGCAAGGGCGACGTCATCACCGGCGCCGTCCGGCAGCCGAGGGACGGCGAGCGGCGCGAGAAGTTCAACGCCCTCGTCCGCCTCGACACCGTCAACGGGATGGACCCGGAGCAGGCCCGCCAGCGGCCCGACTTCAACAAGCTCACGCCGCTCTACCCGCAGGAGCGCCTGCGCCTGGAGACCGAGCCGAACGTCCTGACCACGCGGATCATCGACCTCGTCTCGCCGATCGGCAAGGGCCAGCGCGGCCTGATCGTGTCGCCGCCCAAGGCCGGCAAGACCATGGTGCTCCAGGCGATCGCCAACGCGATCACGCGCAACAACCCCGAGTGCCACCTGATGGTCGTCCTCGTGGACGAGCGTCCGGAAGAGGTCACCGACATGCAGCGGTCGGTCAAGGGCGAGGTCATCCACTCGACCTTCGACCGTCCGGCCGAGGACCACACCACCGTCGCCGAGCTCGCCATCGAGCGGGCCAAGCGGCTGGTGGAGCTGGGCCACGACGTCGTCGTCCTGCTCGACTCGATCACCCGTCTCGGGCGCGCCTACAACCTCGCGGCGCCCGCGAGCGGCCGCATCCTGTCCGGTGGTGTCGACTCGACCGCGCTCTACCCGCCGAAGCGGTTCTTCGGCGCCGCCCGCAACATCGAGAACGGCGGCTCGCTGACGATCCTCGCCACGGCTCTCGTCGAGACCGGCTCCAAGATGGACGAGGTCATCTTCGAGGAGTTCAAGGGCACCGGCAACATGGAGCTCAAGCTCAACCGGTCGCTCGCGGACAAGCGCATCTTCCCGGCGGTGGACGTGGACGCGTCCGGCACCCGCAAGGAGGAGATCCTCATGGCGAAGGAGGAGCTGTCCATCGTCTGGAAGCTCCGCCGGGTCCTGCACGCTCTCGACATGCAGCAGGCGCTGGAGCTCCTTCTCGAGAAGATGAAGGAGACCAAGTCCAACGCCGAGTTCCTGCTCCAGGTGCAGAAGACCACGGTCAGCAACGACCGCGACTGACGCCTGCTCGACCGGCGCCCCGGACGGCCACGCCGTCCGGGGCGCCGGCGTTCCCGGCCACGGGCGCGCCTCTGCACGCGGTGCGGGTCATCTCCCTACGCGGCGAGCTCGTCCCGTTCCCCGCGGAACGCCCGGCGGGTTCTGTGCGAGCGCGCACCGTTCCGGGCGTGCCGACGCGTTCGCGGCGCCCCTGACATGCGCGACCAGCGTGCTGTCGCCGGGGGAATAGCCCATGGCCTGGGATGGTTGGAGGATCTGGCACACTGGTAGCCGAACCGCAGCGGTACCGGTTCCCGCGCCGCGCATCACGGTGTGCCGATGCGCGAGTCCGTAGACAGACGGAGCGACCCGGCGACCGCGCCTAGCGTTAGGACTGAGACATGAAGCCCGACATCCACCCGGAGTACGTGGTCACCCAGGTGACCTGCACCTGTGGGAACACCTTCACCACGCGTAGCACCGCGACGAACGGCGTCATCCACGCCGACGTCTGCTCCGCCTGCCACCCCTTCTACACGGGCAAGCAGAAGATCCTCGACACCGGTGGCCGGGTTGCGCGCTTCGAGAAGCGCTTCGGCAAGAAGGCCCAGAGCAAGTAGCTCCTCCAGGACGCCGGCTCGGGGGTGCCCCTTCTCGGGGCGTCTCCGGGTCGGCGTTCTTGGTGATTACGGCCTTACGAGGAGCTTGAGCAAAGGAGCGTGCGGTGAACCTCGACGAGATCATGAGCGAGTACGCGGATCTGGAACTGCGGCTCGCCGACCCCGCCGTGCACGCCGACCAGGGCAAGGCGCGGACGTACGGCAAGCGTTACGCCGTGCTCACGCCGATCGTCGGGACGTACCGGGAGCTCGAAGGCGTACGGCAGGACCTCGCGGCCGCGCGCGAACTCGCGGCGGAGGACCCGGCGTTCGCGGAGGAGGCGGCCGAGCTGGAGGGCCGCATCCCGGTGCTGGAGGAGAAGCTCACCCGTCTGCTGGTCCCGCGCGACCCGAACGACGACAAGGACGTCATCATGGAGATCAAGGCGGGCGAGGGCGGCCAGGAGTCCGCTCTGTTCGCCGGAGACCTCCTGCGGATGTACCTCAGATACGCCGAGCGGATCGGCTACAAGACGGAGATCATCGACGCGCAGCACTCCGACCTGGGCGGCTACAAGGACGTCACCGTCGCCATCAAGGGCAGGGAGGGCGTCTGGTCGCGGCTCAAGTTCGAGGGCGGCGTGCACCGCGTGCAGCGGGTGCCGGTGACCGAGTCGCAGGGCCGCATCCACACCTCGGCCGCCGGCGTGCTCGTCTATCCCGAGGCCGAGGAGGTCGACGTCCAGATCGACCCCAACGACCTGCGTATCGACGTGTTCCGCTCCAGCGGCCCCGGTGGCCAGAGCGTCAACACCACCGACTCGGCGGTGCGGATCACCCACCTGCCGACCGGCGTCGTCGTCTCCTGCCAGAACGAGAAGAGCCAGCTCCAGAACAAGGAGTCGGCGCTGCGCATCCTGCGTGCCCGGCTGCTCGCGATGGCGCAGGAGGAGGCCGAGGCGGCCGCGATGGCCGAGCGCAAGTCGCAGGTGCGCACGGTCGACCGCTCCGAGCGGATCCGCACCTACAACTTCCCGGAGAACCGCATTTCGGATCACCGCGTGGGCTTCAAGGCCTACAACCTGGATCAAGTCCTGGACGGCGATCTCGACGCGGTGATACAGGCTTTGCTCGACGCCGAACTCGCGGAGAAGCTGGCCGCTCATTCGTGAGCCGATCGCGAGCCTGATGTGGGGACGATGGGAGAAGCGGTGATGGACGTGGGTCCGCAGACGAGCGTGGGCGGTCCCGGCTGCCCGCCCGCACACGACCGACGATCCCCAGGCCACGCCGCGACAACCGTGCTGTAAGAGACAATGACCTTCCTGCTCGACGAAATCGCCCTCGCCACCGCCCGGCTCGCCGAGGCGGGAGTGCCGTCACCGCGAACGGACGCCGAGGAGATCGCGGCCTTCGTGCACGGCGTCACGCGCGGCATGCTGCACACGGTCAAGGACGCCGACTTCGACGCGCGGTTCTGGGAGGGCGTCGCCCGGCGCGAGGCGCGCGAGCCCTTGCAGCACATCACCGGACGGGCCTACTTCCGCTACCTCTCCCTCGAAGTGGGCCCCGGTGTGTTCGTGCCCAGGCCGGAGACCGAGGTGGTGGCAGGCTGGGCGATCGATCGGCTCCGCGAGATGGACGTCGCCTCCCCCGTCGTGGTCGACCTCGGCACCGGTTCCGGGGCCATCGCGCTGTCGATCGCCCAGGAGGTCGCGCTGGCGCAGGTGCACGCCGTCGAGATCGACCCCGTGGCGTACGGCTGGGCCAAGCGCAACATCCTCGAACACGGCCAGGGCCGCACCACCCTGCATCCCGAGGACCTGGCCGACTGCCTGCCCGAGCTGAACGGCCAGGTGGACCTGGTCATCTCCAATCCGCCGTACATCCCGCCTGGAGCGATCCCGCGCGACCCCGAGGTGCGCGACTACGATCCCTCCCGCGCCCTGTACGGGTCGGGCGAGGACGGGCTGGACGAGGTGCGGGCCGTCGAGCGCACGGCGCGGCGGCTGCTGCGGCCGGGCGGGTTCGCCGTGGTCGAGCACGCCGACCTGCAGGGCAACGCCGTCTACTGGCTCTTCTCCGAGGAGAACGGCTGGCGCGACGTTCGGTTGCGCCAGGACCTGACCGGCCGGGACCGGTTCGTCACGGCGCGGCTGACCCAGGACTGACCCGAACGGCCCGGCGAGCGGCCACGCGGCGGCGGACTCGGGCGGAACACGTGGAAGGATGACTTCGTGAGCCGACGGTTTGACTGTGCCGACCAGATCGAGCGGATGACCGGACTGGCGGAGGCGACCGCGACGGTACGGCGGGGCGAGCTCGTGGTGCTGCCCACCGACACCGTCTACGGTGTCGGCGCCGACGCCTTCACCCCTTCCGCCGTCAACGCGTTGCTGGAGGCGAAGGGCCGGGGCAGGGACATACCCGTGCCGGTCCTCGTGGGCACCGTACGCGCCGCCAACGCGCTCGTGGAGAGCCTCGGGACGTACGGGCAGGACCTGGTGGACACGTTCTGGCCCGGGCCGCTCACGCTCATCCTGAGGGCCAACCGGTCGCTGTCGTGGGACCTCGGCGACGCGAAGGGAACGGTCGCCGTCCGCATGCCGCTGCACCCGGTCGCGCTGGATCTCCTCAAGGAGACGGGCCCGATGGCGGTCTCCAGCGCCAACCGGGCCGGCAATCCGGCGGCCACCACGGTCGCCGAGGCCGAAGAGCAGCTGGGGGACTCGGTGGACGTGTACCTCGACGGCGGCCCCTGCGAGGACACCGTGCCGTCCACGATCGTGGACCTGACCACCGCGGTGCCCCGGGTGCTGCGCAAGGGCGCGATCCCGGTGGACAAGATCCGCAACCTCGTCGGGTACCTCGCGACCGAGGAATGACCGGGATCCGGGCGTACGTCTCATGTTTTGAGACAACGCCACGGCCCTGACCAGGGCGATCGATGCCGTCTGGCTATCGGGCTTCTTTACTGATGCCGCCCCGGCTACCGTGAAGTGCGCCGATATCTCTGTGGAGGCGCGCCCATGGCCAAGCTCGACGGGATGGATCCGAAGCTCGTCCGTGAGTTGCTGGCGGGGGTTCAGCACGCCGCGCGGCAGATGGACGGCATCGAGGCCCGGGTGAGTCAGTTGACGCGTACGGCCGGCGTCTCCGTGCATGTGACCCACCGGCCGTCACAGGTCGCCGACGCGTGCTCGGCCATGGTCAAGGACGTCACGAACCGCGTGGTGCTGCTGGAGAAGAAGGAGAAACAGCAGAGCGCGGGCAAGGCGCCCACGGCCAACGCCTCTTTCACGGAGGAGAGGGACACCACCGCGCCCGCGGACGATCCGGCGCCGAAGCCCGGCGCGCAGGGCGACAAGAGCGACGCCAAGCCCGATCACAAGGCGGACCACAAGCCCGATCACAAGCCCGATCACAAGGCCGATCACAAGGCCGACGCGAAGACGGACGACCACAAGGCCGACGGCAAGGCGGACACGAAGCCCGAGGCCAAGTCCGAGGGGAAGGCGACCCACGAAAAGCAGGACGCTCCCCGCGCGTCGTCGTCCGGGAGTGCTTCGGGCGATTCCGGCGCGGCCGGGAAGGGCGAGACCTCCCATCGGGCGCACAGCGCCACGGACGGTGCCACCCGCGCGGACGGCGACGGCGGAGGCCACGGCGTGGCCGAGGGGGAACTCGCGGACAAGCCCCGCCACACGGTCGAGGGCTCCCTCGCCCAGATGCCCGCCTCGACGCACAGCCCCGCCCACGCCGACGACGGTGGCACGGCGGCACGCGCGGGAACCGGCTCCGACACGTCCCAGGGCGCGGGCATCCGCCAGGTGCAGCAGCCCACCGGCCCGGGTCAGCCGATCGGCGAGGGTACGGCCGCGAGCCAGAACCAGCCCGTCGGCACCGGTCAGGGCGCGGGCCAGCATCAGGGCACGGCCCAGACGCAGCCCATCGGCACCGGTCAGGGCGTGGGAACCGGCTCCGACGCGGCCCAAGGCGTGGGTCAGACGCAGCCGGTCGGCGACGGCCAGGGCGCCGCCGGTCAGAACCAGTCCGGTGGCCAGCATCAACCGGTGGCCCAGGGGCAGGACCAGAGTTCGGGGCAGGGTGCGCCGGCCGGTTCCAAGGCGGCCGGGGAGCAGCCCTCCACAGGCGGCGGCGACTCTCAGTTCTACGACACCCCCGGCAAGGATCACCCGGACGACATCGACCCCGCCGGCCGGCATGTGGCCGTCGTCGACGGTGTCAAGGTCGTCAGCACGCCGATGAACCAGCCCAGCGCCGAGTACATCCAGTGGCTGAACGAGCACATGCGGGAAGTCCAGCCGATGGATGTCCCGAGCGTGGACGCACAGACGGCGAGCGCGGGCGGCGCCCACCCGGATGGGCCGCCCGGGCTGGTGCCGCCCGCAGAGCCGACCAACCCCGCGGCGAAGCAGCCTCCGCAACCGGGTCTCGCGCCGGGAGACCCCATGGGCGCCTATGTCGGCACACCCGCCGACAACCTGTCGGGTGAGCCGCCGTACGCCCCGGGCGACCCGAACGCCGCGCAGGGCACTTCAGCCGCCCACAGCACGGTGACCGCGAGCGCCGGTGGTCATGCGTACACGGGTGACACAGCGGTGAGCGGTACGGCGACCAATCCCGCGCAGCCGGCGGCAACGACCGAAACCACCCCTGCGGCCACCGGGGCCGTGCCTTCGTCGGTGGACACCGCCGGTGCGAGTGGTTCGGGGCAGGCGGCTACGGCCGCCACCTCCACGGGCACCACTCACCCGGCGGGCACGGCCGGTGTGGGCCATCCGGTGGACACTGCCGGTGCGAGTGGTTCGGGGCAGGCGGCTACGGCCGCAACCTCCACGGTCACCGCTAACCCGGCGGGCACGGCCGCCGCGGCCACGGGGGCCGCGCCTCCGGCGGGAACGACCGGTGCTGCCGGCGCGGCGGACGGGGCGCCTGTGGCACCAGGCGGAACGGGTACGGCGACCGGCGCCTTGCCTGCGGTGGACAGCTCCGGTGCGGGGATCGGGCAGGCGGCGGGCGCGACCGGTACGGCGACCGGCACCCTGCACGAGGCGGGTACGGCGGCCGGGCACGGTCAGGCGGCCGGAACGGTGGAAGCCGCGCCCGCGACGGGCGCCGGCGGCGATGGCACGACGGGCCACACCGCGACGACCGGTGCGGGCGACAGGGCCGACGGCGCAGCCGGTGCGAGCGGGCGAGCGTGCGACAACGATGCCGCCACGGGCACGACAGGGGTCATCCGCGAGGGCACGGGCACTCAAGGCGTGGTGCATGGACCGGGCACGCATGGCACCGAAACCAATGCCCCGGGCACTCATGGCACGGGCACTCATGGCACGGGCACTCATGGCACGGGCACTCATGGCACGGGCACTCATGGCACGGGCACTCATGGCGCGGTGCATGGGCCGGGGACGCATGGCACCGGGACACATGGGCCGGGGACACATGGCCCGAGTACACATGGCCCGAGCGCGCATGGCGTGGGCTTGCATGACGCGGCGGCCGGCGGCGCGGCGGCAATGCCGGACACGGGCCGGGCGCCCGATCCCCGATCGCCCGCTGCCGCACAGCCCGGACATGTGCAGCCCGGACATGTGCAGCCCGGAGAGGTCGATCACCCCGTCCGCCACTCCGGCGACGAGGCCATACGGCGCATGCGCCTGGATCACCATCGGGACGTCGGGCCGGTGGACACGCCGGACATCTCCGCTCCGGAAGCGGAGTGGGGCAAGGACGACTGGGTGGACAGAAAGGTCCAGCCCGACAGGCGCGTCGAGGTTGTCGAGATCCGTACGCCGGATCCGGAGAGGTGAGCGTGCGGGCACGAGCGACACCGCCCGGGCGGGGCGCGGTGCGGGGTGACCGGCCGAGGAGTACCGGTGGGCCTCCCACCGGGATCCCCGCCGCAGAGCATGTGACGACCAACGCCGGTGTTCTCGCCGGTTTCGCACAGGAGGCGCGATCGTGAGCTTTGTCGACCCGCCGGCGCCCACTCCGCTGCAGCCGGGTGAGACCCCGCCGGCGCCGTCGAGCACGGACCTGCTCGCGCCCGGCGGGCAGCCGACGGGGTGGGTGTTCAACCCGGAATACCAGAAGCTCGTGGACCTGTGGCTGCAGGTGGTCCCGCTGATGGACCAGCTCACGAAGTCCCTGGACAAGCCGTACGAGATGGCGCGGAGCAGAGACGTGTGGGACGCCCCGGTCGCCGGCCGGTACGTCCAGGACATCGCCGAATGGCGCAACCGGCTCGGCATGTACCGCCAGGCGGTGCTGACGGCGATCAGCGACCAGGCGGCCGACACGCCGCGCTGGATTCCGAGCAAATCGGGTGCACCGCACGCCTTCACCTCCTGACACGCGCCCACGCGATCAATGGGTTGGGGGAGCGGAGCGAAAGGCAGCGAGGACCGTGGCGGAGGCCCGGCCTCGCCCCCGAGGGCGAGTGAGCGTCGGGCAAGGACGTTCCCTCACCGGCGTACAGGGGCTCGCGCTTTCCACGTCCCCTCGGCGGGGCGTCATGCCCTGCTTCGGGAGGCACGGCTTCCGGAGGGATGACGCCCCGATCAACTCACCAGGTCTTGCCGGCCTGTTCCCGGATCGTACGGTTGATCCGGTTGAAGAAGTTGGTCAGCGCGATCTCCAGGTTGAGCGCGGACAACTGCTTCTCGTCGAAGTGGGCCGCGGCGGCGTCCCAGATCTCGTCGGTCACGCCCGGCGCCCCGTCCTGGATCCGGGTGGCGGCCTCGGCCAGCGCGAGCGCGGCCCGCTCCGCCTCGGTGTAAAAGGGCGTCTCGCGCCAGGTGACCACGTTGTGCAGCCGCTCGTCGGTCTCGCCGTGCTTCTTGGCCGACGCCACCCCGGCGAAGACGCACGGGCTGCAGCCGTTGATCTGACTGACCCTAAGGTGAACCAGATCGAGCACGAGCGGGTCGACGCCACCGGTGTGAATCGCCTTGTAGAGGTGCTGGACCGCCGTCATCATGTCGGCGTTCGCCCGGCTTTTCATGCGTGCTTCCATGGGTCTTGCTCCTTCATCGGTTACCTGTGCCCGACCGGGCCCGTCATCCCCCATGACGGAGCAGGACCGAGAAAGGTAACGACATGGCCGACACCAGCCCGGCGGACCTCGTGGCAACGACGTTCGAAGCCCAGCGCGAACGGCTACGCGCGGTCGCCTACCGCATGCTCGGGTCGCACGCCGACGCCGAGGACGCGGTCCAGGAGGCCTGGCTGCGGCTCTCCCGCCAGGACACCGCGACGATCGACAACCTCGCCGGCTGGCTGACGACCGTGGTCGGCCGGATCAGCCTCGACGTCCTTCGAGCGCGCCAGACCCATCCCAAGGCGTCCTACGACGAGCAGCTGGCCGAGCTCGTCGTGACGCTCGACGACGGCCCGGCGCCGGAGGACGACGTGGCGCAGGCCGATTCGGTCGGGCTCGCGCTCCTCGTCGTCCTGGAGTCGCTCGGGCCGAGCGAGCGGCTGGCGTTCGTGCTGCACGACCTGTTCGCGGTGCCGTTCGACGAGATCGGCCGGATCCTCGGCAAATCCGCCGACGCCACCAAGATGCTCGCCAGCCGCGCCCGCAGGAAGGTACGGGCGACCGAACGGCCGGCGGTCGCCGGCCGGGAGCAGCGTGAGGTGGTCCGGGCATTCCTGGCGGCGGCCCGCCGCGGCGACTTCGAGGGCCTGCTGCGCGTACTCGACCCCGAGGTGAGGCTGACCGCCGACACTCCCGGCGGTGTGGTCGTCACCCTCGGCGCCACCAAGGTCGCCGCCGGCGCGAGGCTGGGCGCCGGTGCAGCCATAGGAGCGCGCGAGGTGCTCGTCAACGGCCTTCCCGGGATCGTGTCCTGGCGTGAGGACGGCACCCCCCTCTCGGTCGTCGCGTTCGCCGTCGTCGACGGCCGGATAGCCGGCATCACGGTCGTGGCCGACCCGGCCAGGCTCGCGTCGATGAACCTGCCGCATCCTGAGTGAATCGGGGCGGCAGGTGGCGGTGCCGCATGAGATTCGTGCGTCGCGAGCTCCTCCGTCCATCGGAGCCGACTTGTGGATCCGCAGGTCTCCGACCTCGGGCGGGGCCCGGAGGGCCATGGCGCCCGGGTGGCGGCCCCGGATCGGTCTACTCTTGATGCGAAGACCGCCACCGGATTGTGAGCCGGTCCAATGGACAGTTCGGAGCCGTTCTACGGGCCCGATTTCGCCCGGCTCGCCGCGCAGGACCCGGACGTCGCCCAGGTGCTGCTCGACGAGGTCGCCAGGCTGCGCGGCGGGCTTCAGCTGATCGCCAGCGAGAACCTGTCCTCGCCCGCCGTCCTCACCGCGCTGGGCTCGGTGCTGAACGACAAGTACGCCGAGGGCTATCCGGGCCACAGATACTACGGCGGTTGCGAGGTGGCCGACCGCGCCGAGCAGATCGCCGTGGAGCGGGCCAAGCGATTGTTCGGGGCCGACCATGTCAATGTGCAGCCCTACAGCGGCACCACGGCCATCCTGGCGGCGTACGCGGCCCTTCTGCGGCCGGGGGACACCGTCCTGGCGCTCGCTCTGCGACACGGTGGCCACATCGCCCATGGATCCAGGGTCAACTTCTCCGGCAGGTGGTTCCACGTCGTCTCCTACGGCGTGCGGCGGGACACCGAGACGCTCGACTACGACGAGGTGAGGGACCTGGCGTTACGCCATCGGCCCAGGGTGATCGTCTGCGGGGCCACGGCGTACCCCCGGCTGATCGACTTCGCCGCGTTCCGCGCCATCGCCGACGAGGCCGGAGCCTGGCTGCTGGCCGACGTCGCCCACGAGATCGGCCTCATGGCCGGTGGGGCCGTTCCGTCGGCCGTGCCGTACGCGGACGTCGTGACCTTCACGACCCACAAGTCGCTGCGCGGCCCGCGCGGGGGAGGCGTGCTGTGCACCGGCGAACTCGCGCCGGAGATCGACCGGGCGGTGTTCCCCTTCAGCCAGGGCGGGCCGCTGATGCACGTGGTCGCGGCCAAGGCGGTGGCGTTCGGCGAGGCGCTGCGCCCCGAGTTCCGGGCGTACGCCGCGTCGGTGGTGGACAATGCGAGGACGCTGGCGGAGGGGCTGGCGGCCGAGGGGCTGCGCCCGGTGGCGGGCGGCACCGACACCCACCTCGTGCTGGCCGACCTGCGTGGGACCGGGGTGAGCGGAGCGGAGGCGGAACGGCGGTGCGCGGAGGCCGGCATCCTGCTCAACCACAACGCGATTCCGTACGATCCGGCGCCCGTGACCGTGACCTCCGGGATCAGGGTCGGCACCCTCTGCGTGACCACCCAGGGCATGGGCCGGGCGGAGATGACGGACATCGCGTCTCTCATCGTCCGGGCCATACGGCAGCCCAGTGCGATAACGTCGGTCCTCGAACGGGTAAAGGGGCTGACCGCGACGCATCCGGCATATCCCCGTTAGGGATAGGGCGATCTATGTCTTTTGCCCGTCACAACCGATCCGCCTATCCAGGAAACTAGGTCCGTGCGCGAATATCTCCTCTTGGCGCTCGTGGCGGCTGCGGTGACGTACCTGCTGGTGCCGCCGGTCAGGGCGTTCGCGCTGCGCATCGGCGCGGCGCCCGAGGTGCGGGAGCGGGACGTGCACACCGTGCCCACCCCACGCCTGGGCGGGCTCGCGATGTTCGGCGGGATGGCGGCGGCGCTGCTGGTGGCGACCAACCTGCCGTACGTCGGCGGCGCGTTCGGCAGCGGCCAGACGGGACAGACGGTGGTCGCCCTCCTCGCGGCCGGCGGCCTGATCGTCATCACCGGGTTCCTGGACGACTGGCTCGGCATGGACGCGCTGGTCAAGCTGGGCGGCCAGATCGCGGCGGGCGGGCTGCTCGTCTATTTCGGCATGTATCTGCAGTTCCTCCCGATGCCGCAGTCGATGGGCGGTTCCCAGGCGCTCGACACCACCCTGCGCACGATCCTCACCATCATGATCGTCGTCGTCGTGATCAACGCGGTGAACTTCGTCGACGGTCTGGACGGCCTGGCCGCGGGCATCGTCGGGATCGCCGCCATGGCGACCTTCGCCTACTCGATCGTGCTGCAGCAGACCGCGAGCGGGTCGCGCATCAACGGGACCGCCGCCATCGCGGCGATCCTCATCGGGATGTGCGCGGGCTTCCTGCCGCACAACTTCAACCCCGCCAAGATCTTCATGGGCGACACCGGCGCCATGCTGATCGGCCTGCTGCTCGCCGCCTCGCTGATCACGAGCCTGTCGTCGGTCGAGCCGGACGCGGTGGTCGGCAAGATCAACCGGTTCCCGGTGATCCTGCCGCTGGTGCTGCCGATCGCGGTGGTGGTGCTGCCGCTGGCCGACCTCATCATGGCCGTCATCCGGCGGACGTCGGCCGGGATGTCCCCGTTCGCCCCCGACCGCGGCCATCTGCACCACCGCATGCTCGACATCGGCCACTCCCACCGGCGCAGCGTGCTGATCATGTACGCGTGGACGTTCCTGTTCGCCTTCGCGATCGTCGGCCTGTCGATCGGCGGCGTGCCGCTCATCCTGTTCCCGCTGACGATCGTGCTCGCGGTGGCGGTGCTCGTGATCATGGGCCTGCCCAGCTGGCGGTCGCGCCGTAGCGCCGCGCAGGAGCAGAAGGGCGACCAGAGGGCCGATGCGCGTCCGGCCGGGAGCCGTCCGCCCGGCCCCGTCCCCGCCGGCCCCGTCCCCGCCGGCCCGGTCCCCGCCGCGCGCACGACGACGGAGCACGACACGCTCGTCTATCCCGTCGTCCCCGCGCCGGCGCCTCCCGTCACCCCGGGCCCCGCCGCTCCCACCGGCCCCGCCGGCCCCGCCGCCCCCGGCAGGCTGCCCGCCCAGGGCGGCCGGCATCCCTATCCGGGTCAGGGCGCCCCAGGCGCCCCGGGCGGCCCTCCCACCACTTCCCGCGCCGACACTGGGACCTTCCGCTGACCCGTCCCCGCAGGTGGACGCCGACCCGAAACGCCTGGTAAAGGTGGCACTCCGGGGCTTGTGATAGCTTTCACTAGCAAGGGGCGAGGGCAACGACGCCCCAGCAGGTAGCAATCGCTCGTTTGACAACCGATTCTGGAGTCCCATGCAGGCCAACGACGTGCGCGTTCTCAAGGGCGCCGCCGTGCCGACCTTGATCGTCGGTCTCCTCGCCGCGCTCATCGCGGTGTTCACGACCGGGGCCAAGGGTGCGTTGGGCGCCGGCATCGGTCTCCTTCTCGTGGCCGCCTTCTTCACCGTCGGCCTGTTCGTCGTCTCCTGGGCCGGCCGGGTCTCGCCGATGGCGATGATGACGGCGGCCGTGGTGGGTTACGTCGTGAAAGTGCTGGCGATCATGGCGATGCTGAACGCCTTCGACGGCACCACCGCGTTCGACTCCCGCGTGTTCGCGCTGAGCGTCATCGCCTGCACGCTCGCCTGGACCGTCGGTGAGATGCGCGGATTCATGAAACTCAAGATGCTCTACGTGGAGCCCGAGGCGAAGGTTCCCGGGCAGGGTCCGTCATGACCACGCGTACGGGGCAGCCCGATATGACTAGTCCGCATGGCTCCTGCTATCGTCGTGCCGCGATGAGCGAACAGGAGCGCAGGCCCGAGACCGACGGCCGCGACTTCGCCGACGCCGCCTGGTCGGTCCCGAGCTATCTGCTTTCCGGGATTCTGGTATGGGGCGGCCTCGGCTGGTTGCTGAGCTGGTTGACCGGCGTGCATGCGTTCATCCCCATAGGCGTCATTCTCGGGGTCGGGCTGGCTGCCTACCTCGTCTATCTGAAGTACGGCCGCTGACAGCGAGCCCGCTTTCCACGCTCTTCTGTTGATCCAATCGTTGAAGGGAACGCCCGTGCGCGAGCGTAGCGAACGGACGAACAAGCACATGCTTCGGGCATTCGGCCCCGAGCAGGTAGGCGAGGTGGCCAAGTGACCCCCCTCATGCTCGTCGCCGATGACAAGTTCACGGCGCCGGGACCGTCCATCTTCGACTTCCCGCCGCTGTATGAGGGTGCGCCGTACTGGCTGACCAAGCCGGTGCTGATGGCGCTTCTCGGCGCCCTCGTGGTGTGCGCCCTCGCCTGGAGCGCCTTCGCCAACCCGAAGCTCGTGCCCCGGGGCATGCAGAACGTCGGCGAGATGGGCTACCAGTTCGTCCGCGACCAGGTCGCCCGCCCGTTCCTGGGCAAGGACGCCGAGCGGTGGATGCCGCTGCTGCTCAGCCTGTTCTTCCTGATCCTGCTGTGGAACTTCTTCGGCGTCATCCCGCTCATCCAGATCCCGGTCGCGTCGCACATCGCGTTCCCGGTGGTCTTCGCGGTCACGGTTTATGTGATCAAGGTCTACCTGGGCATCAAGCACCAGGGCCTGGGCGGCTACTTCAAGAACATGATGTTCCCGCCGGGGCTGCCGAAGCCGATCTACTTCCTGCTGGCGCCGATCGAGTTCCTGTCGAACCTGATCATCGCGCCGTTCACGCACGCCGTCCGACTGTTCGCGAACATGTTCGCCGGCCACCTCATCCTGGCCTTCTTCAGCGCCGTCGGGTTCTGGTTCCTCTTCGAGAAGCTCACTCCGCTCGGCGCCGGCCTCGGCGTGCTGGGCGCCGTCATGACGATCGCGATGACCGGCTTCGAGATCTTCATCCAGTTCCTGCAGGCGTTCCTGTTCACCATGCTGGCCGCCATGTACATCGGCGGCGCGCTGCACCCCGAACACTGACGGGTAGCACAAGATCCGCCCCTGACCTCGACCAGACCGGTGAAGCACTCACCGGCCGACCAGTAAAGGAAGAGCACCAATGAGCGTTCTCGCTGAAGTCTCCGGCAACCTCGGCGCGATCGGTTACGGCCTCGCCGCCATCGGCCCCGGCATCGGCGTGGGCATCATCTTCGGCCAGGGCGTGCAGGCCATCGCCCGCCAGCCCGAGGCGTACGGCCTCATCCGGCAGAACATGCTGCTCGGCTTCGTCCTCACCGAGGCGCTGGCCCTCATCGGCCTCGTGGCGCCCTTCATCTACGGCTGACGTACCCACTCTGAAGGAAGGCTGCACCTATGACTATGGCAGCTACCATCCTTGCGGCTGAGACGAACAACCCCCTCATGCCGCATGTTTACGAGCTGGTCGTCGGCAGCTTCGCCTTCCTCGTCGTCTTCCTCGTCGTCGGAAAGATCCTCACCCCGCGCATCCAGAAGACGCTGGCCGAGCGGACCGAGGCTATCGAGGGCGGCATCAAGAAGGCCGAGGACGCCCAGGCCGAAGCCCAGCGCACTCTGGAGCAGTACCGGGCGCAGCTCGCGGAGGCCCGCCAGGAGGCGGCCCGCCTGCGCGAGGAGGCCCGGGAGCAGGGCGCCGCGATCAAGGCCGAGCTCCGCGAGGAGGCCCAGGCCGAGGCGCGGCGCATCATCGAGGCGGCCCACGCCCAGATCGAGGCCGACCGTCAGCAGGCGCTCAACCAGCTGCGCGGTGAGATCGGGCGTCTGTCCACCGAGCTGGCGAGCCGCATCGTCGGCGAGTCGCTCGAGGACGAGGTCCGTCAGCGCCGCATCGTCGACCGGTTCCTCGAGGAGCTCGAGGGCCGTCCGGAGGCGGTTCGCTGATGCGCGGCCTCAGCAGGACCGCCCTCACGGAGGTCGAGGAGCGGTTCAACACCGCCGCCGCGACCGCCGACCTCGGCGCCCTCGCCGAGGAGCTGTTCGCCGTCGCCGACCTCTTCGACCGCGAGCACGGGCTGCGCCGGGGTCTTTCCGACCCGTCGCGCCCGGCCGGGCAGAAGGAGAGCGTCCTGCGCCCCCTGCTGCAGGGCAAGGTCGGCGACGCCGCGCTGGAGATCGTGGTCGGCGCCGTCAAGGCCAAGTGGTCCAAGGCCGGCGACCTGCCGGACGCCCTGGAGCGCATCGGCGTGATGTCCGCGGCCGCGGAGGCCGAGTCGGACCGCCGCCTCGACGACGTCGAGGACGAGCTGTTCCGCTTCGGCCGGATCCTCGCCGCCAACCCGGAGCTGCGCCGCGCGCTCAGTGACCCGGCCATCCCCGCCGAGCGCAAGCGCGACCTGCTCGCCACGCTGCTCGGCAGGAAGGCCGCCCCCTCCACCGTCCGGCTCGTCACGCAGGCCGTTGTGCACCCGCGGGGACGTAGCCTGGAGACGGCACTGGAGGAGTTCGGCTGGATCGTCGCGCGGGCGCGCGAGCGCCTGGTGGGCGTGGTCCGCAGCGCGGTGCCGCTCACGCAGCAGCAGAAGCAGCGGCTCGCGGCCTGGCTGCGAGCCACCTACGGGCGAGACGTCCACCTGAACGTCGAGGTGGATCCGGAGGTGCTCGGTGGATTCTCCGTGAGAGTCGGAGACGACTACATCGACACCACGATCGCCGGACGTATCGAAGAAGTCCGCCGCCGGTTGGCCGGCTGAGGCGAATAGGGAGACAAGAAAGAGATGGCGGAGCTTACGATCCGGCCGGACGAGATCCGGGACGCCCTTGAGCGCTTCGTCCAGGCGTACGAGCCGGAAGGTGCCGCGCGCGAGGAGATCGGGACCGTCGTCGACGCCGGGGACGGCATCGCCCATGTCTCCGGCCTGCCCTCGGCGATGGCGAACGAGCTGCTCGAGTTCGAGAACGGCACGCGCGGCCTGGCGCTGAACCTCGACGTCCGCGAGATCGGTGCGGTCGTCCTGGGCGACTTCAGCGGTATCGAGGAGGGTCAGCAGGTCCGCCGTACCGGCGAGGTCCTGTCGGTCCCGGTCGGCGACGACTTCCTCGGCCGCGTGGTCGACCCTCTGGGCAACCCGCTCGACGGCAAGGGCCCGATCGCCGCCGAGGGCCGCCGCGCCCTCGAGCTGCAGGCCCCCTCGGTGGTCCAGCGCCAGCCGGTGAAGGAGCCGCTGCAGACCGGCCTCAAGGCGATCGACGCCATGACGCCGATCGGCCGCGGCCAGCGTCAGCTGATCATCGGCGACCGCGGCACCGGCAAGACCGCGATCGCGGTCGACACGATCCTCAACCAGAAGGAGAACTGGCTCTCCGGCGACCCGAGCCGCCAGGTTCGCTGCATCTACGTCGCCGTAGGCCAGAAGGGCTCCACGATCGCCCAGGTGCGGGGCCGCCTCGAGGAGGCGGGCGCGCTGGAGTACACCACCATCGTCGCCGCTCCGGCTTCCGACCCCGCGGGCTACAAGTACATCGCTCCGTACACCGGTTCTGCCATCGGTCAGCACTGGATGTACCAGGGCAAGCACGTGCTGATCGTCTTCGACGACCTGACCAAGCAGGCCGACGCCTACCGCGCTGTGTCGCTGCTGCTGCGTCGTCCGCCGGGCCGTGAGGCGTTCCCCGGCGACGTCTTCTACCTCCACTCGCGTCTGCTGGAGCGCTGTGCCAAGCTCTCCGCCGACATGGGCGGCGGCTCGATGACCGGTCTGCCGATCATCGAGACCAAGGGCAACGACGTGTCGGCGTTCATCCCGACCAACGTCATCTCCATCACCGACGGCCAGTGCTTCCTGGAGACCGACCTGTTCAACGCCGGCGTCCGCCCGGCGATCAACGTCGGTGTCTCGGTCTCCCGAGTCGGTGGTTCCGCGCAGGTCAAGGCCATGCGCAAGGTGGCCGGTACGCTCCGTCTGTCGCTGTCCCAGTACCGCGACCTCGAGGCCTTCGCCGCCTTCGCCTCCGACCTGGACGCGGCCTCCCGCGCCCAGCTGGAGCGCGGCGCCCGCCTGGTCGAGCTGCTCAAGCAGCCGCAGTACAGCCCGTTCCCGGTCGAGAAGCAGGTCGTCTCGGTGTGGGCCGGCACCACCGGCGAGCTGGACGACGTGCCGGTGGAGGACATCCGCCGGTTCGAGGCCGAGTTCCTCGACTACCTCGGGACCACCCAGAAGGGTGTCTTCGACAGCATCCGGGAGACCAAGGAGCTGACGGACGACACGGTGACCTCCCTCAAGGACGCCATCACGGAGTTCAAGAAGGGCTTCACCACCTCCAGCGGTGAGCTGCTCGTCAACGACGAGCCGGTGGAGGCGCTGGACGCCAGCGCGGTCGGCCAGGAGAAGGTCGTCAAGCACGTCCGCAAGGCCGAGGCGAAGTAACCCATGGGTGCCCAGCTTCGACAGCTGCGGCGGCGGATCAAGTCGGTCAAGTCCACCGCGAAGATCACCCGCGCGCAGGAGCTGATCGCCTCGTCGCGCATCGTCAAGGCGCAGCAGCGGATGCAGGCGGCCGTGCCGTACGAGCGGGAGATCACGCACGCCGTGTCGGCGGTCCTGTCGAACACGACGAACGTCGATCACCCGCTCACGGTGGCCAAGGAGCAGCCGGCCACGGCCGGCGTCCTGATCGTCACCAGCGACCGCGGATTCGCCGGCGGCTACAACGCCAACATCCTCCGTGAGGCCGAGGCGTTGAAGGGCCACCTGGTCGGGCGCGGCCTGACGGTGAAGCCGTACGTCGTGGGCCGCAAGGGCCTCACCTGGCACCGCTTCCGGAGCCGGGAGATGTTCGGCGAGTGGGACGGCTTCTCCGACAACCCGTCGTACGGCAACGCCAAGGAGATCGCCGACACGCTCATCACGGCGTTCAAGGCGGAGGACGGGATCGACGAGATCCACGTCGTCTACACCGGGTTCGTCTCGATGCTGACGCAGAACGTGATCGTCAAGCGGATCCTGCCGCTCGAGGTCGAGGAGACGGAGACGCCCCCGGAGGGCATCCCGCCGTACTACGAGTTCGAGCCGACGGCCGGTGACGTGCTCGATTCGCTGCTGCCGCGGTACATCGAGTCACGCATCTACAACGCGCTGCTCCAGTCGGCCGCCTCCGAGCACGCCGCGCGGCGCCGCGCGATGAAGTCGGCCACCGACAACGCCAACGAGCTCATCCGCGTGTTCACCCAGCAGATGAACCAGGCGCGTCAGGCCGAGATCACCCAGGAAATCAGCGAGATCGTCGGTGGCGCGAACGCGCTGGCTGACGCCGCAGCGGGGAAAGAGTGAAATGACCGCACAGACTGTTGAGACCACCGTGGGCCGTGTCGCCCGCGTCACCGGTCCGGTCGTCGACGTGGAGTTCCCCGTCGAGGCCATGCCGGACATCTACAACGCGCTCACCGTCGACGTCGAGCTCGGCGGCGAGAGCAAGACCCTGACCCTCGAGGTCGCCCAGCACCTCGGCGACAACATCGTCCGGGCCATCTCCATGCAGCCGACCGACGGCCTCGTCCGCGGCGCCGCCGTCTCCGACACCGGCGCGGCGATCTCGGTGCCCGTCGGCGACGCCGTCAAGGGCCACGTGTGGAACGCCCTCGGTGAGCCGCTCGACGCCGACAAGGCGACGCTGCAGGTCACCGAGCGGTGGCCGATCCACCGCCCGGCCCCGGCCTTCGACCAGCTCGAGGCCCGTACGGAGATGCTGCCCACCGGCATCAAGGTCATCGACCTGCTCACGCCGTACGTGAAGGGCGGCAAGATCGGTCTGTTCGGCGGCGCGGGCGTCGGCAAGACCGTTCTGATCCAGGAGATGATCCGCCGCGTCGCGCTGAAGTTCTCGGGCACCTCGGTGTTCGCGGGCGTCGGCGAGCGCACCCGTGAGGGCAACGACCTGTGGCTGGAGATGGAGGAAGCGGACGTCCTCAAGGACACCGCGCTCGTCTTCGGGCAGATGGACGAGCCCCCGGGCACCCGTCTGCGGGTGGCGCTGTCCGCTCTGACCATGGCGGAGTACTTCCGCGACGTGCAGAAGCAGGACGTGCTGCTGTTCATCGACAACATCTTCCGCTTCACCCAGGCGGGTTCGGAGGTCTCCACGCTGCTCGGCCGTATGCCGTCCGCCGTGGGTTACCAGCCGACCCTCGCCGACGAGATGGGTGTGCTCCAGGAGCGCATCACCTCGACCCGTGGTCACTCGATCACCTCCATGCAGGCGATCTACGTGCCCGCGGACGACATCACCGACCCGGCGCCGCACAACGCGTTCGCGCACCTCGACGCGCAGACCGTTCTGTCCCGGCCGATCTCGGAGAAGGGCATCTACCCCGCGGTGGACCCGCTCGACTCCTCCTCGCGGATCCTCGACCCGCAGATCATCGGTGAGGAGCACTACGCGGTCGCCCAGGAGACCAAGCGGATCCTGCAGAAGTACAAGGAACTGCAGGACATCATCGCCATCCTGGGCATCGACGAGCTCTCCGAAGAGGACAAGGTCACCGTCCAGCGGGCGCGCCGCATCGAGCGGTTCCTGTCCCACCCGATGTACGCCGCCGAGGCGTTCACCGGCCAGCCGGGCGAGTTCGTGCCGCTGGACGAGACCATCGCCTCGTTCAAGGGCCTGTGCGCCGGCGAGTACGACCACCTGCCCGAGCAGGCCTTCTTCATGGTCGGCGGCATCGAGCAGGCCATCGCCAAGGCGAAGGAACTCGAGCGCTAGGACGCCTACGACGCCTGTGCGGCACGGCCGAGGCCGGGCCGTACAGGCGTCCGTCGAAAGGGAGCTGAGAAGTGGCAAAGCTTCGCGTGGGCGTCGTGTCGCCGGAACGTGAGATCTGGACGGGCGAGGCCGACATGGTCATTGCCAAGACCGTGGACGGCGAGATCGGTATTATGCCGAACCACGCTCCCGTTCTCGGTGTCCTCGTCGAGGGCGGGGTGCTGCGCGTCAAGCGCGGCGACGGAGGCGACCTCGTGGCCGCGGTGCACGGCGGATTCATCTCCGTCGCCGACAACGACGTGTCGATCCTGGCGGAGGCGGCCGAGCTCGGCTCCGAGGTCGACGTCGCGCGGGCCAAGGACGCGCTGCAGCGTGCTCAGGCCTCGATCGAGGCCGACCAGGAGGACGCGGACGCACGGCTGAAGGCCAAGCGTGCGGCTGCCCGGCTGCGGGCGGCCGGCGAAGAGGTCTGACAACAGGAGGAGGGCGGCATTGGCGGCGCTTGGGGTACTCGCGGGCGTCTTCGCCGTGGCCGCACTCCTCGTCCTCCGGGGCTTCGTCCTGGCACGTGCCCGGGGCACGATCGTCTGCCGGGTACGGGACGACCGGGGAGGCTGGAAGAGCGGGGTCGCCCGCTACGTAGGGGGAGAGCTCCACTGGATCCCGTTCCTGGGACTCGGATTGAGGCCGCGCCACGCGATCGCGAGGCGCGGCCTCACCGTTTCCAGCCGGAGGATGCTCGACACGGGTGAGGGACCCGCCGGCTACTGGACCGTCGTCTGCTCGGCCGAGCGCGGCCCGCTGTCCCTCGCGATGAGCGAGGACGCGCTGACCGGCTTCCTGGCCTGGCTCGAGTCCGCCCCGCCCAGCGCCCACCTCGACGCCGCCTGACCCGCGCGCGGCCCAGATGGCGCCTCGCCCCTTGGTGACTGTGCTAGCGGGTGGCGCCGGGCTTCCAGAGGATCTCGTCGCCGGCGGAGGCCACGCGGCAGAGGATGAACATCAGGTCGGACAGGCGGTTCAGATACTTGGCCGTCAGGGGGTTCACGTCGTCGTGCGCCTCCAGCGCCGCCCAGGCCGACCGCTCGGACCGCCGTACGATCGTGCGGGCGAGGTGGAGAAAGGCGACGGGCGGGGCGCCGCCCGGAAGGATGAAGCTGCGCAGCGGCTTCAGTTCCGCGTTGAAGCGGTCGCACTGCTCCTCGAGCCAGGTGATGTACGACTCCTCCACGCGCAGCGGAGCAAAGTACTCCCTCTGCGCGGCTCCGCCACGACCGGGGTCTTCCACGACGGGGCAGCACAGGTCGGCGCCGACGTCGAACAGCTCGTTCTGCACTCTGCGCAGGACGGCCGCGACCTCCTCGGACAGGCCCCCCGTCGCGAGGGCCACTCCGATGGCGGCGTTGGCCTCCTCCACGTCCGCGTAGGCGGTCAGGCGGGGGTCGGTCTTGCGGGTGCGGCTCATGTCACCCAGGGCGGTCGTGCCGTCGTCGCCCGTCTTCGTGTAGATCTTGGACAGGACGACCGGTGTGTCGTTGTCGGCTCGGGTCATGCCGCTCAGCGTAGTCACCGCGCCCGGATCACTGAGCGGAGGCCGCCACAGGGCCCTCGGAGGCGAAGGTGCGGCGGAAGATGTACACGCAGGCCTCGATGAGCTGCTCGGTGGGCGGGGACGGCTCGGTCACCACCCACTCGATGAGTAACTCGGTGAGGGCGCCGATGAGCCCGAGCGCCAGCAGGTGGAGGTCGAGGGGAGGCATGCGGGTCGCGCCCCGCGCCGAGGACTCGATGACCTTGGTGAACGAGGCCACCGCCTGCTGGCGGGCGCCGCTGAGCACGTTGCCGGCCCGCCGCACCTCCAGGTGCATCAGGCGGGCGCGCCGTACGTCCTTGGTGACGAAGCGGATGTATTCGGCGATTCCGGCGACGATGCGGTCGTCGAGCGTGGGCGGGGCCTTGTCGATCGCCTCGGTGACCGACCTTAGCGTCTCCTCGATACACCTCTCGTAAACCGCGCGCATGAGGTCCTCGCGGCTGGAGAAGCATTCGTAGAAGGCACGATTGGAGATGCGCGCCGTAGCGCACAGCCTCTCGATGGTGGTGGCGTGGAAGCCGGGCTGGGCGAACAAGGTGTATGCGGCTGATATGAGCCGTTCCCTCCTGTCTGCAAGCCTTTCGGCAGCCGACATCCCCCGATAGTCCCGTCCCGCCACTTTTCACCTCACCGTGTCATGGTCCCCCCAGAACTCACATTATGAACGCAAGATCCTTTTTGTGGAAGTGCCGGGAAATGTGCACTTCCGGGCTATGCCAAAGAAGGTCAATGGCTTGACAAGGCCGTCAAGAGGTCAGCACGCTTACCAATTGAGATAGATCAGTCTCGCTGCAATTGCATCGGCAATTACAGCAGACCGTGCGCCAGGGTGGTCGTCACCGCGGCGGTGCGGTCGGACACGTCGAGTTTCGTGAAGACCCGCAGCAGATGGTCTTCACCGTGGTCCCACTGAACTTCCGGAGGCGTCGCCCGGGCCGCGTCCTCGAGCCCGCCGGCCGAAGACCGGCGGGCGCCGCGCTCCGCGATCGAGCTCATCCGTCGCGCCGCCCCTTCCAGCGGAACGTCGTCACGCACAGCACGAGACCACCGACGAGCCAGGCGGCCAGGACCAGGGCCACCCTGCCCAGCTCGTACGACCCGGTCAGCTCCAGCGCGGCCCCCGCGTCGCCCAGGAAGACCGCCCGGAACCCCTGGCACATCCACTTCAGCGGGAAGATCGAGGCGGCGTTGACCAGCCAGTCGGGCAGCTGCGTGATCGGGATGAAGACCCCGGAGACGAACTGCAGGACGACGAACGGCAGGCTGATCACCGCGGTCGCGCTCTTGCCGGAGCGGGGCAGGCCGCTGACGGCGATGCCGAGCACCGAGGCGGCCGACACGCCGAGCACGAACACCCAGGCGAACGTGAGCCAGGTCGACACCTCTGCGGGCAGCTCCAGGTCGTAGAACAGCACCGCGATGGCGAGCAGGATGGCCACCTGGAGCACCGTCATCACCAGCACGCTGCCGATCTTGCCGATGAAGTACGCCGCACGCGGCATCGGCAGCCCGACGAGCCGCTTCAGCGTGCCGTCCTCCCGGTCGCCCGCGATGCCGATGCCGAGGTTCTGGAACCCCGTGCCCATCACGCCCGAGCCGATGAGCCCGGCGGTGTAGAGCTGGGCGACGGTGACGCCGGTCCCCTCGGCGCTGCCGGAGAAGATCGAGGCGAACAGCACCAGGAACACGATCGGCAGGGCGAAGGTGAAGAGGACGGCGTCCCTCTCCCGGAAGAGCACCTTCGTCTCGACGGCCGCGCGGGCCAGCGCGATCCTGAGCGGGGACGGCAGGGGCGCCGCCGCCCGCGGGACGGCGGCCGGATCGGTGGCCGGATTGGCGGCAGGGGTGGCGGTCACAGCGCACTCTCCACAGGCGCTACGGAGGCCGGATCGGGGGCGGGGGTTCTGTTCATGGCGCACTCTCCACGGGAACGGCGGCGGGCTCCGGAGCGCTGCCGGCGGGCGGCTCCTCCGCCTCGATGAGGCGGAGGTAGACGTCCTCCAGCGTGGGCCGGGTGACGGTGAGGCCGGGGATCTCCCCGTCGTACCTGCTCGACAGCTCCAGGACGGCCTGAGTGGGGTTGTCGGTCTCGATCTCGCCGTCCGACCAGGCCACCCTGGCCCTCGCGGTGGCCCGGCCGCCCAGCGTGGCGGGGTCGCCTTGGGCGACCACGCGCCCCCGCGCCACGACGGCCACCCGGTGGGCCAGCGTCTCGGCCTCCTCCAGGTAGTGCGTGGTCAGCACGATCGTCGTGCCGTCGTGGGCCAGCCCTTCGATGAGCTCCCAGAACCTCCGCCGGGCCTCGGGGTCGAAGCCCGTCGTCGGCTCGTCCAGGAACAGCAGCTCGGGGCGGCCGATGACGCCGAGGGCGACGTCCACCCGGCGGCGCTGGCCGCCGGAGAGCTGGCGGAGGCGTTTGCCGGCGCTGTCGGTGAGCCCGACCTGTTCCATGAGCTCGTCCGGATCGCGGGGGTTCGCATAGTAGGTGGCGAAGTGCCGCAGGGTCTCCCGCACGGTCAGCTCCGCCCGGTCGTCGGCAGTCTGCAGCACGATGCCGATGCGGGACCGCCAGTCGCGGGTCGGCCGGGCCGGGTCCCTGCCCAGCACGCTGACCTCTCCCGCGTCGCGCTGGCGGTATCCCTCGAGAATCTCGACCGTGGTCGACTTGCCCGCGCCGTTCGGGCCGAGGACGGCGAACACCTCGCCGTGCTCGACGTCCAGGTCCAGGCCCGCGACGGCCTGGACCTCGCCGTACCGCTTCTTCAGTCCTCGTACGCGTATGGCGTGCTTCATGCCCCAAGGATCCACCAGGCGCGGATCAAGGAACACCCTCGACCGGACGATGATCGGTGTCCTCCGTACGGTGGACATCCGGTGCCGCCGTGCCTACCGGCCCGTGACCGGGACTTCGCGGGCTGACCGGTTCAGAAGAGCGTCGGATTCTCCGGCTCGATGCCGCGCAGGGCGTCGTAGTCGAGCGTCACGCAGTCGATGCCGCGGTCGGCGGCGAGCACGCGGGCCTGCGGCTTGATCTCCTGCGCGGCGAAGATCCCCTTGACCGGAGCCAGGCGCGGGTCGCGGTTGAGCAGTTCGAGATAGCGGGTGAGCTGCTCCACGCCGTCGATGTCGCCACGACGCTTGATCTCCACTGCCACCGTGCCGCCGAGGTGGTCGCGGCACAGGATGTCCACGGGACCGATCGCGGTCATGTACTCCCTGCGCACCAGCGTCCAGCCGTCCCCGAGCGTGGTGATGTGCTCGGCGAGCAGTTCCTGCAGGTGCGCCTCGACGCCGTCCTTGCGCAGCCCCGGGTCGACGCCCAGCTCGTGGCTGGAGTCGTGCAGGACCTCCTCGATCGTCAGCACGAGCTTCTCCCCGGTCTTGCCGTGGACGACCGACCAGGTGAGCACGCCGTCGATCTCCTCCTCGCGGACCTTGCAGGGAGGGTTCATCCAGTTCAGAGGCTTGTACGCCCGGTCGTCCGCATGGATCGAGACCGAGCCGTCCGCCTTCATCAGGATGAGCCGAGGGGCCATGGGGAGATGGGCGGTGAGCCGTCCCACGTAATCCACGCTGCACCGCGCGATGACCAGCCGCATGTGCGCCAACCCTACCGGGATCGCGGAGGTCCCGAGGCGTTCTGGGAGACTGCCCGGCACGGCCCGGACGTCGGACGAGACCGGAGTGCGGGCCGGCGTAGTGCGCGAAGCCCGGGGCGTCCGCGCGTACGACGGCTGAGCCGGTGCTGGAAGAATGGGCTGTCATCTCCCGTTCTTGCCTGACATGAGCCCCCCGGAAGGATGCCCGCCGTGAGCCCCCGCCGTGCCCGCCGCCGCGGCCCGTTCGAACGTCCGGACGGCCGTGCCGTACGGCCCGTGGGGTCCCAGGTGCCCGGAGTGGACCGGGTGGAGAGCGCGCACGACGGCGAGTGGGTCGTGCGCAACGTCTCCGGCGCCGCCCAGGGCAAGGCGTACCGGTGCCCGGGATGCGAGCAGGAGATCAGGCCGGGGCTGCCGCATGTGGTGAGTTGGCCGGCCTGGTCCGGGGGAGAGGACGAGCGGCGGCACTGGCACACCGCGTGCTGGCGCAACCGGGCCAACCGGGGTCCGGGCCGCAGCCGCTACTGACACGAGCTTTTGAGGTGGGAATGGACATCAGGGCGTCCACGGTGCTGCCTGCCCGGCGCGAGGACATCGAGCTGCGAACGGCCGACGGGCTGACCCTCGTCGGCGAGCTGGCGCTGCCGGAGAGCCGGCCGCCGGTGGCGACGCTGGTCTGCCTGCATCCCCTGCCCACCCACGGCGGGATGATGGACAGCCACGTGCTGCGCAAGGCGTCCTACCGGCTGCCCGCGCTCGCCGACATCGCCGTGCTGCGTTTCAACACGCGGGGCACGACCTCCGACCGGGGGACCTCCCAGGGGGCCTTCGACGGCGGCGAGGGGGAGCGGTGGGACGTCGCCGCCGCCCTGGAGTACGCCGACTTCCACGACCTGCCGAACGCCTGGCTGCTCGGCTGGTCGTTCGGCACCGAGCTGGCCCTGAAGTGGGGCCGCGACCCGATCGTGCGGGGCGCGATCCTGCTGTCGCCGCCGCTGAAGCGGGCCGGCGAGAAGGACGTCGCCGCCTGGGGGGAGTTCGGCCGCCCGCTGGTCGCCCTGGTGCCTGAGCACGACGACTACCTGCGGCCGGAGGAGGCCGTACACCGGTTCGCGGCGGCCCCGCAGGCCGAGGTCGTCGGCGTGGAGGGGGCCAAGCACCTGTGGGTCGGCGAGCCGTACGTGCGGATCGTGCTGAACGAGATCGTCAAGCGCGTGAACGCCGCCGCGGCCCCGCTGCCGACCACGGTCTGATGGAGCCGGGGATCGCGAATCGGTGACGAACGGCGGCGGTGGGCGCGCGGCGCGTTACCGTGACCTGATGCAGCTGTACTCGCGATCCGCCGGGAGCGGCCTGCCAGTCGTCCTGCTCCACGCGTTCCCCCTGTCCTCCGCGATGTGGCTCGCCCAGCGCGAGGGACTCGCGTCCGCCTGCCGCGTGATCACTCCGGACCTGCGCGGCTTCGGCGGCACTGTGCTCGGCGACGACGAGCCCTCGATCGACCTCATGGCCGACGACGTGGCCGGCCTGCTCGACAGGGAGGGCGTCGACCGTGCGGTGATCGGCGGCCTGTCCATGGGCGGCTATGTGGCGATGGCGCTGTGCCGCCGCCACCCGGACCGCGTACGCGCCCTGATCCTCGCCGACACCAAGGCGCAGGCCGACCCCGAGCCGGCCCGGGCGAACAGGGAGCGCATCGCCGCCGCGGTCCTGGAAGGCGGCACGGACATCCTGGTGACCGAGTCGCTGCCCGCGATGGTCGGCGCGACCACCAAGGAGCGCAGGGGGATGGTCCTCGGGCGCGTGCGCGGGCTCGTCCAGGCGGCGCCGCCCGCGGCCGTCGCGTGGGCCCAGCGGGCGATGGCCGCGCGGCCCGACGCGTTCGGCACGTTGCGGTCGCTGACGGTGCCCGCGCTGGTCGTCGTGGGCGACGAGGACGAGCTGTCGCCGATCACGGACGCCCGGGCGATGGCGGACGCCATCCCGGGGGCACGGCTCGCCGTCATCGAGAAGGCGGGCCACCTGTCGGCCATCGAGCAGCCGGAAGCGTTCAACCGGATCGTCGCCGAGTTCGTCACGTCCCTCGGCTGACCTGTCTCGTACGGGTCCCCTCGGCTGGTCCCGGCGACACGAGAGCGGGGCCCGGCGCCAGGCGCCGGGCCCCGCTCAGATAGCCGTCGCAGACTCCCCGAGTGTGCCGGTGGTTACTCCTGCCACCACTCCGCGTCGTCGTCGCTCTTGGTGGAGCTGATCGGCTCGACCGCCGGCGTGGCGGGCACGGCCGGCTTCTCCGCGACCGGCGGAGCCGACAGGGCCGGCTTCGGCGGGGCCGCGGTGACGGGCGCCGGCTCCGGGTCGCCGCCCGGCAACGGGGCGCCGCCGAGCAGCTGGCGGAGCTGGGCGAGGTGGCTGGTGATGCTGTCGCGCTGGCGGGTGAGCTCGTCGACCTGGCGCTGCATCGCCGTACGGGTGCGCTCGGCCTCGCTCTTGGCCTCGGTCACGATCGTGTCGGCGCTGGCCTTGGCGTCGGCCACCAGCTGGTCGGCGTTCTTGCGGGCGTTGGCCAGCAGCTGCTTGGCGTGGGTGTCGGCCTCGCGGCGGGTCTGCTCCGCCTGCTGCGTGGCCTTGGCGGCCCGCTGCTCGGCGGTGGCGGCACGCTGCTCGGCCTCGGCCACCAGCTTCTGGGTGTTGGCCTGGGCGGTGGCGTGCCGCTCGGCCTCCTGGCGCTCGGCCTCCTCGCGGCGGGCGGCGAGCTGGATCTCGAACTCCGCCTCGTCCTGGGCGCGCTTGGCCTCCGACTCCTCCAGGATCCGCTGCGCCTGGGCCCGCATCTCGTCCGCCTGGCGCTTGGCGGTGGTGAGCACCTCGTCGCGCTCGCGCTTGGTCGAGGCCCGCAGCTGGGCGACCTCGCGCTCCGTCGTGGTGCGCAGCTTGGCGATCTCGCGCTCGGCGTCCGCCCGCTTCTCCGCGACCTCGTGGTCGGCGGTGGCGCGGATCTTGGCGACCTCGCGCTCGGTGGTGGCGGTCAGCTCGTCGGACTCGCGCCTGGCCGTCGAGCGGATCTCCTCGGCGTCGCGCTCGGCGCTGCTGCGCATCTCCTCGGCCTCGCGCGCCGCGAGCGCCCGCTTCTCGGCCGCCTCGTTCTCCGCCGCCGCACGCAGGTCGGCGGCGTCCACCTTCGCGGCGGCGCGAATCTCGTTCGCCTCCGACCTGGCCGCCTGGACGAGCTCGGTGGCCTGCTCCTCCGCCAGCCTGAGCAACTGCTCGATGCGGGCGCCGAGGCCGGAGTACGTCGGCCTCTCCTGCTCCTGCAGCTGGCGCTGGGAGTCGGACAGCTCCCGCTGGAGGGCGCTGACCTGTTCCTTCGCCTGACGCAGTTCGGTGTCGAGAGTCTTCAGGTGGTCGTGGACCTGGTGCCGGTCATAACCCCGGAGCACCACGTCGAATTCGCGAGATGGAGCGTCCTCGAAGAAGTTGTTGAGCTGGGCGTCGATGTCGGACTGCATGAGGCTCGATCCTGGTTGTCGAGACGGCTACAGGGGCCGGACGGGGGGTCGTTCCGAGGCGAGGAAGCCGGTGTGGCGTCCACGTCCGGTGGTACGCCAGCGTACTCCGGTACTGCCGCGTTGGAGGCCCCCTCCGACTTTCTGCGCGACTTGTTACGTATGAACGTTTCTTGCGTTTGCCTAGCGCCTGGACGTCTCGACGAGCTCGGTGAGGACCCCTCCCACGTCCTTGGGATGCAGGAACGCGATCGAGGCTCCCATCGACCCGTGCCTGGGCCGCTCGTCGATCAGGCGCACGCCCTTCGCCCCGATCTCCTCCAGGGCCTTGGTGACGTCCGCCACGCCGTACCCGATATGATGCACGCCCTCGCCCCGCTTGGCGAGGAACCTGCCCACGGCGGTGTCGGGGTGCAGCGGCTCGAGCAGCTGGACGTACGACGCGCCCTGGTCGCCGTCGGCCACGTGCAGCATGGCCTCCCGGACGCCCTGCTCCTCGTTCACCTCGCGGCTGACGACGGTCAGGCCGAAGACGGACTCGTAGAACTCGATCTTCTCTTCCAGGTTGTGGCAGGCAACGCCCACGTGGTCGATCCGCAGCAGCATCGCCGTCTCCCTTCGCCGCGCCCGCTTCCGGGCGGCCGTACTACTCCTGGGTATGGTGACACCGTCGCCCCGATCTCGTAGTGGAGGGTCTCAATGTCTGGTTCCGTCATCGTCGCCGGAGCACGCACACCGATCGGACGGCTCCTCGGCTCGCTCTCCGATCTGTCCGCGGTCGAGCTGGGCGGGATCGCGATCAAGGCCGCGCTGGAGCGTGCGGGCGTCTCCCCCGACCAGGTCCAGTACGTGATCATGGGGCAGGTTCTCCAGGCCGGGGCCGGGCAGATCCCCTCGCGCCAGGCGGCGGTGAAGGCCGGCATCCCCATGACCGTGCCCTCCCTCACCATCAACAAGGTCTGCCTGTCGGGCCTGGACGCGATCGCGCTGGCCGACCAGCTCATCCGCGCGGGCGAGTTCGACGTCGTCGTCGCGGGCGGCATGGAGTCGATGACGAACGCGCCGCACCTGCTGCCCGGCCTGCGCAAGGGCGTGAAGTACGGCGACGCCGGGATCCTGGACGCGATGGCCCACGACGGGCTCACCGACGCGTTCGACCAGATCGCGATGGGGGAGTCCACCGAGCACCACAACGCCCGGCTCGGCCTGACCCGGGAGGAGCAGGACGAGTTCTCCGCGCGGTCGCACCAGCGCGCCGCCGAGGCGACGGAGAAGGGCCTGTTCGACGACGAGATCGTCCCGGTGCCGCTGCCGCAGCGCAAGGGTGAGCCGGTGCTGTTCTCGGCCGACGAGGGCATCCGCAAGGACACCACGGTCGAGGTCCTGTCGAAGCTGCGCCCGGCGTTCACCAAGGACGGCACCATCACGGCCGGGTCGGCCTCGCAGATCTCCGACGGCGCCGTCGCCGTGGTCGTGATGTCGAAGGCCAAGGCCGAGGAGCTGGGCCTCGAATGGCTGGCCGAGATCGGCGCGCACGGCAACGTGGCCGGCCCGGACAACTCGCTCCAGTCCCAGCCCGCCAACGCCATCAAGCAGGCGCTGGCCAAGCAGGGGCTGTCCGTCGGCGACCTCGACCTGCTGGAGATCAATGAGGCGTTCGCCCAGGTCGTGCTGCAGTCGGCGAAGGAGCTCGGCGTCCCGCTCGACAAGGTCAACGTCAACGGCGGCGGCATCGCGCTCGGCCACCCGATCGGCGCGTCCGGCGCCCGGATCGTGCTGGCCCTGGCCCACGAGCTGAAGAGGCGCGGCGGCGGCCTCGGCGCGGCCGGCCTGTGCGGTGGCGGCGGCCAGGGCGACGCGCTGATCGTCCGGGTGCCCGCGCCCGGCGCCTGAACGGAGCCGCAGGTGGACGTCCGTGAGCTCGTCGGGCAGGCGCGGCGGGGACGGCCGCGCGCGGTGGCGCGGCTGATCTCGCTCGTGGAGAACGCCGTGGAGAACGCGGTGGAGAACGCGGGGCGGACAACGGCCGGCACCGCGGGTCATGCCGGGGGAGACCAGGCGGGTGCCGCGGCGGCGAGCCGTGCCCTGCGTGAGGCGATGGCCGAGCTGGCCACCGGCGCCGCCCGGCCGTACAGCGCCCGGGTCATCGGCCTGACCGGCTCACCCGGCGTCGGCAAGTCGACCTCGACCGGCATGCTCATCCGGGCCTTCCGCAGGCGCGGCAGCAGGGTGGGGGTGCTGGCGGTCGACCCGTCCAGCCCGTTCACCGGCGGCGCCCTGCTCGGCGATCGCGTACGCATGCAGGACCACGCGACCGACCCCGGCGTCTTCATCCGCAGCATGTCGAGCCGGGGGCACCTCGGCGGGCTCGCGTGGGCCACGCCGCAGGCGCTGCGCGTGCTGGAGGCCGCCGGGTGCGACGTGATCCTCGTCGAGACGGTCGGCGTCGGGCAGGCCGAGGTGGACATCGCCCGCCTGGCCGACACGACCGTCGTCATCCTCGCTCCCGGCATGGGCGACGGCGTGCAGGCCGCCAAGGCGGGCATCCTCGAGGTCGCCGACGTCCTGGTGGTGAACAAGGCCGACCGCGACGGCGTCCAGGCGACCGTGCGGGAGCTGCGGAACATGACGGGCCTCGTCGAGGCGGCGTGGCGGCCCCCGATCGTCACGACCGTCGCCTCCAGGGGCGAGGGCGCCGACGACCTGCTGGCCGCGCTGGACAAGCACCACGCGTACCTGGAGGAGTCCGGCGAGGCCCGCAGGCGGCGGCTGGCCCGGGCCCGCGACGAGATCGAGGCCATCGCGCTGGCCCAGCTCCGGTCGCGCTTCGCCGTGCTCCACGGGGATCGCCTCGACGCGCTCGCCGAGCGGCTGCTCGGCGCCGAGACCGACCCCTACGCCGCCGCCGACGACCTCATCGCGGCGCTGCGCTGAGCCCGCGGCCCTGCCCGTACGGCTCTCGCCTCACGGCGGCCGACGGGTCAGGGCTCGCCGGCGTACTTGACCGTGATCGTCGTGAAGCCGAGGGACTTCAGCATGCCCTCCAGCATGGCCTTGGTGTTCTGGTCGGCCCGGGAGCGCAGGTCGCTGGCGGCCGCCGCCTCCGCGATCTTGTTTTCGGCCAGCACGTAGAGCTCCTGCTGGTTTTGCGGGGACGACGACAGGAAGTCGGAGATCCGGTCGAAGATGCCCCGCTCCTGTGCGAAGACGTACGACCGCTTGTTGTCGAGGTTGGGCTTCTCCAGTTCGGCGTGCGGCAGCCGCACCGTCACGGTCGTGCGGTCGGGGGAGACCGTGAAGGCTTCCTTGGGCAGGGAGGAGAAGTCCACGTAGGCGTCCACGTTCCCGGCTCCCACGAAGAGCGTCCGGGAGCCCTTGATCGCGTCGGGCACGAACTTCGCGTCCTTCTCCAGGTCGACGATGACCTGGAAGTTGCCGGTCGCGGCCTCGAACCGGCTCAGGTTCTGCACCGACCGGAGCAGCGCGGGGCCGCTGCGGTCGATGGTCTGCTCGCCCAGCGGGTTGAGCCAGGACCAGGTCAGCCGGGCGCCGACCACGAGCAGCAGGACCACGAACAGCAGGCCGGCGAGCACCCGCCAGCCGCGCCGGGAGCGGCGTGCGGGGGCCCCGGCGCTGTCCGCGGCGTCGGTGGCGGCGGCGCCGGAGTCGGCCGGCGCGAACGAGGGACGGGTCTGACGGTCCACGCCGGAAATCTTCCCGGTATTCCGGCCCTCTCACTCATCGCAAGATCGATTCTGCCGAGAAGCCCTGCTTCGGCCCTCCGAAACCCGTCTTTCGTCCGGCCCATGCGCCCGGCGCGGCCCCGCCGGGGCCTCTCGTGGCGCCGCGCGTCTCCGTGGCGCCGCGCGTCTCCGTGGCGCCGCGCTACGAGGCGGGGCCGGACGCCGGTGTGCCCGGTACCGCCCGTCGGGTGCACCCTCCACGGTTGGGGCGTGCAGGGGGCGTCCACCACCGCGCGCTACGGGGCGGGGGCCAGGAGCG
Source organism: Microbispora sp. NPDC004025 (assembly GCF_053604425.1). Taxonomy (NCBI): domain Bacteria; kingdom Bacillati; phylum Actinomycetota; class Actinomycetes; order Streptosporangiales; family Streptosporangiaceae; genus Microbispora; species Microbispora sp. NPDC004025. Next base: position 94,101 of record NZ_JBSGHN010000011.1, on the reverse strand, counting down.
CGCCGGGTACGCCGGCCACGCCGGGGTCCTCCTGCGCGCTCTCCCGGGGGTCCGTCTCGCGGGCGCCGGTGGCGTCGCCCGCGGCGGGCCGGGAACGGTCGGTGCGTCCGGCGTCGTGCCCGGGACTCCGGTCCTTCCCCGCAGCGCCGGGAGCGCCGCCGTGGGTGCCACCGGGGGGACGGCCGGAGGCGCCGCCGTGACCGGGGACGCGCTCGGGCCGGGCGCGACGCCCGCCCCGGGCGTCGTCCGCGCCCTGTCCGCCGTTTCCATGAGGTCCTCCCGCCCGGCCGGGGCCGCCCTGCCCCGACGGCCGCCCACGGTCCGGCAGGTTCCCGCCCTGCGCCGCCGGACCGCCGGGCCGGAGGCGGCCGGGCTGGGAAGCGCCGGGCGTGTCCGGAACGGGGGACGGGCTCCCGCCGGGCTCGCCCGGCCGATCGGGGGACGCCGGGTCCCCGGGCCTGCCGGTCCTTCCGGGCCGCCAGGGGTGCGGAGACCGCCCCCGGCCACGGGACCAGGGGACGTCTCTGCGGGCGCCTTCGCCGCCCGGCACGCCCCACGACCCCGGACCACCCCGACCCGCCGGAATCCGGCCCGCCGGATCCTGACCTGCCGGCCCCTGGCCCGCGGGGCTCGGGCCGGTCCACCCCATACCGGTTCCGCCGGCGCCCGGGTCCGCGCTCCGCTCCCAGCCGGGCTCCGAGCCGGCCGGCATGCCGGTGGCGACGGCCGTACCCGGATAGCTCGGCTCAACCGGATAGTTCGGCGCGTACGCGGGGGTGGGGCTCGCCGGATAGACCGTCGCCACGGGGCCGGCGGGCTGGGAGCCGCCGCCGAAGTGCCTGGCCTGCAGCCCGCAGGAGACGAAGTCGGAGTAGAACATGCGCAGCCAGTCGCGGCGCTGGGCCTCGGTCAGTTCGGAGAACCACACGGAGGCCTGGTGATGCTCGCGCAGCGGTCCGCCGGGCAGTGAGACGCCCCGCAGCCACGCGACGACGATGCCCCGGTAGCCCGCGGCCGCGGTTCCCGGGCAGGGACGGGCCAGGCGGTTGAGGAACTCGGTGGCCGCCCGCTGGGCGTACCCGGACCCGAGGTCGTCGATGTGGACGACGACCACCTCCGAACCTGCCGGGTCCTCCTCGCCGTACGCCCGTTGCTCCACCCGGTGGAAGGCGGCCGGTGTCCCGTTCAGGCGCATCGCCAGCGCGGTGAACACGGTGGCGAGCTCGGCCAGCCCTCCGCGCAGCGCCGGGTGAACGCACACGCTTATCGGCCATTCCTGGCACACGAGGCGTTCGCTCACGGGCATCGTCCGCGGCCCGGTGACGAGCCGGGCCGCGCCGGTCCCCGCGGCCAGGACGGCGATCACCGCGGCGGCCAGCGCCAGCGTCCGCCGGGTCACCAGGGCCACCCAGCCGAGCAGCAGCGCGGTGCTGAGGCCCAGCAGCCAGAGCGTCTGGTCCGTGTACGCGGTCTCGCTGACGCCCGCGATCAGGTCGTACGGCTCACCCGTGGCGGGGGTGAGCCGGTCGGCCCAGTTGGGCCCGGTGGCCAGCCAGGCGAACAGCCCGTACGTGCCGGCGCCCGCGATCAGCGGCACGACGAAGACCGGCACGAGCCAGCCCAGGATCCAGCCGACCACGACATACAGCCCCAGCCCGGCGACGGACATGGCGAGACCGCCGGGCAGCAGCGGCCCGCCCTGCCCGGTCAGCGCGGCGCGCAGCCCGAGCAGCAGCACGGTCGCCCCGAAGGAGCCGGTGACGACCGCGATGATCGACAGCGGTGCCCGTGCGGCCCGCCACGGCGTCAGGACGCGGCCACGCTCGGCGCGGCGCCGGCGGAACGCGACCCAGGCCGCGAACGCGGCTCCGAGCGGTCCCGTCAGGCGCAGCGAGCCGATGACGGCCGCCACTATGTCATCCCAGTCCATGAAACCGGGAATGAGGACGCTCCACGCGGCGACGAGCGCCAGCACGAGCAGCACGGTCGCCGCGACCAGCGCGCCGTGTCTCAGCTCACCGCGTGAACCGCCCCTATGCTCACCCACAACAGGGCGCGGCACATGGCCGCGCCGCCGAAGTCCGGCGCGCATGCGGCGCCGGGACAGCGATGCTGTCCATCGAGAATCTCCCCCGTGTCTGTGTGAGCGGTGCGCGAACCGACGCCGTTCCCCGTGGCGCTGGTTCGCCGGCCGGCCTCGCCTCGCCCGCCGTCGGACGCGTCCCCCGCGGACCCCCCTTGCCCCGGCGAGACCGCCCCGGATATCCGGGCGGTCACGCGAGACAAGATCCGCGAGACGTCCTCTAGCAGACGGGGTTCCCCGTGCCGCCGGGTTTGCCGCCGCCTCACCTTTCGACGTGGCAACCATAACGGAGCGTGACCCTGGCGGGGGGAGTTCTGGGGTCAAGGAATGAATTCGGTTACGCTCGGTGCGCCGGTCGATCTTGGTCGGCGTCGCGCTACCGTATATCGCTGTGTCCGTTCCGCCCAGCTCAGAGCCGCCGCCCACGGGTGGCCCCCGGCCGCTCAAGCTCCCGTTCGACCCGATCGAGCGGGCGGCCGAGACCTGGCGTTCGACCTTCGGCCCGTCGTCCGCCATGGCCGCCGTCACTTCGATCATGAGAGCCCATCAGATCCTGCTGGCGCAACTGGACACGCTGCTCAAGCCGTACGACCTGACCTTCGCCAGGTACGAGGCCCTCGTGCTGCTCACGTTCAGCCGGGCCGGGTCGCTGCCGTTGTCGAAGATCGGCGAGCGGCTGATGGTGCATCCGACGAGCGTGACCAACACGGTGGACCGCCTCGAACGGGCCGGCCTGGTCCGCCGCATGCGCAACCCGCGGGACGGCCGCGGCGTGCTCGCCGAGATCACCGACGAGGGCCGGGACATCGTACGGCGGGCCACGGCCGACCTGATGGACGCGGGTTTCTGCCTGGGCATGTACGACGACGCCGAGCTCGGCGAGATGTTCGGCCTGCTCAAGACCCTGCGCGTCGCCGCGGGGGACTTCAGCCCCTGACGCGGTCCTTCGCCAGCATCGCGAACGAGCCCCGGACGAGGGCCAGCAGTTCGGGCGCGGCCGCGGTCTCGTCGAGCGCGGTGTGGGGGTCGCTCGTGAGCGCGGTCACCACGTACGTCCTGCCCGCGGCGTCACGGGCGAGGTAGCCCATGGCGAGGACGCCGGGCTCGGAGCCGCCCTTGTACCAGACGGTGGGCCAGGCCTTCGGGTCGAGCCCCAGCCCGGCGTCGTTGGCCGACATGGCCTCGTCGAGGGGCGGAGTGTTCAGCGCGGACAGGCCCGCGAAGGCGCGGCAGACGTCGCCGGGCGAGGCCAGCCACTCCAGCCTGCCGATGTCCCTGGGCTTGGCCCACGGCTTCACCTCGCTCAAGGGCGTACGGGCGACGGTGGTGTCCAGGTAGCGGTACCGCCGGGAACGGTCGAGCGACAGGTACGTCTTCGCGAGGCGGGGGTAGTCCGCGCCCTTGAGGAGGAAGAGCTCCCTGGTCGTGAGGAAGGGCCGGTTCAGCGACGCGTGACGGGACCACGTGCTCATCCGGGTCTCCACCCTCGCGCGGCCGACCTTGTCGATCAGCAGGTCGGCGCCCGTGTTGTCGCTGATCGAGATCATCAGCTTGGCCGCCTCCCGTACGGAGACCGTGCTGTTGTCCGGACGGTCCTGAAGCGTGCCGCTGGGCAGGCTCTTCAATCCGGGCCGGATGGTCAGGGGCGTGTCCCAGGAGAGCCGGCCCTTCTTGACCTGCTCCGCCGTCGCGCCCAGCACGTACAGCTTGAACATGGAACCGAGCGGCCGTGGGGCGTCCGGCGCGACGGCGTGCACGGGACGGCACCTGCCGTCCTTGCGCACCTCCGCCGCGAGGAAGCCCACCCGGGGCGCGAGCGCACGCAGCCGCTTGTCCAGTTCGGCCCAGCTGCCCGGCGCCGGACGCTGTTCGAGGGTGAACCCGAGGCCGTCGATCCTGCCGTCGCCGTCGACGGACATGGTGATCTGGAGCCGCCCCTGCCCGGTGGTCACCAGGCCGGACAGGGAGGTGGGTGTGGCCTCGGACAGCGACTCGAGCCGCAGGGCGCCCAGGCTCTTCAGGACCTCGTTGAGCTGGGCCGGGGGGACCTGCGCGAGGAAGCCGGCGCTGAAGTGCGCCCTGATCTGGTCCTCGGGGATCGGGAGGGCCGCGGCCGCCGTCAGGAGCCAGCGCAGCTGCTCGCCCACCGGCGAGTTCGGGATGTCCGGAGTGCCGGTGGGAGCGGGAGTGGGCGCCGCAGTGGTGCCGGCGGCGGTGACAGCCGCGGTGGCGGGGGTGGCGGTGGCCGCCACGGCGAGCGCCAGTGCCGCGCTCATGAGGGGAATCGTCAACCTGCACGTCGAACTGGTGCGCATCGATCTCGGCGCGGTCGGCACGAGAGAGCTCCTTCGCGGTAGGGAATGCGGCGCCCGGGAACGGGCCGTCGGCGGTTCGCCGCGGCGGTGGGCGTTCACGTGATCTCACGCTAAGGATCACTGCGCGGTCGCGACACCCGGCGAGCCCCCGGGCGGCGGGCTGCGGAGGGCCGCACCGAACGTGAGGACAACCTCATAGACGGCGGACGCGCCGGCCCGCCACGATGCCTGGCATGAAGTCCACGGCAGCGGCCCGGCCGCTCGCGGCGGGCATGGCCGCCGTCGCCGCCGCCGGGATCGTCGCCGGCGCGCTGCTGGAGACGGGGCTGCCGGCTCCCGCGTCGCAGTGGGCGTTCCTGGCTATCGCCCTGCTCCTGCCCGCCCTCGGCTGGCTGATCGCCGCGCGGCGGCCGGACAACGCCTACGGCTGGCTGCTCCTGGCGGCCGCGGACTGTCTGGGGCTGGGCGGGCTCGGGGTCGGCCTGCTGATCCGGCTCGGCCCGGAGCCGCACCAGCCGGTCGTCGTCGCCGCCGTGCTGAGCTCGCTGTTCCCGGTCTTCTACGGCCTGTCGTGGGTGTTCGTGCCGCTCCTGTTCCCGGACGGCAGGCTGCCGTCACGGCGCTGGCGCGTCGTCGCGGTCACGGGGGCCGCGGCGATCGCCGCGCACTGGCTGGGCGTGCTGTTCCTGCCCGGCCCCTATCTGGCAGGCGTCGTGCACGCCAACCCTCTCGGGCTGCGGGGACCGCTCGGCGTCGTCGCCGGGCTGCTGGCGCTGGTGGGCCAGGTGGCCACCTTCCTGCTGGCGCTGGTCGTGCTGGGCGGCCTCCTCGTCCGGCTGCGGCGCGGCCGCCCGCCCGAGCGCGCCCGGCTCGGCTGGATGGTGGCGGGCCTGCTGGCCAACCTCGGCGCCTCCGTTGTGATCATGATCACGGGGGCCTCGGAGACGTATGGCGCCGCCGACGTCGTCGGGGTGCTGGGCATGGTGGGGGCGCTGCCGGCCGCCATCGGTGCCGCCGTGCTGCGGCACGAGCTGCTCGACATCCGGGTCGGCGTCAGGGGCTCGCGCCTGTATCTCGTGTTCGACGTCCGCCCGACGGTCGACGAACTGCTGTCCCGCCTGGGCCCGGAGCTGGAGGAGGCCGAGCCGGTCGAGCAGCTCGGCAGGCTGGCGCAGGCGGTGCGGGCGGGCCTGGACGCCCGCTGGGCCGCCGTCGAGCTCGCGGACGGCACCCGCGTCGTGGCGGGGGAGGAGCGGGGCGAGGCCGTGCTCACGGTCCCGGCCGGGCTGGGGCGCATCAGTTGCGGACCCAAGGTGACCGGGCGGCTGACCCGCGACGACCGGCGGCTGCTCGCCGCCCTGGCCGTGCCGGTCGGCCTCGCCATCCGCAGCGCGGCGCTCGCCGCCCGGCTCGTGAACGCCCAGGAGGCCGAGCGGCGGCGGATCGAGCGCAACATCCACGACGGCGCGCAGCAGCAGCTCGTGGCGCTGATCGCGGGGCTGGAGCTGGCCCGCGCGACCGGCGGCGGAGCGCGATCCCTGGCCCTTCTGCGGGAACAGGCCCGCCAGGCGCTGGCGGACCTGCGGGAGCTCGCGGCCGGAATCCATCCCTCCGTGCTGAGCCAGGGCGGGCTGGTGGAGGCCGTGGAGGGGCGGTGCTCGGGCCTGCCGGTCGCGACCACCGTGACGGCCGACCCGGCCCTGCGCACCCGCAGGTTCCCGGACGAGATCGAGGGAGCGATGTATTTCGTGGTCAGCGAGGCGATCGCCAACGCGCTCAAGCACGCGGGAGCGTCCCGGATCGAGGTACGGCTCTGGCACGACGGCGGCAGGCTCCAGGCGTCCGTCGCCGACGACGGGACGGGGTTCGATCCCCGGGCCGTGGCACGGCGCGGACTGGCCACGCTGGCCGACCGCATGGCGGCGCTCGGCGGAGGTCTGGAGACGACGGCCGGGCCGGGAGAGGGAACGCGGGTGCGCGCCTGGGTGACCGCCGATGCCTGAACGCCTCCCCGCCGGGCCCGCCGCCGAGAGGGAACCGCGCAGGCTGCGCGCCCTGGTCGCCGACGATCACTACCTCGTACGGGAGGGCACCCGGCAGTTGCTGGAGAGCTCGGGGGAGGTCGACGTCGTCGGGGCGCTGGGGAGCGCGGCGGAGCTGGTCGACGCGGCCAGGCGGCTCGGTCCCGACGTGGTGGTCACCGACATCCGCATGCCGGGCGAGGGCTGGCGGCAGGGGTTCGAGGGGATCGACGCCGCCCACCGGGTCCGCGCGGCCGATCCTCACGTCGGCGTCGTCGTGCTGTCGCAGTTCGCCGACTCGATCTACGCGTTCGAATTGTTCAAGGACGGCACGGAAGGTCTCGCGTACCTGCTGAAGGACCGGGTGGGGGACCTCGACGAGCTGCTCGGCGCGATCCGTTCGGTCGCCGCGGGCGGCTCGGTCATCGACCCCAAGGTGGTGGAGGGGCTGCTGGCGCGCCGCGCCGTACGGGGAGAGCGGGAGGCGTTCACGCCCCGGGAGCGTGACGTGCTGCGCGAGATGGCGCGGGGCAGGTCCAACGGCGGCATCGCGCGGGCGCTGTCCCTGTCGATCTCCGCCGTGGAGAAGAACGTGAACTCGATTTTCCTGAAGCTGGGGCTGGAGGCCAGCCCGGACATCCACCGCCGGGTCGCCGCGGTCCTCGCCTATCTCGGCGGTTCCTGATCCGCGCCGCCCGGGTGGGCCGGTGACGCACACCGCACGCGTGCGTCACCGGCCCGAGGGCGTCAGCGGCCGACGGCGCGCAGGGCGTCGACGATGCCCCTGCCGTAGAAGCCGTTGTTGTCGGCGGTGCCCTCACAGGTGTGGGTGGCGGTCGCCGTGGTGCCGTCCGGCAGGTGACGGGTGTAGGTGTAGGCGGGCGGGGTCGGGCAGGCCGTCCTGGTGGCCGTGCCCTTGAGGATCGCCTCCACCTTGTCGGGGTCCATCGTCAGGCCGCCGTGGGCGCGGTCGTGCCTGCCGTACCGGCTGACGATCAGCGCCGCGACGCCGGCCGCGCGCGGCGAGGCCATCGAGGTGCCCTGCAGGTACTGGTAGTAGGCGCAGACCGAGCCCTTGCAGTCCTTCACCACGTACGGCACCGTCGGGTCGCCGTTCTCGTCGATCTCGCCGTTGGCGACGGCGAGCGCCTTGGGATAGGCCGAGAGCGTGGCCTTGGTGATGTCCCTGGTGTTGCCGGGGGTGTCGTAGACGTCGCCGCCGGGCGAGGCCACGTCGACGTAGCCGTTGCCGTAGCTGGAGTAGTACGCCTTCCGCTTGCTGATGCCGGTCGAGGAGACCGCGATCACGTGCTCGGACTCGTTCGGCAGCGAGACGCAGGACGGGGGGATGGTCCGGGTCCGCTCCGTCTGCTGCCCGGGGAAGGTGGCGTAGTCGGGGCTGCCGCCGTCGACGTTCGTCTTCGTGTAGTCGATCGCCTCGTTGCCGGCCGCGCTGACGAGCGTCACGCCGCGCGCGTGGGCGTAGTCGAGCGCCCGCTGGGTGGCGGCGATGTACAGCCGCTGCTGGGCCTGCTCCTCGGGGCTGTCGGCCGGGTTGTCGGCGCAGTTGAACAGCCACGGGTCGATGTAGTAGCTCATGTTGACCACGTCGACGCCGATGTCGCCCGCGTAGGTGAGGGCGTCGACGGTGGGCTGGAGGAAGAAGTAGCCCGAGTCCTGGCCGGCCCGCAGGTTCACGATCGTCACCTTCGGAGCGACGCCCGAGATGCCCAGCTTGTTGATGGGCGAGGCGATCGACGAGGCGACGTGGGTGCCGTGGCCGTCCTCGTCCACGTCGTTCGGGTCGGTGCAGGAGCCGTCGGGGTCCTCCTCGCACGGCCCGTCGATCGGGGAGCCGTTGGCGTCCGCCGGCAGGTCGACGGTGAAGTTACGGCTCAGCCTGCGGTCGAAGTTCGGCGCGATGTCGGGGTGCGAGCCGTCGACGCCGGTGTCGAGGATGCCGACGAGGACGCCCTTGTCGCCCTGCTCGAACCTGTGGGCCTGGTCCGCGTGGATCTGCTTCATGTCCCACTGCAGGTCGGCGAGCGGCTCGTCCTTGACGTTGCGCCCCCACTTGGGGCCCGTGGCGCCGCCGCGGCCCTCCTTCTCCACGGCCTTGCTCCTGGCCGCCTTCGCCACGGCCTTCCTCGCGGCGGCGGACGCCTTCGCGTCGTCCGGCGCGTCGCCGATCACCCGGTTGCGCGCGACCCCTTCGATGGCCGCGGCGCCCTGCAGCGCGCTCGCGAAGTCGGGGTTGGCGGTGCTGACCGTGGCCAGCCCGACCTGCGTGTTCACCTTGACGACGCTGCCGCCGGCCGCTTCGATCGCCTTCTGGGCGTCCGCCGCGGCCGCGCCTTCCTTGTACAGAACCACGTATTCGGTCTGGGTCGCCGACCCGGCGGCCGCGGGTACGGCCTGCGCGGGTGTGACGAGGGTTGCCGCCACCATCGCCGCGGTCGCGGCGACGACTGTCAAGCGCTTCACATCCACCTCCATGTGGACTTCAAGGGCGCTGACCATGCTTGAAGATTTCCCGGTCCTGTCAAAGGTCCGTGAGAATTCGCGACCAACGTGTGACATGACTGCCGTGGGGGTGGGCGGTCAGGGGGCGTCGGTGCTGGCCGGATTTAGTAGGACGTCCTAGTATTTTCTCGGAGAGTGAGACACGGGGAGGGACGCATGGAGCCGGACGCGACGGGCGCCGAGGCGATCGAGGCGGGCAGGGCCCGGTGGCAGGCGCGGTACGACGCCGCCTTCAAGCGGGACCGCGAGTTCCGCACCCTGTCGGGGCTGGACGTGGACCCCGTCTACGGGCCGTCCGGGGACGACCCCCGGTTCGGGCGCATCGGCTGGCCGGGCGAGTTCCCCTTCACCCGCGGCCTGTACGCCACCGGCTACCGCGGCCGGCCCTGGACCATCCGCCAGTTCGCCGGGTTCGGCAACGCCAGGCAGACCAACGAGCGCTACAAGATGATCCTCGGCGCCGGAGGCGGCGGCCTGTCGGTGGCGTTCGACATGCCGACGCTCATGGGCCGCGACTCCGACGACCCCCGCTCGCTCGGCGAGGTGGGCCACTGCGGCGTGGCGATCGACTCGGCCCTCGACATGGACCTGCTGTTCGACGGCATCCCGCTCGGCGACGTCACGACGTCCATGACCATCAGCGGGCCCGCCGTACCGATCTTCTGCATGTACGTGGTCGCGGCCGAACGGCAGGGCGTACCCGTCGGGAAGCTGAACGGCACCCTCCAGACGGACATCTTCAAGGAGTACATCGCGCAGAAGGAGTGGCTGTTCGCCCCCGAGCCGCACCTGCGGCTGATCGGCGACCTCATGGAGTTCTGCGCCGCCGAGATCCCCGCGTACAAGCCGCTGTCGGTGTCGGGGTACCACATCCGCGAGGCCGGGGCCACGGCCGCGCAGGAGCTGGCCTTCACACTGGCCGACGGATTCGGCTACGTCGAGCTCGGCCTGTCGCGCGGGCTCGACGTGGACGTGTTCGCGCCGGGCCTGTCGTTCTTCTTCGACGCGCACATCGACTTCTTCGAAGAAATCGCGAAGTTCCGCGCCGCCCGGCGCATCTGGGCCCGCTGGATGCGCGACGTGTACGGCGCCCGCACCGACAAGGCGCAGTGGCTGCGCTTCCACACCCAGACGGCCGGGGTGTCGCTGACCGCGCAGCAGCCGGACAACAACATCGTCCGCACCGCGATCGAGGCGCTGGCGGCCGTGCTCGGCGGCACGAACTCGCTGCACACCAACGCGCTGGACGAGGTGCTCGCGCTGCCGTCGGAGAAGGCCGCCGAGATCGCGCTGCGCACCCAGCAGGTGATCATGGAGGAGACGGAGGTCGTCAACGTCGTCGACCCGCTGGGCGGCTCCTGGTACGTCGAGGCGCTGACCGACCGCCTGGAGGCCGAGGCGGAGAAGATCTTCACGAGGATCCGCGAGATGGGCGGCGACGGCACGATGACCGCCGGCATCCTGCGGGGCATCGAGGACGGCTGGTTCATGTCGGAGATCGCCGAGTCGGCCTTCGACTACCAGCGCAAGCTGGAGAAGGGCGACAAGCGGATCGTCGGCGTGAACTGCCACACCGCGACCGCCGAGCAGCCGCTGGAGATCCTGCGGATCAGCCACGAGGTCGAGGCCGAGCAGCGCAGGACGCTGGCCGGGCGGCGCGCCGCGCGGGACCGGAAGGCCGTCGACGCGGCGCTGGCCGCCCTGCGGGCCGCCTCCAAGGGCGACGACAACATGATCCCGCCCATGCTGGAGGCCGTGCGGGCCGAGGCCACGCTGGGCGAAATCTGCGACGTCCTGCGCGAGGAGTGGGGCACCTACTCCGAGCCCGCCGCCTTCTAGACGCCCTCGAGCGAGGCGACGCGGTCGAGGAGGGACTCCAGCGTCTTGTCGTCGGTGGCGGGGGCGATGACCGTCACCCGCAGGTGGCGAACGCCGCCGACCTCGGCCGAGGTCAGGTGGAAGGAGCCCTCCTCCAGCAGCGTCTCGCGGATCGCGGCCTGGTCGCCGTCGCCGTACCGGAAGCAGACGATGTTGCTCTCCGGCTCGTACGGGCAGTGGAAGCCGGGCCGCTCGCGGGCCAGCTCCCAGAAGCGGTGCGCGGTGGCGTACCGCCCCGCCACGTGCTCGCCGAGGCCCCGCTCGCCCCGCCAGGCCAGGTTGAGGAACACCTTCAGCCCGAGCGCGGCCTTGGTGCACTCCACGGTCCTGCCGATCAGGTCGAACCCCTGGTCGCCGTAGAACAGGTAGCTGGCCTGCTGCCGGAACGCGGCGTCCAGGGCGCCCTCGCGCCGGACGAGCACGGCGGCCGCGAGGCCGGAGGTGCGCAGCATCTTGTGGGCGTCCCAGATGACCGAGTCGGCCAGCTCGACGCCGTCGAGCAGGTGGCGGTGCTCGTCGCTGAGCAGCGCCGACGCTCCGTGCGCGCCGTCCACGTGGAACCACAGCCCCTGCCCGGCGCAGAACTCGCCGATCGGCCGCAGGTCGTCGTACAGGCCGGTGCCGGTGGCGCACGCGGCGGCGACCAGGGCCATCGGCCGGCGGCCGGCCCGCCGCGCCCGGTCGAGCCCCTCGGGCAGCCGCGCCACGTCGATCCTGCCCAGGTCGTCCACGTCGAGCGGCATGACCGCGCGCTCGCCCAGGCCGAGGATCGCCGCCGCCCTCGTGATCGAGTAGTGCGCCGACGGCGGCGCGAGGACGGCGAGATCGCCGGGCACGCCCTCGGCCCACGCGTCCGGGGCGGCGGCGGCCCGCGCCGCGAGCAGCGCGGTCAGGTTGGCCAGCGACCCGCCGTGGGTGAACACGCCGCCGCCCTCGGGGAAGCCGACCTTGCCGAGCATCCAGCGCAGCACCTCGAACTCGACCGTCGCCGCGGCGGCCCCCATCTCGTAGATCGCCATGGGGTTGTTGATCGCGCCGTGGACGAAGTCGGCCAGCGCGGCGGGAAAGTCGGGCGCGGCCGTCTGATGGGCGAGGTAGGCCGGATGGTGCAGCCGCGTCCCCTCCACGAGATAGGCGTCGAGCCACTCCCGGTAGGTCTCCGGCGTCATGCCCCCCTCCCGGATCCACCGGGCGAGCCCGAGCCGTCCGGCCAGTTCAGCGGGGGGTCTGCGGCGGATCACCGGCACCGCTCCGCCCTGGCTCTCCCGCACGTACGCGGCGAGCCCGTGCACGGTCACCTCGGCGGCGTGGACGAAGTCGTCGATGTCCCAGGTGTGATTCGGTGTCATGCCCGAATAATGGCTCTATCGGGCATCAGTCCGCCACGAACGCCGAATCGACGAAGGAACAGGCCCGTGACCGCCGAACTGGATTCGATCGACAGGAAGATCCTCGAGCTGCTCCAGAAGGACGCGCGGCTGCCCAACAAGGATCTCGCCGAGCGGGTCGGCGTCGCCCCCTCCACCGCGCTCGAACGCGTGCGGTCGCTGCGCCGCCGCGGGCTGATCACGGCCTTCCGCGCGGAGGTCGACACGCAGGCGCTCGGACGGCCCCTGGAGGCGCTGCTGGCGCTGCGCGTGCGGCCCCACACGAGCCAGCTCGTGGACCCGCTGCGGGCGTTCGTGCTCGGGCTCCCCGAGACGATCGCGCTGTTCCACGTGGCCGGCCCGCAGGATTTCCTCGTGCACGTCGCGGTGCCCGACGCCGATCACCTGCACCGCATGATCCTCGAACGCATCCTGGTCCGGCCGGAGATCGTCCATCTCGAGACGACGCTGATCTTCCGTACCGAGCGCAGGACCGTCCAGGGCCCGGTGAGCTGAGAAGACGGCCGGCTGAAGGTCGGGGGCGGGTCGTCTCAGGCGCCCACGGTTCCGTCGACGCCCTCGCGGAGGAAGTCCGCGTGGCCGTTGTGCCGGGCGTACTCGTGGATCATGTGCAGCATGACCAGCCGCAGCGACACCTCCTCGCCCCACCGCGGCTGGTAGGCGGTGACGTCGAGCGACTCGGCCGCGCGCTCGATCCTGCGAGAGTGCTCGATCTCCGCCTGCCAAACCTCGAACGCCTCCGCGCCGGTGGACCCGCTCGGGTCGTACGCCGCCTGGTAGTCGCCCTCCTCCGACCAGACCAGCGGCACGTCCTCCTTGCCGATCACGCGGCGGAACCACGTGCGCTCGACCTCGGCCATGTGCCGCACCAGGCCGAGCAACGAGAGCGTCGACGGCGGCATCGACCTGCGGCGCAGCTCCTCGTCCGACAGGCCGTCGCACTTCAGCGCGAGCGTCGCCCGGTGGTAGTCGAGGAAGGCGCGCAGCATCTCGCGCTCACCGGCGACGGTCGGCGGCCCGACGCGTTCCACTGCCATGTCCTGCTCCCTCCGGGTGGCGAACGTGCGCTGTTCACCCTACGGCGGACGCGAGTCCGCCCGATCCGGCAGAGGAACCGCGGCGGGGACGCACGGATCACGCGGGCGCGTACGGCAGGATTGGGGGTATGGCAGCGGAGTTCTCTCGACCTGGATCGCTCTACGGCGCCGTGGACCTCGGCGCGCGCAAGCAGGCACTCGAGGCCCAGGCGCGGCGTGAGGCCGCAGGGCCGGCCGGAGCCGCCTCGGCGGACGTCATCGAGGTGACCTCGGCCACCTTCAACGCCGACGTGGTGGAGCGCTCCCTGAGCGTTCCCGTGATCGTCGAGGCGACGGTGACCAGGGCCGAGCAGGTCCGGCAGTTCAGCGGCGTGATGGAGAAGCTGGCCGCGGAGGCGGCCGGCGCGTGGGTGCTGGCCAGGGTGGACGTGGAGGCCGACCCGCAGCTCGCCCAGGCGCTGCGGATGCGTACGGTGCCCACCGTCTACCTGGCCTTCCAGGGGCAGCTCATGCCCCTGTTCGAGGGCCCGCTGCCGGAGTCGCAGCTCCGGCAGGCGCTGGCGCAGGTGTTCGAGCAGCTCGGCATGGAGCTGGCCGCGCAGAGCGAGGGGGAGCAGGCGGAACCGCCGATCGACCCCGAGCTCCTGGCGGCCGAGCAGGCCGTGGAGAAGGGCGACCTGGACGCCGCGGCCGCGGCGTTCGAGCGCCTGCTGGCGAGGTCGCCGTCGGACGAGGGCGCGAAGATCGGCCTCGCCGGGGTCGGGCTGCTGCGGCGCACGCAGGACCTCGATCCGGCCGACGTGCTGCGCCGGGCCGCGCAGGCCCAGGACGACGTGGACGCGCAGGTCCAGGCCGCCGACGTGGAGATGGTGAGCGGGCAGGTGGACGAGGCGTTCGACCGGCTCATCGCGCTCGTGCGGCGCACCCGGGGCGCGGACAGGGACAAGGCGCGGGTCCACCTGCTGGGGCTGTTCGACGCGTTGCCCACCGACGATCCCTCGGTTTCACGCGCGCGCAGGGCGCTGGCCAGCGCGCTCTTCTGACCGGTTCCGGCCGCGCCCGCCGGCGCCTGAGGGGGTACGGCGGGCGCCGCTTCGGGACCGAAGTGTGAGGTGAACAGCACGGGTCCGGGCTGAAACACCCGGCAGGGGATGGCACGATGGATAGCACCCATGAGCCGTCCAGCCGGATGCGCGAGCGTGGCCGCCACACGGAGGCCCGCCCAACTGGAGCAGCCGGGAGAGCACGGCCAGGCACCACCCCGCAAAGGAGCGGATAGACGTGGCCACCGTGCCCAGCGTGTCCTACTCGATCACTGTACGTCTCGAGGTGCCCGCGGGGGGCAAGGCGGTAAGCCTGCTCACCCACGCGGTGGAGAACGCGGGCGGCGTGGTGACCGCCCTCGACGTGACCAACGCGGGTCACGAGAAGCTCCGCATCGACGTGACGTGCGCGGCCAAGGACGCCGACCACGTGCAGGCGATCGTGGACAGCCTCGGCGCGGTCGAGGACGTCGCGATCCACAAGGTCTCCGACCGGACCTTCCTCATGCACCTCGGCGGAAAGATCGAGATGCAGTCGAAGGTGCCCCTGCGTAACCGCGACGAGCTCTCCATGGCGTACACCCCGGGTGTGGCCAGGGTCAGCCTGGCGATCGCGCGCAACCCCGAGGACGCCCGCCGCCTCACGATCAAGCGGAACTCGGTCGCCGTGGTCACCGACGGCTCGGCCGTCCTCGGGCTCGGCAACATCGGCCCCGCCGCCGCGCTGCCGGTGATGGAGGGCAAGGCCGCCCTGTTCAAGCGGTTCGCCGGTATCGACGCCTGGCCCATCTGCCTCGACACCCAGGACGTGGACGAGATCGTCGCGACCGTGCGCGCCATCGCGCCGGGCTTCGGCGGCATCAACCTGGAGGACATCTCGGCGCCGCGCTGCTTCGAGGTGGAGCGGCGGCTGCGTGAGCTGCTCGACATCCCGGTCTTCCACGACGACCAGCACGGCACCGCCATCTGCGTGCTCGCCGCGCTGACGAACGCGCTGAAGGTCGTCGGCAAGGAGCTCTCCGAGGTGCGGATCGCGATGGCCGGCGCCGGCGCGGCCGGCACCGCCGTCCTGCGCCTGCTGCTGGCGGCAGGGGCGCGCAACGTCATCGTCTGCGACTACCTCGGCGCGGTGCACCTCGGCCGCGACGACCTGGACGACTCGCTGCGGTGGATCGCCGAGCACACCAACAGCGAGGGGTACGGCGGCGACCTGCGCGGCGCGGTCAAGGGCGCCGACGTCTTCATCGGCGTCTCCGCGCCGGGAATCCTCACCGGGGACGACGTCGCCGCCATGGCGAAGGACGCGGTGGTGTTCGCGCTGGCCAACCCCGAGCCGGAGGTCTCGCCCGACGACGCCCGCGAGCACGCGGCGGTCGTGGCGACGGGCCGGTCGGACTACCCCAACCAGATCAACAACGTGCTCGCCTTCCCGGGCGTGTTCCGCGGCCTGCTCGACGCCCAGGCGGACGGAGTCACGCCGGAGATGCTCCTGGCGGCGGCGCGCGCGCTGGCCGCGGTCGTCACGAGCGAGGAGCTCGGCCCCAACTACATCATCCCGAGTGTCTTCCACCCCGACGTGGCCAACGCCGTGGCGGCCGCCGTACGGGAGTCGGCCGGGGGCAGGGCGCGCGGATTCACCGAGGCCTGACCCGCCGGTCCCGGACGGTGACGATGTCGTCGCGATAAGTAATATGACGCGGCGAACCGGGGTCGGCGTGCACGAATCCGCAATCCTCCCTCATGATGGGATGTATGGCGGAAGCGATCTACGTCGGCGGGTTGCTCGTAGCGACGCCACTGCTCGACGACCCCAACTTCCGGCGTAGCGTGGTGCTCGTCCTGGAGCACGACGAAGACGGCGGCACTCTGGGCGTGGTGCTCAACCGGCCCAGCGAGATCGCCGTGACCCAGGTCCTGCCCTCCTGGGACGCCCTGGTCACGGGTCCTCCGGTGCTGTTCGAAGGCGGCCCGGTGCAGACGGACAGCGCGCTCGCGCTGGCCGTCGTGCTCAGCGGCGAGGAGCCCCTCGGCTGGCGCCGGTTGCAGGGCCGGGCCGCGGTCTCGCGCCTCGGCACGGTGGACCTCGACGCGCCCCCGGAGATCCTCGCGGGGGAGATCTCCCAGATGCGGATATTCGCGGGCTACGCGGGCTGGACCGCCGGACAGCTCGACAACGAGCTTCAGGAGGGCGCCTGGTACGTCGTGGACTCCGAGCCGGGGGACACCTTCCACCCGAACCCGGCCACGCTGTGGCGCACCGTGTTACGCCGGCAGAAGGGGGATCTCGCGCTCGTCGCGACCTTCCCGGACGACCCTCTGCTCAACTGAACCCCGGCACGCCCCGCCGCGAAGCCGCGCGGTGACGCGCGACGCACGGATGCGCGCGAGACACGCGGGGGCCGGGCGCGGGGAGCGCGCCCGGCCGTGGATCGAAGCCGCCGTGGATCAAGCAGCTATGAGGGAAAGCCGCTGTGGTTGTAAGCCGCTGTGGGTGAAGCGCCGCGTCTCAGCTCGCGGTGCAGCTCACCGCCGGAACCGAGTTGGTGCCGTTGTAGGAGCCGAGGAATCCGAACGAGGTGGACGCTCCGGCGCCGAGGCCGCCGTTGTAGCTCACATTCTTGGCGGTGATCGACGATCCGCTCGACGTCACCGTGGCGTTCCACGCCTGGGTGATCGTCTGGCCGTTCGCGTAGGTCCAGGTCACGGTCCAGCCCGAGATGGCACTGGAGCCGGCCTTGACGGTCACCTCGCCCTGGAAGCCGCCGCCCCACTGGTTGCTGACCTTGTACGTCGCCGAGCAGCCCTTGGCGCCGCCGCTCGGGGACGCGCTGGGCGAGGCACTGGGCGAGGCGCTGGGGGACGCACTGGGGGACGCGCTGGGGGACGCGCTGGGGGACACCGACGGGCTGGCCGACGGGCTCACCGGCGGCTGGCCGTAGATCGTCGCCTCCTTGGCGGTCGACTTGATGCCGTTGGCGCCGTTGAAGAGCCGCTGGCCCCACGAGGTGAGCTGGCTGACATTGAAGTTCGTCACCTGGTCCAGGTATTCGACGCCGCCGCCGTTGCCGCTCCACGACCAGCCGAGGTAGCCGACGCCCCGCGACTGGGCCTGCGCCATGATCGTGTCCTCGTCGGGGTCGCCGTCCGAGTGCATGTTGCCGAACTCGCCGATCACCAGCGGCAGCCCGGCGGTCTGGAACGCCTGGAGGTAGGCCGTGACCTCGGCCGCCGTGTCGAAGACGCCGTACATGTGGATCGAGAAGACGGTGTTCTTCTGCGGGTCGGCGGCGAAGACCGAGGCGGCGTTGTCACGCATGACGAAGCCCCAGTCCTGACCCCAGTTGGGCGCGTCGACCATCAGCATGTGCTGGAATCCGGCCGCCCGCATCCTGCTGATGGCGTTCTTGGTCGCGCTGGTCCAGGCGGACGGGTTGTTGTTGCCGTACGGCTCGTTGCCGATGTTGATGACGACGTAGTTCTCCTGGCCGGTCAGCACGCTCTTGAGGCCGATCCAGTAGTCGACCGCCTGCTCGAGCGTGTACGCGCCGCTCTGCTCGCCGTAGCCGGTGGTGTCGTGGTTCTCGAGCACGCAGATTAACCGGTTCTGCTTGCACAGCGAGATGACGTTGGAGACGTCGCTCGCCGAGTTGGCCGTCCAGCGGCCGCCGCTGAGCACGACGCGGACGGTGTTCGCGCCCAGGGACTTGATGTTCGCGAACGAGCTCGTCTGGCTCGCGTACCAGGTGTGCGCGTGGCTGGTGCCGCGCATGATGAACGGGTTTCCGTTGGCTTCGAGGATCTTCGTGCCGCTGACGTGGAGTCCGGTCGCGGCCTGCGCGCTCTGGGTCATCGCGATCACCGACATCAGGAGGGCGAGGACGGCCGCGCCCGCGGCGATGAAACGTGTTCTCATTCTGTACCTCGGGTGGGGGGATCGGCGCCGGTGGGAGCGCCGAACGCACCATAGGCAAGGGGGACCGGAACCGTACAGCGAGCGCCCTCCGAGGCGACGGCCATCGCCTCGCCCCAACTGAACCGGTTCTGCTGCGCGGGCCACCGGACCAGCGCGATCTCTCTTCTGCGGCCCTCGCCGGAGTCGTGAAACGCCGATGAAACGTTCACCTGCCGGGCGACGCCGCCTCGCGGCGGTGTGGTGGTGTGGCGCTCTGACCGCATGGCGGCGGGTGGTGATCTGTAGGGTCGGTTGTCGTGCCCGGTTCCGATGCGCCCGGTCGTGATGCTCCCGGCCCCGATGTCTCAGGCCCCGATATGTCCGGCAGCGCCGTGCCCGGGGCGGACTGGGCGCCCCCCGGCGCCGTACGGTTCGCCGACGGCGTGCCGGTCGCCCTGGTGGCGCCCGGCACGGGACTGGCGTCACTGCCCGCGGCCCTCGGCGACATGGTCACGCTGCGCCATCTCGACCTGGACGGGAACGCGCTCACGACGTTGCCCGGCTGGATCTCGCGTCTGGAGCGGCTGCGGGCCCTGCTGCTCTACGGCAACCGGATCGCGGCACTCCCACCGGAACTGGGCCGCCTCGTGTCGCTGGAACATCTCGGCGCCGGGCGCAACGGGCTGACCGCGGTGCCGGACACACTGTGGCGGCTGACCCGGCTGCGGTCGCTCGTCCTGGCGGAGAACGAGATCACGGACCTTCCTCCCGGCCTGGGCCGCCTCCGCGAGCTGCGCATGCTCGACCTGGGTCACAACCGGCTGCGCGAGGTGCCCGCGGAGATCGGGGACCTGCCCGGCCTCACGGACTACCTCTACCTGAGCGACAACGGCTTCACGTCGGTGCCCGCCTCGCTGGGGCGGCTCGACCGGCTCGGCTATCTCAACCTCGCCGAGAACCGGCTGGCCGCGCTGCCCGCGGAGATCGGCGGCATGACCGGCCTGCACGAGTTGCGCGTCCACGACAACCGGCTGACCGCGCTGCCGGAGACGATCGGACGCCTGACCGGGCTGCGCGAGCTGCATCTGAAGAACAACCGCCTCGCGGCGCTGCCCGAGTCGATCGGCGGGCTGCGCGCGCTGCGCCACCTGGACCTGCGGGGCAATCCCCTGGAACGGCTGCCCGACTCCGTCGTCCACCTGACGGCCCTGACCCACCTGGACCTGCGGGCGACCCGCCTCGGCACGCTGCCCGCCGGGCTGGCGGAGCTGCCTCGGCTCGAGAAGCTCGACCTGCGCTGGGTCAAGTTCGACCAGGTGCCCGCATGCGTGCGCCCGCTGCGCGAGCGAGGGTGCGTCGTCCTGCTCTGAGCCTGCCCTGGGCCTGCTTTGAGCCTGCTCTGGGGCGGTGGCGCCGGGTGGAGGACTGCGGCCTGACGTCAGCTCGCGGCCGACGCCGGCTCCGGCTTCGCCTCCGTCTTTCCGGGGCGTACGGGCAGGTCCCAGCCGGGACGCAGGGAGCGCTCGGCCAGGGTGAGCAGGTCCTCGTACCGGCGTGCCAGGCCGTTGAGATCCTCCGTGGGCCCGTTCATGCAGAGCAGCCCGATGCTCACGAAGACCGACACGACGAGCTGGGACTGCAGGTCGTCGGGCGCCGTACCCATCCTGCGGGCCACCTCGGCGACCAGCCTGCGCTCGTTCTCCCTGATCAGCCGCATGGCGCCCGCGAGCAGGGACGGAGTGTTGTGGACGAGCCGCTGGGCCTTCATGATCCTGCCCGCCTCGGCGCCGTCGATCTCTCGTAGGATGCCCAGCATGGCGCGCATCGACTGACTCAGCGCGGTGAACGGCGACTCCGACCGCGGCCGTGCGACCAGTTCGGCGAGGAACATCTCCTGCTCGTCGGCGGTTAGGCAGAGCGCCACGTCCTCCTTGGACGCGAAGTAGCGGAAGAAGGTCCGGGGCGAGACCTCCACTTCGGCCGCGATCTGGTCGATCGTCGTCGCCTCGTAGCCCTGTGAGAGGAAAAGGTCGAGGGCCGCGTCGATCAGGGCGTCCCGCGTCCGCTGCTTCTTGCGCTCCCGCAGACCCACGGCGGTCACCTCCTCGAAACCATCGGTTCACGTACTGCCACATGTCACCGTATGTCGGATAAAAGGATTTGTCATCTGTCATCGACTGACATAAATTACTGCGGGTCTACTCAGTGTCGCTAAGGGGGAACCTCCATGACTCAAGCCGTATCGGCGGTGGACGCCGACGCGCCTCCAGGACGGGGCCAGGGCCATCCGTGGCTCACGCTGCTCGCCGTCTCGCTCGGCGTCATCATGGTCATGCTCGACGGCACGGTCGTGGCGATCGCGAACCCGGTCATCCAGGTCGAGCTCAAGGCGACACTGGCCGACCTGCAGTGGGTGACCAGCGGTTATCTGCTCGCGCTGGCGGTCTTCCTGATCACGGCCGGCAAGCTCGGCGACCTCTTCGGCCACAAGCGGGTCTTCCTGATCGGCGTCGCCGGCTTCGCGCTGACCTCGCTCGCCATCGGTCTGTCGTCCTCGATCGGCATGCTGATCGCGCTGCGCGTGCTGCAGGGACTGTTCGGCGCGCTGCTGCAGCCCGCCGCGCTCGCGTTGCTCCGGTCGGCCTTCCCCGGCGAGAAGCTGAACATGGCCATGGGCGCGTGGGGCGCGATCATCGGTCTGTCGAGCGCGGGCGGCCCGATCGTCGGCGGCCTGCTGGTGGAGAACGTGAGCTGGCAGTCGGTGTTCTTCATCAACGTGCCGGTCGGCGTGGTGGCTCTGGCGTTCGGGCTGTGGGCGCTGCGGGAGAGCAAGGCCAAGACCCTGTCCAGGGTCGACTGGCTCGGCGTCGTGCTGCTGTCCGGTGCGATGTTCGCGCTGGTGTGGGCCATCATCAAGGCCCCCGAGTGGGGCTGGGGCGACGCCAGGACGCTCGGCTACCTCGCCGCCGCCGTGGTCGTCGGGGCCGTGTTCCTGTTCTGGCAGTCGAAGGCGCGCGAGCCGCTGCTGCAGCTGAGCCTGTTCCGCAACGCCTCGGTCTCGATCGGGACCGTCCTCATGATCCTCATGTCGTTCGCGATGTTCGGCGCGATGTTCTTCCTCACGTTCTTCTTCCAGGGCGTGCACGGGCTCACGCCGCTCGACTCCGGTCTGCGGATGCTGCCCATGAGCGCCGGCATGATCGTCGCCTCGCCCATCGCGGGCATGCTCATCGGCAAGCTCGGTCCGAAGATCACCATCGCGGGCGGCATGGTGATCGCGGCCGTCGCCATGTTCCTCATGTCGCGGCTCAGCGTCGACGCGGCCTTCGCCGACACCGCGATTCCGTTCGTGCTGCTCGCGTTCGGCCTGTCGCCGGTGTTCGTCGGCGCCACCGAGATCATCGTGGGCAACGCGCCCGAGGAGTTGAGCGGCGTCGCGGGCGGCGTGCAGAACTCCGCGATGCAGGTCGGCGGCGCGCTCGGCACCGCGATCCTGGGCGCGGTCGTATCCGCCAAGGTGGCCGACGTGCTGCCGGGCTACCTCGGGCCGATGGCGCAGGCCGTCAAGCCCGAGGAGTTGGAGGGGCTCAAGGCCCTGGCCTCGGTGGGCCAGGCCCCGCCCGGGCTCCCGGCCGAGGTGGCCAGGACGGTCGCCGACGCGGCGCACCTGTCCTTCATGGACGGACTGCACCTCGGCTTCGTCGTGAGCACGGCGGTCGCCCTGGTCGCGGCGGCCCTGGCCCTGTTCGTCAAGGCCGGCCGCAAGACCGAGGGCGCCCCGGTCCACATGGGCTGACGTCCGTCTCCTCCCGTACGGCTCCCGCCACCCCGGCGGGAGCCGTACGCGCGTCCGGGTCGGGAGCGCCCGCTCGCTCAGTAGACTTGGTATCCGTGAGCGGCACGAAGATTCTTCCCGAGAGCGACGTAACACCCCGGCTCTCGCACGGCGACGGTGACCACGAGCGCTTCTCGCACTTCGCCGACAAGAACAAGATCACTGAGAGCTACGTCACCGGCGCGCCGGTACGGGCCCTGTGCGGCAAGGTCTGGGTGCCCAGCCGCGACCCGAAGAAGTACCCGGTCTGCCCGGAGTGCAAGGAGATCTACGAAGGGCTGCCCAAGGGCGAACCGTCCGGCGAGTGAGTGTCGATACGGGATCATCACGTTCCCCGCGGCTAGGGTCTGCCTTCTGACCAGCCGTATCGGGGGAACGAATGGTTCGGCGACCCATCGCCGTCTTCCTTGCATGCCTTTACGCGCTGGGCGGCGTCTGCGCCGCCCCCGCGTCCGCGGCCTCCCGGGGGACCGGGGATCATGCCGGTACCGGGATGCGCGGTTCGCCGGCCTCGCGGCCGGACGCCTGTCTCGTCCGCCACGCCGCGCCGCAGCGCCGGCACGGCGTCGGCGCGCTCACCCACGCGCTGGAGCCGCGTGAGCCCGGGCCCGACGAGGTTGCCCGGATGTCGGCCGACCTGGCCCGCAGGCTCGAAACGGTGCGACGGCAGGACGCCGCTCAGCGTGACGACATCGCGCGGCCGGGAGACGCCGCGCGGCGGGGGAGTGCTTCCGGCACCCTTGAGCGGATCACCGTTCCGGTGTGGGTGCACATCATCAGGGACCACGCGCTCGGCCTGCCCGACGCCGCCGTCGCCCGGCAGATCGCCGTGCTGAACACCGCCTACTCGGGCGGGTACGGCGGGGCCGACACCGGCGTGCGCTTCGAGCTCAAAGGCGTCACCCACACCGAGAACCGGAGCTGGTTCCGCGACCCCCTCGGCTTCGAGGAGCCGATGAAGAAGAAGCTGCGGGTCGGGGGTGCGGAGACGCTCAACCTGTACATCGCGCAGCTGAGCCGGCTCGTGCTCGGCTACTCCACCTATCCGTACTGGTACGACGACGAGCCCGTGCTGGACGGGGTGGTGATCGACTGGCGGAGCGTTCCGGGCGGCCCGCTGCGCGACTTCGCCAGGGGTTTCACGGCCGTGCACGAGATCGGCCACTGGTTCGGCCTGCTGCACACCTTCGAGAACGGCTGCAAGGCCCCGGGGGACTCGGTGGACGACACCCCGGCCGAGGCGTACCCGACGAACGGCTGCCCCTCGAAGAAGGACACCTGCCCCGCGTCGGGCGGCGACCCCATCCACAACTTCATGGACTACGCCCAGGATCGCTGCATGCGCGAGTTCACGGCGGGCCAGGGCGTACGCGTCCACCAGATGTGGGACGCCTACCGCCGACCGGCGCAGCGGGCAGCCGACGCGGGACCGCGGAACGCCGTCGCCGACATCGAGGGGCCCGCCGCGGACGGCGCCGGCGACGAGGCGCCGAGCGCCGCCCAGAGCGGCGACGAGCCGGTCGTGGAGGCCCAGGGCGATGCGCGAGGTACGGGGCGATGACGAATCGGCCGTGAGCCGTTGACGTGGCGGCGCGGGTGTGAGTAACTCCACAGCAGCGTTCATGGTCATGGAGCCTCGCGCCCGGCCCTGAGCGCCGAGTCACTCGCCGGTTCCGTTCCACGCGCGCCCGGCCAGGCCGCCCGGGGAGGCTTTGTGGATGACCAGTGGATGCGCCGGGTCTGGCCCCCCGCCGAGGAGGAGTCCCCGCCGTCCGAGGAGGGCGCCGGCCGCCCGTACGGCGCCCCTGGAGGGCCGCCGTCGTCCCCGCAGTGGCCCACACGCCCGTACGGCGGCCGGGAGCCCGAGGAGGAGAGCTTCACCCGCGCGTACCGCCTGCCCGGCGATGTGACGGAGGAGAGGCCCGCGCGTTCCGGCCCAATTCGGGGCGGCTCTGCCGCCCGCCCGTACCGCATGCCGGGAGACG
This sequence comes from Microbispora sp. NPDC004025, assembly GCF_053604425.1. Classification (NCBI taxonomy): domain Bacteria; kingdom Bacillati; phylum Actinomycetota; class Actinomycetes; order Streptosporangiales; family Streptosporangiaceae; genus Microbispora; species Microbispora sp. NPDC004025. Next base: position 70,101 of record NZ_JBSGHN010000011.1, on the reverse strand, counting down.
CGGCGGAGGAGGCGCCTGGGCGTTCGGGCCCGGCGCAAGAGGGCTTCGCCACCCGCCCTTACCTCATGCCGGACAGGGGCGAGGCGGGGCAGGAGGGCAGGCGACCGCCGCAGCGGCCCGAGGCGGGGCAGGGCGCCGAAGAGGGCTTCCCGCGTGCGTACCGTCTGCCCGGCGACGCGACGCCGCAAGAGCCCGCGCATTCCCACGGAGCAGGCGGGGACGCCGAAGAGGGCTTCCCGCGCGCGTACCGTCTGCCCGGCGACGCGACGCCGCAAGAGCCGGCCTCTCCGGGACCCGAGAGCGCCGGGGGTGGCTTCACCCGTCCATACGGCGCGCCGGTCGCCGAGAGGCGAACGGCCGACCGCCCGGTGTGGCCCTCGCTGGACCTGGAGCCCGCGAAGCCCGAGGACGACCTGCCCCCCTCGGCCCGCCGCTACCGCGCGCCCGACACGCCACCCCGCCGGATGCCCCGCTGGTTACAGCGCCTTCTCGTCGGCGGGCTCGCGCTGGTCTGCTCGGCCGCCGTCATCGGCGCGGTGGTGGTCACGGTCCTGCACCGGGCCGAGAGCGTGCCTCCCACGGTCGTCAACGACCAGATCGCGGGGGTCGCCTACACGTTGCCGCCCGAGTGGCGGGAGGGCGTGGTCGCGCCCGTGACCGGCTTCACCTCATCCGCCGCGCGCGGGGACAGCGCGACGGTCATGGCCCGGCCCGGCGACCGGGTGGACCCGCCCAACCTGCGCTCGGCCGTCATCGACCTGAGCGATCTCTACACCCAGCTGCTGCTGCACGGTGACAAGGTCGAGGTGCTCGACGACCGCGCGGTCACCGTCGGCGGGCGGCCGGGCCACACCCGCGCCGTACGCGCCGAGTACACCGACGTCGTCAACGAGCCCGCCTTCATGCGGGTGACCCTGCTGACCCGGCCGGACGGCGGCAGCACGGTCCTGCTCGGGCTGGCCCATCCCGACGATCCCCGCTCGCGAGCCGAGATCGAGGGCCTGATGTGGGGAGCCAGCTGAGCTCATCGTGAGGCCGGCGGCACGACGTCGCCTCCCGGAGATCACGCTGGTCTGGGCACTTGATCTCCGGGAGGCCGTGAACTCAACCGGCGCTCGGCCGGCGCGGTTCCCCGCCGTCGGCGTGGTGCGGCCCGTTCTCAGCCGGCCTGCGGCCGCGAGTCCAGGTGGCCTGGAACGATGTCGTTCATCGAGACGGCCGATTGGCGAAGCCGGCGGCTCCGGACGCTCCGCTGCCGGGTGGCGTGGTGGGAACGGCGGCGGGTCCGAACGAGCCGTTGCCGCCTGGCGTGGTGGATCCGAATCCTCCGGTGCCGGGCGCTGTGGTGGGAACGGCCGCCCGCCCGAACGAGCCGGAGTCGGCCTGCAGCGTGGTCGGTTCCGGTTCCCCGACGACGCCGATGCGCTCGCCGTTCCGGCGTTCGTGGGTCTGCTGTGCCGCGACGGCGGGCAGGGCGGCCAGGGGCACCAGGCCGGCCGCCACGACCGCCGCTGCCAGGAATGACCGGCTGTGCGTCTCCCTTCGCGGCTTTTCTGTCATGTCTGCGATCCAACGCGTGAACAGCATGTAGGCCTCCTATCGAGATGGCGGTCCCGTTCTATGCCGCACGGCCGCGAGGATGTTCACCCGCCACGCCGGGATGGCCGCTCCTGACCGAGAGCTTGATTTGTTCATGGCGCGTGTCACGGTCCCACCGGTCGGCGGGCCTGTTGGGCCGGATTCGGAGGTCGGCGGGGGGCGGTGTGAATCGTGACAAAAAGGCAACGAGGGGGGCGGGCGCGGAAACATTCGTTCATAGTGGTCGGCTTTGAACTAGCCGTAACTTATGTTTGCCGTGCACCGAAAGGTGTCGCGGTGCCTGCGTTCCCATGGGGAGGTAGCTTCGGCATCGCATCGCTCGAAAAGTGCGGTGACCCGGAAAGTCCAATTCTCGTCATTGGGAGGGAAATCAATTGATTTCTCCTAGGAGCACTTCGGTTTCAGGCCCGCACGCCGTCGGTCGCCTCCTCACCTGGGCCGCCGCGACGTCGGTGGTCGGCGCGCTTGTGGGACTGTCGGCCCCGCTCGCCGCCAGCGCCGACACCGCGACGACGAGGCCTGCCGCCGACCGCCCCTTCAGCGTGCCGGCGTCGGCGCCGCTTCACGTCAACGGAGACGAACCGAAGCACGGAAAGGAGCCGGTCCGGTGGCTCGACTCCACTATCGTCCGGGACACGCCAGGCGGCGCGACCAACTTCGCCGTGTCCGCCAACAACGGGGCCCCGTTCGTCTTCGACCCCCGTAGCACGCCGCTCGGCTGGCAGAGCCTGCGGCGCGTGCCGGGCAGCCGGGGAGCCTTCGTGACCAACATCACCGCAACCGAGGACGCCAATTCGGCTCCCGGCCAGGCCAGGCTCGCGATTGTCGCGCGGACGTCCGACAGCAACATCTTCTTCACGATCTGCAACGTGAACAATCCTCTTCCGCAGGCGCCCGCACCCTTGCCGTGCAGCCCCTGGACGCGCCTGCGCAACTGACGGCGGCGAGACGATTCACACCGACGGACCGACGGCCCGCAGGAGTTCAGTTCTCCTGCGGGCCGTCCGCATTCTCGTGCCGTACGCCGTTCCGGCGGGTCGATGTCCGAATTGGTATGCATAGTTACTCATGGGCTTCTCAAGCGGGCATGGTGGACTAAGTCGCTGATCTCGCGATTCGCCTGCCGAAGGGTGAATGGCAGGGCATGGGCTTACCGCCGAGACGACTTTGGGATAGGCGGGAAATCTGTTTGCTTATATCCGACAAGTCGCTTGCTGCCCGCGTTTCCCCTGGCAGATATCTTCAATGTCGCATCGCACGAAAAACGCGGTGCCCCGGAAAGACCAATTCTCTCACCATGGGGGGAAATCAAATTGATTTCTCGTAGGAGCAGCTCGGCCTCTGGTTCGCGTGGCGCCGGTCGCCTGCTGACCTGGTCCGCCGCGGCAGCGGTGACCTGCGCGACCGTGGGGCTCTCGGGCGCAGTCGCAGCGAGCGCGGCCCCGGCGAAGAACACCCCCGCCACGCAGGCGGCGACGAGTCCGGCGGGGGAGAAGCCGAAGCCGTCTATCCCCTTCCCTCGCCTGGACGCAACGAATGTCGTCACGGCCTTCAGTGCTCACACGGTGGCTGTCGCCCCCAACAACGCGGTTGTCGGCGAACTCGTTCCGCAGGCGTCGAACCACTACACCGGGTCGGCGCGGCGAGGTGTTCCGTGGGTCTTCGACGCCAACAACAACCGGTGGGTCAACCTCTCGGGGGTGTTCGGAACCGGCTTCTTCTACGACATCGCCCTGGCCCCGGCGCCCAGCCGGCCGCTCGCGCAGGTTCCCACGAACCCGAACATCCTCCAGGCGATCTCGCTGCCGAACACCGGGGATCCCGCGGGTCTGCTCAGGGTCAGCGCCCGGAGGGCCGACGGCTCGATCTTCCGCAGCGACTGCCGGGTCTCGGACCCCACGGACCCCCTCAATTCGTTCGTCTGGCGCGAGATCCCGCTGAGCGCCGCGAACTGCACCGCACCGGCTCGGCTGCCGGTGGGGTGACGGCTGGCCGGCCGGGTGACGGATCGGGCGGGCGATTCTCGGGGGCTCATCGACCCCCGGGGCGTCCGCCCTCGTCGTGCTGTCGGCGCCGAGGAAGAAGGGACGCCGATCCCCGGGGCGGACAGGACCACGGCGGGCGATGTGGCCAGTGCCACAACGGTCCAATTCGGACCGCCTCGCGTGTGCGGGGCACGTCCTGTCGGTCGGGCGGGCTAGTCTGAATCCACTGTGAGGGAGCGAACCGATAGAGACACCAGTGTTCCGATGAGTTCGGGGAGGCGTCGTTGAGCGTTTCGGCCGCGTCCCACCTCTCCCCGTCCTACCCCGACAGAGCCGCCTGGGGCACCGCCCCGAAGTTGCGCGCGTGGCAGCAGCAGGCCTTCGACCTCTACTTCAGCCGTGAGCCGCGCGACTTCCTGACCGTCGCCACCCCCGGCGCCGGCAAGACGACGTACGCGCTGCGGATCGCGAGCGAGCTGCTCAGCCGTGGGATCGTGCGCGCGCTGACGATCGTCACCCCCACCGAGCACCTCAAGCGGCAGTGGGCCGACGCGGCGGCCAGGGTCGGGATCAGCATCGACCCGGAGTTCAAGAACAGCCAGGGCGCCACCTCGCGCGACTACGTCGGCGTCGCGGTCACGTACGCGCAGATCGCGATGCACCCGGCCCTGCACCGGGCCCGCACCGAGGCGCGCAAGACCCTGGTGATCTTCGACGAGATCCACCACGCCGGCGACGCCAAGTCGTGGGGCGACGGCATCCGTGAGGCGTTCGAGCCCGCGACCAGGCGACTCGGGCTGACCGGTACCCCGTTCCGATCCGACGACAGCCCGATCCCGTTCGTCACCTACGTCGAGGACGGCGAGGGGGCGATGCGGAGCGTCTCCGACTACTCCTACGGGTACGGCCCGGCCCTGTCCGACGGCGTCGTCCGGCCGGTCATCTTCCTGGCGTACTCGGGGGAGATGAAGTGGCGGACGCGGGCGGGCGACGAGATCGCCGCCACGCTCGGCACGCCGCTGACCAAGGACCAGCTGTCGCAGGCGTGGCGGGCCGCCCTCGACCCGAAGGGCGACTGGATCCGCCAGGTCATCCACGCGGCCGACCGGCGGCTCACCGAGGTGCGGCGGGGTGTGCCCGACGCGGGCGGGCTGGTCATCGCCTCCGATCACGAGTCGGCCCGCGCCTACGCCCGGCATATCCGTGCGGTGACGGGCGAGGGAGCCGAGGTCGTGCTCTCCGACGACCCGGGCGCGTCCCAAAAGATCAAGGACTTCGGTGCCTCCGACCGGCGCTGGCTGGTCGCGGTCCGGATGGTCTCCGAGGGCGTCGACATCCCCCGGCTGTGCGTCGGGGTCTACGCCACGAGCACCTCGACCCCGCTGTTCTTCGCCCAGGCCGTCGGGCGTTTCGTCCGCGCCCGCAAACGCGGCGAGACCGCGTCGGTCTTCCTGCCCTCGGTGCCCGTCCTCATGGGCCTGGCGGGCGAGATGGAGGAAGAGCGCGACCACGTGCTGGGCCGCCGCCGCGACGAGGACGGCCTCGACGACCTGCTGCTGGAGCAGGCACAGCAGGAGAAGAAGCAGCCCGACGCGCTCGGCGACGAGCTGCCCTTCCAGACGCTGGAGGCCTCGGCGACCTTCGACCGGGTGCTGTTCGACGGCGGCGAGTTCGGCACCGCCGCCGCCCCCGGCTCGCCGGAGGAGGAGGACTTCATCGGCCTGCCCGGCCTGCTGGAGCCCGACCAGGTGGCATCGTTGCTGCGCAAGCGCCAGGCCGACCAGCAGGCGGCCAAGCGCAAGACCAAGAAGAGCGAGGAGCGTGCCCCGGCTCTCGCGCCGCACGAGCAGCTCGCCGAGCTCCGCAAAGAGCTGAACGGCCTCGTCGGCGCGTGGAACCACCGCACCGGCCAGCCGCACGGCGTCATCCACGCCGAGCTGCGCCGGGCCTGCGGCGGCCCCGCCATCGCCCAGGCGACGGCGGAACAGGTCCGCGAGCGCATCGCGATGATCCGCAAGTGGGCCACCCAGCGCAAATGACCTAGCCGTCGTCCGACCTGCGCCGTACGGCTTTCCGCGTTATCCGGCGAAGTACGCCGAGGAGCCGCCCAGCCGAGGAGCCGCCCAGGTGTCTCCTGACGGTTTGTCGCCCACCCCGCGGCTCGCCGGTCCCTTACGGGGCGGCGAGCCGCGCTGGTCTTCCCTCCGGTTACCGGTGCGGGTCAGGAGGACCTACGGCACCACGCCCCGCGTCCCGCGGGCGTTACCTGGGCTCATCGGTCGACTTCGAAATTGCGGACGTGCCGCTCAGGCGGATGCCTCCGCCCGGCCGTGCTCGGCATGCTCCAGTCCGGTGAGGCTGTCCACCCGGCCGGTCAGGATATCGACCCGATTGCTCAGTTCGTCGATGCGGCCGTCCAGCCGCTCGATTTCGTGGTCTATGTGGTCGAGGCGGTGGTTGGCGGCAGCCATCTGGCTCTTGAGGACGCCGATGTCCGTCCTCGTCTGCTCGCCGATCTGCTCGACCCGGGTGAGCCGCTCGCTTATCGAGTCGACCTTGACCCAGATCATCTGCTGGGCGTCATAAGCGCGTATCGTCGCCTCCAGGCGGCTGCTCTTGCCGACACCGACCATTTCCTGCTCCAGGAGTTCGACGCGTCCCTCGAGCGTCAACATGCATGTCCTCCGATGCTGCTCGCAGCGCAGCCGAGGCTCGCTGGGGGGAGTAGGGGCGCTGCGGGTGCGCGGAGGTAATAGCTATCAGCTCGGAGGCCGCCGGGATGAGAATGTTCACGGCGGATTTCGTGAGGCTCCGGCAGCGGGGTGAGAATATTTCGCTATCGGTGTGACGAATATCCACCTGGCTCCGCGTGTTCTGTGCCGCATGCCCTCATTTCCCGTGATGTATGAACGGCTCTTTGTGGCCCTCGCCAAGAGTGCGCTATGAGATGGGCTATGGAGCGGCGGTGGTGGCGGGCGGCCGGGCCGAGCCGGAGGCTGAGGGAGGCCATGCCCCGCTCCACGCGTACGGGCACGTGCTCAAGGATCTTGTCGAAGGGTGGAACCCACCGCTTCTGTCATCCGAACGCGCCTCCCGGGCGGTAGTCATCGCCGGAGACGACGAGACGGAGATGATCGATGGACGACGGGTTCGCCGAATATGTGGCACAGAGGCATTCACGGCTGTGCCGGATGGCGTATCTCCTCGCCCGGGACTGGGGCACGGCCGAGGACCTGGTGCAGACCGCGCTCGCGAAGGCGTGGCTGGCCTGGCGGCGGATCGAGGGCAACCCCGACCCGTACGTCTACCGGATCATCGTGAACACCCACGCCTCGTGGTGGCGCAGGCGCTGGCGCGGGGAGATCCCGGCAGAGACGCTTCCCGAGACGGCCGATCCCCGCGACGAGGCCGCCGTGGTGGACGACCAGGCCGCGCTGTGGAGCGCGATCGGCACGCTTTCCCCGCGCCAGCGCGCGGTGATCGTCCTGCACTACTACGAGGGACGGACGCTCGCCCAGGTCGCCGACATCGTCGGCTGCTCACTGGGAGCGGTGAAGACCCAGCTCAGCCGGGCTCTCACCCGTCTTCGCGTCGACCCGGACGTCCGGACCATGAGCATGGAGAGGGCCCAGCGATGAGACATACCGAGAGCGACCTGCGCACTCTGCTGGACGAGCACGGCCGGGCACCCGCCGGACGGGAGCCGGCCGCCCCTCTCGACGCGATCGTCCGGCGAGGCCGGCGCATGCGCCGCACCCGGCGGGCGATGACGGCCGGGGTGGCGGTGGCCTGCACCGTCACCGCTGTTGTGCTGGGAAACGACCTGCTGACCGGCCCACCCCGGGCCGACCGTACGACAGTCGCCGCGCAGCCCACCGGTTCCGCCCAGGCCGCGCGCTGGCCGAAGCTTCCCGACGCGATGCCCGTGGTGCTGGGAGCGCAGAAGTTCGACCTGCACCCCATCCGCACATGGAGGTTCGAGACGGTGGGCGCCGGGCAGACGCTGACCTTCACCCCGACGAGTTACTTCACCGGATCACGGGTGGTGTGCGACGACCCGCAGGCGTGGGTCGTCGTGGAGATGCCGCTCAAGGGTGGCGAGATGGGCGGCACGACCGGTCGGTGCGGGGACTCGGCGGGCGGCGGGCACCACGACCGGAAGTCGGCGCCGTCCGGCTGGCTGAAGGGCCCGCAGTCCGTCCGGATCTGGGTTTTTCCGGCGGACGCCCCGGTGCGGGAGGCGGCATGCCGGGCGCTCCCGAAGGAGTGTGACGAGCCCGCACTCGCCGAGGGCCGGGCGTTGCGGCGTCCCGAGGTGCGCGACCGGTTGTCGGCCATGGTCGGCGAACAGCCCGGCAGGTGGGCCGCCGGGATCTACGACCGCGCCGACGAGGTGCCGCCCGCACCGGACGGCGACCCCCCGGCGGGCACCGACGACCCTTTCGGGGTCACGTCGACGCCGGCCGGCTGAGGCCGCACGGGCGGTCTCCCGTCACGAGATGTGGGAGCGCAGGGGGATCTTGTCCCCGGTCTGGCCGTTGATGGCCACGTAGCGGCGGTGGTGCCGGGTGACCGGGCTGAGCCTGAGGCTGAGGGAGGCCGTTCCCTGCTCCACGCGCACGGGCACGTGGTGCGCTCCCTCGGGGTGCCTCGCCTGAGGGGCGGTGGCGCCCTCCTGCACCCAGATGCGCAGCCGGTGCCCGGCCTGGTGGACGGCCACCGTGGCGGTGTCGCACTGCGCGGGCGACGCGGGCCAGTACACCGTGAGGCCGTGCAGGGACCTGCCGCGGAACGACAGTCGTACGGCCTCGGGGTCGGGGATGCGGGAATCACAGGCGGGAGAACCGGCCGGGGCCGGAGACGGCGCCGCGACCGCACCGGTGGAGGGCGCCACGCCCGCCGGCCGGCCGGCGCCGGTGTGAGGGGCGCGGACGGCGACCGTCCGGGCGGGGGTCCGGGCGGCCTCCTGGGTGAACCCCACGACCATCGTGGCCGCCTGCAGGGCCGCGAGCGTGAGCGCGCCAGTGACGCGGAGCAGGCCCCGGTGGCCGCGGCCGAAGAGCAGCCAGACGCAGACCGGGGTCAGGACGAGCCAGGTGAGGCCGAGCAGGAACGCGAACATCGGGGCCGCCAATCCACGAAGGGTCGTCGCTCTAGGTAATACACCGATGACTCTACGTGGTGAAGACGTTGACATCCGATTCCGCGCGGTCGTGTCCCCGCGGATGACCGGCGGGCCGCGTGCGGGAGCCGGGCCGGGACAGGTCGTGTCCGCCGGTTCACCGCGGGAGTGCCCGGGCCGGGGATGGACGTCGCGGGTCAGGAGCGGAGGACGGGCTCTCCGGTGAGCTCGACTCCGGCCTCCGCGAGGCGGGCGAGCGCCGACTCCGTCGTCTGCCTGGCCACGCCCGCGGTCAGGTCCAGCAGGACCCGTACGGCGAAGCCGCCGGCCGCCGCGTCGAGGGCGGTGGCCCGCACGCAGTGGTCGGTGGCGATCCCGACGACGTCCACGGCCTCCACGCCGCGTTCGCGCAGCCAGGCGCCCAGGCCCACGCCGTCTCCGGTGGCGCCCTCGAACCCGCTGTAGGCCGCCTGCCGGGCCCCCTTGCTGAAGACCTCCTCGACCTTCGCGGTGTCGAAGGCGGGGTGGAAGTCCGCACCGGTGGTGCCGACCACGCAGTGCGGCGGCCACGAGTCGACGTAGTCGGGCTCGGCCGCGAAGTGGGCCCCCGGATCGACGTGGTAGTCGCGGGTGGCGACCACGTGGTCGTACGCGTGCTCCTGGACGTGGCGGCTGATCGCGGCGGCCACGTCGGCGCCGCCGCCGACCGGCAGGCTGCCGCCCTCGCAGAAGTCGTTCTGCACGTCCACGACGACGAGCGCGGTCTTCATGGGATCACCTCACAGTGGCGATCGCGGAGGACCGGCGTCGTCCTCATGCGCCGGTCCTCCGCGATCACTTGAAAATAGTAGGGACTGCGGGGTCTCCGGGGGAGAGGCTGCACGCCTCCAGCGGCAACTCCGTCAAAGTCGCCCGGTGCCGGTCGCGGGCGGCCTCCAGGGGTTCGCGGCCGACGACCTTGCCGTCCCGCACGAGTTCGGCCAGCAACGGGCGGTCATCCGCGTCCATCGGCTCGCGGGTGACCACCTCGGCGGTGGCGGTGCCGCCGCTGGTCCTGCGGTAGGCCCACTTGCGCCCGCCGACGCTGGGCTTGCCGACGGACGCCTTGGCGACGGGCTGGAGGACTCCCGCGTGGTCCTCTCTGGCGACGAGCTTGTAGACGAGGCTGGCCGTCGGATGGCCCGAGCCGGTGGACAGGGCGGTGCCCACGCCGTAGGCGTCCACCGGCGCCGCCGCCAGCGCCGCGATCGCGAACTCGTCGAGGTCGCTGGTGACGACGATCCGCGTGCGGTCCGCGCCCAGCTCGTCGAGCAGGCGGCGCACCTCCACGGCCACCACCGCGAGGTCGCCGGAGTCGATGCGCACCGCGCCGAGGCCGGGCCCGGCCAGTTCCACCGCGGTGCGTACGGCCTTGGCGACGTCGTAGGTGTCCACGAGCAGGGTGGTGCCGCGTCCGAGGGAGTCGAGCTGGGCCCGGAAGGCGTCCTCCTCCGAGTCGTGCAGCAGGGTGAACGCGTGGGCGGCGGTGCCCGCGGTCGGCACGCCGTACAGGTGACCGGCCATCAGGTTGGAGGTGAAGGCGAAGCCGCACAGGTAGGCGGTCCTGGCGGCGGCGACCGCGGCGTGCTCGTGCGTGCGCCGCGAGCCCATCTCGATGAGCGGCCGGTCGCCGGCGGCCTGGGCCATCCGGGAGGCGGCCGCCGCGATCGCGCAGTCGTGGTTGAGAATCGACAGGATCAGCGTCTCCAGCAGCACGGCCTCGGCGAACGTCCCCTCGACCACCATGATCGGCGAGCCGGGGAAGAACGCCTCGCCCTCGCGGTAGCCGTACACGTTGCCGGAGAAGCGGTAGCCCGCGAGGAACTCGCCGGTCGGCTCGTCCACGATCCCGGCCGAGCACAGGTAGTCGATGTCCTGCTCGTCGAAGCGGAAGTCCTCCAGCGCGTCGAGGAACCGCCCGGTGCCGGCCACCACCCCGTAGCGCCGTCCCCCCGGCAGCCGGCGGGCGAACACCTCGAAGACCGCCCGGCGGTGCGCCGCGCCGCTCGCCAGCGCGGCCTGGAGCATCGTCAGTTCGTACTGGTCGGTCAGCAGGGCCGTGCCCGTGGTCATGCGCACGTGTCGAAGACTACGACGGTCGTGGTGCAGGATGGTTACGTGGGTAGCACAGCTCCAGCCGAGGTCGAGCGTCCGTCGTCGGACGTGCGCCCCGATCTGCCGTGGCTCACGATCGTGTGGAACGACCCGGTCAACCTGATGTCGTACGTCACGTACGTCTTCCAGGCCGTGTTCGGCTATCCCCGTGAGAAGGCCGAGAAGCTGATGATGGACGTCCACCACAAGGGCAAGGCCGTCGTGGCCAGCGGCACCCGGGAGGAGATGGAGCGCGACGTGCAGATCCTCCACTCCTACGGCCTGTGGGCCACCGTCCAGCAGGACAAATGATGAGCACGGGCTTCAGGGCGACGAGTGACGGGGTGACCGTCCATCTCGACGCGGGTGAGGTGTCGATCCTGCGCTCGCTGGTGTCGCAGGTGCTCGGCCTGGTCGAGCCGGGGACCACCGGCGACGACCCGCTGGAGCGCGCCCTCGGCATCGGCGCGGCGGCCCCGTCGGCCGACCCCGTGCTCGCGCGACTGTTCCCCTCGGCGTACGCCGACGACGAGGAGGCGGCGCAGGAGTTCCGGCGCTACACGGAGGCGACGCTGCGCGACGGCAAGCGGGCCGACGCGACCACGCTGCTGGAGACGGCGGAGCCGGGCCGTCTCACGCTCACCGCCGAGCAGGGACAGGCGTGGCTGCGGGCGCTCAACGACGTCCGCCTCGCGCTCGGCGTGCGGCTGGAGGTCACCGAGGAGGTCCACGAGGAGATCGCCCGGATGCCCGAGGACGACCCCCGCTATCCCTCGTTCGTGATCTATGACTGGCTGACCTACCTGCAGGACACCCTCGTCAGGGCGCTTTGGTAGGTTTCCCAGCATGCTGACGATCTCACGCGAGCTGGTCGAAAAGATCGTGGCCCACGCCCGGGCCGACCACCCCGACGAGGCGTGCGGCGTCCTGGCCGGGCCCGCCGGGTCCGACCGTCCCGAGCGGTTCGTCCCGATGGAGAACGCCGAGCGCTCCCCGACGTTCTACCGCTTCGACTCGATGGAGCAGTTCCGCGTGTGGCGGGAGATGGACGACCGCGACGAGGTCCCGGTCGTGATCTACCACTCCCACACCGCCACCGAGGCGTACCCGTCCCGTACGGACATCAGCTACGCCTCCGAGCCCGACGCCCACTACGTGCTGGTGTCGACCGCCTCCGAGGAGGAGACGCCCTTCCGGTCCTACCGGATCGTGGACGGCGTCGTCACGGAGGAGGAAGTCAAGATCATCGAGTCGTACGGTTAAACTGAAGTTATGCCCATCGATGACGCTCGTCCCGTGTCGTCACCGGCTGTCCTGTCGCGCCGGGTACGCCCGGAGTCTCCTGTGCAGGCGTTCCTCTTCGCGCACACGCCTACCGTCGTCGTCTACGACTGTCGCTGACCCGGCCGCCCGACGGAGGCGCCCGTACGGGCCCGCCGGGCGGATGACCGCTGGAATCGACTTCCACCTGACCATGTTTCACTCAGGTGAACGCCCACCATCATGACGACCCCTGATCAAGGAGATTGAGCCGACATGGCTATCGAGGTCCGCATTCCGACCATCCTCCGCAGCTACACCGATGGCGCCAAGGCGGTCAACGCCAAGGGAGCGACCCTCGAAGAGCTGATCGGCGACCTGGAGTCCCGCCACCCCGGCCTGAAGGACCGGCTGGTGGACGATTCCGGGCTGCGCCGCTTCGTCAACGTCTACCTCAACGACGAGGACGTACGTTTCCTCGGCGGGCTCGGCACCCCCGTCGCCGACGGCGACACCGTGACCGTGCTCCCGGCCGTCGCGGGCGGAGCGCGCTGAATGCGCTTCGACTCGTTGATCGACTCGGTCGGGCGCACCCCGCTGGTGGGTCTGCCCAGGCTGTCGCCGTCCCCTGACGTACGGATCTGGGCGAAGCTGGAGGACCGCAACCCGACCGGGTCGGTCAAGGACCGGCCGGCGCTGTGGATGATCGAGCAGGCCGAGAAGGACGGGCTGCTCACGCCGGGATGCACGATCCTGGAGCCGACCTCCGGCAACACCGGCATCTCGCTGGCGATGTCGGCCCGGCTAAAGGGCTACCGGCTGATCTGCGTCATGCCGGAGAACACCTCGGAGGAGCGCCGCCAGCTGCTGCGCATGTGGGGCGCGGAGATCATCTCCTCGCCGGCCGCGGGCGGCTCCAACGAGGCGGTGCGGGTCGCCAAGGGCCTCGCGGCCGAGCACCCCGACTGGGTGATGCTCTACCAGTACGGCAACCCCGCCAACTGGCGTTCCCACTACGAGTCGACCGGGCCGGAGATCCTCGCGGACCTGCCGACCGTGACCCACTTCGTCGCCGGGCTCGGCACGACCGGCACGCTCATGGGCGTCGGCCGCTACCTGCGCGAGCAGGTGCCCGACGTGAAGATCGTCGCCGCCGAGCCGCGGTACGGCGAGCTGGTCTACGGCCTGCGCAACGTGGACGAGGGGTTCGTGCCCGAGCTGTACGACGCGTCCGTGCTGACCACCCGTTACTCGGTGACCTCGGCCGACGCGCTGCGCCGGACCCGTGAGCTGCTGGCCGCCGAGGGCATCTTCGCGGGCATCTCGACGGGCTGCGCCCTGCACGCCGCCCTGGGCATGGCCCGCAAGGCCGTCCAGGCCGGCGAGCGGGCCGACATCGTGTTCATCGTGGCCGACGGCGGGTGGAAGTATCTGTCGACCGGCGCCTACGAGGGGACCCTCGACGAGGCGGAGGACCGTCTCGAAGGCCAGCTCTGGGCCTGACTCCGGTCCCGGCTGTCACGACCGACCGGCTCACCCCGCCCGCTCCGGCGAGGGTGGGCCGGAGTTCCGTTTCGGGCGGGATGAGCCGGAGCATGAGGGCCGGCCGCAGGGGTCAGTTCAAGACGACCCTGAGCGTGAAGGCCGAGCCGTCCTCGCCCTGGGTGCCGCTCAGGCCGATCGCCCGCAGCTTTTCGACGTCCGCGCGCGCCTGGCCCGGCACGCTGTCCAGGTAGAGCTTCTCCAGCCGGTCGAGGTCGGCGTACACGGCGTAGGTCGCCTTGCCGGCGTCTGGGACCGCCAGGCGGAAGGTCTCGCTCTCGCCGAGCGCGCCGGCCGCGCCCAGGGCCGCGGCGTACTCCTGGGTGCTCGCGATCACGAACCGTCCCTCGCCCTCGGCGGTGGCGATGTCGGCGGATCTCTCCATGCCGTTCAGATGGGTCTTCACCCGGTTCACCAGGTCCTGCGCCTTGGCGGTGTCGGTCATCAGCACGGCGCCCACGCGGGGCAGCGCGCCGTCCAGGTCCTGCTCGTCGAGGGCGAGCGTGAAGGTGCGGCCCAGCAGCGTCACGAGGTCGTCCGGCAGGGACAGGCCGTACTGCGCCCGCGCCCCGTCGAGGGTCTGCCTGAGCATCTCGCCGCCCTGGCCGCCCGCCGCCTGCTCGATCGACGGCCACTGCTCGCGCAGCATCTCGCCCAGGCCGGAGAACGAGGCCGCCGCGACCGTGGAGGCGGGCAGCTCGCCGATCTTCGCCGGCTCGGGCCGGACCTTCGTGGGCGTCCCGCCGCGGGTGATCCCGGCCAGCTCGGCGTAGTCGCCGGAGAACCGGAGGGCGCCGGCGAAGCGCATCCCCTTGAGCTGCGGCAGCGCGAGCGTGGCGGAGGCGTCGGCCCAGCCGGCCTCGGCGACCTTCTCCACGTCCATCCAGAACGACAGCACGCCCTGCTCGCCCAGCGCCTTGAGGTCGTCGGCGAAGCGCGGGTCGCCGGACAGCGGCGCGGCCTTGACGTACTCGTCGGCCAGCTGCTGGCTCATGGCGATGACGGCGTACCCGTCGCGGAACGCCAGGCCGCCCTTCCCGTCGCCGAGGCCCAGCTTGCCGATGCCGGTCCGGGCCGCCGCCTCGTCCTTCACCTGTACGGCGAGCGCTCCGACGGGGTCGCCGCCGCCGGCCGCCGGAAGCACGGCGAGGCCGACGCGGTCGCCGAGCCAGGGTTCGACGTCCCTGGCGTAGTCGACCTTGAGGCCGGGGTCGTCCTTCTGCAGCGCGGTGACGAGGGCCTTGCGCGGGTCGTCGCCGCCGAAGGAGTCGCGGGTGGCCGAAAATTTCCGGGCGATGCCGAACAGGGCGAGCTTCTGCCCGGCCGCAGGGTCGAGGTCGAGCCGGACGTAGGCCAGCGCGTTCGCCGGCAGCACGTCCTGCGGCTGCGTGCCGCCGCCGCTGAGCTTCGAGGCGGCCCACACCCCGCCGCCGCCGACCAGGCCGACGAAGACGGCGGCCACCAGCGCGAGGATCCAGCCACGCCCCCGCCTGGCCCGGCCCGGGGGAGACGGCGGGGCGGCCAGGGTGACGGAGCCGATCTCCTCGGGCTCGGTCCAGGACGGCATCCGCACGGTGTGCGCCTCGCCCACGGCCGGCGGGCGGGGAACGCGATAGGCGACGGTGCGGTCGAGGTCGGGCTCGTCACGCGGCTGCCAGGGGCTCGGGTTCTGCGGGGAGGTGTCGGGGGACATGGGGCTCACTCACATGCGTCGTCGTCGGGTACGCCGCGAAGCTAGGCCCGGCCGGTAGCGGCGCGCTTGCAGGCCGCTTGACCGCTTGACCCGCGAGCCGCCGGGCGGTCCGCCGGAATGCCACGCTAAAGTAATCACCAGAACAAAATTCGGTAGAGCGGCGAGGGGCGCATGACCAAGTTCGACGAGGCGACGCAGGCCATCCGGGTCGACGACACCACCTACGACGTGTGTCTCGACGACGGATACTCCATCGGAGGGCCGCTGAACGGCGGCTACCTCATGGCCACGATGCTGCGTGCCGTGGTGGACGCCTCTCCGCACGCGCACCCGGTCTCCACCGGCGCCCAGTTCCTCCGGGTGGCCCGGCCCGGCCCCGCCCGGGTGCTCCTCGAGCCGCTCAAGGCCGGCCGTACTGCGGCGATGACCCGGGCGAGGCTCGTGCAGGACGGCGAGTCGTTCATCGAGATGCTCGTCACGACCGCGACGCTGGACGAGGCGGCGGCGCCGGACTGGGCGGACGGCCCGTCGGCCGCGATGCCGGACCTGGCGGACTGCGTGCGCCTGCCCGATCCCAAGCCCGAGTCCAACATGAACTTCAACGCCCAGATCGAGATGGCGTTCGACCCGCCCACGATCGGCTGGCTCGCGGGCGAGCCGACCGGCCGGCCCGAGTCACGGGCGTACTTCCGCCTCGCCGAGCCGCAGGACCCCGACCCGTACGTGCTGGCGCTGGCGGTGGACGCGCTGCCGCCGGTCGTGTTCTCCGCGGGGGCGCGGGGGTGGGCTCCGACGGTGGAGCTGACCTGGCATCTGCGCGCCCTGCCCGCGCCGGGGTGGCTGACCCTGCTCGGTGGCGGGCGGCTGATCAGCGACGGCTGGTTCGACGAGGAGGTCGAGGTGTGGGACTCGGCGGGACGGCTGGTCGCCCAGTCCCGCCAGCTCGCCCGCCTCGGCCGGGGCTGAGCCGCGTTCGATCGCCCGAAGGTCGGCGAGCGCGTTGTGAGCATTCTTACCCCGAGCGGCGGGGGCCGTTCCCCTAACCTTGGGAAGCGTGCCGGACAACACCAGGGCGATCGGGATCTTTGACAGCGGGGTGGGCGGCCTGACCGTCGCCCGGGCGATCATCGACCAGCTGCCCCACGAATCGATCTTCTACGTGGCCGACACGGCCCACCAGCCGTACGGGCCCAAGAGCATCGCCGAGCTCCGCGCGTACGCGCTGGAGGTCATGGACCACCTGGTCGAGCACGACGTGAAGATGCTGGTCATCGCGTGCAACAGCGCGAGCTCGGCGGTGCTCAGGGACGCCAGGGAGCGCTACGACGTCCCGGTCGTCGAGGTGATCCAGCCCGCCGTCCGGCGGGCCGTGCGGGCCACGAGGAACGGCAGGGTCGGCGTGATCGCCACGCGGGCCACCATCGAGTCGATGGCCTACCACGACGCCTTCGCCGCCGCCCCCGACGTCGAGCTGGTCGCGGTGGCCGCTCCCCTGCTCGTGGAGTTCGTCGAGCGGGGCGAGACGATGAGTGAGGACCTCATCGAAGTGGTGAGGGGCTACCTCAAACCGATCCAGGACGCCGGCTGCGACACGCTCATCCTCGGCTGCACGCACTATCCGCTGCTCACCGGCGCCCTCTCGTACGTCGCGGGCGACGGGGTGACGCTGGTGTCCAGCGCCGAGGAGACGGCCAAGGACGTCTACCGCATCCTGCACGACCGCGGGCTGTCCAACGGCGCGGGCGAGCCGGGGCACCGCTTCCGGGCGACCGGCGACACCGAGCTGTTCGCGCGGCTCGGGCAGCGCTTCCTCGGTCCCGAGCTCCAGTCGGTGGAGCGGACCGCCCCGGGCATCGGCGACGTCACCGGCGTAGGGAGTTCGCGATGAAGTTGACGATCATCGGATGCTCGGGCAGCTTCCCCGGCCCCGACAGCCCGTCCTCCTGCTACCTGCTGGAGGCCGAGGGCTTCCGGCTGCTGCTCGACTTCGGCAACGGCTCGCTGGGCGCGCTCCAGCGGCACGCCGGGCTCTACGAGGTCGACGCCATCCTCCTGTCCCACCTGCACGCCGACCACTGCCTCGACCTGTGCGCCTACCACGTCGTGCGCACCTACACCCCGGACGGCCCGCTGCCGAAGGTGCCCGTCCACGCCCCCGCCGGCGCCTCGAAGCGGCTCAACGCGGCGTACGCGATGCCGGACGAGCCGGTGCTCGAGAACTCCTTCGACTTCGTACGGCTGTCGCCCGGCACCCGGCACGTCGGCCCGTTCGAGGTGACGGCCGCCACGATGAACCACCCCGTGGAGACCTACGGCTTCCGCGTCACCCACCAGGGCAGGTCCGTCGCATACTCGGCGGACACCGGCGAGTCGGCCGAACTGGTCAAGCTCGCCCACGAGGCCGACGTGCTCCTGTGCGAGGCGTCCTTCCTCGACGAGCCGGACCTGACCCCCGGCCTGCACCTGAGCGGCAGGCAGGCGGCCGAGCACGCCGCCCGGGCCGACGCCGCCGCGCTCGTCCTCACCCATCTCGTCCCCTGGTATGACAAGTCCCGAATCCTGGAGGACGCCTCACGCGGCGGCTTCGGCGGCCCGATGGAGTTGGCACGGAGCGGGGCCGTGTATGACCTAGGGTGACCCGTATGGCTCGTTCACACGGTCGTCGTCCCGACCAGCTTCGCCCCGTGACCATCACCCGGAACTGGCTCGCCCACGCGGAGGGTTCCGTACTGGTGGAGTTCGGAGGCACCAGGGTGCTGTGCGCCGCGACGGTGGAAAGCGGCGTGCCCCGCTGGCGCAAGGGCAGCGGCCTCGGCTGGGTGACGGCCGAGTACGCCATGCTGCCCCGGTCGACCAACACCCGCAACGACCGCGAGTCGGTCCGCGGCAAGATCGGCGGGCGCACCCACGAGATCTCCCGGCTGATCGGCAGGTCCCTGCGGGCCTGCGTCGACTACAAGGCCCTGGGGGAGAACTCCGTCGTGCTCGACTGCGACGTGCTGCAGGCCGACGGCGGCACCCGCACCGCCGCCATCACCGGCGCGTACGTCGCCCTCGCCGACGCCATCGCCTGGATGCGGCAGCGCCGGATGTGCCCGGGCGACCCCCTGGTGAACTCGGTCGCCGCCGTCTCGGTAGGCGTCGTCGGCACCGAGCCGATGCTCGACCTCGACTACAGCGAGGACGTCAAGGCCGAGACCGACATGAACGTGGTGATGACCGGCAGGGGCGACTACGTCGAGGTGCAGGGCACCGCCGAGGGCACGCCGTTCGACCGGACGGCGCTCAACGGCCTGCTCGACCTGGCCGCCGCCGGATGCGCCGAGCTCACCCGCATCCAGACGGAAGCCCTCTCCTGAACATCGAGGACGACAGCATGAACAAGGTGGTCCTGGCCACCCGCAACGCCGGGAAGATCGTCGAACTGCGCCGGATCCTCGCCGACGCCGGTGTGCCGGTCGAACTCGTCGGCCTGGAGGCGTTCCCGCAGATCGGCGACGTGGCCGAGACGGGTCTCACGTTCGCGGAGAACGCGCTGCTCAAGGCGCACGCGGTCGCCTCGGCCAGCGGCCTGCCCGCCGTCGCGGACGACTCCGGCCTGTGCGTGGAGGCGCTGAACGGCATGCCGGGCATCTTCTCCGCCCGCTGGTCCGGCCGCCACGGCGACGACGACGCCAACCTCGACCTGCTGCTCGCGCAGGTCGCCGACGTGCCGGACGGCCGCCGGCAGGCCCACTTCGCGTGTACGGCCGCGCTCGCGCTGCCGACCGGAGAGGAGCACGTGGTGGAGGGCGCCGTACACGGCTTCCTCATCCGCGAACGGCGCGGCACGGGCGGCTTCGGCTACGACCCGATCTTCGTGCCGGACGGCGAGACCCGCACGACCGCCGAGATGACGGCCGAGGAGAAGGACGCGATCAGCCACCGAGGTAAGGCGTTCCGCGCGCTCGCCCCGGTGATCGCCGAGGTCGTCTCGTAATCCCGCCGTAAGACCCCCGGCGGGCGCACGGGCGTAGCGTTCGTAACGTGAACGCAGCAGGCACCCGCATGCCCGCCTGGGCGGCCGCGCTGACCGGCCTCGTCGCCGGCGCGGTGGCGCTCGGGGCGGCCCAGATCGTCGCCGGTCTGATCGACCCCGGTGCGGCGCCGGTCGTCGCCGTGGGCGGCGCGGTGGTCGACGCCACGCCCGCCGGCCTCAAGGAATGGGCGATCCGCACCTTCGGCTCCTACGACAAGCCGGTCCTGCTCGGCGGCATCGTCGTCGTGCTCGCGCTCGTCGCCGCCGGTCTCGGCCTGCTCGCCCGCCGCGGGGCGGCGTACGGCACGCTGGGCCTGGCCGTGTTCGGCCTCGTCGGCGCCGCCGCGGCGCTGTCCCGGCCGGACGCGGGGGTGGCGCACGTCCTGCCCTCGCTCGCGGGTGCCGCGGCCGGCGCCTGGACCCTGTCCCGATTGGCACGGCGCGCCATGGACAGCGGCGAGGAGGACTACGTCGCCGCCAGCCGGGCCGCCGACAGGGAGAGGGCGCCGGCCACGCGGCCGGTCCCCGGCCCGGCGGGCGCCGCGACGGCGGAGGAGGAGAGCCGCTCGACGGCGCCCGGCCCCGCCGTGCCGGCCGTCATGCGGGCGGGCGCGCCGGCGAGCACCGCCCCGTACGCCACGCCGTACGCCTTCGACCGGCGCAGGCTCCTGACGGGGGCGGCGACCGGGGTCGTCGTCGCGGGCGCGGCCGGTCTCGGCGGCTGGCTGCTGTCGGGCACCAAGGACGGCGAGATCGCCCGCAGGAGCGTGGCGAGGATGCTGCCGCGCGCGGCGCGCCCGGCCGCGCCCCTCCCGTCCGGGGCGGACCTGCGGGTTCCCGGCCTGGCGCCCTTCGTCACGCCCAACGCCGACTTCTACCGGGTGGACACCGCCCTCGTCGTGCCGTCGGTGGACCCGGCCCGATGGACGCTGAAGATCCACGGGCTGGTGGACAGGCCGGTCGAGCTGACCTTCGCCGACCTGCTCAAGCGCCCCCTCATGGAGGCGGACGTCACGCTGACCTGCGTGTCCAACGAGGTCGGCGGGCCGTACATCGGCAACGCCCGCTGGCTCGGCGCCCGGCTCGCCGACGTGCTGCGCGAGGCCGGGATCCGCAGTGAGGCCGACATGCTGCTCAGCGTCTCCGAGGACGGCTGGACCTGCGGCACACCGGTCGACGTGGTGATGGACGGCCGCGACGCGATGCTCGCCGTCGCCATGAACGGCGAGGTGCTCCCGGAGGCCCACGGCTTTCCGGTCCGCCAGGTCGTGCCCGGCCTGTATGGGTATGTGTCGGCGACGAAGTGGGTCACCGAGATCAGGGTCACCCGGTTCGACCGGGACGAGGCCTACTGGACGCCGCGCGGCTGGGCGCCGCGCGGCCCGATCAAAACCCAGTCCAGGATCGACCTGCCCCGTGACGGGGACGAGGCCACGGCGGGCCGTACGACAGTGGCGGGCGTCGCGTGGGCGCAGCATCGCGGTGTCGACGCGGTCGAGGTGCGGGTGGACGGCGGCGCGTGGCGGCAGGCGAGGCTCGCGGACACCCCCGGCCCGGACACCTGGCGGCAGTGGTCGCTCGACCTCGACCTGACGCCCGGCCGGCACACGATCTCGGTGCGGGCCACCGACGCGACCGGCTACACCCAGACCGAGGACGAGGCCCCGCCCGCCCCCGACGGCGCCACAGGCCTCCACACCGTCACCGTCACCGCCCGCTGATCGGCCCCCAAGAGAAGCCGGGTCAGAGAAGCCGGGTCTGGAGTTGGGAAAACCCGCCGTGCCCCGGACGGCCCGCCTCTACCATCGGCACGCTGATGTGCGCGAGGAGGGGGGCCAAGCGCGTGAACCAGGAGAGGGCGCGCCGGCACGCGAGGTGGCGGTTGCCGTCCGGTGTGTACAACCCGGTCGTGTCGGCCGACGGCCGGCGATGGCGGGATTACGAGCAGGCGGCCGACGCGCCTGCTCCATCGCTCGAGGACCGCCGCCTGGACGTGCGGATCGCGGCGCTGCCGCTGGGCATCGACACGATGACCGACACCATGACCGACACAATCACCATGCCGGTGGTGCCGGCGGCGAGGAACGGCGAGATCGGGGGACGGGGAGGCCACGGCCCGGGGACGCCGACAGGGCGCCGCGGCGGGCCGCCTGACCTCCGGGGAGCCGTCCCCGTCACGACGCCCGCCGACGCCGGGCCCGATGACGACGAGGATGTCCGGGGCCCGGAGGACGCCGAGGACCGTGCGGACGTGGTGGTGCCCGAGGACGACCGGGACGCTCGGGATGGTCAGGACGCCCGCGATGCCGTCGGCGAGCAGGAACCGGAGAGCGGCGGCGACGTCGAGCGCGCCCTCGACGACGACGAGGCGGCGGGAGAGCCGGCGACGGAGACGGCCGCCGGGGGGCCCGTCGACGACTTGGCGGCGACATCGGGAATATCCGGCCCCGGGGATGCCGAGCCTGATCCGGGGAAGACCGGTGCCCGCGACGAGTCAGGGCCGCAAGCCCGCGCGCCGGAGGACTCGGGCTCGCGGGAGCCGGGCCTGGGAGAGTCCGGCCTGGGGGAGTCCGGCCCGGGGGAGCCCGGTCTGCGAGAGTCCGGCCTGGGGGAGTACGGCCTGGGGGAGTCCGGCCCGGGGGAGCCCGGTCTGCGAGAGTCCGGCCTGGGGGCGTCGGGCGACCTCGCGCACGCGGAGGAACGCCCGGCCACCGGACTCGAGGCGGATCACGCGGGGGCCGACGCCGCCGGCCACGATGACGCCGCCGCGGACGCCGTTGAAGGCACCGCCGAGGAGGCCGCCGAGGACACCACCGAGGACACCACCGAGGCCGCGCCCGCGCCGCGGATCCCCGCTGCGCAGACCGGCGACGAGACGACGCCGGAGGCAGGCCGGAGCGAGTGGTGCGAGGAGGCGTCCGGCGGCGGCGTGGACGACGGCCCGGAGACGGGCGAGCTCCCGGACGCCGACGACTTCTGGGCGGCCGTGCTGCGCGACGACACCGAGTGTGACTGGCTGGACGGCCCGGGCCGCCCGCGACGGCTGGAGGAGACCCGCCCGTACGGCAGGCCCGGCGGGCTGGCCGAGGCGGATCCGGGCGGCCAGGTGAGCCTCGCGCAGGCGGTGAGCGGGCGCTTCCCGGACCCGCGCGGCACCTGGATCCGGCTGATCAACGCCGAAGGGCCGACGGAGGACGCGTTCAGGTCCAACAACGCCGTCGACTGCGCGCTGTCGGTCCTGTCCACCTGGCACGGCGAGCCCGTGGTGGCGGCACGCAGACAGCCCGAGTACGACGGGTCGGGCCGCCCGCTGCTGACCGGGGAGACCGGAGGCGTCGGCCGCGCCGAGGAGTGGCTCGGGCACCGGTTCGAATACGTGGGCCACGGCCGCCGGGCGTACGTGGCCATCGCCCAGCGGCTGATCTTCGGCGGGCACGGCGCCGCCGCCGTCCTCATCACCCGCTGGGCCGGGGGCGGCAGCCACGCGTGGAACGCGGTCAACTGCCGGGGCGAGGTCCTGTGGATCGACGCCCAGCGGGGTCACATGGCCGTGGAACCGCCGTACGAGGACGTCACGGGAGTCTTCGCGGTCGTGATCGACCGCCAGGGCCGCCGCCTGTGACGGCCCGCGCCCGGGTCGCCCGCACGCGCGGGCGACCCGGGCGACCGACGCCCCGGCCCGTACGGAATCCGGGGGAGCGGCGGTCAGGAAGCGGCCAGCGCTCCGACGACCGACGCCCGGGCGGCCCGGCGGGCGGGCAGCACCGCGGCGAGCACACCGGCCAGGCCCGAGGCGGCGATGAAGATCAGAATCTGCACGGCCGGAAGCTGGAAGGAGACGTTCTGCGTGAGCGTCGTCGTCGCCGCCCAGCCGTACACGATGCCGAGCACGACGCCGACGATCGCGCCCACCAGGCCGAGGACCAGCGCCTCGACCGAGAGCATGCCCCGCAGCTGCGGCCGGGTCAGGCCGAGGGCACGCAGCAGCGCGGACTCGCGGGTCCGTTCGTGGACCGACAGCGACAGCGTGTTCGCGATGCCGAGCAGCGAGATCACGATGGCGAGGGCCAGCAGCCCGGTGACGACCATGAGCACCGAGTCGATCGCCTCGTCGAACTGGCCCCGGATCTCGGTCGTGCTGCCGACCTTGACCGCCGGATAGGCCGCCGTGGCGTCGTCCACCACCTTGCGCGCCCGCTCCGGGGCCACGCCGTCGGCGGCGTCCACCAGGATCTGCGCGTCGCCCACCGCGCCGAAGTGCCGCTCGAACGCCTGCTCGGCCATCGTGAACGGCGGCAGCAGGGACACGTCGGCCTTCAGCACCGCCGCCACCTCGAGCGAGGTGCTCTTCCCTCCCGACGCGACGGTCACGGTGTCGCCCACGGCGACGCCGAGGTCCTGGGCCACGTAGTCGGCGATCGCGACGTCACCCGCGCCGAAGCCGTCCAGCGTGCCGGACGACGCCTCCGGCTTGATCGCGGTGCCGATGGCCGACCGGGTGACCGTGCCCACCTCGTAGTCGTGGCCGTTCACCTTGGCCTTCTTGCCGCGGAATTCGGTCACCGCGGCGAGGTCGCGGCTCCCGCGCAGCGCGTCGGCGACCGAGCGGGGGATCGTGCCCGTCTGCGCCGACAGGATGTAGTCGGCGGGGAACTGCTTGTCGAGCTCGCCGCCGACCGTGGTCCGCACCGTGGCGGTCAGGACCGACATGAATGTCATCAGCGTCACGCCGACGGTCAGGGCCACCGTCGTGGTGGCCGCCCGCTTGGGGTTGCGCCGCGAGTTGTCCACAGCCAGGCGCCCCGGCACGCCGAACAGCCGCGCCGGCAGCCAGCCGGCCAGCCCGCTCAGCGGCCGTACGATCACCGGGCCGAGCACCAGCACCGCGAAGAACACGAGCACGCCGCCCGCCATGACCGTGAGCAGCGCCGCCTGGCCCGGCTTCTGCAGGACCCCCGCCGCGGTGAGGCCGGCCCCCGCCAGCACGAGCAGGACCGAGACGACCACCCGGACGACCCCGGTGCGGAAGGTGTGCTCCTCGACCTGCGCGCGCAGCGCCGCGACGGGCGGCACACGGGTGGACTGGCGCGCCGGGAGCAGGGCCGCGGCCATCGTCACGACGACGCCGGTGCACAGGCCGACGGCGATCGTCTGCGGGGACAGGGTCACCGTGCCCGTGGGGATGTCGGTTCCGACGGCCCTCAGCACGGCGACCGCCGCGGCTCCGAGGCCGAGGCCCGTCAGCAGGCCCAGCACCGACGACAGCAGGCCGACCACGGCGGACTCCAGCACGATCGAGCCGAAGACCTGCCGCTTGGTGGCGCCGATGCAGCGCAGCAGCGCCATCTCGCGCATCCGCTGCGCGACCAGGATGTTGAAGGTGTTGTAGATGACGAGCGCGGCGACGAGCAGCGCGACCGCGCCGAACAGCAGCAGGCCCAGCCGGATGTAGGACGTGTCCACGTGGTTGCGCCTGGCCACCTCGTCGGCGCGTTCCCGCCCGGTCATCACCGTCGCGTCGCCCCCCACGGCCGCCGCGACGGCCGTACGCAGGCTCTCCGGCGAGGGTCCCGACGAAACGACGTCGATCTCGGTGAAGCCCTTGGCGCCGGTGACGCGCCGCGCCGTGTCGGGGGTGAAGGCGACCGCGCCCCGGTAGGCGAGGTTCTGGTCGACGCCCACGTCGAAGATCCCGACGAGGCGGAACTCCTGCCGTCCGCCGGCCCGGTCGAGCACCGCGACCGTCGCCCCGGGTGCCAGGTGCTGGGTCTTGGCGGTGTTCTTGTCGAGCACGGCCTCGCCCGCGGCGGAGGGCGCCCGCCCCGACGTTATCTTGATGCGGCTCGCCGGGATGGACACCCCGGCGGTGGGGGAGTCCCCGACGACCTTGCCGTCCCTGCCGATCAGCGGCGCGTCCCCGGACACCACGGGCTGGGCGTCCCGCACGCCCCGCACCGCCCTGATCGCCGCGAGCGCGCTCTGCGGCAGGCTCCCGTCGCCTTCGGCGTCGTCCTTGGGCGTCACCACCACGTCCACCTTGTCGGCGTCCGCGGCGAACGACTGGGTGAAACCGGCGTCGATGGTGTCGGTGAGCACGAACGTGCCCGCGATGAACCCGACACCGAGCACGATCGCCAGGGAGGTGAGCAGCAGGCGCAGGCGGTGCGCCAGCAGCCCGGTGAGAGTGGTCCTGAACACGGCTCAGGCCTCCAGCGCCATCAGCGTGTCGAGCACGGCCTGCGGCGTCGGCCGATCGATCTCGCTCACCAGCAGGCCGTCACGCAGGAACACCACCCGGTCGGCGTACGACGCCGCCACCGGATCGTGGGTCACCATCACGATCGTCTGCCCGAGCTCCCGCACCGACCTGCGCAGGAACGCCAGCACCTCGGCGCCGCTGCGCGAGTCGAGGTTGCCCGTCGGCTCGTCGGCGAAGATCACCTGGGGCTTGCTGATGAGCGCCCGGGCCACCGCGACACGCTGCTGCTGGCCGCCCGACAGCTCGCTCGGCTTGTGCCTGAGCCGGTCCCGCAGGCCGACCGTCTCGATCACACGGTCGAACAGCGCCTGGTCGGCCTGACGGCCCGCGATCTCCAGTGGAAGCCGGATGTTCTGCTCGGCCGTCAGTGTCGGTAGCAGGTTGAACGCCTGGAAGATGAAACCGACGCGCTCGCGACGCAGGAGCGTGAGCTGCTTGTCGTTCAAACCGGTGATCTCGACGTCGCCGATGCTCACCCGTCCGTCCGTCACGGTGTCCAAACCGGCCAGGCAGTGCATCAGGGTGGACTTACCGGAGCCGGACGGCCCCATGATCGCGGTGAACGCCTCCGCGGCGAAACCGATGTCGACGCCGCGCAGCGCGTGCACCGCCGCGTCGCCCTCGCCGTACACCTTCGTCAGTCCCCGCGCGACGACCGCGGTGCGAACCTGGGTTGTTGTGGTCATGACGCCACGCTATGGCCGTGATCAGGGCGTTTCCTCGGCCTCGCGGACGTTCTCGGCGTGCGGCCACAGGACGGGCCCCGCGGGACGTGTGCGACTTGCGGGGTAGTCCGGACTCAGCCCCGCGGATGATCGGGGGAGACCACACCGGTCTCGTACGCGTAGACCACCACCTGGGCGCGGTCGCGCAGCCCCAGCTTGGCCAGGATGCGGCCCAGGTGGGTCTTCACGGTCGCCTCCGCGAGGTGCAGGCGCGCCGCGATCTCGGCGTTCGACAGGCCGCGGGCCACGTGGACCATCACCTCCCGCTCCCGCACCGTCAGCACGCCGGTGTCCTGCCGCCGCTGGTCCCCCTCGGGCAGGAGCACGGCGAAACGGTCGAGCAGGCGGCGGGTCGTGCTCGGCGCGACCACCGCGTCACCCGTGTGGACCGACCGGATCGCGCTGATCAGCTCGGCCGGTGGCACGTCCTTCAGCAGGAATCCCGCCGCGCCCGCCTTGATCGCGGCGAACGCGTACTCGTCGAGATCGAACGTCGTCAGGATCAGCACCTTGGGACCGTCCGGCGCCGCGCAGATGACGCGGGCCGCCTCCACGCCGTCCATCCGCGGCATGCGGACGTCCATGAGGACCACGTCCGCCTCGACCGTGCGCAGCGCCTCGACGGCCGCAAGCCCGTCCGCCGCCTCGCCCACGACGTCGATGTCCGGCTGCGCCCCGAGGACCATCCGGAACCCGGTCCGCACCAGCTCCTGGTCGTCGACCAGCATGACGCGTATCACTGCCGCTCCGCTCCGCTCGTCATCGCCGCGATCCCCGCAACCGTACGCGGCCGGGGGACCGCCCCGTCATTCGGTCGGGGACGCCGGTCACCCGGTCGGGGGACGACCCGGTCACGCGGCCATCCCGATGGGGATCCTGGCGACCACCCGGAACCCGCCGCCGGTCCGCGGGGCCGCCTCGACGCTCCCGCCGTACATCGCCGCCCGCTCCCGCATGCCGATCAGGCCGTGCCCGCCGACCAGGCGCGGCGCGGCGGCGCCCCTGCCGTCGTCGCTGATCCTCAGCTCGAGCTCGCCCCTGCCGTACGTCATCTCCACCCAGGCCCGCGTGCCGGGGCCGCCGTGCTTGAGCGCGTTCGTCAGCGCCTCCTGCACGATCCGGTAGACGGCGAGCTGCTCGCCCTCGGGCAGCGTCCGCGCGGTGCCGGTCACGGTGAACTCGGTCGGCAGCCCAGAATCCCTGACCTGCCTGATCAGGTCGCCCAACTGGGCCACGCCGGGCTGCGGAGCGTACTCCTCCGCGGGGCTGCCGGCGTCCTGCCGCAGGACGCCCACCAGCCTACGCATCTCGGCCAGCGCCTGCCGACCGGTCGCGGAGATCGCCTGCATGGCACGCCGCGCCTGCTCCGGATCGCCGTCGAGAGCGTACCCCGCGCCGTCGGCCTGGACGACCATGACGCTGACGTTGTGCGCCACCACGTCGTGCAGTTCACGGGCGATGCGGGCGCGCTCGGCGGCGGCCGCGATACGCGCCTGCTGGTCGCGCTCCCGCTCGGCCCGCTCGGCGCGTTCGACGAGGCTCTCCACGTAGCGGCGGCGCGTGTTGGCGTAGATCCCGGCGATCCAGACGGCGACGATGAAGGCCGACGACGACGGCCACGCCTGCCCGGCGTCGTTGGACCAGCGCAGCATCGCCAGCAGCAGCCCGAACTCCGCGACAGCCCCGGCGGCCAGCGCCCACCGCAGCGTGCAGCGCGAGGCCACGCCGTACACCGCGACGAGCACCGCGATGTTGGCGGGCAGGACGATGACGTCGAGCAGCCACTGGACGAAGCTGACGGCGGCGACCACGGCGAACACCTCGCGGGGGTGCTCGCGGCGCCAGGTCAGCGGAACGATGAGGGCGGCCGACAGCAGCAGCAGTCCGGGCACGCCCACATCCCGTGCCCCTACCGAGCCCGACCGGGTGAATGTCTCGACGGTGGCCAGGCTCAACAGCGCCAGCGGGGAGACCGTGAGCGCGTCCACGAGCTTGCTGTGGCGCCGGGTCCAGGCGCGTAGTCTGCCGAACACGTACCCAACCATATGTATCGGCTGCTCAGGAAGGTCTCACCCTTGCGGCGGATACGGTGGTACGACTCAGGTCGCAGGCGCCCGTCGGGTTTACGCCGTTCTTACGGATCACGCCGCATCCTTGTTCCCGGGAACGCTTCTCTGAAGCGGGTAAGGGAGATCTGAATGGCGGATCAGGACGCGGGGTCGCGCGGCACCGGGGACGAGCCGCGCGGCCCGCGCCCGGAGCCGGAAACCGGGCCGACCGGGTTGAGCGAGCCGACCGCGACCAGCGGGGCCGGTCAGCCCGCCGGCCCGGCGGCACCGGCCGAGCCGGCTGGGACCGCGCCGGTCGCCCCGGCAACGCCGACCGGGTCAAGTGCGCCGGCCGTGACCAGCGGGGCCGCTGAGCCCGCGGGCCCGGGGGCACCGAGCCTGCCGAGTCTGCCGATCGGCTCGACCCCGCCGAATGCGCCAACCGGGCCGACCGCGCCACCGCCACCGCCACCGAATCCCACGGCACTGTGGACCAGCCCGGCGACCACGCCCAGGGCGGCCGGGCCGGGTTCACCCTGGGCCCGCCCGACCAGCGCGCCCGGCCCGAACAACGCGCCCGGTCCGATGAACACGCCCGGGGCGGCCGCGTCCGGGGCGCCGGGGCCGTACGCGCCGTGGACAGGCTCCGCCGGCCCGGGCCGGTCGGGGCCGGGACCCGCGAGTGCGCTCCCGAGCGGCAGCGGGTACGCCTTCGGGCCCGGCGGCGCGGGATGGAACGCCCCCGGCTGGCAGAATGAGCGTCCGCCGTTCGCGTCGGCACCGCAGCCCGGCCTCCCCGCGCGCCTGTCGGCTCGGCTCCCGCGCGGGCACACGGGCCGGCTGGTGGCCGTCGGCATCGCGTCCGCGCTCGTCGGAGCGCTCCTCGGCGGTGGCATCGTGGCCGTCACCGCGATGGTCTGGGGCCGGGCGGACGCGGGGACGAGCTGGGACACCGGCGGTGACCGGCAGCGCTTCTTCCCCCGAGGCTACGGCCAGAACGCCCCGCAGTCGCAGGACGACCTCCTGCCCCCGTGGTGCAGGAGCACCGAGGCCGGAGTGCGCTGCCAGGCGCCCGGCTGACCTTCGCTCCCCGGAAGGGCGCGCGCCGGCGGAGGGGCCGGCGCGCGCCCACGGGTCTCTCCGGTGGGTCGCCGCGGCTGTCGGCTCCTCCCGGTCACGGGCATCGAAACGTCCCGGGTGGGCCCGGCCGGTCGTCACCGGAGCGCGCCGGTCGGCGCGCGGGCGCCGCGAGAGCCGTACAATGGCGAACCCTCGTCGGCCTCTGCTCGCCGTACGGCCGGACGAGAACGGGACGTCGTTGTCCTTCTGATCCGCCCCGGATATGCGGAAGCTCTCCATCGCAATCATTCCCGCTCACTCTGAGCGCGGAGCAGAGCGATGGCAGTGCGGATGGCGGAGGACCGAGACGGAGCTCCTTCCGCCGCCATGAAGCGTTCGAGGAAGGCGAGGTCTTCCGCTGAGACCATCACGGCCATCTTCGCGGGCGGCGCCTTCTTCTCACCGGCAGAATCCGCCTCAACCGCGGAATCCATTGCGCCGTTGTTTCCATTTGAGTCTTGGTGGGGTCGGCGGGATTCGAACCCGCACTGTACGGCACCTAAAGCCGCGGTCTCCTGCCGTTGGACTACGACCCCTTCGCGTTTTCCCTTGCCCGCGAAATTCTCGGTCTGAGAATGGCAGTTCGGGCAGAGAAATCGCAGATTCTCTCTTCTGTTGTCCAGCCAGTCGCCGTTGACGTGGTCGATGTGCAATGTCAGTGACCGGCCTTGCCAAGTGCCGCCTATCTTACAGTCTGCGCAGCGGTAGGGGACTCCCACTTCACGCAGCGCCCGCCGGAGCTTGCCCGGCTTCTCGCGAGCGGCGCCGACGGGATTCAGGACCAGCACGTCCGCCGGTAGACGCCGTCGCGGCGACGGCTGGCCTCGCCTATGAGCCTGGCCAAGGAAGTGGGTTGTGTCGATACCGAAGTGCTTGAGACGGCGGCTGATGTGGGCGTGGGCACCGCCCGACCACGGGATGCCGAGATGACGCAGCACATCGGCGATGCTGCTCGCGGCCGCCGCCGCGTCGGCGAGCAACTCTGGGGTGTACTTGTACTTCGCCATGTCCCGGAATTTATCGGCGGGCGCCGACAATTCCGGGAGCACGTCGAAAGGGATATGTCAGGAAATACCCAGCTCTTTTGTGAGGCGGGCGACGTGACCGGTGGCCTTCACGTTGTAGAGAGCCTTCTCGATCTTCCCGTCGGGGTCGATCACGAACGTGGACCGGATGACGCCCATCACGGTCTTTCCGTAGTTCGTCTTCTCGCCGTACGCGCCGTACGCCTTGTGCACGTCCAGACCGGTGTCGGACAGCAGCGGGAACGTGAGCGCGTCGCGCTCGCGGAACTGCCGCAGCTTGGCGGGCTTGTCCTTGGACACGCCCAGCACCACGAAGCCCTGCTCGGTCAGCGCGCCGAGGTTGTCGCGGAAGTCGCAGGCCTGCTTGGTGCATCCGGGGGTCATCGCCGCAGGGTAGAAGTACAGGATGACCCGCTTGCCGCGGAACGTCTCCAGCGAGACCTCGTTGTCGTCGGCGTCGGTCAGGGTGAAGTCCGGCGCGGCGTCGCCGGGCTGGAGCTTGCTCATCACGTCCTCCGGAAAAGGTGACCCGCGGCGATCGGCGGGCAAGCGTCAACCAAACTACCGGCTCAGCCGCTGTGCGGGGCGACCGGCGGACCTGGCAGACTGATCACACACCAATACCACAGAAGGGGGATCGCATGGCGGACACCGATCCCGATGCGCTGGAGCTGAAGATCGAGCGCACGCGGGCGGAGCTCGCTCGCACGGTCGACGCCATCGCGGACCGGGTGAGCCCGAAGCGGGTCGCGGAGCGCGGCGTCGCGAAGGCGAAGGCCAACGCGCGCGACTTCGTCACGTCGATGGAGGACATGGTCCTGGGGCCGCGCACGTACGCCCCGGCCGACGGCGAAGGGGAGCAGCCCGCGGAGTACCCGGCGCCCAACATGGCTCCGGTGCTGATCGGAATCGGCGTGGTCGTCGTCGTGGGCGCGGCCATCGTGCTCCTGCGCCGCCGCTCCCGCTGACCCGCCGGAAACGCGCCGCTCCCGCTGACCCGCCCAGGGACGACGCCGCCGTGACGCGTTTCGCGGCGGCGTCCGCGTTTGCCGAGGAAAGGCGGCCGCCAGGCCGGCGCGGTCAGAGGAAGGTCTTGCCCTCGCCGCGGTAGGTCGGGACCTCCTCGGTGACCCGGTCCCCCTCGATGAGGTGCAGCGAGGCGAAGCGCTCGCACAGCTCGCCGGCCTTCGCGTGCCGGAACCAGACGCGGTCGCCGAGGCGGAGATCGGCCGCGGCCTCGCCGAGCAGGGGCGTCTGCACCTCGCCCGCGCCCTCGTCCGGGTGGTATCGGAGCCCGGCGGGCAGGTACGGCTGGGGCAGCCGGGTGGGTCCCGGGGCGCCGGAGGCCGGATAGCCTCCTCCGAGCACGGTCACGATGTCCGGTGCCGGCTTGCGCACGACCGGCAGGGCGAACAGCGCCGCCGGCCGGCCGGTGAAGCCTCGGTAGAAGTCGAACAGCCGGGGATGGAAGAACCCGGAGCCCGCGGCTACCTCGGTGACCGCCCGCTCGGCGACGGTCTTCTCGATGCTTCCGGTGCCTCCGCCGTTGACGAACTCCAGGTCGGCCACCTGACGCACGGCCTGCACGATGCGTCCGCGCCGGACGACCAGCTCGCGGCGCGACCGCTCCTGCATCAGGCGCACCGCCCGCCCGTACGGCCCGGGCACGTCGTCGCCCACCCCGGCGATCTGGGCCTCGTACGCCATGAGCCCGGCCAGCCGCAGCCCCGGGCGCTTGGCGATGTGGGCGGCGATCTCGGCGGCCTGTTCGGGCTCGCGGATCGGCGACCGCAGCGCGCCCGCGCGGAACCTGCCGCCGAGAGCCACGAACCCCGCGTCGAGGTCCAGGCACACCCGGACGCGGTGGGAAAGCCGGAGGCTCTCGATCAGGTCGAGGTGCTCGGGCGAGTCCACCATGACGGTGATCTCCCGTGCGGCGACCTCGTCCGATCCCAGGGTGCGCAGCGCGGTCCTGTCCGCGGTCGGGTAGGCCACGAGCACGTCCCGCAGGCCGGTGGAGACCAGCCACAGCGCCTCGGGCAGAGTGAAGGCCATGACGCCTGAGACGCCGTCCATGGCCAGGACCCGCTCGAGCACGGGCCGGCACCGGATCGACTTGCTGGCGACCCGGATCGGCTTGCCCCGGGCCCGGCGCACCATGGCGGCCGCGTTCGACCGGAGCGCGTCCATGTCGAGGACGGCGAAGGGCGGCTCCAGGTGGGCCGTGGCCTGGTCGAGGCGCTGTCGGTCGTCCATGTGCGCAGCCTAGTACGGCGCCGGCCGAAATACATGAGCTGAATTCATGTTAGCCGCGCCTGGGTAAATCCTCCGGCGCGGAGCCACCAAGATCGCGCAAGGCGGCGGGTGACCCGCCCCTCCCGCCGCCGCGCCGTGTACCCATGGTGACGTGACTACCGAGCGGACCCGGCGCGGTGAGCGGAAAGGGTGAACGGCTGATGAGCGTCGTGCAGGGATTCCTGGCGGGTTCGTCGGCAAGGAGTGCCCAGGGCGCCGGAGGAGCGGGGAGCTTCCAAGGCGCTGAAAGCGGCACGGGTGCCAGAAGCGGCACGGGCGCTGAAAACGGCATGGGCGTCGCCGCGGACCGCGTGGCCGGTCGCCGGGCCGCCATGCGTGCTCTGCGGCCGGGCCGCACTCCGGCCGCCGTCGCGGTCGCCTCCGTCCTCGCCCTGCTCGGCTGGGTGCTCACCGCGGCGGTCGTCGCCGTCATGATCGGCGGGTCCCTGCCCTGGCGGCTGCCGCCCCGGCTGCTGAACGTCACGCCGGCCGACCCCGTCGTTCCCGTCGCCGCGGTCGGCATGATCGTCTGCGGGGTGGGGCTGGTGGCCCTCGCGCTCGTCCCCGGCCGTCCCCGGCTCGTGCCCCTGGAATGCCGGGACCCGCTTCTCGCCATGGGCCTGACCCGCGCCGGTCTGCGCCGGACGCTCGCCGCCTCGGCCCGCGAGGTCGAGCACGTCCGCCGCGCCGACGTCCACATCCTCCGCAGGCGGATCGAGGTCGCCGTGGTGGCCGACGCGGACACGACCGGCGCCCTGCTGCGGGAGGTCGGCGCGGCCGTGGGAGACCGGCTGTCGGGTCTCGGCGTCCGGTCCCGCCAGGAGGTCGTCGTACGGCTGCGCAGGAGAGGGGGCTGAGGTGCGCCGGCGACTGGGGAACCGGGTCGGGCTCTGCCTCGTGGGCCTCGCGCTGGTCGCGGGTGGCGCCGGCCTGCTGGCCGCCGCGCGGCGGCGGCCCGGTGCGGCCCTGGCCGACGCGAGCGTGACCGACGGGCGGCCGTGGGCGCTGCCCCTGCTGGCCGGGGTGGCCATGCTGCTCGCCCTGGTCGCGACCCGCTGGCTCGTCATGGCGCTCGGCTGGGGCCGGGTCGGCAGCCGCACCGGTTCCGGCATCGCCATGCTCGGCGTGGCGCTGAAGGGGATCGACGGGATCGGCCGCATCTCCGTCAGGCTCGTGCGTGACGGCAGGCTGCGGGTGTCGGTGTCGCTCCAGCGGTCCGCCGACCTGCGGCAGGTGATCAGGCGGCTGGACGAGTCGGCGATCTCACGCGTTCGCCGCGCGGTCGGTCGAGACGACGCGCTTGCGGTCGTCCGCCTGCACGTCCGCCGCCGCTGACCGTCCTCGGGCACGCCTCTGCGAGCGCTCCTTCGGCCGCCCCTCTGATCGCCCCTCTGATCGCCACGGCGCGCGGGTCGCGCCGGAGCCGAGGGCGAGGCCGGCGGCCAGGCAGGCGAGCGGCACCACGGGCACCACGTAGCGGTGGTCGAAGGCGGCGATCAGGGGCGGCAGCAGGAGCAGGACCGCCGCCGCGGCCCAGGGCAGCAGCGCCGTCCACCGCCGCGCCACCAGCCCGGCGAGGCCGGCCAGCAGGATCGCCGCCAGCAGCGGCCCGCGCAGGAAGCCCTGTTCCTGGTAGGCGCGCAGCCACCCCGCGAACGGCTCGACCACGTCGGTGTCCCCGGAGCCGCCCTGGTAGGCGGTGGTCAGCTCGGGGGCCGTACGGCCCGAGGAGGCCACCTTGGCGGTGAACGGCTTCACCGAGGCGGGGAACACGTACGCGCTCTGCGTGCCCGGTGCGGGGTAGACCTTCCGGTCCCATTCGAACGCCCACATGGCGTCGTGCAGACCGGTCGTCAGGAAGTCGAGGGGCTGGCTGCGGATCGCCAGCGAGGCGAACTCGCCCGCCAGGCGCTCCTTGTCCTTCTTCACCCGCTGGATGGGGGAGTCGGCGTCCCAGATGTAGGCGGGCGCGGCGAGCCGGGGCCCCGACGGGCACAGCACCGCCAGTTCCTCCGGCGGCTTCATGACCGCGCAGTCGGCGAAGGTCATCGTCCGCGACCACAGCCAGGTGCTGCTGCCGCCCATCCCGTACGACCCGTGGGCGTCGTGGAACCAGACGGCGTACCCGCCGAGCACGGCGGACGCGGCGGCGAGCCCGGCGAGCGCGGTCCGCCAGCGCCGGGCCAGCAGCACCGGCAGCAGTGCCAGCGCGATCAGGGGCAGCCCGAGGGTGCGGGTGATCGTCGCCAGCCCGAGCAGCAGCAGCGCGGCGACGACCGACCACGCGCCGGGCCTGGGACGCCACAGCAGGATCGTCACGGCGGCCACGATCAGCGCGGTGAACAGCAGGTCCGCCATGACGAGGTGTTCGAGCTGGATCTGGTGGACGTCGAGCAGCACCGGAGCCGCCGCCAGCGCCGCGCCCCAGCCCGGCAGCCGGGTGCGGCGGCGCAGCAGCGCGTACACGCACACGGCCATGCCGAGGCCGAGCAGGTGCTGGACGACCACGACGGCGGTGATGCTGTGCAGCGGGCTCAGCGCCGCCAGGAACAGCGAGTAGCCGGACGGCCGCGAGGGCAGCGGCCGCAGGTCGAGGGCCGAGCTGAGGTAGGCGAAGGAGTCGGCCCAGAACCACAGCGCGGGCCGGTAGCCGAGCACGGCGAGCGCGCGCAGCGCGACACCCGCCGCCAGCACGACCAGGAACGCCCGATGCGGGCGCAGCGCCTCGCGCCACCTCACGTGACGGCCCTCCTCATCGCCGGGAAGCCACCACGATATTGGTGAGCCGCACGCGCGTCACATCGAGAGACGCCACGGCCCGCGGACGCCGGGTCAGCACTCGATGACGTTGACGGCGAGGCCGCCGCGCGAGGTCTCCTTGTACTTGTCGAGCATGTCCCTGCCGGTGTCGCGCATCGTCTTGATGGCCTTGTCCAGCGACACGAAGTGGCGCCCGTCGCCGCGCAGCGCGATGCGGGCCGCGGCGATCGCCTTGATCGAGGCGACCGCGTTGCGCTCGATGCACGGGATCTGGACGAGCCCGCCGATCGGGTCGCAGGTCAGGCCGAGGTTGTGCTCGATGCCGATCTCGGCGGCGTTCTCGACCTGCTCCGGCGTCCCGCCCAGCGCCTCGGTGAGGCCCGCCGCGGCCATCGAGCAGGCCGATCCGACCTCGCCCTGGCAGCCCACCTCCGCACCGGAGATGGAGGCGTTCTCCTTGAACAGCACGCCGATCGCGCCCGCGGTGAGCAGGAAACGGACGACGCCGTCCTCGTCGGCGCCCGGAAGGAAGCGCATGTAGTAGGACAGGACGGCCGGGACGATGCCCGCGGCGCCGTTGGTCGGCGCGGTGACGATCCGGCCGCCCGCGGCGTTCTCCTCGTTGACGGCCAGCGCGAACAGCGTGACCCAGTCCATCGCCCGCAGCGGGTCGGTCCCGTCGGCCTCGCCCTGCAGCCGCCGGTACAGCTGGTGGGCCCGGCGGCGCACCTTGAGGCCGCCCGGCAGGACGCCCTCGCGGCTGGTGCCGCGTCGTACGCACTCGGCCATGACCGCCCACAGGTGCAGCAGGCGGGCCCGGATCTCCTCCTCCGTACGGCCGAAGGCCTTCTCGTTCTCCATCATGAGGCCGGAGATCGACAGGCCGGTCTCCGCGCAGTGCGCGAGCAGCTCGTGCGCGGTCGTGAAGGCGTACGGCAGCACCGTGTCGTCGGGCTTGATCCGGTCGGCGCCGGTGGCGTTCTCGTCCACCACGAAACCGCCGCCGACCGAGTAGTACACCTTCTCGAGCAGCACCGTGTCGTCGGCGTACGCCGTGAACCGCATTCCGTTCGGGTGGTGGGGGAGCGACAGCTTGCGCTCGAAGACGAGGTGCTCGCCGACCACGAACGGGATCTCGTGCACGCCGTACAACGTGACCGTGCCGCTCGACCGCATCGCCGCGAGCCGTTCGTCGACGGTGTCGACGTCGACCAGCTCGGGCTTGTCGCCGGACAGGCCCAGCAGGACCGCCTTGTCGCTGCCGTGGCCCTTGCCGGTCAGCCCGAGCGAGCCGTACAGGATGGCCTCGACCCGGGTGACCTTCTCCAGCAGCCCGTCCTCGTGCAGTCCGCGGACGAACTTGTGCGCCGCCGCCATCGGGCCGCCCGTGTGCGAGCTGGACGGCCCGATCCCCACCTTGAACAGGTCGAAGACGCTGATCGCCATTGACCGTCGCCTCTCAACCGCCGGTCAGGACTCGCCGGAGGTCAGCGCGGTGTACTCCGCGGCCGACAGCAGGTCATCCGGCTCCTCCTCCACGCGCACGCGGAACAGCCAGCCCTCGCCGTACGGGTCGGAGTTGACGAGCCCGGGGGTGTCCGCGACGGCGGCGTTGATCTCGACGATCTCACCGCTCACCGGCGCGAAGATGTCGCTCACGGACTTGGTGGACTCCACCTCGCCGACCGCGTCGCCGGCCGCGACCGTGGCGCCGACCTCCGGGTGCACCTCCACGTAGACCACGTCGCCGAGCTGCTCGGCCGCGTACGCCGTGATGCCCACCGTCACGGTGAGGCCGTCCTCGATCCCGGCCACCCACTCGTGTTCCTTGGTGTAGCTCAGGTCGTCCGGAATGGTGCTCACTTGCTCCTCCTGTAGAAAGGCAGATCGACGACGTCGACCGGTTCTTGGCTGCCCCGGATGTCCACGGTCAGGCCGCCCTTTTCCAGGGCGTCCTCGTCGACGTACGCCATGGCGATCGGGCGGCCGAGGGACTGCGACGGGGCGCCGCTGGTCACCTCGCCGACGACGGCGCCGTCCCGGGTGACGGGGTAGCCGTGGCGGGGGACGCGGCGGCCGCGCGCCACAAGCCCGACCAGGCGCCGGGTGGTGTCGTTCGCCGCGACCCGCTCGAGGGCGGCCTTGCCCACGAAGTCGCCGGGCTTGTCGAAGCGGACGACCCGGCCGAGGCCCGCCTCGAACGGCGTGATCGCCGCGCTCAGCTCGTTGCCGTACAGCGGCATGCCGGCTTCCAGACGCAGCGTGTCGCGGGCCGACAGGCCGGCGGGGACGAGCCCGGCGTCCCTGCCCGCCTCGGTGAGGGCGTTCCACAGCGGCACGGCGTGCTCGTTCAGCACGAACAGCTCGAAGCCGTCCTCGCCGGTGTAGCCGGTGCGCGCGATCAGGACGGGCGTGCCCGCGACGACGCCGGGGAGGATGGCGTAGTACTTGAGCTCGTCGAGGTCGGCGTCGGTCAGCGGGGCCAGGATCTCGGTGCTGCGCGGCCCCTGCACGGCGACCAGCGCGTACTCGTCCGACCGGTCGGTCACCCGCGCGTCGTATCCCCGGACCCGGTCGGCGAGCTCACGCGCGACGAGGGCGTAGTTGGAGGCGTTGGCGACGACCATGTACTGGTCCTCGTCGAGCCGGTAGACGATGAGGTCGTCGAGGATGCCGCCGGTCTCGTTCACGATCATCGTGTAGCGGGCGCGGCCGGGCGCGAGGACACTGAGGTGCCCCACGAGGGCGTGGTCGAGGGCCTCGCCCGCCTGCGCCCCGACGACGAAGATCTCGCCCATGTGGGACAGGTCGAACAGCCCGGCGGCCGTGCGCACCGCGTTGTGCTCGGCCGACTCGCTGCCGTAGCGCAGGGGCATCTGCCAGCCCGCGAAATCGGTCAGGGTCGCGCCCAGGCTTTCGTGGACCCCGCGGAGCGGGGTGGATCGGGACATGCCCACCTCGGAAAGGACGGATGCAGCGTTGAACTATCGGGCATCCTCCCCCTCTGTCATCGGCGCCTGAGAGCTTCGTCCGATCTTTGCCGGACTTTCACCTTCGGCGAGGCCTACCGGCCTTCTTTCCAGAGGTCACCTGGCCCGTACGGTCCTTTGCCTTGAGAGGTTCGCGGGGAGGGCTTGCTCCTTCAGGGGCCCTGACCGGATGCCAGGACGCTCTCCCGCACGGGATCACTGGTGCGCTGCCCAGCCTAGTGGTTAGCCGCCACCCCCGTAACCTGCCGGACGCCCTGACTTCCCGGTCTGCGCCCGCGGCGCCACCGAGTCGGCGTCATCGAGGTCAGGAAGGCCGGTAGACGTCGTGATAGCCGACGGCGAGCCAGACGAGCACCGGCTCGCCGGACTCCGCCTCCTGAAGAGTGAAGGTGAAGAGCGCCCGCCCGTCCGGGGAGGCGAAACTCCAGGTGAGTGAGTAGACGTCGCCGATCTTATGGACGCGCAGCCGGCGGGGCCAGGGCGCCCGGCCCGTGTGGGCTCCTTGCTCCAGAGCCGGTATGAAGTGATCGAAAACGACTTGCTGGAACAGTTTGCGATGTTCGGCGGGCAGCTTGCGGTAGTCGTTGTCGAATTGGGCGGTGCGGAGGTACCTCACTGCTCCGTCTCCAAGTCGGCGAACATCTCGTCCATCGACTCGAAGCTCTTCACGCGGCCTTCGGCGAGGTCGTCTTGCGCTCTCGCGA
Organism: Microbispora sp. NPDC004025; assembly: GCF_053604425.1. Lineage (NCBI taxonomy): Bacteria > Bacillati > Actinomycetota > Actinomycetes > Streptosporangiales > Streptosporangiaceae > Microbispora > Microbispora sp. NPDC004025. Next base: position 30,824 of record NZ_JBSGHN010000011.1, on the reverse strand, counting down.
GCTTCTCCTGCCACTCAGGCGTGTAGAACCATGCGTCCTCTTCGGGGATGATCCGGGCCAGTCGTCGCCCGTCCCTCGTCAGGATCGTGTGGACGTGACCGTATACCGCCTGGTTGACGAGTTCGGCGAGGTCCTTGCGTGCTTGTGTCGTACTGACTTCCTGCACGCTGTAGGGCGGCGGCGGAAAGTCGGATGCGGGCTCGCTCATGTACCTACTGTACGTCAGGTACGTCTCGCGGTCTGTGTGGCTGCGCGGAGGCATTACCGCGCATCCGGGTCGCCAAGCTCTTGGCGGATGGCTCGAACCTCGGCCGGTTCGTCACTTTCCGTGTTCGGGGTCGCGAGACGGGCGATGCCCCGCACGGACGCGTGCCGGAGTGGAGGAAGGGTCGTCGGTGACGATCCGCTGGTGGAGAGCCTGGGTGTCGGGGGACGGTTCGGTGCCGAGGCGGTCGACCAGGGTCCGGCGCAGCCGCTGGTAGGAGGCCGAGGCGTCGTGGGTGCGGCCCGACCGGTGCAGCGCCAGCATGAGCTGCCGGTGCGGCCGTTCACGCAACGGGTGCCGCCTCGCCCACTGGGTCAGGCCGCCGACGATCTCACGGTGGTCCCCGAGCGCCAGCCGTACGTCGAAGAGGTCCTCGGTCGCCGCGCGCCGGTCCTCGTCGAGGCGCTCCGCCCACGCGGCGAGCTCGTCCACGTGCCTCATGCCGGCCAGGGCGTCGCCCCGCCACAGGCTCAGCGCGTTCTCGAGCATCCGCGCGGCATTGTGGTAATCGCCATTGTCGCGAGCGATTCTGCCCTGCGCGGTGAAATCGTTGAATACTGCAGCATCCACGGATCCCGGCGGTACGGAAAGAAGGTACCCGCCCTCCACGCTGTGGAGCGGAGAAAGGCCGGGGTCCCGCGGAGAGAGCCGCCGCCGCATCTGCGCGATGTAGGTGGTAAGATTCCGGCGCGCAGATTTAGTGGGACAGCCATTCCAGAGCAGATCGATCAGCCTGTCCCGATCAACCGTGACATTGGCATTCAGCAGGAACAGCGCCAGGAGCTGCCGGTGCCTGGGGGCGAGCCCGGCGATGACGTCCCCCGAGGGCTTCATGGCCAGGAACGGTCCGAGCACGGCGTATAACACGGTTCCCCTCGCACGCGAAAGCAGCCTGAACGCGCCGGCGATGCGGCATTGACAGGAATTTGACGATATCCCTCTACGCCTGCATTCGTCAAAATTGCGTTTTTCGCGGCGCCTGTCCGGGTGTGTAGTTCCGTCGATGACATTGCGTTCCGTATAACGATGAATGCCGAGCGAACATGCACGTGCATCAAATGAAATCGGTTACATAATGCGGGGAACGCGCCTCCGCGTGTTTCCGGCGGGCCCGCCCGTCACGGTGCGCGAAGACGAAAGCCGTGTTCACCGGGGCGCCGCCGGGCGATCACGCAGGGTTCGGCCGCCGTGCCGGTGCGTCTGTCACGGGATGGAAATCAGGCTGGGGCGACGCGCGTCGCCCCGGATTCCTCAACGGCGGGCGGCGGCGACGAGGGCGTGGAAGAGGGGGCCGTCCTCGTCGGCCTCCGGGTGCCACTGCACGGCCAGGGCGAACGCCGCGCCGGTGACCTCGACGGCCTCGATCGTGCCGTCGTCCGACCGGCCGGTCACCTCCAGGCCGTCCGCCAGGCGGTCGATCGCCTGGTGGTGGTAGTGGGCGGGCGTCAGGTCCTCGCCGTGGTAGATCTCGGCCAGCCCGGGCGAGAGCCGTACGGGGACGCGGCCGAACGTGCCGGGGGCGGGGGAGTGGTCCGTGTGGCCGACCACGTCGGGCAGGTGCTGGTGGAGGGTGCCGCCGAGCGCCACGTTGAGGACCTGCAGCCCCCGGCAGATGCCGAGAAACGGGAGGCCGGTCTCCAGCGCCGCCGCCATCAGGCCGAACTCGGCATCATCACGAAATTTCCGGACGTAGCCGGTCTGGGGGGCGGGGGTGGAGCCGTACCGGGCGGGGTCGATGTCGCCCCCGCCCGCGATGATCAGCCCGTCCAGCCGCCCGGCCAGCTCGGCGGGCTCCCCGGCGGGCGGCAGGATGACCGGCTGCCCGCCCGCCCGCTCGACGTGCTCGACGTACATGTACGGCAGCAGCGCCGCCGGCATGTCCCACACGGTGAACTTCGCCGGCTCGACGTAGCACGTCACGCCGATCACGGGACGAGCCATCCCCGCCCCCTACAGCGGAGTGACGTACGCGCCGGAGATGCCGCCGTCGACCAGGAACTCCGAGGCGGTGATGAACGACGCGTCGTCGGAGGCGAGGAACGCGACCGCCGCGGCGATCTCCTCGGCCCGCGCGAACCGGCCGATCGGCACGTGGACGAGACGGCGCTGGGCGCGCTCGGGGTCCTTGGCGAACAGTTCCCGCAGCAGCGGGGTGTCCACCGGGCCGGGGCACAGCGCGTTGACCCGGATGCCCTCGCGGGCGAACTGGACGCCAAGCTCGCGGCTCATCGCGAGCACGCCGCCCTTGGAGGCGGTGTAGGAGATCTGCGAGGTCGCCGAGCCCATGACCGCGACGAACGACGCGGTGTTGATGATCGAGCCCTTGCCCTGCCGTCGCATGTACGGGATCACGTGCTTGCAGCACAGGTAGACGCTGGTGAGGTTGACCTCCTGCACGCGGCGCCAGGCGTCGATGCCGGTCTCGAGGATCGAGTCGTCGTCCGGCGGGGAGATGCCCGCGTTGTTGAACGCGACGTCGACGCTGCCGAACTCCTCGAACGCGGTCCGGTACATCCGGGCCACGTCGTCCTCGTTCGCCACGTCGGCCTTCACGAACAGGCCGCCGACCTCTCCCGCGGCCTTCGCGCCGGCCTCCTCGTCGAGGTCGGCGACCACGATCTTGGCGCCCTCCTGGGCGAACCGGTGGGCCGTGGCCAGCCCGATGCCGCTGCCGCCGCCGGTGATGACGGCGACGCGGTCCTGCAAACGCTGCATTGATCTACTCCGTGGCGATGAAGACGTTCTTGGTCTCGGTGAAGGCGGACAGGGCGTCCGGGCCGAGCTCGCGGCCGAGGCCCGACTGCTTGAAGCCGCCGAAGGGGGTCCAGTAGCGGACGCTGGAGTGCGAGTTGACCGACAGGTTGCCCGCCTCGACGGCCCGCGCCACGCGCAGCGCCCGGCCCACGTCGCGCGTCCAGATCGACCCCGACAGCCCGTACGCCGTGTGGTTGGCGACGCGCACGGCGTGCTCCTCGTCGTCGAAGGGGACGACGGAGACCACCGGGCCGAAGATCTCCTCGGTGTACGCGCGGTGGAAGGCCCCCGAACCGGGCGCGAGGGGGTCGAAGCCGTCCGGCGCCGCCAGCACGGTGGGCGCGAACCAGTAGCCGGGGCCGCCCGGGCACGACCCGGCCGCGTACACCTCCGCGTCCGTGACGAACGAGGCGACGCGCTCCCGGTGCTCGGCGCTGACCAGCGGGCCCATCTGGCTCGCCGGGTCGTTCGGGTCGCCCACGGTCACCTGCCGCACGGCCTGCGACAGCCGCAGCAGGAAGTCGTCGTAGACGGAACGCTCCACCAGGATGCGCGAGCGCGCGCAGCAGTCCTGGCCGGAGTTGTCGAAGACCGCCATCGGGGCCGATTCCACCGCCCGGTCCAGGTCGGCGTCGGCGAAGACGATGTTGGCGCTCTTGCCGCCCAGCTCCAGCGTCACCCGCTTGACCTGCTCGGCGGCCTTGGCGCCGATCAGTTTCCCGACCTCGGTCGAGCCGGTGAAGACGATCTTCCGTACGTCCGGGTGCTCCACGAGCCGGGCGCCGGCGACCTCGCCCTCGCCCGGGACGACCTGCAGCACGCCCTCGGGCAGCCCGGCCTCCAGGGCGAGCTCGGCCAGCCGCAGCGCGGTCAGCGGGGTCCACTCGGCCGGCTTCACGATCACCGTGTTGCCGGCGGCGAGAGCCGGGGCGACCCCCCAGGTCATGATGACCATCGGGAAGTTCCACGGCACGATGATCCCGACCACGCCCAGGGGCTCGGCGAACGTGACGTCCACCCCGCCCGGAACCGGGATCTGCCTGCCGTGGTCGCGCTCGGGCGCGCCCGCGTAGAAGTTCAGCACGTCGCGGACGTTGCCCGCCTCCCAGCGGGCGTTGCCGATCGTGTGCCCGGCGTTCGCGATCTCCAGCCGGGCCAGCTCCTCGGCGTGGTCCTCCACGATCTGCGCGAAGCGGCGCAGCAGCCGCGCGCGCTCGCCCGGAGCCACCGCGCTCCAGGCCGGGAACGCCCGGCGGGCGCGCTCGACGGCGCGGTCCACCTCGGCGGCGTCCGCCATCTCGACCTCGGCGATCACTTCCTCGGTCGCCGGATTGACTATTTTCACAGCCGTTCGAACCCCCGATAGAGCTCCCAGTCGGTGACCGCCGCGTCGAAGGCGGCCAGCTCGACCCTCGCGTTGTTGGCGTAGTGCTCGACCACGTCCTTGCCGAACGCCTCCTCGGCGATCGGCGAACCCTCCCACAGCGCCAGGGCGTCGCGGAGCGTGGCGGGCACCCGCTCGGCACCGGAGTCGTAGGCGTTCCCGCCGAACGGCTCCTCCAGCTCCAATCCGGCGTCGATGCCGCGCAGCCCCGCCGCGATCATCGCGGCGACCGTGAGGTAGGGGTTGACGTCGCCGCCGGGCACCCGGTTCTCGATTCGCAACGAGGGGCCGTGGCCGACCAGCCGCAGCGAGCAGGTGCGGTTGTCCACGCCCCACTTGACCGCGGTGGGGGCGAAGCTCCCGGGTACGAACCGCTTGTAGGAGTTGATGTTGGGCGCGTAGAGCAGGGTCAGCTCGCGCATCGCCGCGAGCTGACCGGCGATGAACCGCCGCCCGGTCTCCGACAGCCCGTACGGCTCGCCGCCCGCCATCACCGGTGTGCCGTCGGCGTCCCGCAGCGAGATGTGGATGTGGCAGGAGTTGCCCTCGCGCTGGTTCGGCTTGGCCATGAAGGTGATCGACCTGCCCTCCTGGGCGGCGATCTCCTTGGCGCCGTTCTTGTAGAACACGTGGTTGTCGCAGGTCGTGAGCGCGTCGGCGTACCGGAAGGCGATCTCGTGCTGTCCGAGGTTGCACTCGCCCTTGGCCGACTCGACGTACAGCCCGGCGCCTTCCATGCCGAGCCTGATCTTCCGCAGCAGCGGCTCGATGCGGGAGGTGCCGAGCAGCGAGTAGTCGACGTTGTAGAGGTTGGCCGGGGTCAGGTCGCGGTAGCCCCGCTGCCAGGCCTGCTCGTAGCTGTCGTCGTAGACGACGAACTCCAGCTCGGTGCCGACGTACGCGGTCCAGCCGCGTTCGGCGAGCCGGGCGAGCTGGCGGCGCAGGATCTGCCGGGGGGAGGCCACGACGTCCGCGCCGTCCTCCCATACCAGGTCGGCGAGCAGCAGGACGGTCCCCTCGTGCCAGGGCACCCGGCGCAGCGTCGACAGGTCCGGCCGCATCACGAAGTCGCCGTACCCGCGCTCCCAGGACGACATGGTGTAGCCGTCCACGGTGTTCATGTCGACGTCCACGGCGAGGAGGTAGTTGCAGCCCTCGGCGGCGTGGTCCAGCACCTCCTCCAGGAAGTACCGCGCCGACAGCCGCTTGCCCTGCAGCCGCCCCTGCATGTCGGTGACCGCGAGCAGGACCGTGTCCACGCGGCCCGCTTCGACGTCATCGCGGAGTCGCTCCACGCTGAGCACGGTGCCTCCCGTCCAAAAGTCTGGAATCAGACCATTGAGGGCATGCAAGCACCATGTTCCCCTCGTCGTCAACAATGCTCCCGGGGTTTAACCTCGATCGGAGGAATGGGGGGGCCCGCGGCGACGGGGGAGGGACGACGCGCATGGAGATCACCCCGGCGGAGGCGTCCGTCTCCCGCCCGCGCGTACCCGCCGGGACCGTGGGGATCACCGGAGTGGTGTCGCTGCTGCGGCCGGTGCGGGCGGGCAACGCGTTCGAGGAGACCGTCGAACGCCTTCTCCAGGCCATCAAGCTCGGCGTCGTGCCGCACGGCGAGAAGCTGCCGCCGGAACGCGAGCTGGCCACCCGGCTCGGCATCAGCCGGGTCACGCTGCGCGAGGCGATCCGCGCCCTGCAGGAGGCCGGCTACCTCGACGTACGGCGCGGCCGGTACGGCGGGGCCTTCGTCGTCTACCGGCCGCCGAGCCCGCGCAAGGGCGACCTGCGCAGGGCGGTCACCCGCATGGGTGAAGACGACCTCGAGGACGCGCTGACGTTCCGGATGGCCGTCGAGTGCGGGGCGGCCAGGGTCCTCGCGACCACGGAGCTGACCGCGCGGCAGCGGGAGACGCTGGACGCGCGGCTGGCCGGGGTGAACGACGCGGCCCCGGCCGACTACCGCCGGATGGACATCGCGTTCCACCTGGCGATCGCGGAGCTGAGCGGCTCGCCGCTGCTGGCCGCCGCCTGCGCGGACGCCAGGCTCCGGGTGACCGACCTGCTCAACGCGATCCCCGTGCTGCGGCCCAACATCGAGCACGCGGCGGCCCAGCACGCCGCCATCGCGGCCGCGATCCTCGACGGCGACCCCGAGGCGGCCGAGCGGGCGGTGGCCGAGCACCTGGAGGGCACGGCGGCCCTGCTGCGCGGCTTCCTCGCCTGACCACTCTCACGCGCCTGGTGCCCCTCCCGCCGATCTTCGCCCCGTCGCGTGCCCGGAGCGGCACCACCCTGCACACCGCTCCTGAGGGGCGAAGCCCGTCGGTCGCGGCACTAGCATCGGAGGCCGGGGGATCGCTTCATGGCCGACTGGTTTCACGAACGCATCATCGAGGCGCACCGTCTGCCGCTGTTCTGCTTCTTCGTCGCGCTGATCACGGCGTTCGTCTTCACGCGGGTGAACGTACGGCTGATCAGAGCGCGGGTGCGGTGGCTCGGCAACGTCAGCGTGGGCGAGATGCACATCCACCACGTCGTGTTCGGGGTGGTGCTCACACTGCTCGGCGGGGTGGCCGGGCTGGTCCTGTCGGACGTGTCCACGGGGTGGTACTCCTTCTCCTCCGCCGTGTTCGGCGTGGGCGCCGCCCTCGTGCTCGACGAGTTCGCGCTGATCCTGCACCTGCGCGACGTCTACTGGCAGGAGGAGGGCCGCGCCTCCGTGGACGCGGTCTTCGTGGCGATCGCGGCCACCGGCCTGCTGCTGCTCGGGCTGCGCCCGCTCGCCTGGAACGGCGCGGACGGCGCGGACGGCGGAGGGGGCTGGAAGGCCTCGGCGTTCCTCGTCGTCAACCTCGTCTTCGCCGTGGTCACCCTGCTGAAGGGGAAGATCTGGAGCGGCCTGCTGGGACTGTTCGTGCCGCCGCTGCTGTACGTGGGGGCGGTGCGGGTGGCGCGTCCCGGCTCGCCGTGGGCCCGCTGGTGCTACTCCGGGCGGGCGAGACGGCCACGGCCGCGACTGATGGCCAAGGCGGTCCACCGGGAGGAACGCTGGCGCCGCCCGGTCATCAGGGCGAAGATCGCGGTGCAGGAGTTCGTCTCGGGCCGCCACGACCTGCCCGCGCCCGTGCTGCCTCCGCGGCGCCACCGGCGGCGGGTGGTGTCCTCGCGCCCCCGGTCGGGCGCCGACCACACCGTGCGGCACGGGCGGTCGGGCCGCCCCCGGGCCCGCTGAGTCACCCGCCGGAACCCCTGTGACGTGCGCGGATCTCTCCATGAGCATTTCGGCCGGTTCTATGGGTATTTCACCCATGTGTGAGAACTGTTGGGGGGCGGGAGGGGCGGTAATGGAGTCACGCGAGCGGTTGATGTTCCAACGGATGGCGGCCCAGCTCAAGCGGGAGGCGGCGCTGCTCACGGGGGACCGGCTGATGGCCGCCGAGGCGCGCGGCGAGGAGGCCGAGGCCGACCTGTGCCTCACGTGGTACGAGATCATGGACACCATCCGGCAGATCCGCCTGCTCTACGGGGTGCCCGGATGACGCGTCGTCACAGTGGGTGCGGACGCGATACTGAGACGGTGACCGCGTCCCCGGCCTTCTCCGCGCCCCCGTTCCACCTGCGCCTCATCGAGGACGCGCGGCCCGTCCTCGACCGGTACGGCCTGCTGCTCGCCGGCGGCTACGCCCTGCTGGCGCACGGATGCACGTCTCGGCAGGTCGACGACCTCACCTTCGCCACCGGCGGAGAGGCGCCGCTGGCGGACATCGGCGGGGCGCTGGCCGAGGCGTTCCGGAGCACCGGCCTGTCGGCCGAGGTGTGCGAGGCGGGCGCCCGTATCGGCCGCGTCGTCGTCACCGACGAGATCACCGGCCAGTCGTGCGAGGTCGCCCTGCTCCGCGAGCCGCTGCGGGACCGGCCCGCCGACGCCGGGCCCTGCCGGGTGGTGGGCCTGGACGACGCGGTGGGCCTCAAGGTCCGCGCCCTGCAGGACCGCGGCCTGCCGCGCGACTTCGCCGACGTCGCCTCGGTGTCCGGCCTGTACCCCTTCCGCCTGCTCGAACAGCTCGGCGAGCAGTTCGACGACGAGTGGCGGGTCGAGGACCTGGTCGAGCGGCTGGAGACCGTCGACCTGCTCGCCGACGAGGCGTTCGGCGGCCTGGACGAGGAGGGCGTCGCCGCCGTGCGCCGCTTCGCGTACGCCTGGGCGGAGGACATCAAGCTGCGCCGCGTCGACGACGGCGACGCCGAGTTCGACCTCGACGTGCCGGACGTGGACTGATCCGGGACGCCTGAATCCCCGCGCGCACCGGCGTTTCCGGTGAATTAGTGTCTCCGGGAGATCGCACGCCGGGTTCGCGCGAGGGGGCTCCATGGGGACGGACGGCGACGGCCCCGGCGGTGGCCGGCCCGGACCGGGGACGAAGGCGTCCCTGGGGGAGCGCGCCTCTTGGCGGCTGCTGTTCGACCAGGTGCGCCCGCACCGGCGGGTGCTCCTGCTGGGCGGCGTGCTCAGCCTCGTCGGCAGTCTCACCGGGCTCGCCATGCCGGTCATGGCCAAGCAGGTGATCGACACGTTCGGCGAGGGCGGCGCGCTGGCCGGCCCGGTGCTCGGGCTGTCGGTCGCGGTCCTGGCCGGCGCGTTGATCTCGGCGGCCGGGCGGTTCCTGCTGGAGCGGATGGGCGAGACGATCGTGCTCGACTCCCGCCGTGGCCTGGTGGACCGCATCCTGCGGCTCACGGTCTCCGACGTGGACCGGCTCAAGCCCGGCGACCTGCTGTCGCGGGTCGGCTCGGACACCACGCTGCTGCGTGCCGTCTGCACGGACGCGCTGGCCTCGCTGGTCGGCTCGGTCTTCACGTTCCTGGGCGCCGCCGTGATGATGGCGATCATGGACGGCCTGCTGCTGGTCGTCACGCTCGCCGTCGTCGCGCTGGTCGGGCTCCTGGGCGTGGTCATCGCCCCGCGCATCCGCCGCGCCTCCCTGGAGGCGCAGGTGGCGCTCGGCGAGATGGGCTCGGTACTCGACCGCGCCCTCCAGGCGTTCCGTACGGTCAAGGCCGGCGGGGCCGAGGCGCGGGAGACCGCGGCGGTGAGCGCGGCGGCCGTCGAGGCGCGCGACCGGGGTGTGGCCGCCGCCGCGTGGACCTCGCTGGCCGGGATCGGCGCGTGGATGTCGATCCAGCTGGCGTTCCTGGCGGTGCTGGGGATCGGCGGCGCGCGGGTGGCGGCGGGGGAGATGGAGATCTCCGCCCTGATCGCGTTCCTCATGTACCTCTTCTACCTGGTCTCCCCGATCGGCCAGATCGTCCAGAGCCTCACGCAGATCCAGAACGGACTGGCCGCGGTGACCCGCATCCAGGAGATCGCCACGCTGCCCACCGAGCCCGCCGCCGCCCCCGTCACGCGGACGGGAGGCGAGCCCGTCGGGGTGACGTTCTCCGGAGTCGTCTTCCGTTACGGCGAGGACCGCCCGGTGGTCCACCGCGGTGTGACGTTCGAGGCGCCCGCCGGCGGCATGACCGCGCTGGTCGGCCCCTCCGGCGCGGGCAAGTCGACGGTGTTCGGCCTCGTCGAGCGGTTCTACGAGCCGCAGGAGGGATCGATCACCGTCGGCGGGCGGGACATCCGCGACTGGCCGCTCGGCGAGCTGCGGGCCATGCTCGGGTACGTCGAGCAGGACGCGCCGGTGCTGGCCGGCACGCTCCGGGAGAACCTCGTCTTCGGCGCGCCCGGCGCGACCCACGAGGAGATCGCCCACGCGCTCGCCCGTACGCGACTGGACGACCTGGTGGAGCGGCTGCCCGAGGGACTGGAGACGCAGGTCGGCCATCGCGGGGTGCTGCTGTCGGGCGGCGAGCGGCAGCGGGTGGCCATCGCCAGGGCGCTGCTGCGCCGCCCCGGGCTGCTGCTGCTCGACGAGGCGACCTCCCAGCTCGACGCGGTCAACGAGATGCGGCTGCGGGAGGTCGTGGCCGAGGTGGCGCGCGAGACGACCGTCCTGGTGATCGCCCACCGGTTGTCCACCGTGACCGGGGCCGACCGCATCGTGGTGATGGAGGCCGGCCGCGTGCGGGCCTGGGGCACCCACGACGAGCTGGTCGCGGCCGACGAGCTCTACCGCGAGCTGGCCGCCACACAGTTCCTCGTCCCGTCCTGACCGGCGGCCCGCGAACCTCCGCAGACGCACGCCGATGGCGAAGCCGTGAGCAGCCCTTACACCGGGCCACAGCTTCTTTCGACCGGAGACCGGGAAGATCGGTGGTGCGTAACCTCTCCTTCACCACCGCCCGGTTCCCGGAGCCAACGCGCGTGCGGGCGCGTCCGGGCGACACGGGTCGGAGGCGGGGCGTCCCGGCCGGTCCGGCCGGGGCGTCCCGCCGTGCTTTACCTCCCGCGTAATCGATCTTCTGACCTCGCCCGGCCAGACTCCGGTTGTCGATACGAGACAGCGGGAGTGGACATGTTCTTCGAGACCTTCGACGGCACGCGGCTGGCCTACGAGGACTACGGGCAGGGCGAGCCGATCCTTTTCCTGGCGAGCTGGGTGCTGCACAGCGACATGTGGGAGTACCAGCTTCCGTTCTTCGTCGAGCAGGGCTACCGGTGCGTGACGCTGGACCGGCGCGGGCACGGCCGCTCCGACCGCCCCTCCACGGGCTACGACCTGGACAGCCTGGCGGACGACGTGGCCGCCCTGATCGAGCACCTCGGCCTGCGCCGCGTGACGCTGGTGGGGCACTCGGCCGGGGGCGCCGAGATCGCCCGCTACCTCGCCAGGCACGGCGAGGAGCGCGTCGCCCGGGTCGCGTTCGTCTCCGCCGTGCTGCCGTTCCTCAAACGGACCGCGGACAACCCGGAGGGCGCCCCCGAGGAGGCGCTGCGGGCGACGCTCGCCCAGTTCGCGACCGACCGGCCGAAGTGGTTCGCCCGGCAGGCGCAGGCGTGGTTCGCCACGCACCTCGGCAACGACGTGTCGCCGGCGCTCGTCGACTGGACGCTCGCGCAGTGCCTGTCGGCCTCGCCGTGGGCGACGTCGCGGGTGTTCGAGGCGCTCTACCACGCCGACCACCGGGCCGGGCTGCGGGAGATCGGCGTGCCGGCGCTCGTCGTGCACGGCGCCGCCGACATCTCGGCGCGGGTCGAGCTGACCGGCCGCCGTACGGCCGCCCTCGTGCCCGGGGCGGTCTACAAGGAGTACCCCACCGCCGGGCACGGCCTGTTCGTGACGCACAAGGACGCCCTGAACGACGACCTGCTGGCCTTCCTCAAGAACGGTTAGCCGGCGAGGTGGCGCATGGAGAGGACGGGCTGGAGGAGGCCGAACAGCGGCCAGATCGGATTGCGGGCGGTGCTGCGCAGCTCGTAGGCCAGGAACAGGCCGGTGTGCTTCAGCATCGTCGGGCCTTTCGGGGAGTCAGGCCGCGTCGCGCAGCGAGCGGCCGGTCCTGTGCAGGAAGACGTCGTCGAGCGTGGCCCGGTCGAGCGCCACGGACTCCAGGGCCAGGCCCGGCCCGGTGAGCGCGGTCAGCAGGTGCGGCAGTGCCCGCTCGCCGTCGTCCAGGTAGGCGCGCAGCAGGCCGCCGTCGGCCCTGACCTCTCTGGTGTACGGCAGGCCGTCCAGCACCCGCGCCGCCTCGTCGGTGCCGGACACGCGCAGGGACACGACGTCGCCGGCGATCTCGCGCTTGAGCTCGGAGGGCGTCCCGGCCGCGACGACGAGCCCGTGGTCGACGATGACCAGGTGGTCGCACAGCGCGTCGGCCTCGTCCAGGTAGTGGGTGCTGAGCAGGACGCTCGTCCCGCCGTCGCGCAGCGTCCTGATCTGCTCCCAGAGGTTGGCCCGGTTCTGCGGGTCGAGGCCGGTCGTGGGCTCGTCGAGGAACAAACGTCAGCGCGACCTGGAACGGGTCGACGATCGGCATGATCTCCGACCAGCGCTCGCGCAGCCGCCGGTCGAACTCGGCCCTCCCCTCGGGAGTGATCGCGTAGACCGTCCGCCCCCGGCCGGAGGGCCGGTCGTCGCCGACCACTTCGAGCAGGCCCTCCTGGGCCATCTTCCCGAGGGCGTGGTAGATCGAGCCGAAGGCGACGTTGGCCCAGTGCTGCGTGCCCCACAGTTCGAGCGTCTTGCGTACCTCGTAACCGTGCAGCGGCCCGTCGAGCAGCACGCCCAGGATCAGCACCCGCGGCGGGGACGCCGGTGCCGGGGGAGATCGGCGGGACGTTCTAAGGTGAGGTCCATGCGACCCACGGCTTTGATCACCGGCGCCTCGCGGGGCGTGGGGGCGGCGATCGCCCGTGCCCTCGCCCCGACGCACGAACTTCTCCTGGGCGGGCGGGACGGCACCGCGCTCGACGCCATGTGCGCCGAGCTGCCGGCGGCCCGCCCCTGGGCGGTGGAGCTCACCGAGCTCACCCCGGCCGAGGTGGAGGGGATCGACCGGCTCGACCTGCTGGTCCACAGCGCGGGCATCGCCAGGCTCGGCCACCTCGCCGACGTCCCGGCCGAGGTCTGGCGGCGGACGATGGAGGTCAACGTCATCGCGGTCGCCGAGCTGACCCGCCTGCTGCTGCCCGCGCTGCGCGCGGCCCGGGGGCACGTCGTGCTGATCAACTCCGGCGCCGGGCAGCGGGCCAACCCCAACTGGGGGGCCTACGCCGCCAGCAAGTTCGCCCTCCGCGCGTACGCGGACGTGCTGCGCGAGGAGGAGAACGCCCACGGCGTGCGCGTCACCACCGTCTTTCCCGGCCGGGTGGACACGGACATGCAAAGGGACGTGCGTGCCCAGGAGAAGGGGCCGTACGAGCCGGGAAGGTATCTGGAGGCGGAATCGGTGGCGCGGGCCGTGCTGGCCGCGGTGACGGCCACGCCCGACGCCCACGTCACCGAGATCACGGTACGGCCGGCGGCGGGACCGACCCGCTGACAGCCGCGCGAGGCGCGGGGACGCACGTTCGACAGCAGTGGCAGCACGGCCACACCGCCCACCTGGAGGACCGGTGCACGTGACTTACTGGTGCGAGATGGCGTGGCTGTCGCCGGGCGAGATCGTCGAGAGCGTCGTCGTCGGCGTCGAGGGCCGGCGCATCGCGGAGATCAGGCCCGAGGCGCCGCCTCCCCCCGGAGCCGTACGGCTGGCCGGGCTGACCCTCCCCGGCCTGGCCAACTGTCATTCGCACGCCTTCCACCGCGCGCTGCGCGGCCACACCCAGGCAGGTCGCGGCAGCTTCTGGACCTGGCGGGAGCGGATGTACGCGGCCGCCGAGGCGCTCGACCCGGACCGCTACCTCGCCCTGGCCACCGCGACGTACGCCGAGATGGCGCTCGCCGGGATCACCACGGTGGCCGAGTTCCACTACCTCCACCACGGCCCCGGGGGCAGGCCGTACGCGGACCCGAACGCGATGGGCCACGCGCTGGTCGAGGCGGCCAGGCGAGCCGGGCTGCGCGTCACCCTGCTCGACACCTGTTATCTGACCGGGGGCATCGGCGAGGCGCTCACCGGCACCCAGCTGCGCTTCGGCGACGGGGACGCGGAACGCTGGGCGGCCAGGGCCGACGAGCTCGCCCGGGCCTACGAGGGCGAGGAGGACGTCGAGATCGGCGCGGCCATCCACTCCGTGCGGGCGGTGCCGCCCGAGCAGATGCACGTCGTCGTCGACTTCGCCCACCGGCACACCGGGCCGCTGCACGCACATGTGTCGGAGCAGCGGGCCGAGAACGAGGCGTGCGTAGAGATCTACTCGGCCACGCCCGTCCAGGTGCTGCACGACCACGGCGTGCTGGGGCCGCGCTCGACCGCGGTGCACGCCACCCATCTGTCCGACGTGGACGTGGCGCTGCTCGGCGGCTCCACCACCCACGTGTGCATGTGCCCCACCACCGAACGCGACCTCGCCGACGGCGTCGGCCCCGCTCGCCGGCTGCTGGACGCCGGGTCGCCGGTCACGCTCGGCACCGACAGCCAGGCGGTCATCGACCTGTTCGAGGAGGCGCGGGCGGTGGAGCTGGACGAGCGGCTGGTCACGGGCGAGCGCGGGCACTGGCCCGCCGCGCAGCTCCTGCACGCCGCGACCGCCGCCGGACAGGCGTCGCTGGGCTTCCCCGACGCGGGGTGCCTGGTGCCCGGCGCCTGGGCCGACCTCGTCTCCGTACGGCTCGACTCGGTCCGTACGGCCGGCGCGACGAAGGCCTCGGCGGTGGAGTCGGTGGTGTTCGCCGCCACCGCCCCCGACGTGCACTCGGTGGTCGCCGGCGGACGGCGGATCGTGGAGGACGGGCGGCACGTGCTCGGCGACGCCGGGGCGCTGCTGCGCGACGCGCTCGCCCCGCTGCAGCGGTGAGGTTTGCGCCGTTCGCGGGGTGGCGAGGATCAGGAGACGTGGGGCCGAGCGGCATGACATCAGTCGTTTTCACGGGCATCGGGCTGCTGTACACGGCAGACCCCGAGCGGGAGGAGATCGAGGACGCCGCGCTGGTCGCGGAGAACGGCGTAGTCCGCTGGATCGGCCGCTCCGCCGACGCCCCGCCCGCCGACGAGCGGGTCGACGTGGAGGGGCGGGCCGTCGTCCCGGGCTTCGTGGACAGCCACGCGCACCTGGTCTTCGCCGGCGACCGCACCGCGGAGTTCGCCGCGCGGATGGCCGGCCGGCCCTACTCGGCGGGTGGCATCCATTCGACCGTCGCCGCGACCAGGGAGGCCACCGTCCCCGAGCTCGTGGAGACGACCGCGCTGCTGGTCGCGGAGATGACCATGCAGGGCACGACGACGTTCGAGATCAAGAGCGGATACGGCCTCACGGTCGAGGACGAGCGCCGCAGCCTGGAGATCGCCCGCCAGTTCACCGAGGAGACGACGTTCCTCGGCGCGCACGTCGTCCCGCCGGGGACGACCGCCGACGACTACGTCCGGCTCGTGACCGGGCCCATGCTGGAGGCGTGCGCGCCGTACGCCAAGTGGGTGGACGTGTTCTGCGAGCGCGGCGCGTTCGGCGAGGAGCACAGCAGGGAGGTGCTCGCGGCGGGACGCAAGGCCGGGCTGCGGATCAGGGTGCACGCCAACCAGCTGGGCGAGGGCCCCGGGGTGCGGCTGGCCTGCGAGATGGGGGCGGCCTCCGCCGACCACTGCACCCATCTCACCGAGGCCGACGTGGACGCGCTCGCCGCCAGCGGGGTGGTCGCCACCCTGCTGCCGGGCGCGGAGTTCTCCACCAGGTCGCCGTACCCGGACGCGCGACGGCTGCTCGACGCGGGCGTCACCGTGGCGCTGGCGACCGACTGCAATCCGGGCTCCTCCTTCACCACCTCGATGCCGTTCTGCATAGCCCTGGCCGTACGCGAGATGGGCATGACGCCGCTGGAGGCCGTGCGGGCGGCGACCCGCGGCGGCGCGCGGGCGCTGCGGCGCACCGACGTGGGCGCCCTGTGCGCAGGCTCCCGCGCGGACCTCGTCATCCTGGAGGCCCCGTCGTACGTCCACCTGGCGTACCGGCCGGGGGTGCCGCTGGCGGCGCAGGTCTGGCGGATGGGACGCCGCCTCGTTTGAGCCCGCCGGACCTGGGTAATCGCCTTTTTTCCCGGTCCCGCATCCTCCTTGGGGAGGAGAACGAAACCATTCCCGGGTCGTATTCGTTTGGGGAATCTTTGCCTTGGACCGGCCGTTTACCGGGGCAGGAGCAGGAAACCGGGGGCCGTGCCGAGCGGGGCGGACACGCCCGGCTCGCCGGCTCACATATTGCATATCGCGGCGGCGGAACGAGGTGCCATCGGATGGCGACGGGGAATCGGACGCAGGAACAGCACGTCTCTGACCGGGATCTGCTGGGGACGTATCTGGCCGAGATCGGCCGCGTTCCATTGCTGACCGCGGAGCAGGAGGTCGAGCTGGCCAAGCGCATCGAGGCGGGGCTGTTCGCCGAGCAGTTGCTCGACAGCGGGCGGCGTGAGCCGAAGATCGCGGATGCGACCGACGAGGAGCTGGAGCGTCTCGCGATCTCGGGGCGGCGGGCGAAGGACGAGTTCATCCAGGCCAACCTGCGTCTGGTGGTGGCGGTCGCGCGGAAGTACTCCGGCAGGGGAATGCCGCTCATCGACCTGGTGCAGGAGGGGAACCTCGGACTGGTCCGCGCGGTGGAGAAGTTCGACTACCGCAGGGGGTACAAGTTCTCGACCTACGCCACCTGGTGGATCCGGCAGTCGGTGGGCCGCTCGATCCACGAGCAGGCGCGGCCGGTGCGCCTGCCCACCCACGCGGGGGAGCAGATGACGCGGCTCATGCGGGTGCGCAGGGACATGCTGGCGGAGTTCGACGCGGAGCCGACCGACGCCGACCTCGCCGAGGTGCTCGACCTGCCGATCGAGCGGGTGCAGGAGCTGCGCCGCTGGGCCTCCGACCCGGTCTCCCTCCAGCTCGGCGTGGGCGACGAGGACGAGACCGAGCTCGGTGACATGATCGCCGACGAGACCTGGGCGGATCCCGAGCAGCAGGCCATGGCCACGCTGGAGAAGGAGCGCCTGGAGCAGTGGCTGACCGGCCTGGAGGGCCAGATGCGCGAGATGCTGCGCTGGCGGTACGGCCTGGTGGACGGCCGGGAGCACACCCTCACCGAGGTGGGGGAGCGCTACGGCATCGGCCGCGACCGCGCCCGGCGCATCGAGCGCGACGCGCTGGTGCGGCTGCGCAAGATGGCCAGCGCCGCGTAATCCGCCGCCCCGGCGGGGGCCGGGGACCCCGGCCGTGACGACGCGCACCCCTTGGGGGTGCGCGTTTTGTCGTTCTGAGCACGTCCGAAACCCGCCCGAAACACCTCGGCGGCGAGTTTCACACATGTGAAACACGCATGGTCGTGGGCTGAAACGGCGGAAGAACACGCTGTCGCCAACGTCAGTGCGCCAGCCGGCCGATGGTGACCCCGCGCGAAGCCCACTGAGGGAGTGATAACCGGCCACACGCCAAATGTAAGGAGGGCCGCGTCGGTGAAGATCGATACCGGCACCACCGCCTGGATGATCACAGCCACCGCACTGGTGCTGCTGATGACCCCCGGGCTCGCGTTCTTCTACGGGGGCATGACCAGGGCGAAGAGCGTCCTGAACATGATGATGATGTCGTTCGTCAGCATCATCGTCGTCACCATGGCCTGGGTGCTGTACGGGCACTCGCTGGCCTTCGACGCCTTCGGCGACGGGGACAACTTCATCAACAAGCTCATCGGCGGCGGGGACGCCCTGGGCCTGCAGAGCCTCATCGACACGACCACCAAGGACGACGGCACCGGTATGCCGAGCCTGGTGTTCTCGGCCTTCCAGCTCACCTTCGCGATCATCACGGTGGCCCTCATCAGCGGCGCCATCGCCGACCGGGCGAAGTTCGGCGCGTGGGTCGTCTTCGGCCTCGCCTGGGCGACGCTCGTCTACTTCCCGGTCGCCCACTGGGTCTGGGGCGGCGGCTGGCTGGCGAACCTCGGCATCGAGGACTTCGCCGGCGGCACGGTCGTCCACGTCAACGCCGGTGCCGCGGGCCTCGCGCTCGCGTTCGTGCTGGGCAAGCGCACCGGGTGGCGCAAGGACCCGATGCGGCCGCACAACCTGACCCTGGTCCTGCTCGGCGTGGGCCTGCTGTGGTTCGGCTGGTTCGGCTTCAACGCCGGCTCCGAGCTCGCCGTCGACGGCACCGCCGGCCTCGCCTTCATGAACACCCAGGTCGCCACGGCCGCCGCGGCCGGCGCCTGGATCCTCGTGGAGAAGCTGCGTGACGGCCACTCCACCACCCTCGGCGTCGCCTCCGGCGCCGTCGCCGGCCTCGTCGCCATCACCCCCGCCTGTGGTTTCGTCGACCCGTGGGCGGCGCTCGTGCTCGGCCTCGTCGCCGGCGCGGTCTGCGCGTACGCGGTGGGCCTGAAGTATCGCCTCGGCTTCGACGACTCGCTCGACGTGGTCGGCGTGCACCTGGTCGGCGGGGCGATCGGCGCGGTCTCGCTCGGCATCATCGCCCGCTACCCCTTCGCGGACGGCCAGAACGAGGGCCTCATCTACGGAGGCCCGATCTCCCAGCTCGGCGTGCAGGCCCTCGGCCCTGTCGCGGTCGGCCTCTACTCCTTCATCATGGCGTACGTGATCGGGAAGATCATCGACAAGACGATGGGCTTCCGGATCGACCAAGAGGACGAGGTCACCGGCATCGACATCACCACCCACGCCGAGACCGGGTACGACCTCGGCACCGTCCACTCCTCGGGAGTGGCCTCCGTCAACGGGCCCGTGCCCGCGTCCGCGAAGAAGGTCGACGCATGAAACTCATCACCGCAGTCATCAAGCCGTTCAAATTGGACGACGTGAAGGCCGCTCTGGAGCAGTTCGGCATCAAGGGCATGACCGTCTCCGAGGCCAGCGGCTACGGCCGTCAGCGCGGCCACACCGAGGTCTACCGCGGCGCCGAGTACCAGGTCGACCTGGTGCCCAAGGTCCGGGTCGAGGTGCTCGCCGAGGAGGACGACGCCGAGGACGTCATCGACGTCATCGTCAAGGCGGCCCAGACCGGCAAGATCGGCGACGGCAAGGTCTGGTCGGTCCCCGTGGACACGGTCGTCCGGGTCCGCACCGGGGAGCGCGGGCCGGAGGCGCTGTAACCGGATGATGAGAGGGGAGGCACGCTCGTTCGCCGCGGTCCGCAAGGACCGGGCCGCGGACATCGACAGATGGCTCACCGATCTGTTCCGGACGGCGGCCATGCGGCCGTACGCGCGGGAGGGGGGATCGGGAGGGAAGGGCGGCCTCCCCGAGGAGCGCGGCCCCGCCGCTCCCCTCGGGGGCGGCCCCGCCGCCGGCGGGCCCAACGGGATCAGCGGGATCGCCCTGGTCGCGGTCGGCAGCCTGGGGCGGGGCGAGCTCGCCCCGGGCAGCGACCTCGACCTGGTCCTGCTCCACGACGGCCGCGACGACGTGGCGAGGATCGCCGACCGCATCTGGTACCCCATCTGGGACTCCGGGATCGGCCTCGACCACTCGGTCCGCACCGTGGACGAGGCGGTGAAGGTCGCCAGGGAGGACCTCAAGGCCGTGCTCGGCCTGATCCAGGCCCGCCACGTGGTGGGGGACCCCGAGCTGACCAGGGCCGCGCGGGAGGCCGTGCTCGCCGAGTGGCGCGCGGACTCCCGGCGCAGGCTGGCCGAGCTGCGCGCCTCGGCCGACAAGCGCGCCGAGTCGGGCGGTGAGCTGGCATTCCTGCTCGAACCCGACCTCAAGGACGCCAGAGGCGGGCTGCGCGACGTACAGGCGATGCAGGCCGTGGCCGCCGCCTGGGTCGCCTCGGCCCCCGGCCCCCGGGTGCGCGAGGCGTACGAACTGCTGCTGGACATCAGGCACGGGCTGCACCTCGTCACCGCGCGCGGCACCGACCGCCTGGTGCTCCAGGAGCAGGACGCGGTCGCCGGCACGCTGGGCCTGCTGGACGCCGAGGCGCTGATGCGCCGTCTGGCCGAGGCGGGCCGGACCGTCTCCCACGCGTTCGACGCCACCTGGCGCACGGTCGACCGGCTGCTCACCGGTCCCGCGCCCCGGGGGCGCAGGCCCCTCGCCGACGGCGTCGTGGAGCACGGCGGCGAGGTCGTGCTGGCCCGCGGCGCCAGCCCGCGCACCGACCCCACGCTGGTTCTCCGCGCGGCCGCGGCCGCCGCGGAGGCCGGGCTGCCGCTCGCGCCCGCGACGGTCTCCACGCTGGCCGCCCAGTCTCCGCCGCTGCCCGTGCCGTGGCCCGCGGAGGCCCGCGGCGCGCTGGTCGCCCTGCTCGGTGCGGGGCGCGCCGCCGTACCGGTCTGGGAGGAGCTCGACCAGGCGGGGGTGCTCGTCAAGCTCATCCCCGACTGGGAGCGCGTGCGTCACCGCCCCCAGCGCAACCCGGTCCACCGCTACACCGTCGACCGGCACCTCATCGAGACCGCCGCCGGCGCGGCCGCCTTCACCCGCGAGGTGTCGCGTCCCGACCTGCTGCTCATTTCGGCGCTCCTGCACGACATCGGCAAGGGCTGGCCGGGCGACCACTCCACCACGGGCGAGATCGTCGCCAGGGACATCGGCACCAGGATGGGCCTGCCCGCGGCGGACGTGGACGTCCTCGCGACCGTGGTGCGGCACCATCTGCTGCTGCCGGAGACCGCCACCCGGCGGGACCTGGACGACCCGGTGACGATCTCCCGGGTCGCGGAGGCCGTCGGGTCGAGGCAGGTGCTCGAACTGCTGTCCGCGCTGGCGGTGGCCGACGGCACCGCCACCGGGCCGGCCGCGTGGAACTCCTGGAAGGCGTCCCTGGTCTCCGACCTGGTCCGGCGGGTGCGGTCGGTGCTGTCCGGCACGCCGCCCGCGCCCGCGCCGGCCCTTTCCCCCGAGCAGGCCGCGCTCGCCCGGCACGGCGGCGGCGCGGTGCGCGTCAACGGGAGCGCGGTCACCGTGGTCGCGCCCGACCGTCCGGGCCTGCTGTGGCGGGCGGCCGGGGTGCTCGCGGCGCACCGTATGGCGGTCCGCTCCGCCTCCGCCGCGTCCGCCGGGTCGACGGCGGTCATCGAGTTCGTCGTGGCGCCCGAATACGGCACGCCGCCGGACCCCGCGACGCTGGAGGCCGACCTGCGCCTCGTCCTGGCCGGACGGCTCGACATCGAGCAGCGCCTGGCCCGGCGGGCGAGGTCGATGCGACCCTCCCGGGTGCCGGTCGCGCCGCCCCGCGTCACCCTCCTCGACGACGCGTCCAACACCGCGAGCGTGGTGGAGGTGCGGGCGCACGACCGGCCCGGCCTGCTGTGGCGGATCGGCCGCGCGTTCGGCGAGTGCGGGCTTGACGTACGCGCGGCGCGTGTGGAGACTCTGGGCGCAGAAGCGGTGGATGTCTTCTATGTGGCGGATCGAACGGGTCGTCCCATCCTCGATGAGCAGCAGCGTATGCAGGTGCGGGAGCACGTGCTTGCCGCCCTCAGGTGAGCCGAGTCACGATCCTCACCTCTTGGTAACAATTGGGGTGCTGCGGTAGGGGTAGGGCCGCTCGCCATCGTGACCTTGTGGTCGAATTGTCCCCGCTTATATAGCTGTGTCACTTCATGCTGTCCAGACGCGTGAAGGCATGCCGAACGATGGCGGGGCCGGTGAGCATGGAGCAGTCGAATACCGATAACCGCAGGCGGCGGAGTCGTATCTCGCCGCGCAACTGGCGAGTGCCCACACGCCTGACCGCGCTGATCGTCGCCCCGACGCTCGTCGCCGTGCTGCTCGCCGGCGTCCGCGTCGTCGGCTCGATCGACAGCCTGACGGCCTACCAGCGGACCAGGTCGGCGGCAGAGTACTCGGTGCACCTGCGGGACCTCGCCGAGCAGCTCGCCCTCGAACGTGACCTGTTCGTCTGGGGTGGCACCAGCAGGCGCAAGTTCAACATCGACGGGGAGACCGAGGTGACCCGCGCCCAGCAGCGCGCGGCGGTCGACCCGCTGATCCAGCAGGTCAGGGCAGACCTCAAGAACCTCAACGCGGACTACGGCACCCGTGCGGTGGAGCAGGCGCAGCAGCTTTCCAGCCGCATCGCGAGCCTCGCGGGGATCCGCGACAACGGCGCGCCCGAGGACTACAGCGCCCTGATCGCCAACATCCTGCGTCTGCAGGACGAGCTGGGCAACAACGACGACAATGCCTCGATCGTCGGCAACATCCGCGCTCTCAACGCTCTCGCCCACGCCAAGGAGGAGGCGGCCCTGCAGCGGGCCATCCTCACGCGTGAGCTGATGGAGCGCAACCAGACCTTCACCACGTTCGAGCTGCAGGACTTCCTGGCCTCGCAGTCACGTCAGCAGAGCTACCTGGCGACGTTCTACACGGAGGCCCCGCCGGCCGAGGCGAGCCGTCTGGTCACCCTCTTCGCCGACCAGAACGTGGTCAACAGCGAGCTGACCAAGTCGTGGGCGCTCACGCTCGGCCTGCAGAACCAGTCCCTCAGCCGTTACCGGGGCAGGGACAGGACGGCCCAGCAGTGGTTCCAGGACAGCACGAAGGCCATCGAGCAGATGGCGGCCGTCGAGGGACGCGTGTCGGGACTGGTGCAGGACCGCGCCCGCGACCTGCAGTCGGCCGAGCAGCGCAACGCCCTCATCGCCGGCGGCCTGATCCTCGCACTGCTCGTGCTCGTGCTCGCCACGACCGTGCTCATCGCGCGGTCGATGGTCTCGCCGCTGCGCCGCCTGCGCGCGGAGGCGCTCGACATCGCCGGGCGGAGACTGCCGGAGATCGTACGGCGGATGCGCGAGTCCGAGGACCCCGGGCGCGAGTCCCATGTGCAGCCGATCGCGGTCGACAGCAGCGACGAGATCGGCGAGGTTGCGCAGGCCTTCGACGAGGTCCACACGCAGGCCGTGCGCCTGGCCGCCGAGGAGTCCCGCCTGCGCGCCAACGTCAACGCGATGTTCGTGAACCTGTCGCGTCGTACGCAGACGCTGGTGGAGCGGCAGATCTCGCTGATCGACGGCCTGGAGCGGGGCGAGGAGGACGGCCGGCGCCTGGCCGACCTGTTCAAGCTGGACCACCTGGCCACCCGCATGCGCCGCAACAGTGAGAACCTCCTGGTCCTCGCCGGTCACGAGCCGCCGCGCAAGCGCAGCCAGCCCGCCCGGCTGGTCGACGTGGTCCGCGCGTCGCTGTCGGAGGTCGAGGACTACGAGCGGGTCGTCGTCCGGATCCCTCGTACGATCGCGATCGCCGGGCACGCCGCCAACGACGTCGTCCACCTGCTGGCCGAGCTGGTGGAGAACGCCATCGCCTTCTCGCCGCGCAACACCAAGGTCGTCGTCTCCAGCAGCCCCGTCGAGGGCGGCGCCGTGATGCTCGGCGTCACCGACGCCGGCATCGGCATGTCGCCGGAGGAGCTCGCGGAGATCAACCGCCGTCTCGCCGAGCCGCCCACGATCGACGTGTCGGTGTCCCGCCGGATGGGCCTGTTCGTGGTCGGCCGCCTCGCGTTGCGCCACGGGATCCGGGTGCAGCTGCGCCGGGGCGAAGGCGCGGGCGTCATCGCCATGGTGCTGTTCCCCACCCAGCTCATCAGCAACGCCGACCAGCCCGTCATGCCGCGTCCCTCCGTTCCGGCCGACCAGCCCGTCATGCCGCGTCCCTCCGTTCCGGCCGGGCAGACGGCGGCCGGGCTGCCGGCCCGGCAGGCGTTCGCCGCCGAGCCGGACCCGCTCGGCTCCGCGCCCGGGGGTGGATCGTTCGAACCCTGGAGCTCAGGCAACGGTGCGGCGGGTGGCGGCGTCGGATCCCGCAGGCCCCCGATGCCCAGCGGAACCGGGCCCGGCGGAACCGGGTTCGGTGAAGACGGGTTCAGCGGTGCCGGGACCGGCGGCAACGGCTCGGGCGGGTTCACCGCGTTCGGCGCGCCGACGGCCGAGGCGCCTGCCGGGCCCGCGGAGAGTGCGTTCGCGGGAGGGACCTTCACCGAGCACTCGGGGCCGCATCCGGCGCCGGGCGCGCCCGGGAGGGCGGCGGACGGCGATCCCCTGAGCCCCGCGTTCGGGGAGCGGTCCGACTCGTCGTGGCCTCCGGTGTCCGCCGGGCCCTCGGCGTCGCCGCTGAGCGGGGCCGCGAGCGGGAGCGGCGAGGACCGCGCGGAGCATTCGTGGCCGTCGCTGCCCACAGGACCGGCCGGCCTCCCGCGGCGGGGCGCGCCCACCGGACCCACGGCGTTCTCCCCGTCCGGCACGGGAGCCACGGCGGAGTCCCCGTCGAGCACGGGACCGACGGCGTTCTCCCCGTCCGGCACGGGAGTCACGGCGGAGTCCCCGTCGAGCACGGGACCGACGGCGTTCTCGCCGTCGAGCACCGGGCCTACGGCGTTCTCGCCGTCGAGTACCGGGCCTACGGCGTTCTCGCCGTCGAGCACCGGGCCCACGGCGTTCTCGCCGTCCGGCACCGGAACGGCCGGGGCGGCGGGCGCGCCGGGATCTCCCGGCGGCCCCGGGGCCTACGCGGCCGGGAACGAGGCGTCGTCGACCGGGCCGCTGCCCTCGGTGGAGGATTCGCCGCTGGAGCGGGGCGACGAGTTCCTGCCGATCTTCGCCTCGGTCGAGTCCGCGTGGTTCCGGCGTCCTTCGGACACCGGCCCGCAGGACGCGCCGGCGGCGCGGTCCGGCACCGAGGAGGACGAGGAGAAGGCCGGGGAGAGCACCGGGGAGATCGCCAGGGTGCCGGGTTCCGCCCCGGCGCCCGGTGCCGCCGACCCGCAGGACGCAAGCCCCGGCGGGTGGCGGTCGCGGGCCGACAGCGGCTTCCAGGCCGCGGCGAGCGCCCGGGATCCCCAGCTGGGCGGCGTGACCGCGGCGGGCTTGCCGAAGCGCACGCCGAAGGCCAATCTGGTGCCCGGTTCGGTGGGCGCGCAGGGCTCTGCCGCCGCCGCCCCGCGTCCCCCGGTCTCGGCCGAGGCGGTGCGCAACCGCCTGTCCAGCTTCCAGCAGGGTGTTAGGCGAGGCCGGGCCCAGGCGGCCGGAGGTTTCGCCGAAGGGTCGGGTAAAGAGGAGGAGGGCTCGTGACTGAGCTGAGCGTGGAAGCACGCAGGTTCGACTGGCTGATCACCGAGTTCGTCGGCACCACGCCCGGCGTGGCGCACGCGGTGGTGGTGTCGTCGGACGGCCTGCGGCTGGCCCAATCGGACGGCTTTCCGCCTGACCGCGCCGACCAGCTCGCGGCGGTCGCCGCCGGCCTGCTCAGCCTCACCGTCGGCGCCTCGCGGGTGTTCGAGGGGGGCTCGGTGACGCAGACCGTCGTCGAGATGCAGCGGGGACTGCTGCTCGTGATGGCGATCAGCGACGGCTCCTGCCTGGCCGTCCTCGCCGCGCCGGACTGCGACATGGGCCTGGTGGCCTACCAGATGACCCTGCTCGTCGAGCGGGCGGGGCAGGTGCTCACTCCGGCGCTGCGCGCCGAGCTGCAGACGTCACGGCGATGATCGTGGGAGCGGGCCATGCGTGATCGTGACGGAACAGAGGACGAGCCTCTGTTCCGTCCGTACGCCGTCACCGGTGGCCGATCCGAGCCGCGTTACCACATGGCGATGGAAACCCTCGTATCATCGGTGACCTTG
Organism: Microbispora sp. NPDC004025; assembly: GCF_053604425.1. NCBI lineage: Bacteria > Bacillati > Actinomycetota > Actinomycetes > Streptosporangiales > Streptosporangiaceae > Microbispora > Microbispora sp. NPDC004025. The sequence goes on along the minus strand of NZ_JBSGHN010000011.1, from coordinate 5,313 downwards.
AAGAGCAATGACTATTCCCTGCTCAGCCCTGAGCAGGAGTCGATCATGATGCTATGTCGTTCCGTACGATCGGTCGCGGAGATCTCGGCGCTGCTCCGGGTCCCGCTCGGCGTGGCACGTGTGCTCATCGCCGACATGGCCGACGAGGGTCTGGTCCGCCTGCACATGCCGCAGCTGAACCAGGGACAGCCAGACCTCAACCTGCTCGAAAGGGTGCTCAGTGGACTACGCAGGCTCTAGCCGTGGTCTTACCTCGACGAAGATCGTCGTGGCGGGTGGGTTCGGCGTCGGGAAGACGACCTTCGTCGGTGCCGTCTCCGAGATCCTGCCGCTGACGACCGAGGCCGTGATGACCGACGCCAGCGCGGGCATCGACGACCTGGGGCTCACGCCGAACAAGACGACCACGACGGTCGCCATGGACTTCGGCCGGCTCTCGCTCGACCAGGACCTCATCCTCTACCTGTTCGGCACGCCGGGTCAGCACCGCTTCTGGTTCATGTGGGACGACCTCGTCCGCGGCGCCATCGGGGCGGTCGTGCTCGTCGACAGCCGCAGGCTCGCCGACTGCTTCCCGGCGATCGATTACTTCGAGGAGGCGCAGCTGCCATTCCTGGTCGCGATGAACGGCTGGGAAGGGCAGTTCCTCCACTCGGAGGAGGAGGTCCGCGAGGCGCTGTCCCTGCCTCCGCACGTCCCGGTCGTCCGTACGGACGCCCGTTCGCGGGATGCCGTCAAATCCACGCTCATCAGCCTGGTCGAGTACGTGCTGACCGTCCGGGCCGCGTACGGCAGGCCCTACTGAGCCGCCCGTACGAATACATGTCCCCGACAGACCTCGCCCCGGAGAGGGGTCCGGCGAGGGCGGCACCCCGGAGGGTGCCGCCCTCGCGGCGTACGGTGCGACCATGCGGCGGGAGCCGCGGGCGGCGTTCGCCAGACACTTCCCTAGCCGGCAGGGCAGAATTCGGTATTGATGCCGACCCGATATTTAACCAAATAACATCATCTCCATGCCTGTCTAGGCTATTTGTGCACGGGTGTTCGGTTGGCCTCCCTGGTGTCGGTGTGCTGCAATTACCCTCGCCTGCAGGACGTCTCGCACGTCACGCCAGCCCCACCCGTGCTGAGACACTCCCCCCTGTGCGCACATACGGCGAGAGGTTGCAAAGCCTGTGACGACACAAGACCCCCGGACCGACGAGAGCCCCGGGACCGGGGTTCCGGCTGAGCAGGAGCCCGACGAGGGAAGCCGTTTCCTGCTGCGCAACTGGCGCGTGCGCTCCAGGCTTGTGGCCCTGATCCTCATTCCCACCCTGGCGGCGCTGCTGCTCGGCGGCCTTCGGGTCATCACCTCGGTGAACACGGCGTCCGAATACCAGCAGACCAGTGACCTGGCGCGGTTGGTGGACAAGGTCGCGGGCCTCACCCACGAACTGCAGTCGGAACGCGACCGGGCCGCCTGGAACGCGACGATCGGCCGCCCGGCGAAGGCGACCGCCGCCGTCAAGGCGCAGATCATCATCACGAACAAGGCGGCCACCGCGGTGCGCGACCTGGCGAACGAGGTCAGGTCGAAGGTGGGCAGCCGCGGCTCCACCGAGATCGAGCACATCCTCGGCAGGCTCGACGGCGTGGAGTCCCTGCGGAGTCAGGCCCTGGAAGGGAACCTGCTCCCCAGAGCGGTCCTGGACCAGTACACGCTCGTCATCGACACCCTGCTGGCTTTGCAGGACGACCTGGCCAAGAGCACGCAGGACGACAGGCTCGCCGCCTCGGCCGGCACGCTGGCCGCGCTCGCCCGCGCGAAGGAGAGCGCCTCCGCGCAGCGCGGCCTGCTGACCACGGTGCTCCCCGTCGACCGCTTCGAGCAGGCCCAGCTGCAGAACTTCCTCGGCGCCGTGTCCGCCCAGGAGAGCGAGCTGCGCGCCTTCCGCAAGAGCGCCACCCCCGAGGAGCGGACCGACTACGACAACACGGTCACCGGCGGCAAGGTCGACCAGGCGGAGTTCATCCGCACGCTGATTCTCGACCGCGCGAACGCGGGCTTCTCGCTCAAGGGCCTCGACCTGTCGGTCCGCGACGACACCCGCCTCTGGTACGACGCGATGTCGCAGCCCATCAACCGGATGCGCACCGTCGAGGCCAAGCTGACCTCCGCGATCGTGGCGCGGAGCCAGTCGCTCAAGGACGACGAGCAGCAGCGCGCCATCATCGTCGCCGTCGCCGTCGCCCTCCTGCTGATCGCCGTGCTGCTCGTCACCACGGGCGTCGCCCGCTCCCTCGTACGCCCGCTGCGGCGGCTGCGCAGCGAGGCGCTGGAGATCGCCGGCAGCCGCCTGCCCGACACGGTCCAGAAACTGCGGGAGGCCGGCGACGCCGCCGAGGTCCCGCCCATCGCCCCGATCCAGGTGGTCGGCCGCGACGAGATCGGCGAAGTCGCGCGGGCCTTCGACGAGGTCCACCGCGAGGCCATCCGGCTGGCGGGCGACGAGGCCCGGCTGCGCAGCAACGTCAACGCGATGTTCGTGAACCTGTCGCGGCGCACACAGACGCTGGTGGAACGCCAGCTGTCCCTGATCGACGGCCTGGAGCAGGGCGAGCAGGACGAGCAGCGGCTCGGGAACCTGTTCAAGCTCGACCACCTGGCGACCCGCATGCGCCGCAACAGTGAGAACCTCCTGGTCCTCGCCGGGCAGGAGGCCGCGCGCCGCTGGGGTCAGCCGGTGCCCATCGTCGACGTCGTGCGCGCCTCGCTGTCGGAGGTCGAGAACTACGAGCGCGTCGACATCCAGGTGCAGTCCGGAGCGTCGGTCGTCGGCCAGTCGGTCAACGACGTCGTCCACCTCGTGGCCGAGCTGGTGGAGAACGCCATCTCCTTCTCGCCGCGCGACACCAAGGTCACGGTGTCGAGCAACCGCATCGACGGCGGCGGCCTGATCATCTCCGTCAGCGACCAGGGCATCGGCATGACCCCCGCGGAACTGGCCCAGACCAACTACCGGCTCGCCAACCCGCCGGTCGTGGACGTGTCGGTGTCCCGCCGCATGGGCCTGTTCGTGGTCGGCCGCCTGGCGCTGCGCCACGGCATCCGGGTGCAGCTGCGCCAGCAGGACACCGGTGGCCTGACGGCCATGGTGCTGTTGCCCGAGGCGCTGCTGGCCCACGCCGGTCCGGCGTTCCCCGGCGTGCCGGGCATGCCGCAGCCCGAGCTGACCAGCCCGATGCCGGCCGTCGGGACCGGGCCGCAGTTCGGCGCCTCCGTGTTCGGCGGCGCGCCGGCCCTCGCCAGCCCGACGCCGTTCGAGAACCCGTCGCGCACTCCCGTGTTCGGCGCGGACGCGCCCGGCGTCGGCACCCCCGGCGCCGACCCCTTCGAGCGCGGACCTTTCGAGTCCTTCCCGCGGGAGACGGTCGGCTTCGATCCCGACCCGTTCGCCCGCAACCCCTTCGAACCGCCGCCGAACCGGAGCGCCGACAGTGACCCGTTCGCGCGCAACCCGTTCGAGGCGGGCGGCTCGGGGCGGCCGGGCGAGACCGATCCGTTCGCCCGCAACCCCTTCGACACCGGCGGCTTCGGTCAGGGCGGGCAGCCCGAGCCGTTCGGCCGCAGCCCCTTCGAGTCCGGACCGTTCGACCGGGCGGCCTTCGACAAGACGCCGTTCGAGAAGACGCCCTCCGAGCGAGACCCGTTCGAGACCACGAACTTCGACTCGGGACCGTTCGACGCCGGCCCCTTCGACACCAACCCCTTCAACCGGGGTCACGTCGGGGAGGCCCCGGTGGACACGCCATGGCCGGGCCATCTGCCCCCGCCGGGGGGCGCCTCCTGGCCTGGCACTCCGCAGGAGACCGGCTCCGACTGGGCCGGGCGGACCGGCCGCGGCGCCTTCGAGGGCGACGACAACACCGGCCCGCTGCCGGTGGTGCGGACTTCGCCGCTGGAGTCGGAGGAGGAGTTCCTCCCGATCTTCGCCGCGGTCGAGTCGGACTGGTTCAAGAAGGCCGACGTCCCGGCGGACAAGAACGACGCCGAGGATGAGCCCGGAACGGATACCAGGGCTTGGTCCTCCCCGGCGGACGCCGGCTGGCAGGCGGCCAAGGCGGCCAGCGAGCCGGCCCTGGGCGGGGTGACCTCGTCGGGCCTGCCCAAGCGGGTGCCCAAGGCGAACCTGGTCCCCGGCTCGGCCACTGCTCCCGCCACCTCCTCCGCGGAGCCCGCCGCGGCGGCGGCGGCCTCCCCGCCGTCGCCCCCGCCCGTGCTCTCGCCCGAGCGGGTGCGCAGCAGGCTCTCCAGCTTCCAGCAGGGCGTACGGCAGGGCCGGGCCGTCGCCCGCGGGGAGGCCGAGGAGAACCAGGGATATCCCGGGGCGGCGGCCCTGGGCACGCCCGATGCCCAGGACACTGAGAAGGAGGACTGATGAGGGAAATGAGCCAGGCCGCACGCGGCATCAACTGGTTGATCACGGACTTCGTGAACAACGTGCCGGGTGTGGCGCACACCGTGGTGGTGTCGGCGGACGGGTTGCCTCTGGCGTTCTCGGACGGGTTTCCGAAGGACCGGGCGGATCAGCTGGCGGCGGTGGCTGCGGGGTTGATCAGTCTGACGCAGGGTGCCTCGCGGGTGTTCGAGGGTGGCCCGGTGACGCAGACGGTGGTGGAGATGCAGCGGGGGTTGTTGCTGATCATGTCGATCAGTGACGGGTCCTGTCTGGCGGTGCTGGCGGCTGCGGATTCGGATCTGGGTCTGGTGGCCTATCAGATGACGTTGCTGGTGGAACGGGCGGGTCAGGTGCTGACTCCCGCGGTCCGCGCCGAACTCCAGGCGTCCCACCCGCGGTGATGCGACTCCGCGAAGTGAGGCACGTGGTGGAGGACAGATCGGGGAAGACGCCCTGAGAGCGGAGCGGCCGGGGCGGCCGCCGGGTTCCGGAGCGAGAGCGAGAAGGTCAGGAGGACGCTGTGGCAGGCGGCGGCTGGAACAACGAGGCCTATCCGCCGGTGGGCGACGCCCACCGGCAGTACGGCGGCACGAACTCCGTCCCGACGCCGGCACCGGCGCCGCCGGAGCAGAGCTCGCTGGTACGGCCGTACGCCGTGACCGGCGGACGTACGGCACCGCGGCTCCAGCTCGCCATGGAGGCACTCGTGTCCTCCGCCACGGTGATGCATCAGGACCTTTCCACGCTCACCCCGGAACGCCAGGCGATCAGCACGTTGTGCCGTCAGGTGCGGTCGGTGGCGGAGGTGTCGGCGTTGCTGCGGATTCCGCTGGGTGTGGTTCGTGTGGTGATCGCGGACATGGCGGCGGAG